>JBAYTX010000101.1:0-2519 GCA_041675415.1 Rhizobium sp. | reverse complement strand
CAAAGTACTTGGTGATCGCAGCCGTCAGAGACGTCTTGCCATGGTCAACGTGGCCGATCGTGCCAATGTTAACGTGCGGCTTCGTGCGCTCAAACTTACTCTTTGCCATTTGAATGCTTCCTATGATCGTAAAAAGGTTGACCCGGCGAACCGGTTTAGTGCCGCCGTTTAAGGCTTTCGTGACGAATGCGCAAGACTTAATTGCTGCGAGCCCAAAGAGGCGTCATCCAGGGAAGGATGCGCGGGCCGGGCTTTTGCCAACCACTTGCCAATCCGAGCTGAAACACTGTCAATATTTCAGAAAAATCAGTGATTTGCTTCAGGGCAGGCGCGAAAGCTTGGAGCGGGTAGCGGGAATCGAACCCGCGTATTCAGCTTGGAAGGCTGCTGCTCTACCATTGAGCTATACCCGCGGTGTTCGATCCGAGGACGAATGGTGGAGAGAGTTGGATTTGAACCAACGTAGGCGAAGCCAACGGATTTACAGTCCGTCCCCTTTAACCACTCGGGCATCTCTCCAGTTTTTCGTCCGGATCAAGCGACCAAGCTTTTCAGTCGAGACTGCGGTGGCGTCAGCCCCGCGATCTGCGGCGGGTATATGACTGCCCTGCCCGCTTATGTCAACACAATGAAAGGCGAAAAATTCCGAAATATTTTCACCCCGCCAAAAAGCCGGCGGATGTTTCGGCCACTATCCGCAGGAGAATATGGCGGCTATAAAGCCGCATGGCCAAAGACACTTCAAAAGACAAAACCGCCCGCGACAGCCACTATGCGACACTGCGCCGCCAGGTACGCGATTCCAAACGTAAGCGCGGAGAGATCCCCACACCGGTGCCCCAGAGGCGAAAGAGAGCCGGCGCCGAGGACTGGGTCCCGCCACAACTGGCACCCGATCAGGTCTATCTCTATGGCCTGCACACCGTTCGTGCAGCACTGGACAACCCCGAGCGCAAGATCATCAAGCTCTCGCTGACACAGAATGCCCTCGTGCGGCTGGAGATCGGCCCCGTGGACGCGCTCGATTTTCCGGTTGAGATCGTCTCGCCGCAGGATATCGACAAGCTCCTCGGACCGGATGCCATCCATCAAGGCGTCATGCTGGAGACGCGTCCCTTACCCATTCGCCGTCTGGAGGCGCTTAAGGAAAGCCCGCTGCTACTGGTGCTCGATCAGGTCACTGATCCGCACAATGTCGGGGCGATCATGCGCACCGCCGTCGCATTCGGCGCTGGTGCCGTGATCACGACCATGCGCCATAGCCCGACCGAATCAGGCGTCCTGGCAAAATCGGCCTCCGGAGCCCTGGAACTCATTCCATATATTCAGATCACCAATCTCGCCGATGCGCTCAGCGAACTGCACAAGCTCGGTTTCTACTCGATCGGACTCGATTCAGAGGGGCCGGCTGCGCTCGAAAGCACCTTCCAGGGCAGGAAGATCGCTCTCGTGCTCGGTTCCGAAGGTAAAGGCCTTCGCCAGAAGACGCGCGAAACCGTCAATGCGCTCGCGAGACTGGACATGCCGGGCGCCATCAAGTCGCTGAACGTATCGAATGCCGCAGCGATCGCGCTCTATGCATCGCGACAGTTCCTGCTGAACTCTGCGCCCTAGCCGCCAGTCTTTCCGATCGGGAGTTGCTGGCAAAAAACTCTGTCGGCAGCGGCAACGTCGCACTCGAAACGGAAGGCCGACGCCGGATCAGGCTTTCTTCAGGAATTCCGTGCGCAATACCAGACCCTTGATCTTGGCGTGGCGGCATTCGACCTCATCCGGATCATCGGTCAGGTGAATGCCCTTGATCATCGTACCGCGCTTCAGCGTCTCGGAGGTCCCCTTGACCTTCAGGTCCTTCACCAGCGTGACATTGTCACCTTCCTGAAGAATCGTTCCGTTCGAATCCCGTACTTCCATGGCTATTCCCTCACACCTTTGGGCCGCAGTCCTGTCGCGGCCGTCAAACGTCCGCTTAAGCTCCGAAGGCCGGACTGTCCAGTCCGCCCAGTCAGAGACCGGCTTCACCGTTCAAATAATAACCGCAAAGGGAACTCAATCGGCGTCTTCCGCCCGGCAGTTGAGCGGCTCGGCACCCGGCACGGTCCAGGTCGCATCCTCGCCCTTGCCGCGCAATTCGCGGCCATCGGCTTCGTAGCGGAAACCGGAACCGGAAATTGCGACCGGCAGTACATAGGCCGTTCCGTCCGGAAACGTCAGTTGCGCCGTTTCATTTTCAAAGCGTGCGGAGAACTGGCTGCCGTCCTCGCATTTGTAGACGGCAGTGGGGACGTCCTCAGCAAATGACGGCGAGCAGATGGCAGAAAATGCAAGCAAGAGAGCGGTGAGACGCAAAAGAGACGTCATGGCAACCTCCATCCAACCTTGCCCGATAATGACAGATACTCGACCTACGCGATAGATCGGGACCATGCGAAGTGTCAGAATGTCGACGGAGTTGGATCATGAAAGAATGGTGCCCCCGGCAGGATTCGAACCCGCGACCCCCTGATTACAAATCAGGT
>JBAYTX010000100.1:0-3167 GCA_041675415.1 Rhizobium sp. | reverse complement strand
GGACGAACATTACATGTTCGGATAGACCGGCCCTTCGCCCGCCTTTTCCCCACGGGGGTCCGTGCGGGCCGGACGAACATTACATGTTCGGATAGACCGGCCCTTCGCCCCCTTGTGGCGGCACCCAGTTGATGTTCTGGTTCGGGTCCTTGATGTCGCAGGTCTTGCAGTGGACGCAGTTCTGCGCGTTGATCACGTAAACCGGCTCTTCATCGTTTGTCACCCATTCGTAGACACCAGCGGGACAGTAGCGGGTCGAGGGGCCGGCATAGATGCCGAGTTCCGAGCGCTTCTGCAAGTCCATGTCCTTGACCTGAAGATGGACCGGCTGGTCCTCCTCGTGGTTGGTGTTGGACAGGAAGACTGAGGACAGGCGATCGAAGGTCAAGACGCCGTCCGGCTTCGGATAGACGATCGGCGTGTGCCTGGCTGCCGGCTCAAGCGAGGCGGCATCGGTCTTGCCGTGTTTCAGCGTACCGAACAGCGAGAAGCCGAACAGCTGGTTGGTCCACATGTCGAGACCGCCCAGCCCCACGCCGATCGCCGTGCCGAACTTCGACCACAGCGGCTTGACGTTCCTGACCCGCTTCAGATCCTTGCCAATATCGGTCGCGCGCCATTCGTTCTCAATCTCGACCGGCTCGTCATTGGCGCGGCCATTAGCAATGGCGTCCGCGATCTTGTCGGCGGCGAGCATGCCCGACAGCACGGCATTGTGGCTGCCCTTGATGCGCGGCACGTTGACGAAGCCGGCGGAACAGCCGATCAGCGCGCCGCCCGGGAAGGAGAGCTTCGGCACCGACTGGTAGCCGCCCTCGGTGATGGCGCGCGCACCGTATGAGAGGCGCTTGGCCCCTTCGAACGTGGGCGCGATGGTCGGATGGGTCTTGAAGCGCTGGAATTCCTCGAACGGGTAGAGATAGGGGTTCTTGTAGTTCAGGTGGACGACGAAGCCGACCGCCACGAGATTGTCTTCGAGATGATAGAGGAAGGAGCCACCGCCGGTCTTCATGTCGAGCGGCCAGCCGAAGGAGTGCTGGACGAGGCCGGGCTTGTGGTTCTCCGGCTTCACCTGCCAGAGTTCCTTGAGGCCGATGCCGAATTTCTGCGGCTCGCGATCCTTCGAGAGATCGAACTTTGCGATCAGCTGCTTGGCGAGCGATCCGCGCACGCCCTCGCCGATCAGCACATACTTGCCGAGAAGCTCCATGCCGCGCGTATAGGCCGGGCCAGGCTCGCCGTTCTTTTCGATGCCCATGTCGCCGGTGGCAACGCCGATGACTGCGCCCTCGTCGTTATAGAGCACTTCGGTCGCGGCGAAGCCCGGATAGATCTCGACGCCCAGCGCCTCGGCATGGGCCGCGAGCCAGCGGCAGACATTGCCAAGCGAGACAATATAGGCGCCGTGATTGCTCATCAGCGGCGGCATGAACATGTTGGGCAGGCGGATCGAGCCGGCCGGCCCCAGGAACAGGAAGTGGTCGTCCTTCACCTCCGTCTTGAAGGGATGGTCCGTCTCCTTGCGCCATTCGGGCAGCAACCTGTCGATACCAATCGGATCGACCACCGCGCCGGATAGGATATGCGCGCCGACTTCCGAACCCTTTTCGAGAACGACGACGGTGAGCTCCGGATTGACCTGCTTCAGGCGGATCGCGGCGGAAAGGCCGGCGGGGCCGGCACCCACGATCACCACGTCGAATTCCATGCTCTCGCGTTCGGGCAGTTGCTGTTGCTCGCTCATCGTCTCTCTCCGCTCGGGCCTGATCCCCCAATTCGGCTTCTTCCTTGTCAAAACACGGGCTCCTTGTCGAGCCGGGTTGCGACAGCAGCCGGAGGATTTGCTCCACTATCCCATGACAGTTACCGAAAACCTATCCAACGTTTACGTAAACGTCAACAGAATCGGCGGAATCCCGCTTCGACTGGGCGATCATACAGGCGCCCGGGCACATGGGCTTGTTCAATTCGGGGAAAGTGCCGTTCCAGATTTTTGATCCCCGCGAACCGGAAGCGGGGTTTCGCCCTCTCCTCCCCCTTGCTAGGTTCGCGCCAACACAGAACCGTCTCAGGGAAGGAAGTTCACATGGATCTCGGTATTTCGGGAAAACGCGCGCTCGTGCTCGCCTCGTCGCGCGGGCTTGGCCTCGGTATTGCGAAAGCGCTGGCCGACGAGGGTGCGCATGTGCTCTTGTGCGGCCGCAGTGCCGACAAGCTCGCCGCCAATGCGGAGGCGATCAACGCGGCGGGCCGCGGCAAGGCCGACTGGATCGAGGCCGATCTCTCCGATGCCGATTTTGTCGACAAGATGCTGGCCGCCGTCCACCACAAGCTCGGCGGCATTGACATCCTGGTCAACAATACCGGCGGCCCAACCCCCGGCACGGCGCAGGAGATGACGGCGGAAAAGCTCTATAACTTCTTCCAGTCGATGGTGGTGCGCGTCATTACGCTCACCAATGCGCTCCTGCCGCTGATGCAGACGCAAGGCTTCGGCCGCATCCTCACCGTCGCCTCGTCCGGCGTGTTCGAGCCGATCCCCAATCTGGCGTTGTCCAACACGTTGCGTTCGGCACTGGTCGGCTGGAACAAGACGCTTGCGACCGAAGTCGCTTCCTATGGCGTCACCGCCAACATGCTCCTGCCCGGCCGTATCCATACCGACCGGATCGACGAGCTCGACGGCGCCAATGCGAAGAAGGCCGGCAAGACACTGGATGAGGTGCGCGCCGCCTCGATCAGGACGATCCCCGCCGGCCGGCTGGGCAAGGTGGAGGAATTCGCCGCCGCCGCAGCCTTCCTCTGCTCCGTGCCGGCAAGCTACGTCACCGGTACCATGCTGCGCGTCGACGGCGGCGCGGCAAAATCGATCTGAACCGGCACCGGGCCCTGCCCGAGACACGACTAGAGCGTTTCCGGCCAATTCGGTGTCGGTTCTGTTTCTCGATTGGCGTGTGCGATCCGGTGGTGAACCGGTCGCGGCGCGATGCGCGACATCGGGCAAGACCGGGTCGCCATCGGGCGTCCGCCAATCGGAAACCCAAAGGGACGGGCGCTTTTGCGTCAATATCGGCGCAAAGCCGCTCGACCGTATCTTCGGATATGCTCTTCGCGTCTCTGCTTGATCTCGCCGCAAAATCGCTCCGTCAGAACGACTCCGAATTGGC
>JBAYTX010000099.1:0-3952 GCA_041675415.1 Rhizobium sp. | reverse complement strand
GGCGAACATCACCCGTCAGCAATTCAACGTGTCGATACTCGTTAGACATAAGCCTGTCCTCAAGCCTGTGCTTGAGCCTTTCTGCTTATGCCGACTGTCCGGTCGAAATGGGGGGCAGTTCACGGGAGGTCATTAGCCCCGGTGCGAGCCTAACGACTGTCCTCTCGTGTCGCGGCCGGGAAGACCCGGCCGTCGAACAATTTTCGCGCTGTCCGCAAGGTGCCAATGCCGACAAT
The DNA here is from genome assembly GCA_041675415.1 of Rhizobium sp. Lineage (GTDB taxonomy): Bacteria > Pseudomonadota > Alphaproteobacteria > Rhizobiales > Rhizobiaceae > Allorhizobium. The sequence continues at coordinate 3,716 of JBAYTX010000099.1, read as the reverse complement.
GTCACCGGCCGGCCCGCACTCCACCAGGACTTCGGCTGCCCCCGTCGGGTGCTCGATGCGGAAACGCCCGTCGGCGGGGATCTGCGCCATTTCCGCAGCGACCGACCCTTCCAGCGTGCAGGCGGTGGCGACGCTCACGGCTGCAAAGACGCCAATGGAGGCGTGGCAGCGGTGGGGAATGAAGCTGCGGGTGCCGATCGTCCCGCCATTGCGTGGCCCAGAGACCAGGGTCATTTTGGGCACGGAACTCTCCCTCACGTCGCCAAGCCTCATCAGTGGCCCGACTTGAAGACGGATCGCCTCGAGCCGTGCCTTGAGCGCGTTGTCGCCATCCAGATCCTCACGGCTTTCCTCGCCGGTCAGGCCGAAATCGGCGGCGCGCAGGATGACGATCGGCATGCCGTTGTCGATCAATGTGCAGTCGATGCCGTCGATCACGTCGCGGGCTCTGCCGGTCGGCAGAAGCGCGCCGCACATCGAGCCCTCGGTATTCTGGAAGAACAGCGGTACCGGCGCATGACTGCCGGGAACGCCGTCGATCCGCGCATCTCCCTGATAGGTGACCCGGCCGTCCGGCGTGGCGATTTGGGCGAGCGACACTTCGCCGGTGTTGAGCATGTGGATGCGCACCGGCGTGGTGCCGTCTTGCGCCTTGACGAGACCCCGCTCGATCGCCGCCGGGCCGACGGCGGCCAGGATATTGCCGCAGCCCTGGGCATCGTTCACGATCGCCTGGTCGACGAAGACCTGGAGGAAGAGATAGTCGACATCGGCGTCGGGCCGGGAGGAGGGCGACAGGATCGCCGCCTTGGAGGTCAGCGGATCGGCGCCGCCGATGCCGTCGATCTGGCGCGCGTCCGGCGATCCCAGGATGCGGAGCAGCAGAGCATCGCGCTGCTGCGGATCGGAAGGCAGGTCGGATGCGAGAAAGACCGCGCCCTTGGACGTGCCGCCGCGCATCCACAGGCAGGGAATGCCGTCGGCATAGTCCTCAGACATATTTCAAGCCTTTCTCGGCGAGCCGCTCGCGCATTGCAGAGATGTCGAGCCCCAGTTCGCCGGCGGCGAGCCGCTTGCGCTTCGCCTCTTCCGCTGCGAGGCGCTTGTTTGCTGCCTCAAGCACGCTTGCAGCCTCGGCACGTTTGACCACCACGACGCCATCGTCATCGGCGACGATCACGTCGCCCGCCTCGACGGCGGCGCCGGCGCAGACCACCGGCACGTTCACCGAACCGAGGGTTTCCTTCACCGTGCCTTGGGCGGAAACAGCCTTCGACCAGACAGGAAACTGCATGGAGGTCAGGTCGCGGATGTCGCGCACGCCGGCGTCGATGACGAGGCCGCGGCAACCGCGGGCCTGGGCGGAGGTCGCCAACAGGTCGCCGAAATAGCCGTTGTCGCAGGGCGAGGTCGGGGCCAGCACCAGAATGTCGCCAGCTTTCAACTGTTCGATAGCCACATGCACCATCCAGTTGTCGCCGGGTGGTGCCGAAATGGTCACGGCCGAGCCGGCGATCTGGGCACCGGTATAGATTGGCCGCATGTAGCTGGCCAGCATGCCCTGGCGCCCCTGGGCCTCATGCACGGTGGCGACGCCTGCGCGTGCGAGACCGTCGATCACGGAAGGATCAGCGCGCTCGATGTTCTGAACGACGACGGCCATGTCAGTGCTCCTTCTTCACCGGCGGGGTGCCGTGGGTGTGGAAGGTGTCAATCGTCTTCAGGCCCCAGGCCTGTCCCCTCTTGCGGTCGGTCTCGGTCCAGATGACAGGCTTCCAGTCGGGTTGGAGGATGAGCCGGGCACCGGCATTGGCAAGCTCGACGCGGTTGCCGGCCGGTTCCCAGACATAGAGGAAGAATGTCCCCTGGACGGCGTGCTTGTGCGGCCCGGTCTCGATGTGCACGCCGTTCTGGAGGAAGATGTCGGCGGCGCGCAGGATGTCCTCGCGCTGGTCGGTGGCATAGGTGACGTGGTGGAGCCGTCCGACACCACCGCCATGCTCTTCGGTGCAGGCAAGGTCATAGGTCTTGTTGTTGATGGTGAACCAGCATCCGCCGATCCGACCATTGTCGAGCTGGATGATCTCGGTCACGCGACTGCCGAGACAGGTCTCCATGAAGCGGCGGAATTCCGACACGTCGGAGGACAGGAGGTTGAGGTGGTCGAGGCGGCGTGGGGCTGCGCCGGTAAAGGCCGAGGCGGTGTTCTTCAGTGCCGGTACGTCGGCGCCGGTCGCCTGGTATTTCACCGTGTCCCAGTAGATCTCGAAGACGTGGCCGAAGGGGTCCTCGAAGCGGAAGGCAGGCCCATGGCCGAGATCGCCGTCGATCCAGCCGTGGACCTTGTATCCCGATGCCTCGATCGCCTTGACGCGCCGCTCCAGCGCCTGCGGGCTGGAGGCGCGATAGGCAATATGGCCGACGCCGGTGGTGTGCGACCGGGTCAGCTTCAGCGAGCAGTATTCGTAATCGTCCCAGGCCCTCAGATAGGCCGAGGTCTCGTCCTGGCCCGACAGTTTCAGGCCGTAGACGCGGGTGAAGAAGTCGAGGCTTTCCTCGAACCTGTCGGTAAACATCTCGACATGGGCGAGATGGGCGATGTCGAAGCAGGGTTCCATGATTGGCTCTCCCTTAGAGTTCGTCGACGGTGCGCGGGAAGATCGACTGGAAGCCTTCCGCGTACTTGCAGGCCCGGCCGCCGGCCTGGCCGCCGGAATTGCGAGTGAAGTGGTTGGCGCGGTTGATGGCAACGCGGGTGTAATATTCCCACAAATGCTCCTGGCCTTCCATGCACTCGATGGCGGCGCGCTTCTTCTCCCAGACCGGCGTGATGTCGAGGAACGTGTCCGGCTTCCAGCCCATCTGTTCCGTCTGGTGCGGTTCGAACAGATAGAGCTGCGGGGCGCCAAGCACCTTTTCCCCTGGATTATGGCCCCAGGCCTGGGCGATCATCCGGCACTCGAGAGCCACCTGGGTCGCATACATGTGGTCGGTATTGTAGGGATCATATTGCGAGTGCGACAGCATGAAGCGCGGCTGCACCTTGCGGATGACGTCGACGAGTTCATTCTTGTCGTCGCGAGTGAGCTCCAGCGGATAGTCGCCCAGATCCATCGAGATCAGCTCATGCACGCCGAGGGCTTCCGCCGCGCGCTCGGATTCTGCACGCCGGGCTGCCTTCACCCGATCGAGCGTCATGCCTTTTTCCTTCCACAGCTTGGCGCTTTCGCCACGTTCGCCAAAGGACAGGCAGACGACCGTCACCCTGTAGCCGAGCGCCGCATGCAGCGCGATCGCACCTCCGCATCGCCAGACGAAATCTGCCGCATGCGCGCTGATCACCAGAGCGGTCTTTGCCTCCGTGGTTTCCTTGGACATTGGTATATCTCCCTGATTTCCGATTGTACTAGGCATGCTGCCGTGCTGGCTGCAGAGCAAATCGAAAGGCCGCGAGTGACTATAAGTTATTGCTATAGGTCATGGAAATGATGCGGGAATTTTGCAAGAGTCCCGAAGAAAGGGAGGCCGAAGAGAGATGACTGGGATTGCAGATAAATTTCCCGATTTTGCCTTTGTCAGCTTCGGCGGGGCGGGCCATGCCCTCGCCTCGAGCGGGATGCGCCCGGAGCGCGGAGCGACACGCACTTATGACTTGAAGCTGCGCGCCGCAGCGGCGGCCCGCATCGAGACACTCGGCATGCGGCCGAAGCTTGCGG
>JBAYTX010000098.1:0-4565 GCA_041675415.1 Rhizobium sp. | reverse complement strand
CGCTTTCGAACCATTTCGATGTCGCGTCGCGGCCACCATATGCTTCCCGCATCTGACCAATCGACTGATAGAGCATCGTAAGAGTGATCCCGTACTTTCGGCCGGCGTCCCGTGCGGTTTCGAGGATGCGCAGGTAGCCAAGCCTCGCAACCTCGTCCAACAGGAACAGCGCACGTCCGCTGATGTCACCGTTTCGATTGTATATGGCGTTGAGGAAGGAACCAATGATCACACGCGCGATTCCCGGATGGTTCTCCAGCGTTTTCAGATCCAGATTGATGAAGACATCGACCTTGCCGCTTGCCAGGTCGTCAGTTGCGAAACTGGTACCGGAGACCAATGCTGCGTAGTTCGGATAGGAAAGCCAGTGCGTTTCCTTCGCCGCATTGGCATAAACACCGCTGAACGTCTCCGGTGTCATGTTGATAAACGGCGCAACGTTCTCTTTCACGAATACCGATTTCGACTGGTCGTAGATATCCTGGAGCCGGGCGCGCAATTTTGGCTCCGGCTCCGACAGATTGGTGCGGACCTGGCGCAGGTTCTGGTTCTCCAGGTTCGTATTTCCTGAAAGGCAGACATCCGCGATAATGGCAATCAGCAGTTGCAAGGATGAGGCACGGAAGAAATTATCCCGCCCCGCGTTGTGACGCGGGTCGTCGCTGACGATCCACGACGCCACGGCTGCGATATCCTCTTCTTTCGTCGAACCAAACAGGCCGATCCAGTCGAGCGCATTGAAGCCAATATCGGGAGACTTGGGATCAAGAACATGGACCTTGTGCCCTGCGGCTACGCGCTGTTTGATGACTATCGGCGCCACTTCGTTTGACGGGTCGAGAGCGACAAGCGTGCTGCCCCATTTGAGCGCCGTCGGGATTGTGACCGATGTCGTCTTGTGGCCACCCGATCCGGCGAAAACGATCCCATGTGACGAGCCGAATGAGCCGTCAAAGCAAAGCAGCGATGCGCGTCCGCCAGTACCCCAGCTTGCCGGATCGTCGGCCCGGAATATTGTCGTGGAAACGCTGTCCCGATCGACCCTGTAGGCCTCGCCGACGACGATGCCACCTGTCTCCGGAAACAAACGCGTGGCCAAGGCAGAGCTCATCCAATCGGCATCTCCGTGCACTGCGCGCTTTCCCCTGACGCGCCTCGGTGCGCCAGATGCAAGAGCCGCGTTGCCCTTGAATGAAACGCGCAATGAGAACGCGCAGCCGAGCGCGACAACTGCCGCTCCAAGCATGGTGGCCGGGTCGAGATAATTCCAGATCGATTGATCCAGTGGAATCCTGTCAGAAAACCGCGCAAGGCGGGTGGTTTCCTGTACGATCGCGATGGCGACTACAACCATTGTTCCGGTCGCGACACCTCGGGCCGTAACGCGGATGGATCCCCTACCTGCCGCAGCGAACAAGTACAGGACGGCAATCAGGCCAGCCACGACATAGGGCAGCGCGGTTGCGCATTGGCCGAGGAACAATTTGGCGGCGGGGGTTCTTCCCAGAGCCGCAACAGCGCCTTCATGCCCGGTCAATGCGAACGAGCTGGCAAGGATGAGAATGACCGGTGCAACGAAGATGATCACTCTAGGCGGAGTCATTGCCGAACATCTCGGCGCCAAGCGCTTCCAACCGCTTGCGCTCACCGTCATCCTCCGCAAGCTTGCGAGATGCGTCGACAAGAATACCCAGCAGCAGGGCACGTTTCTCGAACCTGAGGCCAGCCTTGACGATCAGGCCACCCAGCGCGATCTTCTCCCGCGTATCCTTCTTGCGGGCGTCGGATATTGATGCACGGACCATGCGCTCAATCCTCTCCACGCCCGCCCGAAGTCGCGCCAGTCGAGACCGTCGTTGCCGCAGCTTTCGACTTTTGCCCCAGACTTCTGCGAAACCGGTTGACGACCTCCTCGAAAGCAGTCTGAAGCTCAGCGTCGTCTATTTCGATATCACCAAGCCCGACCTTTAACGCGATCCGGCCAATTCGCTCGGCCTCACGCGTTTCAGCCTGTCTCAGCTGCTCCTGGAGCTTGACTATTTCTTCCCTGATCTTCGACGAGGGCTTCTTCATTCCGGATGATCCTCTTCTGTCTGGCTAAGATGCGATGGACGAGAGTCCTCCGGTTGCGTCCACAATTCCACTCGCAAAAATGCGAGTTGGCGAAGCCGAGGCTTCCGGAGATGATCCCGCCGTTCCGAAGGAGCGGATCCAAGGGCGCAGTAATACGTCGCTGAAGCGACGCGCTGGTTTTCAAGGCCCTGCCCTGGTCTCCGCTTTCGACCAACGCCTCATGTCTTGTCGTCGTCGGGAGGGCTCTGCCTTGGCCATCACGCATTTCACGCCCCAGCTGATCAGTCGCGGTGACGGCCGAAGTGCTGTGCTGTCTGCCGCCTACCGTCATTGCGCCCGCATGGAATTCGAGCGGGAGCTGCAGGTGGCCGATTATTCGAACAAGCGCGGACTGCTGCATGAGGCCTTCTCGTTGCCGCCGGACGCGCCGGAATGGGTGAAGTCGCTGATTGCCGACCGCTCCGTTGCCGGCGCAAGCGAAGCCTTCTGGAACCGCGTCGAGGCGTTCGAGAAACGCTCGGATGCGCAGCTGGCGAAAGAGTTCATCATCGCTTTGCCTGTCGAGCTCTCGACTGGGCAGAACATCGCCCTTGTCCGGGATTTTGTCGAAGCGGAGGTGCTCTCCCGTGGCCAGGTCGCCGACTGGGTTTATCACGAGAGCCCGGGCAATCCGCATGTGCATCTGATGACCAGCCTGCGGCCGCTCACCGAAGACGGCTTCGGCTCCAAGAAGGTCGCGGTGCTGGATGATCGTGGGGAGCCCATGCGCAACAAGGCGGGCAGGATCGTCTATCGGCTGTGGTCGGGAGAGAAGCCGGAGTTCTTGAGCCAGCGCCAGACATGGCTCGACCTGCAGAACCGGCACCTGGCGCTGGCCGGCCTCGACGTGCGGGTCGATGGCAGCTCCTATGCCGAGCGCGGCATCGACATCGTGCCCACCACCCATATCGGGGTGGCAGTCAGGGCGATCGAGCGCAAGGGTGGTGATCAGAACGGTTGGTCGCCGAAGCTCGACCGGCTGCGGCTCTTCGCGGAAACGAGGCTGGAGAACAGGGCGAGGATCCTTCGGCGTCCGGAGCTGGTGCTCGATCTGGTGAGCCGCGAGATGAGCGTGTTCACCGAGCGCGATGTGGCCAAGGTCCTTCACCGCTATGTAGATGATGCGAATGTCTTCCGGCAGCTTCTGGTCCGCATCCTGCAGAGTCCGGAAATGGTACGGCTGGAGCACGAGCGGATCACGTTCGGGACCGGCGTTCGCGTGCCGGAAAAGTTCACGACGCGTGATCTGGTGCGCCTCGAAGCCCGGATGGTGATGGAGGCCACCTGGCTTGCGAGCCGACTCCTGAACGATGTTGGCGAACGGGTGCTCAGACAGACCTTTGCGCGCCACCACCAGCTGTCGGACGAGCAGAAGGCGGCGATTGCCCATGTGGCGGGTGAGGGGCGGCTGGCGGCTGTCGTCGGAAGGGCAGGGGCCGGCAAGACGACGATGATGAAGGCGGCCCGCGAGGCCTTCGAGGCGGCAGGCTACCGCGTGGTCGGTGGTGCCCTTGCCGGCAAGGCGGCCGAAGGTCTGGAGCGGGAAGCGGGCATTGCCTCGCGCACGCTGTCCTCCTGGGAGCTTGCCTGGAGCAAGGGCAGGGATGGTCTCGATGCAAGGACCGTCTTCGTGCTCGACGAGGCCGGCATGGTATCATCCCGGCAGATGGCCACCTTCGTCAATGCGGCCGTGAGGACGGGTGCCAGACTGGTGCTGATCGGCGATCCCGACCAGCTGCAGCCGATCGAGGCGGGGGCAGCCTTCCGGGCGATTGCCGAGCGGACCGGTTATGCCGAGCTGGAAACCATCTACCGCCAGCGCCAGCAATGGATGCGGGATGCCTCGCTCGATCTGGCACGCGGCAAGGTGGGGGATGCACTTGCGGCCTATGACGGGCAGGGCAGGCTTCATCCGAGCCGGTTCAAGGACCAGGCTGTCGCCCATCTGATCGACGACTGGAACCGTGACCATGATCCGGCAAGGACCCAGCTGATCCTCGCCCATCTGCGCCGTGATGTGCGGTCACTGAACGAGATGGTAAGAGCCCGCCTCGTCGAGCGTGGTCTGGTCGCTGAGGGTGATCCCTTCACCACGACGGAGGGACAGCGTCGCTTCGCCGCCGGAGACCAGATTGTCTTCCTGAAGAACGACCAGGGGCTCGGTGTGAAGAACGGCATGATCGGCCATGTGGTGGAGGCGAGATCCGGCTGGTTTGTCGCCATGGTCGGGGAGGGCGGACACCGTGCCCGTGTCGAGGTCGACCAGCGCTTCTATGCCCATGTCGACCATGGCTATGCGACGACCATCCACAAGAGCCAGGGGGCGACGGTCGACCGGGTCAAGGTGCTGGCCTCGCTGTCGCTCGACCGGCATCTGACCTATGTGGCGATGACCCGCCACCGCGAGGATGTCGGCCTCTATTATGGCGCGCGATCCTTCGACAAGGCGGGTG
>JBAYTX010000097.1:0-4729 GCA_041675415.1 Rhizobium sp. | reverse complement strand
CTGCCCCAATCCGGCCTTCACCTGCTCCAGCGATACGGAATGGCTTTCGACCGTTCGCGCGCGCGCCGGTTACACCTTCGACAACCTGCTCCTCTACGGCACCGGCGGTCTCGGCATCGGCCGTTTCGAAATGAGCACCGATAATGGCGCGGGCATCAGCGGCAGCACAACGAGAACCGATACAGGCTGGGTTGCCGGCGCGGGTATCGAATATGCGTTCTCGCCGCAGTGGTCCGTCAAGGCGGAATACATGTATTACGATTTCGGCTCCCGGGCCTACACGGTTGACGGCGGATTGGGCATCCATGTCGACCAGCGCTTCCACACCGGCAAGATCGGTGTGAACTTCAAGTTCTGATCCGGAATTTCGAAGCTGGAACATCTTTTATGATGACAAGGGGCTGCTCGACTCCCTGCGAGCGGCCCTTTGGATTCCATGAAGTCCGCATCTTGGCTCAAGTGATCGCCGGGTGGGCTATTGCGGCCTCCGGCATCCTTTGTCACCAGACTGGCCATGCCTTTTCACCGGGACCGCCCGGCATGCGCTTTCACCGCCGGCGCCAGAACCTTCAGTTCGTTGTGATGGATGCGGATCTCGATCTCGCCCGGCATGCGCAGGAGTTCCCCGTCCACGACGCATAATGCGCCGTGGCGTTCCCTCGGAAAGCGCAAGCGCACCATCTTGGCCGTCGCCGCCGTCACGGCCTGGTTTTCCTCGAACCGTCCGCGCAGGATGTCGATCGCCAGACGCCCGACCCCGGACGGTTCCAGTGACCCGGCGACATAGACGCCAAGCCGACCGGTGGTCAGATCATCGGCAAAGAGAAGCGGATTGGCGCCGAAGGGATTGTTGGACACGGACACCGCGGAAACCACCCGGTGCTCCTCGCGCCCGTCGCCATCGATATCGAAAATCACCTCGAAGCGTGGCGGCTGGAGCATGACGCCGAATGCAGCGCGAGTGCTGGCGCCGATCTTGCCGAGTCGAGAGGAAAACTCCATTGCGTCGCGCATGCGCACCATCCGCGCGTGCAGGCCGGCGGAAAACTGATGCACGAAGGGCTTGCCGTTGACGGTTGCGATATCGACCGCCTGCACGGAGCTTTCAGCCAGAACCTCCAGCACCCCCCAGATGTCGAGCGGCAGCGTCAGCGAGCGGGCAAACAGGTTCATCGTGCCGGCAGGCACCACGCCGAGCGGTAGCCCGGCCTTCCAGGCGATCCCCGCCGCCGCCGAAACCGTGCCGTCGCCTCCGCCGGCGATCAGGCCGTCGAGCCCCTTCTCACCCGCCGCCGCCTCCAGAGCGGGAACAACGTCCTTGCCGGCAACCACCGAACAGGAAATCTCGTGTCCGGCACGCCCGAACACCTCCGTCGCCCGGGCGCAGAACTCCCCCATGTCCGCGGTCTTGAAGGTTCCGCCATCGCGATTGAAAATCGCCTTCAGTCTCATGATTGCGCTTTCGGTCGGCCGCCCGGAGGATGCTCCGTGAAGTTCAGCGTGAGACAGGAACGTCCGGCGCGCAAAATGGTTGCACGCCTCCAGAAAATCACAGCGCTACGGCGGCAGACCGAAAAGCTAGGCCTGCAACACCACGACCCGGCCACCGACCTTGGCGCGCCCGTAAAGATCGATCACGTCGTGGTTCATCATCCGGATGCAGCCACTCGACATGGCCTGGCCGATCGATTGCGGCTGGGTGGTCCCGTGGATGCGGAACATGGTGTCCTCGCCGCCGCGATAAAGGTAGAGAGCGCGGGCGCCGAGCGGGCTGTTGAGACCGCCCGGAACGCCGCCGGCATAGCGCAGGTTGCGCGGGTCGCGGGCGATCATGTTGCCGGTCGGGGTCCAGCCCGGCCATTCGGCCTTGCGCCCGATATAGGCGACGCCGGCGAGCGCATAGCCGCTGCGGCCGACGCCGACGCCATATCGGATCGCGCGGCCGTTGCCGAGCACGTAATAGAGCCGCCGCGCGGGCGTATCGACGACGATTGTCCCAGCCGCTTGGCGGGTCTCGTAGGCCACTTCCTGGCGCCTCAGTTCCGGCTTGATCTTTTCGAGCGGCACGCGCTTCACAGGAAAGGGCTCGCCCGGCACGGGGCCATAGGCGGCATAATCCGCGCTTGTGGTACAGCCCGCGAGAAAGAGTGGCAGGCCGAGAAGAAGGCCGCGGCGCGAAATCGTCATTTGTCCAATCCCCTGGTTCGCACTCACATTAGTACGAACTTACGGAAACTATGGTTAATGAAGGCTTAAAAGCAAGCCTCCCGCGTTCATCTCCATGGCGAAAAGATGGCCTCAGCGCGGTTCCGGCAGCTTCAACGGTCCGCCGGTCTTGATCGTGCGGATGGCAAAATTCGAACGGATATCGGTAACACCCGGCAGATCCAGCAGCGTCTCGGTCAGAAGCGTCTCGTAGCTCGCCAGATCGGCAACAACCACCTCGGCCAGAAAATCCGCTTCCCCGGATATCAGATGACAGGAGGCAACTTCGGGCACCGCCAGCAACGCCTCCTGGAATCGCTCCGAGGTTTCGCGGTTGTGATGACCGACCTTGACCTCGACGAAGACCGTCAAGCCCAGCCCCACCTTCTTGCGGTCGATTTCCGCCCGATAGCCGCGAATGATGCCTTCCCTCTCGAGGTTGCGGATACGCCGCAGGCAAGGGGACGGCGAGAGGTTGATCCGTTCGGCGATTTCCACGTTACTGGCGCGGGCGTCCTCCTGCAGGACCGAGAGGATACCGGTATCGAATTCATCTAGATTTGGCATATTCAGGACACTTTTGCTTTGGAATTGACATACCATGCTACAATTATTGAATTTCTGGGCACGAATAGCAAGGACATGCCCGATCTTGTGCCGCTACTATTCCGCTATCGTGCCACTAACAGATCAGGACACCTCCCATGGCATATGCCAGCCAGCAACAAAGCGCCGGACTACCGAAAACGGCCGGCTATTTCGCGGCCTTTCTGACCGTCGTCATCTGGGCGGTCTGGGTGCTGGCCACACGCTACGGCCGGCAGACCCAGATCGGCGCCATCGAGCTTGGCCTTCTTCGCTTCGGGATTCCTGCAATCGTGCTCGCGCCCGTTTGGATCCGCGCGGGCCTCATTCCGAAAGGCGTGTCCCGTCTGACACTTTTCCTGATGGTCTGCGGCTCGGGCGCGCCTTTCTTCCATGTCGCGGCCTTCGCCCTGCATTTCGCGCCGGCCTCCGCCGCCGGCGTTCTGATGGTCGGAGCCATGCCGCTTGCCACCGCGCTGATCGGAATTATCGTCTTCCGCGAGCGGCCGGATGCCATGCGGCTTGTCGGCATCGGCGCGATTGTCGCCGGCATACTGATCCTGCTTTCCAGTTTGCTGACGGTGAGCGATATCGCTTGGCAAGGCTATGTGTTGTTGCCGATCGCGGCCACCTTCTGGGCGATCTATACCCATGCCTTCCGCCGCTCGGGACTGGGCGCGATCGAGGGCAGCGCCCTGATTGCCATCTGGTCGTTCCTGATCCACATCGTGCTGGTCGCGCTCTTCGGCATCGACCTCGCCGGCGTCACGCTCAATGAAGTCGGCATCCAGGTCGTGGCACAAGGGCTGCTGTCAGGCCTCGCCGCTACCATCGCCTTCGGGATCGCGGTGCGTTCGCTCGGCAGCATGCCGGCAGCCGCCTTTGCCGCGCTCGTACCCGTGATGGCCGCGCTTGGGGGCGGCCTCCTGCTCGGCGAACAGATCGGTCCGATGGATTTTCTCGCGGCGATCGTCACCGGCGCAGGCGTGGCGCTGTCCACCGGCATATTGTCTGCGCGAAAATGACGGCGGATCCGAAACGGACGTAGGCTTCCAAAGAGCAAAAGAGGCCCGGCGCTCGCGAGGAGTGCCGGGCCATCCGCTATCCGGTATATCGCCACGACCGGGGTCCGGCCGCGTGCCCTATATCGAAAGAGGGCTCAGTTCCACTGCTGGCTGCGCCATTCCCAAGGCGTGACCTTGCCGTCCTTGTCGGTATCAGCGGCGGCAAAATGCGCCTTTGCACCGGCAAGGAACTCGGCTTGGGAAACCACCTCGTTCTTGTCGAGATCCATCTCGCCAAACCGGCCGGTCTTCTCCTGTTCGCGGGCCGCCTGACGGGTCTTGTTCCAGCCGTCCATGGGTCCCATGCGAACCGTCATATATTCTTCCAGGGTCAGCTCGCCATTGTCATCGGCATCCATGGCCGCGAAGACTTCTTCGGCCGCCGAGGCCGCTTCCTCGGGGGTCACGACACCGTTTTCATCCGCATCGACGATCGGGAATCGTCCGCGTCCCGGCATCATCATCATGCCGCCACGGTTCCAGCCCGGACCGCTGCCATAGCCGAACTGCTGCGCTTCTGCCGCGCCTGCGAGCAGTACGGAGGTAAGTGCCAAGGCTACCGCTGATGTCAATTTCCGTTTCATGTCAAATCTCCAATGAATCAAGTGAGTTAAAAGGCGATCAGTCGACAGGCAGAGCCCTTGAGCTCGCCGATCACGGAACAATCTACTTTGTTATCATATATGGAATTTGACATACATCAAAGTTACGTGAGTGTGATGTCCGGTTGCCGATCGAGGTGCGGAAAGGCATGACAGAGAGAGTCCGGCCCTTCGCCCGCCTTTTCCCCACGGGGGTCCGTGCGGGCCGGACGAACATTACATGTTCGGATAGACCGGCCCTTCGCCCGCCTTTTCCCCACGGGGGTCCGTGCG
>JBAYTX010000096.1:0-5127 GCA_041675415.1 Rhizobium sp. | reverse complement strand
GCGCGCGGTCTGACTCAGCTGCGGGGCATCGCCGGCCGCGGATTCGGGGGGGGCGAGCAGAAACACCGCCTGCGGCATGTGGCCGGCAAAGCGCAGGCGCAGGGTGTCGCCGGGTGCGGCCGAGTGGGGCAGCCGCATCGCAACGGTTTGCCCCTCGACTTCGACCATCGTAATGCCCTTCGCCTGGCTCTTCACCAGCCCGGTCAGCGCCTGGCCGATCGTCAGCTGGTCGAATGCAGCACGCGGTGCAGCCTGGTCGCGCTGGGTGGCGCTCAGTACCGGCTGGACCGGTACCAGCCCGGACAGCGGCCGCCCGGGGCTGTCCGGCGTGGGCGGGACATCCAGAACGCGGGCAAGGTACTGAACCGGGAACATTGAACCTGTGCTTACGCCCGCTGCGCGCCGTACGCCTGGACACCGCGCTGTCCACTGCGCGTCATGTGCAGGTTTTGCTGCAGTTCGTGCAGGCGCGGCTCGGTCAGCGCGCGGATCTTGGCATCGTTCTGCAAAATGGCACGGATGATCGCAACCTTGGTGCGCTGTTCGTTTTCGTTCAGCGGCAGCGACGCGGCCTGCATCAGGCTGCCGACGTAGCCGCGGCAGCGCTGCTCCAGTGCGGCCAGGTCATCCCATTCGCCCTGGCGGGCGGCGTTCAGCATGGTGCCGGTGAGTTCGGAGAGGGATTCGTAGGTGGTGAGCATTTCGTTGCTGGTCATGGCGGTCTCCGGTTCAGGCGGCATAAGAGTGAGAAGATTGCTGCGCAGTCTGGCCTGCGGTACCGATCTGCTGCCAGGCGCCGCGCAGTTCGCGCAGCAGCCCCAGCACTTCTTCCAATGGTGCGGCCTGGTTGTTGACGTGGGCCAGCATCAGGCGCTGGTTCATATAGTCGTACAGCGTCTCCAGCCGGTGCGCGATTTCGCCCCCCTGGTCCGGGTTGAGCGCGGCTTTAAGGCCGTCCAGAATGATGTGGCTCGCCTTGCTTATCGCACCGCATTTTTTGGTGACGTCACCCTCGTTCATATGTTTGATTGCCATCCGCACCGCGAGCTCGGCGCCTTCATACAGCATGATGATGAGCTGATGCGGGCTGGCTGCAACCACGCCGGTTTCCAGGCCGACGTTGGCATAGGCGTTGGCTGCGCTTCTAGAGTTCGTGTACACGTCGTTCTCCTGATTTATTTAGTTCTGGCTGCTGCCAGGCAGGCTGGCCAGCTGCTGGGTCAGAAAATTGCTGGTGTTGTTCATGCTGCTGAGCATGGCGTCGAGCGCGGAAAATTGCGCCCGGTAGCGTTTTTCGATCTGCACCAGCCGCGCTTCGAGTTGAGTCTGACGCTGGTCCAGGTTCTTGATGCTGCTGTCGAGGCCATCGGTGCGTGTTTTCAGGCTGCCGTCGCCGCCCAGCACGGTGTCGAGATACTGGCTGATCTGATAGGCGTAACCCTGGCTGAAGGTAACATTTCCGCGCGCGCCGAGTGCGCCGCCGGTAATGTGCAGCGCCAGCCCTTCGCTGGCGTTGCCGGCGGCGCCGGTCAGGCTCTGGCCGTTGCCGCTTGCGGCGACGCCGTTGATCGTCCCGGCGACATCGACGCCCGCGCTGGTGACAGGCACGGCGCCGAGCAGGCTGGCCATGCCGTTGCCGCCCGTGACTACTGCCTGCGAGGCGCTGCCGTAGCGCGCCGAGGCGATACTCAGAACGCCGCCGCTGTGGCTCACCAGCGCGCTGCCACTGCCTTCCATCGCGCCATTGATCTTGCTCTGGATTTCGGCGGCCAGTGCGTCGGCGCTGGCATAGGTGGCGGCGGCCAGCGTGATGCTGACCACTTTGCCGTCGAGCGTCAGATTGAGTTGGTCGTTGACGCCCGCCGTAACCGTCAGGTCGGCCGCCTGGCTGCCCAGGGTGCTGCCGCGCGTCGCCAGCTGGCTGACGCTGACGGCGTAACTGCCGGGCTGGGTCTTGTCGGTGCTGGTGCTGTAGCTGATCAGGCTGTCGCTGGTCTTGCCCGCCTTGGCGAACAGTGCCGCGATGCCGTCGAAATCGGTGTCAATCGCCGTGTTGAGCTTGGCGGCATCGAGCGCCAGCGTGCCGTCGCTGCCGAAGCTGACGCCGATCTGCGACAGGGTGGTGAGCGTACCGCCGCTGTCGACCGCAGTATTCAGCATGCCGCGCATCTGGACCTGAATCGTGCGTGCGGTCCCATCGCCCAGCAGCACGCCGTTCTGCGCGCCCGGGCCCTTGAATGCAGTGAGATTCTTCAGCGTGCCGCTGGCGTCGTTGTAGGCGGTGACAAACGCCTGTACGGCATCGGTGATGGCCTTGGTATCGCGGCTGACGTTGAGCGTCAGCTTCTCCCCGACGTTGGTCTGGGCGAGATTCAGGGTGACGCCTTCGATGGCATCCTTGACCGTGTTGGTGGATTGCTTGACCGCAATGCCGTCGATCTCCAGCAGGGCGTCGAGCGCTGCGGCTTTCTGGCCGAGGTTCTTACCGCTGCCCGACACGGCGGTCGGGTCGTAGGCCAGCGCCGACAGCCCGCCGGCGTCGATCCCGTTGCCGTCGTCGTCGGCCACGCTGATTTTCAGGCTGTTCGCCGCACCGCTATCGGTGGAGGTCAGCACCAGCCGGTTGCCGGCGGCAGCGCCGTCGTTGACGATGGTGGCGGTGACCCCGGCATTGGCGGCGTTGATCGCGTCGCGAATGCCGGCCAGCGTGTTGTTGGCCGGGTCGATGCTGATGCTTTTGGTTGCCTTGTCGGCATTGGCGGTAAACGTGTTCGAACCGCTGTCGTAGCTGCCGAACTGGAGGGTGAGGGTGCCCGAGCCGATGACCTCATCGGTCGTGACATAGCCGCTCGAGGCCAGCTTGTGCTGTTGCGCCAGTTGCTGCACCTCGATCTGGTAGCTGGCAGGGATGGCCTTGCCGCTGGCGCTGGCGGTGAACACCTTGGTATCGGATGAAGTCGCGCTGAGTGCCTGGAATTTGCTGCCGCTGCCGAGATCCTGCAGGGCACTCTGGAAGCTGGCGAGCGCACCGCGCAGTTGGCCGAAGGCGGACAGTTTCTGGGTGTAAACCGCCTCCTGCTTGGTCAGGGCAGTGAGCGGCTGGCGTTCAGCCGCCATCAACTGGCTGACGATGCTGTTGACGTCGAGACCTGATCCGATACCGGGCACGGAAATCATGGGAACCTCCTCAGGCTTCGCGGTTGATCAGCAGACCCTGCATGCGGTCGATGGATTTTGAAATGGCCAGCATTTCCTCGCTGGGAAACTGGCGCAGTACCTCTTCGGTCTGGGTGTCGACCATCCTGACCACGGTGCGTCCGCTGTCCTCGTCGAGCGAAAACTGCAGGCTGCTTGAGGTGGATTCCTGAATGTACGCATTGGCCGCCTGCACGGCGGCGGCTACCGCCGCCTGGGTGACGGGTGGCGCGGGCGCGAATACGGGGTTGTCCTGTGTGGCGCGTTGCGCGGGGGTAATGGGTGCGGGTGCAGGAGCTTGCCGCATCGGGGCAAGGTCAACTGAATCGACTTTTCCAATAGACATGGTGTTTCTCCTAATCTAGGTGCGACGAAGGCGGAGCAAGGAAAACCCCTGCTCCGCCGCTTCGCCCGGGCGCCGGGTTTTTAAACCCAGGCGCGCCCGTTTTGATGCTACGTCCAACTTAACCGCGCAACAGCGAGAGCACGTTGTTCGGCAGCGAGTTGGCCTGCGCCAGCATCGCGGTACCGGCCTGCTGCAGAATCTGGCCACGGGTCAGCGTAGCGGTCTCGGCAGCGAAGTCGGCATCCAGGATGCGGCTACGTGCTGCAGAGAAGTTTTCCGAAGCACTCTGCAGGTTGCTGACCACAGCCGAGAAACGGTTTTGCACTGCACCCAGCGAGGCACGCGTGCCGCTAACCTGGCTCAAAGCGAAGTCGATGGTCTGGATCGCGGTATTGGCGCCAGTGGTCGACGAGATGTCCAGCGAGCTCACCTTGAAGTCGGCCGCAGTGGCGGTTGCCAGGTTCAAGGTGGTGCCCAATGTGCCGGCAACCGTCAGGGCACCCCCCAGTTTGGTCGACAGCTGGATGCCTGCGGTATACGTGGCGGCCGTAGTGCTGACGCCAGTAAGTGCGCTGGAAGCCAAGTCGGATTTCAGCGTGATATCTGCGCCGCCGGAAGCCGAGAACACCAGATTGCCGCCGGAAACAGTTGCCGTGACACCGGACTGGGTCGAGGCATTGTTAATCTTGGTGGCGGCAGCCGCTGCCGTATCACCAATAGCTATACCCACCGTCACACCGTTGATCTGCAGGTTTTCTGCCGCAGTTGCTGTCGTGTAGGCAAGCGTGGCGCCGTTGGTCGTCGCGCGCTGAGCCGTGACGCCCGTGGTGCCGCTTTGCGCGTTGACCAGATTGATCACGTCGGAAAACGAGGTTGCGGTTGTCGTTGCAATCGCGGTGCCGTTGATCGTGATGCCGGTGGTCAGGGAAGCAGACGACAAGATGCCGGTACTTGTGCTGGTGACTGCCGTGGCACCCAGGTTGGTCGCACGGGAATCGCCCACCGATAGTGTGATGGTTTCACCGGCGTTCGCGCCAACCTGATACTGCTGGCCGGTATAGGAGCCGTCGAGGATTTTCAGGCCGTTGAAGCTGGTGGTGTTGCCGATTCGGGCGATCTCGGAAGCGAGCTGGCTGACTTCCTGCTGGAGCGCGGCCCGGTCCGACGAGCTGTTGGTCGCGTTGGCCGACTGCACGGACAGTTCACGCATGCGCTGCAGGGCGTCGCCGACCTGGCTGAGCGCACCTTCAGCGGTTTGCGCCAGCGAGATGCCGTCGTTCGCGTTGCGTGCCGCTTGATTCAGGCCGTTGATCTGGGAAGTGAAGCGCTGCGAGATCGCCAGGCCGGCGGCGTCGTCCTTGGCGCTGTTGATGCGCAGGCCGGAAGACAGGCGCTGGATCGAGGTGTTGAGCTGGGACTGCGAAGCGCCAAGGTTACGCTGGGTATTCAGCGAAGCCATGTTGGTGTTGATCACTGCTGCCATGATGTTTCTCCTTGTGTGGGTCGATTGTTCCGGCTCTCTGGTGCCGTCAACTTTGGTCTGCCCGCTTGGGCCACATGAACCGCCGTTGTGTGAGGAATCGTCG
>JBAYTX010000095.1:0-5195 GCA_041675415.1 Rhizobium sp. | reverse complement strand
CGCTCATGGTGATGCGAAGATGCGTGGCCTCGGGCGCCTTGTCGAAAAGCGATTGAAGAGTCTCTGCGTCGATGAAATCGACACCGTCATCGCCGCCATAAAGCCGGCGCTTGTCGTGGAACCAGTCGGCATTGGTCTTTGGATCGCATTCCATCGCATAGACCACGAGCGGCTTTCCGCCCTCAGCGAGCGTGCCATTCGACATCAGATAGACGCCTTCGTCCCCTACCAGCCAGACCCCCGGCTTCTCGCCCTCACCGGGCTTGAGACCGTAATAGGGGTCGCGGAAGCCACCGTTGGCTTCCGCATCTTTGAGACCGCGCGCGATCACGTCGCGCACCAACGCGATTGAAAAGGTGAGCATGACGGCACTCCCTTACGCGGCGATGGGCGAGGGGAGATGGCGCAGATGCACCGGAAGCTTGGCGGCGATCTCGTCATCGGTCAGCGCGTTGAGCAGCTTCAGGAAAGTTCCTTCATTGCCCCCATAGAGGACAGTTGTGCGCCCACCCCGCATCGCCTGCGGCCAGCGGTTGCCGGCATAGCCGCGATAATCGTCGGCCGTGCTGCTCCAGATATGTTCAAGCTGCTCTTCCCGCGTCATGGCGCGGACGGGACGGCTTTCTCGTTCAATGATCGCCAGGCGCATGCGCTCGACAGACTCTTTGTCGGCGAGATCGCAATAGCCGTGGAAATGACGAATGGCGCCGTCTATGCGCAACGCGAAGAAGACGCTGGTGACCGAACCGGTGAGGTATTCGCGCATGGCGAACATCGGGCCACGGATCCACAGCGGCGGCAGGATCTCGAACATGTAGTCATGCTCGGCCTCACTCATCTCAAACCATTCGCCGGAATAGAGCGGCGCGGCATCATCCTCCCAGCGGTTTGGTCGCTGGTGATGGCGGTCGAACATGCGAAACATCTGCTGGCGAGTGGCAACGCCCTGGAATACTTTTCGGATTGCGGGAGAGGGGTTCATTTGCGGCTCCTTGCGTGGCTGGGACCGAAGGGCGGCACTGTCCTCTCGACTTTGCTATCCTCTTCAGTCCTTCATGACACCCACAGCGCCGCCGACATCGCGGCCGACCGGGTCAAGGGCCGGCTCCGCCGGGCGAAGCTTCCCTTGACCTGGTCGGCGCGCATGCGGCACGCCCCTTTTTCCGTCCTGTCCTTCCCTTTTTTCCTTCTCCCTTTGCTGCAATACTTCGTTCCAGTCGCCTGCCGCCGGGCGTAGCCGCTGCCATGTGCAACCTACCTGTTCCGCAAGGGCGCGAAGACGCCCGGCATAGGTATCGCCTTGGGGATTGGCGTCCGTCGCTGCGACCAGTTGCGCCCCCGGCGAAGTGACGAGTATATGGAGCGCCGCCTCTGTGCTCGGCGACCAACCGCCACCGGTGCTGAGATAAAGCGTGCCCTCTCGGATGCCCTCTATGGCCGCGAGGCTCATTGCGTCGATCGCAGCCTCTGTGACGCAGATGCGAGACGAGCCGGTCGCTCCGAAGCGGAACAGAACTTTCGCACCGCCGGTGGCGAAACCACGCCATTCCGCGCCGCGTTCTTCCCAGCCCGTGAGAACTCCTTCCGCATCGGTGTGGGCCGCCCACATGCTGCCGTATGGGCCTTCGCGAAGGGCTCCTCGGTGAATGGCACTGAGAACGAGGCGAGGAGGAAGGTATCTTTCACCGCAGAGATATTCCCATGTGGCCGATCCTCGCCAAGGGCGGCGGCGGTGTTCCCACCGCTCGGCAACGCTGGCACCTGGCGTTCGTTCACCGGCCGCATTCCTCCAAACTGGGGCTGAAGGCTGAAATCCAATGAGTGCCGCGACCCGCTCCAGGCCTTCGGCAAACCCCACGTGATGAAGGTGGCAGGCCAGAGAAAACACGTCACCTTTATCGTCGCTGAGCGGATCGAACCAGCCACGCCCCTCATGGGTGACGATGATGATGTCACTTCCCCGGCGGAACTTCCCGGCTCGCCGGGTGCTCTCTCTTGCGTCAAGCGCAAAGCCCGCCGTTTCCAGAACGGCGGCGCAGCCCACTTGGTTTTTGAGGTTTTCGATATCTTCTCGCTTCATCTGTCTTCCGATCGCGACGCGATCGGCCTCTCATGATTTTCCTTCCCCCGCACCTCGCGGGCAAAATCCGGTCCGCCGCGAAGAGCAAAGGCGGCAAGGGCGCGGCTGACAACTGCCAAATGTTGCAGTGTCGCAGCAAGCTGCGGCGAAGCTTCCCTTGCGGCCGCCTGCTCGCAAGCGGCACGCCGGACACGGCAAGGCCGGCTCAGTGAGCCGGCCAAGGGAAGAATTCATGGATGATATCGAGGTCGTCTTCGGCCTCGATTTCGTCACTCGGCAGCACGCCGTATTCGCCGTCGACCTCGAAGACGGTGACCGGGACCATCAGGTCTCGGGAAAGCTGGAAGGCGTGGGATTGTGCGAGTGAAAGATCGTGCGACATCTGAGAGGCTCCATCCGGGAGCGGGCCAATTCCCGCTCGATGGCTCCTCAAGAGGCACGGTTCCGGGCGCGATCACCGCGACGGCAAAGCCAAAGCGGCCGCAGCTTGCTAGCGGACCCTTCACGGGTTGATCGTGGAAGATCCGGAACTGGGCCAGGACGCCATCACAAGAGAGCGGGATTGGAGTGTTTCCGATGACCTTTCGAAGTATCGCGCACGGTCGCAGCAGAAAGTCTCACACGCCTTTCCGTTCCCAGGACAAAGTGTCGGAAGATCTCTAAATGAGCTTAAGAGACTTGGCTTTCTCAACTGCGGCTGAGACGGATGTTACGTTGAGTGCCACCAGGGCACCGTCCAATTGCTGCTGGATCTCGTTGACATGTTTCCTCTCGATATCGGAGATGTCGCGCAGGCTTTTGCCCTGAGAATTCCATCGGAGATATATGGTTTGCGTTGTCGAGAGTTTCATTTTGCCGCGCTGTATCCGAGTGCATAGGTAGCATTTTCGTTACGTTATAACATATCGCATAATAACTATTATGGAACACCGCAACCAATCGAAATGTCAGCGGCGGGCCTATGCGTCAGATTTTCGTCTATTGCTGGTTTGTTTCGCAAATTTACCGACAAATTGCTCGCTGATTGAGCGACAGTCTTTCGGGAGTTCGACCTTAGTAGCAAGGAGAGTTATATCCATGCTCCGAAATGCGGGCAAAAGCCTTAGACGCTTGTGGAGGACATCAGCCGCTTGGGAGGCAGACCGAGTTGCAAGTGTGGAAATCAGAATATGCGAGCTAGCGCTCCAAAAAACAGTAAGCGGAAAAGCAACCTCGTTCATTTCGGCGATGACCGCATCTGCGGTTGTTTTAGCGCGATCAGCCACATGAATGTTTAAAATAATGAAATCGCCGAAACCCATAGGAGTGGGGTCAATTTCCGCGTTATATCCTGTAATCAAGCCGACTTCTTCCATTCTCAAGCGACGACGGAAGGCAACTGACGGAGTGACATTTGCGCTCTTAGCGAGGGCAGCCATCGTAATATTCGCGTTCGTCCGCAGCTTCGATAATATTTTCCAGTCCACAGCGTCGAAAGATGTATACAGGTCCCTTTCTAAGCGATCGTGATTTGGTGACGGTGATGTATGGAGCTCACTCATTGTTGCCTCACTTCCCCAAAATTTGCAGCGCCTTAGTCCACTGATCGTATCAAGGACTGTGCAAAACGTTTTGCCTTAAGTTTTTCGAAATCGTCGCCGGCATGGTGCGACGAGCGGGTCAGCGGGCTGGAGGCGACCATCAGGAAACCCTTGGTATAGGCGACGGTCTCGTAGGACTTGAACTCTTCCGGCGTGACAAAGCTCATTACCTGGTGATGCTTGCGGGTCGGCTGCAGGTATTGGCCGATGGTCAGAAAATCGACATCGGCGGTGCGCAGGTCGTCCATCAGTTGCAACACTTCGTTGCGCTCTTCGCCCAGGCCGACCATGATGCCGGACTTGGTGAACATCGTCGGATCCAGTTCCTTGACCCGCTGCAGAAGCCGGATCGAGTGGAAGTAGCGCGCGCCCGGCCGCACTGTCAGATAGTTGCCCGGCACGGTTTCCATGTTGTGGTTGAACACGTCCGGCTTGGCGGCCACGACACGCTCCAGCGCACCGGGCTTCTTCAAAAAATCCGGGGTCAGGATTTCGATGGTCGTCATCGGCGATGCGGCGCGAATGGCCCAGATCACCTTTTCGAAATGCTCGGCGCCGCCGTCGGCCAGGTCGTCACGGTCAACCGAGGTGATGACCACATGCGACAGGCCCATCTGCTTGACGGCCTTGGCGACGTTTTCCGGCTCGGCCATATCCAGCGCGTTCGGCTTGCCTGTGGAGACATTGCAGAACGCGCAGGCGCGGGTGCAGATCTCGCCCATGATCATGAAGGTCGCGTGCTTCTTGTCCCAGCACTCGCCGATATTCGGGCAACCGGCCTCCTCGCAGACGGTGACGAGCTTGTGCTCCTTCACGATCGACTTGGTTTCCGCATAGCCCCTCGACGTCGGCGCCTTGACGCGAATCCATTCCGGTTTGCGCAGCATCTCGGTGTCGGGCTTGTGGGCCTTTTCCGGATGACGCAATTTGGTCGGGTTTACGAGCCCTACAATATTCACCATATATTTCCCTCGCAACCTCCCAAACATTCAGGTAATTTGGTATTGTAAACTACCTTATGTCAAGCGATCTGCGCAATTTTATTTTCTAATAATCGGGTAATGCGCGATTAAAATTGTCCCAAGTTCCCGTAAATTCCGACCATCGAAACATCCGAGTAATGCTTTTGACCAGCTAAAACAATGATAACGCTGTCGGGTCGGCACGAAATGGAACGGGCGCTGGACGACTGGATCAAGCCGTATTATAAGGTTTGTTAATGATCCTTTTAAGCCTATGCTAGATCCGGAAGCGATATGAAAAAAAACTCTCTTACTGGATGCGACCTTAGTACCGCCGAGCATCAAAAAAACTATGAAAGAAATAGAGCGCCGTTTAGGCAGTGTTCCAGATGTATTTTGGGCGATCGCACACTCTACCAGCTCGCTTGACGAAGCGTGGAACACTTTCAAGAGAGGTGGCTCGGTTTGTCTGAACAGTTTCGGGCGTTTTGCTAAGTGGATTTCCGCCTCGATTATGCCGCCACCATCATTGGTGCCAGCGCGTTGAAGTAGGCCTGATCCGGTGTCTGCCGG
>JBAYTX010000094.1:0-5218 GCA_041675415.1 Rhizobium sp. | reverse complement strand
CTTTTGCGTCAATATCGGCGCAAAGCCGCTCGACCGTATCTTCGGATATGCTCTTCGCGTCTCTGCTTGATCTCGCCGCAAAATCGCTCCGTCAGAACGACTCCGAATTGGCCGGAAATGCTCTAGACCCCGCGACCGCCCTTGGCGCGCGGGGTCCTTGCCGCCCGCGGCCTCCCCAGAAAGGGGGAGAGAATTTCGCTGGCGTCCGGCGCGAACTCGACTATAGTTGGTGCGACAAATTGTTCCATGGGAGGAGAGACTATTGGAGCAGATTCGCCAATTATTCACCGTCGTCGGAGCCCTGACGCTCCTTGTCGGCATCGCCTGGGTCGCGCACGGCACCGGCATGTTCCGCCTGCCCGGCACCGACTTCATGCCGAACGGAAGCGTGTGGACGATCAACGGCACGCTGGTCGCTGTCTTCGGCCTGATCGTCTTCATCGGCGCGCGCTGGTTCCTGCGCCGGGAGCACGACCGGACGATCTGATCCTTTCGGCCTGACAGGTCGAACAACGGCATGGCCGGGCCTCGCGCCCGGCCATTTGCATTTGAGGCAAATGCGAGCGGAATAATCGACGGAAGGGCAAGGCGCGGCCGCTATAGACCTGTTCGACAGGCTGAACGGGACATGAGAGAGCATCCGGCCATGCGCGACACGATCAATGCTGCCGGACAGGATATCCGCAACGGTCCGGGCCGCCCGGATGCGCGCATTGCCGCGCGGCCTTCCGTCCCCGCCGTCTCCGCCTCCGTCCCCCGGCTCCAGAACTTCGCCCATGGCCGGATCATCGGGCAGTGGCTGGAAAATTTCGCCACGCCCGCCGCAGGGGCGGATGGCGAAGGACAGCATCCGTCGCTTGTCCAGCGCTACTATGCGGATGTCTGAAGCGGATCATCAGGGAGACAGTGACCATGACAATCGCAAGACTGGCGCTCACCGTCATCGGCATCCTCGCCATGCTGATCGGCCTCGTCTGGATCGGCCAGGGGACAGGCCATTTCCCCTACCCCGCCTCCAGCTTCATGATCAACCAGAACCCCTGGACGATCTATGGCCTCCTGCTGGCGCTGGCCGGCGCCGCCATCATCTGGGCGGCGCGGCGATACCTGAAATAGGGCTTCTCCCCCATACCCTCACCCCCGCCGCGCGCGCTTCATCGCCTCGACGATCTCCATGGTCTCCACCGAGACGCGGGTGACGCGGGCGATCAGGTCGATCACGTGTTCCTTGTAGTCGGCGAAGCGGTAAGTGTTGAATTTTTCGCGGATGGTCGGGTCCTTCGGCGTCTTTTCCCTGTACTGGTCGAGCACCCATTCGATGCCGGAGCGGTTGCCCAGCCGGTAGTCGAAGGCCTCTTTCGGGATGTTCGACAGCGTGGTCTCGCCGTCGACGCGAATCACGCCGTTGTCGCGGTCGGCCTTCAGCATCGCCTTCGGCGCCACACCCGCCGCCCGCGCGCCCTCGTCCACGGTGTCGGTGCGCGTGATCGGCCAGGGCTCGACCGTCTCGTAGCCGATATGCAGTTCCACCAGCCGCTTTCCCCAGTCCGCCCAGGCCCAGAAGTCGGGATAGAAGGGAATGCGCGGGAAATCGCGCTTCAGGTTCAGCGCGTATTTTTCGCGGTAGAGCGGATCGTGCAGCACGCCGTAGACATAGTGGAAGATGTCTTCCTTGCCGATGGCGGTCGCCGTCTTCGATCTCCCCCCTTGTGGGGGAGATGCCCCGACAGGGGCAGAGGGGGGTATCCCGGCAGGCTCGGAGGCCGGCGTTTCACTCCCCTTTGTCGGCTCCGCATCAGCGGCGGAGATCGGGCCGCCCTTGCCGTAATGCGCCCGAAACTGCTTCAGCCCCCAGTCGGTGATGTTGTCGACCCGCTCGCCATCGGCCGTGTAGCGGTAGAGGGGGACGCCATGAGTTCCACCGTTTCCTTGCTTAAGGAGGCACAAGTCAAACAGCCGTTCAATCCCGAGTACCGCCAATTCATGCCCTGAGGCAATGCCAAGCATTGCAATCGTTCGATTGCTGGCACCTCGGGGATACATCGAAGGAAGCTTGTTGGTATAGGCGTTCACCAACGGATCGAAATAGGCATAGTTCGTGACAAACGGTCGATAGGCACAAACAGAGAGCCTAGCCGGATCAAACGAGATTGGTTGTTTGGCAGTCAGCCGCCGCTCCAACTGACGGTCCCACTTTATAGAACTCAAATCATTTGTTCCGCCGTTGCGACGCTGTTCGTAGACGGTCACAAGCTCAGACGCTTTTGCCAGAAGATTACCCGAGTCGAAGTCATAGACCCATTCATCCCGGTTAGTTTCCAGTCCGCGCGAAAACAATCGGAAAATCGCACGATCATTTCTGCCGCGGGTTCCGGCTTTCGCCTCCTTGCTCACCATGGGAACGAACTCTTCCCAATCGTTTTCTGTTTGGTTGATCCAATTTCCTCTCTTGTCCGACTCGACTCGCTCGAACGACAAGGAGGACAGTTTCGACGCGCCGAGAAAGGCGAGCTTGTCTTCCGCCGTGTCAAATTCCGGGCGGCGGGCATAAAAGATCTTGCAGCCATTCTGCTTGCGCCGCTTGACCATGAAGGAGATGGCGACCCCGGTCTGGATGCCGAAGACATTGTGTTTCGTGCCGGAGAGCTTCGGATTGGCGCGCACATCCCCGCCGAGATCGACTACGTAAATCTCGTGGAACTCGGATTCTACGTCCTTCCTGAAACCATCGAATGCCGCTTTTTCAATGAAGTTGCGGTTCGTGATCAACGCGATCACCCCGTCATCGTGCAGACGATCTGACGCCCAGCGGAAGAACCGGGTGTACATGTCGTAGACCGAGTTCTTGTTCTGCGCAGTCCCCTTGGCGATGTACGTATGCTTGATGCGCTCATCCACCCGCTTGTACGGGCGGTTGGGGTTGCGCATGTTGAAGTTCTCCTGCCAGGCATTATACGGCGGATTGCCGATGATGACGGAAATCTTGCGGTTGTTCTGCCGTTTCACGCGCTCGATGTTCTCGTCGGAGAGGGCCGCGAACATGTCGTGCTGGTGGCCGGCGCGGATGCCGAGCCCCTCGACATTATCCAGCGTGTCGACGAAGCAGAGATTGGGGAATTCGGCAAACTGGCCGGAGATCGCCGCATAGGTCGCCTCGATGTTCAGGTTGGCGACGTAATAGGGCAGGATCGCCACCTCGTTGGCGTGCAGCTCGTTCTTGTATTTGTGGGCGAGCTTCTTCGGGTCGCCGCGGAAGTGTTCGAGGAGTTCGCAGATGAAGGTGCCGGTGCCGGTCGCCGGGTCGAGGATTTCCACGTGCTCGTCGATCAGGTTCTTGCCGAAATGCTTCTCGCAAAGCCAGTCGGCGCCCTCGATCATGAATTTCACGATCTCGTTCGGCGTATAGACGACGCCGAGGCGGTCGGCCTTCTTCTCGTCATAGACCTTGTAGAAATTCTCGTAGATCACCTTGAGGAAGGTCTGTTTTTCCGCGTGGCTGGTGATCTGCGCGGCGTTGGCCCGGATCGCCGCATAATAGAGCTCGAGGCCCTTCAGCGTCTCCTTCTTGACGGCGCCGGTGAAGAACTTGCCCTCCAGCGCGTAAAGCTCCTTGGCAATGTTGTTCTCGTGGTGGAAGTCGCCCTCGTTGAAGACATTGGCGAAAATTTCCTCCGTCAGGATGTGCTGGATCAGCATTTCCCGCACATCGGCCTCGCCCAATGTCGGGTTGATCGTTTCCTTGCAGGTTTCAAGGAATTTCTGCGCCGCCGCCTTGAACACCGGGTTTTCCGCATAGGCCGTATCGATGCGGCTTCTCAGCGCATCGAGCACGAAGGGCAGATAGGTCTTGAACTCCTCGACCGCCTTGCGGAATTCGCGGATTTCGGCACGCTCGTAGCCGAAGAACAGGTTGAGCAGCTTCAGGAGCGCATCGTTGTCGGTCATCGAGCAGCGGAACACCTCCTGCCGGTCCTGGATCAAGACGGCGGTGTGGGAGTTCTCGAAGATGATGTTGTCCTGCGGATAGCCCTTGGCGAGCTTCTTGCGGATCTCGACGTCGAGGTCGTCGGCGGTGTCCTTGGCCTCCCAGTAGCCGAAGGGAAGGCCGAGGCTGTGGAAGATCGTGCCGTCGGGGCGGATGCGCGACTTCTGGGTCGAGGCGAACTCGTATTGCGCGGCGAACTGCCAGTTGAGCTGGCGCGACCACGTCTTCAAAAGGTCCTTGAAGGCCTCCGAGATGACCCCTTCCGTCACCGAGCCCGAAAACTTCCGCAAGCGGTCGATTTCGTTCAGATATTGATTGATCAGCAACTGACTCATGCGCGTCCCCCTGGCGGCCCGACATTAGACCGAAGGGCGCGCGCGAGGAAAGCGCGAAATCGGCCCCGGCCACAACCTCCTCCCCACCCCCCTTGCCTTTCCCCTGCCCTTCGTGCCAATACGCGCGCTCTTCATTCGGGGCGCGGCCACTGCGCCCAGTTTCGCGTCCGGGCTTTCCCGATTCCGGCAATTTTCGACAGGTACAAGGAGCGGCGGCGATGGCTGAAGCGCTGGGGCTTGATTTTGGCACGACGAATACGGTGATGGCGCTCGCCGACGGCGGTCAGGCCACCCATTCGGTCGCCTTCACCTCCTCGGCCGGCACCACCGACAGCATGCGCACCGCGCTCTCCTTCATGAAGGACCGCCAGCTCGGCGCGCGCGCGCTGAAGGTCGAGGCCGGACAGGCGGCCATCCGCCAGTTCATCGACAATCCCGGCGAATGCCGCTTCCTGCAGTCGATCAAGACCTTCGCCGCCTCGCCGCTGTTCCAGGGCACGCTGATCCATGCGCGGCGCTTCCAGTTCGAGGATCTGATGGAGGTCTTCCTGCGCCGGCTGGAGGCCTATGCCGGCGAGGGCTGGCCGTCGGGGGCAAAGCGCATCGTCGCGGGCCGCCCGGTGCATTTCGCCGGGGCCAATCCCGATCCGGCGCTGGCGATGACCCGCTACAACGAGGCGCTCATCCGCTTCGGCTTCCCCGAAATCCACTATGTCTACGAGCCGGTGGCGGCGGCCTTCTATTTCGCCCAGCACCTGACGCGCGACGCGACCGTTCTCGTCGCCGATTTCGGCGGCGGCACGACCGACTATTCGCTGATCCGCTTCGAGACCAGCGGCGGCAGGCTTTCGGCCACCCCGATCGGCCATTCCGGCGTCGGCATTGCCGGCGAACAGTT
>JBAYTX010000093.1:0-5572 GCA_041675415.1 Rhizobium sp. | reverse complement strand
TCAGGTAGAACCCGGGTAGCAGATCGGGCAGACGGTCGATCGAATCGAGCCGCAGCATGCCCTTCGGGCCGAAGATTCTTCGTGCGTAGGAATCTGCGGCGGAATCAAGAACCACGCAGAAAACGTCGATGCCGTCACGGTTGAGCTCATGGACCGCCGCGCGGGCATCCTCCACGAGATAGTCTGGGTCATCGACATCGATATCGGAGGGCTCGCCATCCGTGACGATTAGCAGCAGCCGGCGGTAACTCTTTTGGTTGCAAAGGTCGTTGCCCGCATGGCGCATCACCGCACCCAGCCGCGTCGAAAAATCGCCCGAAAGACCGGCAAGGCGGCCAAGGGTTACTGCGTCGAAGGGTCGGCCGAAATCCTTGACGCGCACATAGCGTATGTCCTCCCGCCCGTTGGAGCAGAAGGCCGCGATGGCGAAGGGATCGCCTACTTCCGTCATCGCACGCGCCAGAAGTGCCATTGACAGCCGCTCCATCTCCAGCACCGAGCCAGCCGAACCGCGCATCCTTTCCGTCGTCGACCGGGAGGAATCGATGAGGAGAAGCACCGACATGTCGCGCGAGCGCCGCTCATAACGGCCATAGATCCGGGTATCCGGCACCGCGCCGGCACGCCGTGCGATCATGGCCGCGATACTGGCGTCGATATCGAGAAACTCCCCTTCGGTCTGACCGCGGACACGCTGCTGGCGGTTGATCCGCGAAGCTTTGATTAGCCCAGCGAGCCGGTCGACGAGATCCGAACGCGCCTCGCTCAAGGCCGCCGCTATCCGGGGCGAGCCGATTTGACCAGGCAGCTCGCGTACTTGGCACCAGTCGGGCCGATACCGCCCGGTGACATGATCATATTCCGGATAGCACGCGACGACCAGGCCGTCGTCGTCCTGTGCTTCGACCAGTTTGCCGCGCTCCGTGTCGCCATCCTCGCCCTCTTCGCGTCGCCCACTGTCGCCGGCCCGCTGCTCGATCCGCGCACCCTCGAGCATCGCCTCAATCTCGACGGGCACCTGGTCATCGTCGGGTTCGAAGTCCCAAATTCCCATATTGTCGTCACGATAGGCCGGCTGGACCACATAGGTCCGAGCGTCGAACTGCAGACGCATCTGGCCGATGTCGTTGCCGAGCAGCCCGCCGATACGGCGACTTAGCTGCTGATCGTCAATGTCTTCTCGAGCGGCCTTTTCAAACAGCGCCCGGCATCCTCCGGGAGGCGAGCCTTTCAACGCGTGCATCCTCAATAAGAGAAACGAGGGCGATCTGCATCGGCTTCAGCCCGGCCACCGGAAACCTCGTCCGCGTGAAGCGATGGTGGGCGCCAACATGGGCGACGGCTGCACGGTAAAGCAGCTTGGCCTCGGCGCTTCCGAAGCCCGCGAAGGCACCCGGCAGACGCACCCCGCCACCCCCAAAGCCGGGCCTGCGCCGCATCTGTTCCGGCGCATCCGGTGGGGCCTCCGCAATCGGTGGGGCAATTCCCCAGAGAGCACCGAGAAAAAGACCGAGACCATGCCGCAGGTCAGCAAGGCCACCGCCTGCACCTGGCCCCTCGATAAGCCTGATCGCCTCGGCACTTTCCAGTGCGAAGTAGGCGCGCCTGCGCTCCGGACTCCCATCGGCAAGATGAAGGCCCATGCGCACGAAGGCAATAAAATCCGGCACATCGAACGCATCCACGAGCCGGCCAGTGTTCTCCAGAAGGGGAAGGACCGCGTCGGGCGACCGGCGTGCGACGTCCTCGATCGCCGCCGCCCAGGAATTCATTGCCACAGGCTCTTCAAAACGCTGCGACGCGAGAAGGGCCGCCTGCGGCATTAGGCTTGCGGCCAGCCTTCCCGACCGGATTGCCACCTGGGAGATCGACGACGCGAACCGCACGGCAAAGGCCGGGCCGATGCGTGCTGCGAGCTCCGGGCCGGCACGGCGATAGGCGTTAGCGACGAGATCGCCATAACCAGCCTGGTCGATGCGGCTGTGCGCGACATGCCAGCGATCCTGCCATTCGGACGGAAATCCATCGGGCGCGTTCATGGGCACAGCCTCCGGCATGCAACACCTCAGAGGCAGGCGGCGATCGCGCCGGTCAGCGCGTCACGCAGGTCAGGGTCGTCGCTAATCGGCACCACCATGGCGACTTGACAGGCCCTCTCGATCGGTATGCCGGCGGCAACCAGCAATCCGGCATTGATAAGCATCCGGGTGGACGCCCCCTCTTCGAGCCCATGCCCCTTGAGGTTGCGCGAGCGCTCAGCGATGCGGACCAGCGCGTCCGCCGTCCGTCGGTCGATACCAGCTTCCCTTGTGATGATCTCCGCCTCGATCTCCGAGGCCGGATAGCCGAAGGCGATCGCGCCAAAGCGCTGCTTGGTCGATTCCTTAAGGTCTTTGAGCACGCTCTGGTAGCCGGGATTGTAGGAGATTACGACATGAAAATCCGGATGGGCCCTGACTACCTCGTTCTTCTTTTCGAGCGTCAAGATGCGGCGGTCATCGGTTAATGAGTGGATGACGACGGTGGTATCCTGCCGCGCCTCAACAATCTCGTCGAGGTAGCAGATCGCCCCCTCGCGCACAGCGAGCGTCAACGGTCCGTCGTGCCAGACCGTGCCGTGCGCATCGAGCAGGTAGCGGCCGACAAGGTCGGATGCAGTCATGTCCTCGTGGCACGAGACCGTGATTAGCGGCTTGCCTAGCCGCCAAGCCATGTGCTCGACGAAGCGCGTCTTGCCGCAGCCGGTTGGCCCCTTCAGCATGACGGGCATGCGGCTCTTATGGGCGGCCTCGAACAGCTCGATCTCGCTGTCGACCGCCCGATAGAAAGGTTCGCTGGAAATGCGATAGGCATCCAGGTTTGTCACGATAGGCCTCTCGGAGTTGGCGCCGCGATGCTCCCGGCCATCGCAGCGCAAGGGGAATTCAGGACGCGAGCAGTTCCTTCAGCTTGTCGTCCAAGAATTTGACGTCGACGGGGTTGGTGCCCGGCCCGCCTGCGAAGTGACCCCAGATCGAAGGGATCGGCACAAAACTCGCGTCCGGCATGTTGGCGACTTCGTTCTGGCTGTCCTCGGTCGGAAAGTAGAGGTCGGTTCCACTCGGCATTACGTAGGTTTTCGCCTTGATCGCGCCGAGTGCCGCCTTGTAGTCGCCGTTATAGAGTTCGTTTGCCGAAATGTCGCCGTTCTGCCAGGTCCAGAGCATCGCAAGCAGGTTATTCGGGTCCTTCGGGAGGAAGAAGCCTTCCCAGAAGGAAACCAGAAAATCCTCCAGCGAAGCATAGCCCAGCGTCTTCAGGTCGAGTTCCTCACGGTAGAAGGATTGGGAAAAGCCCCAGCCGGCATAGACACGGGCGGCGGCGCGCAGGCCTTTGTGCGGCTTTTCAGTGTACCAGCCGTCGCGAAACGCATCGTCTGCCGTTAGGGCCGCCCTCACACCTTCGAGAAAGACAAAGTTGTGGCGCGAGCATTTCGCCGAGCCACAGAAGGGCGCAAGCAGGTCCACCATATCGGGATACATGGAGCCCCAGTGGAAGGCCTGGAGCGCACCCATGGACCATCCCGTCGCCATCCGCAGATGCGAGATCCCTAAATGTTCGGTGACCAGCCTGTGTTGGGCCCGGACATTGTCATAGGCCGTCACCCTCGGAAAACGAGCGGCATTGTAGGGCTCCGGCGTGTTGCTCGGCGAGGAGGAAAGGCCGTTGCCGAACATGTTCGGAATGATGATGAAATACCTGTCGGGATCGAGCGCCATGCCTCGGCCAACAAGCCATTCGTTGTCGTAGTGTTGGCCGGAATACCAGGTCGGATAGATGATGGCATTGTCCCTTGCGGCATTGAGGGCGCCGAAGGTCTTGTAGGCGAGTTTGGCCTTGCGCAGGATTGCGCCGTTCTGCAAGGAGAAATCGCCGAGTTCGAAGATTTCGTAATCGATCGTCATTCTGTGTTTCCTTCGTTGGAAATGAGCGTTCGGCGCGCGTCAAGGCGCGCCGCCGGTTTCAGATAGATGCGCCAGCGGCGGACCGCCGATCCTTGAGAGGGGAGAGCGCAAGATGAGCAATTCCAGCGACCATACCCGCACTGATTGCGGTGGAAAGCTGCGGTGCGTAGAATTCGACGACGAAGCCCACGGCTGCGCCGATCGCCCAGGAAATGAAGGGCGTCGAGCGCCATTCCTTCTCCGCCCTGCCGCTGCTTTTGAAGATGTAGGCCTCGACGAGAAGGATCGTTCCGATGGGCGGAACGACAATGCCGAGCAGCGAGAGCCACTGGATGAAGAACGCCCAGACATTGCCTGCGGCAATCACGATGCCGACTATGCCGAGCACGACAGCAAGCAACCGCATCCTCGAACGGAGGATACGTGACCAGCCCGTTGCCGCATTGTAGAGGCAATGCGAGCAGACCGAGCCGAGGTTGATATAGAGGAACAGGAAGGCGAGCACGCTAAGCCAGCCGATCTGCATCGTATTCATGTAACCGAACATATTGTCCGCCCCGAACGGGTTGGCGTTCGGCACCGCAAGCGCCGCCGTCAGGATGCCGCCCACCAGCATGGCGACGAGGTTGGAAACCGGAAAGGCCGAGAACGTCGCGATGAGGGAATGGGTGCCCGTTTTGGCCCAGCGGTTGAAATCGGCGGTTACCGTACCCGCGTCGATGAAGAGGGCGATGACGACCGTCAGTCCGACGCCCATCGACATTGTGGCGACGCCGTTATTGCCGGCATAGGTCCAGATCGCCTCAAACGTCGTGGTCGAGGCGGAATGAAGCACGACGAAGAGGCCGAGCACCAGGAAAAGCGGCACGGATACGAGCCCGATCAGGTGCAGGCCGCGGACACCGATAAAGGTGATGGCTATGTAGAGCAGGCCCGCTACTATGGACATAGCTACATAGTTCATCTCGTAAGTGCTCGCGATGAGAGCGCCGGTAATGCCGGTCTGCACGGCGAACCAGCCGAGCAGCAGCGTCGAAAGCAGACCGGAGGCGAGCGCATATCCCTTCGTCCCAAAGACCTGCGAGGCGATCAGCGCGAAATTCCTGCCGCTCTTCGTCGCCGAAACGCCGAGCGCCCCGACATAGGCAAACATGATCAGGTTACCGAGGATCATCGCGACGAGCGCGCGGGAAAAGCCCATGCCGAGAACGAGGATCGATCCGGTCATGGAACCGGTGATGATCATCGGGAAACCGGCCCAGACCGCCACCATCGAAAACAGGCTGTGCCGGGCCGCAAGAGGCACGGGCGCATGTTCATATTCCTCGCCGAGCACATGGTCGGCATCAAGCGGCGACATTTCGCCGGGTCGTTTGGAGTGTGTAGACACGTTCGTTCCATCAGTTGTTCTGATGAATTGGACTGCCCGGCACCGAAGCGCCGGGCCGCCTTGCGGGCATCAGCGATGTGCGGCAGCGTGCGGAATGCCGTCGATCGGGCACTCGTGTAATGTGCAAGATCAGATGGCATATCCGGGAAAATCCGGGAACAACTGGGAATTGGTGGGAAAGGACTTGATTTACAGGGCGTCTGAGCGATCAGCAGGGAACGTGGGAAAAAATCGGCGC
>JBAYTX010000092.1:0-5734 GCA_041675415.1 Rhizobium sp. | reverse complement strand
GCGCGAGCCGAGGATGTACATCCAGGCATAGGTGCGCACGAGAAGGCTGGTCCAGAAGGGCACGACGACCAGCGAGACGAGCAACAGCCGGTATTGCGGACTGGCCTTGATCGCCAGGTAGTAGGCGACAGGATAGGCGACGATCAGGCAGAGAAAGGCGCCGAGCGGCGCGATCAGCATGGTGTTGCGGAAGGCGGCGGCGCGCGAGCCGAGATTGGCGAAGTGGGCGAAGGTGAAGGCTGCCTGATAGCCGCCTTCGGGCGCCCGCTCGCCGACCGAAAAGACGACGATGGCCATGAAGGGCAGGACGAGGAAGACGAACAGCCAGATCGCCGCCGGGCCTACCAGCGCTGCGGTGACCAGTCTCTTTCGTGTGTCCGTAGCGAAGGCCATGCGTTGGTCCTGGTGTGGTCATTGATACGCGTCGAGCAAGGATTGCCCCTCACCCTGGCCCTCTCCCCGCCGGCGGGGAGAAGGTGGCCGCAGGCCGGATGAGGGGCTTTCGCTCCCCACCCGAAACTGCGATCAAGCCGATTTGAAGCGGGCCATCAACTCGGCGCGGGCCGGGTCGGTGAGCGTCACGGCCGCGCCGAATTCCAGCGGGGTGAGCGATGCTTCGTCCGGATAGACGATCTTGTTCGACGTCACGTCGGCCGGCAGAAGGGCCATCACGCGGCTGTCGGTGGTCGGGGCGCCGTTGGCGATGTGTTCCTTGACGGCGTTTTCCGGCGTCATCAGGAAGTCGAGCAGGGCATAGCCGGCCGGCTTGTTGGCCGCGCTCTTCGGGATCGCGTAGAAGTCGGTCCAGATCTCGCCGCCGTCGGAACCGAGGATATAGGCGATTTCCGGCATGTCGCGGCTGAGCTGCGCGCCGTCATTGGTCCAGCACATGGTCATCCAGGCATCGGTGCCGCGCATGCCGGGCTGATAGTCGCTGTTGATGCCGTAGAGATGCGGCTTGACCTTGATCAGCAGTTCCTCGGCCTTGGCCAGTTCCTCGGGCTTGATCGAGTTGAAGGAGTAGCCGAGCGAGACCAGCGCGCTGCCGATGGTGGTCAGCTGGTAGTCGTGAACCATGGCGCGGCCGTCGGCCTCGGTCTGGGCCACCTCGAAGAAGTCCTTCCACGAGGTGATCTTCGTCTTGATCTTGGCGGTGTTGACGGCCATGCCCGTCGTGCCCCAGTTCTTCGGCAGGGCGTAGGTTACGCCGTCGATGGCGCCCTCCGAGGTGAAGCGCGGCGACTGGCTGGCTTGCGAAAAGGCCGGCAGCTTCGTCATGTCGAGCGGATCGATCAGGCCGAGCTTCACATAGGTCGAAATGGTATAGTTGGTGGGCACGAAGAGGTCCCATCCGGTGCCACCGGCCTGCAGCTTGGCGAGCATTTCCTCGTTGGAGCCGAAGACGTTGACTTCGACGGCAACGCCGGTCGCGGCAGTGAAGGCCTCGAAGGTTGCCGGATCATGATAGTTCGGCCAGGTGGCGAGCGACATGGTCGTGCCGAGGTCGCCGGCATAGGCGTTGGCATTGAAGGCGCCCGGCTGGCGGCCAAGCACCGCTGCAGCAAGGCCGAGTCCGGTGACGCCGAGGAAGTGACGGCGCGAAACGGACCCGCGTTTCAGGCGCATCCATTCGTCGCTGAGCTGTTCGGCAGTAACCGGGGCATTTTCTCTGTACCACTTTGTCATGACGCTGTTCCCTTTTTTTGTCTTGACGAGTACGGCCCTTCCTCAGGCCGGAAAAACATGCATTTTGCCGGGATCGAATTTCAGAACGACCCGTTCGCCCGGTTCGACGAGATCGCTTTCCTGCACGCTGCGCCGATCGGCCGTGACGAGGAAATCGCCCAATCCGTCGACGTTGATCTGATATTCGGCGGTTGAGCCGAGGAAGATGCGATGGGTGACCGTTCCGGTGAGCTGGCCGTTGCCGACGGAGGATTGCCGGGCAAGCTCGATCGCTTCGGGACGCAGCGCCACGGTCGCCGCTCCGGGCGCGAGTGCGGTCTTGCCGGCTCGAGCGAGCGCCATGCCGTTGGAGAGCCGGATCGTCGTTCCGTCGGCCTCCAGCGTGGCAGCGATGCGGTTCGTCTTGCCGACAAAGTCAGCGACGAAGAGGTCGGCCGGGTGGTCGTAGATCGCCTGGGGCTTGTCCATTTGGACGATGCGGCCGGCGTTCATCACGCAGACCATGTCACTCATCGACAGTGCTTCTTCCTGATCGTGTGTGACGAGCACGAAGGTGATGCCGAGTTCGCGCTGCAAGGTCTGCAACTCAAACTGCATGGCGGTGCGCAGCTTCTTGTCGAGGGCTGCCAGCGGCTCGTCGAGCAGCAACACCGAGGGCTTGTTGACGATAGCGCGGGCCAGCGCCACGCGCTGCTGCTGGCCGCCGGACATTTCGTGCACGCGGCGCTTTTCGAAGCCGCCGAGCCGCACCATTTCGAGCGCCTCGCGCGCTCGAGTGGCGATTTCGGCGGCGCCAAGCCTCGGTCGCTGCTGCCTCAGCCCGTAGGCGACGTTCTGTTCGACGTCGAAATGCGGAAACAGCGCGTAGTGCTGGAAGACCATGTTGACGGGGCGGCGGTAGGGGGGCACGCCGTTCATCTCGCGGCCGTTGATCAGAACCGTGCCTTCGCTCGGCTGTTCGAAACCGCCGATCATCCTCAGGCAGGTGGTCTTGCCGCCACCGGATGGTCCGAGCAGGGCCACGAAGGCACCCTTCGGCACGGCCAGATTGACGTCCGAAACGGCGGTCACGCTGCCATAGCGCTTGGCGACCGAACGGAACTCGATGTCGTTCGTCGAAGGAGCTGTCACGTCATATTCCCCGCGGCTGTTTTTTTGAATGCCAAGTCTTCTTGCGATCACCTGGCTTCACACCGTCTGTCTCAAACCTATTCAAGCCGGTCGTTTGCGGTATATACCCCGAAAGAGGTATTCCAAGCCGTTGCTGGATGTGGAGGGTGTATACCTCAAGAGCAATTGCTGCTCTTTTTTGCAAGCGGGTGGATGTCGGCATGGATCTCGAAGCCTTGTTCAAAGCCATGGGGCGGCTGGTGGGCCAGGGGGCTCCTGGCGAGGAGGAAGCCGGGGCCGCCTTCCATGCCCTGATGAAGAGCCTGCTCCGTTTCGACTATATCGTCGTCTTCGCCTATCGTGGACAGGAACGGCCGATCGATCTTTACAGCACTTTCACTTCTGAACAGCATGTCGTCTTCGTCAGCATGTACCAGGCCGGACCTTATCTGCTCGATCCATTCTATAGAGCAGCACAGGAGCCGAAGCCCGGCGTCTGGCGCATGCGGGAGCTGGCGCCCGACCGCTTCTTTTCGAGCGAATATTTCCGCAGCTACTATACCCAGACGGGACTAGCCGAGGAGGTCGGGTTCTTCGTCGCGCTCGACAACGGCATCACGGTCGTCCTCTCGCTGATGCGGCGGGAACAGTCGGGGGTGTTTTCCACGGCGGAATTTGCCCTTCTGAGAAAAGCCGAACCGGTGGTGGCCGCGCTGGTCCGGCACGCCTGGCCGGATCTTGGTCGCCGCTTCGACGCTGCCGTCGCCAAGCGGGGCAGGAGCGGACGCAAGGCCGCCCAACCAGCCACGGAACGCGTCTGGCGCGATCTCAACCTGACTGATCGGGAAGCGGCCATCGTCGAACTTGTGCTACAGGGTCACTCCTCGGAGTCGATCGGGCTCAGGCTCGGCATTTCGACCGGAACCGTCAAGGTTCACCGCCGCAACGTCTATCGCAAGCTGGGCATTTCCTCGCAGACGCAATTGCTGTCGATCTATCTCAAGAGTCTTGGCTGATAGCCAGACGTTGCCGGATTTCTTCCGGAGATTGCAGTCTGTTGAAGATGCAAGGCAGGTATCGCCCGAAGAAGACCAACTGCCCATCGCCCGATCACCTGAATGCTCCCGGCATGCTCACGACACCTCGTGGCTCAGTCACTTTGAAAGTTCTGGTTTCGGAGATAAAGGAAGTATTGTCGCGCAGCATTTTCACGGAAACTGTGTATGAACCCGGCATTGCACTGCGCTTGTGACCGGCATAGGCGATATAGTTGGCTTTGCGACGCGCCAACGGCTCGCTGGTGTGTTCGACCAGCAAGGAGCCGTCGGGCCGGACTATATGGATCTTGAAGCGGTCTCCGGCCTCGACATTGATCGCCCACACCCAAGCGATCATGGCATTGCTGGCACTGGTTGCAATAGCAGGTGGTTCGCCGAGTACAAGTTCGTCGAGCGCGGGTGGCGCTTCAGTCAAGCCGATCTTGAGAATGGCAAGCGGCGTGCGGGCCAGTTGGTCGCGGGCCAGATTCGTGAACAAGCTTCCTGTCAGATCGCCGCAGTCCGGTGTTCTCCTGTTCAGCGACTGCCCCGTCAACGGTTCGATTCGTTCATCCTCGCGGTGGATTGACAGGTGGACGTGTGGAAACTCAGCGAGCCCGGAGGCGCCAATGGCGCCGAGTCGCTCGCCCCTTTCAACCATCATGCCGGGCTGTACGGCGATGCTACCCATTTTCAGGTGGCAATACTGGGAGACGAGGCCGTCCTCATGGCGGACGATGACGCCGTTGCCGCATTCCCTGCCCTTCAGCGCGGTTTTGCTGCTGTTACGATCGGACAACCGGTCCGGGACGCCGTCGCGACGCCGTAGCACCAGGCCGCGGGCTACGGCGACGACAGGGACATTTTGGGCAATATCCGCGAGTGTACGTAGTCGGATGTCCCACCCGTCATGACCGTCATAACTGGCAAGGCCGCACAGAGGATCGGATAGGCCCGGTCCAGGCTCGGTATCGGGCATCTGCTGCACGAAACAGTCGCGGCCAGGTTCGCAATCCACTGGTAGGCCGAGCCGGTTCATCGGCTCGGTCGCGATAGCGTCAGGCGAGAACGCAAGGCATGTGCCCAGCAGGACCCCTCCGAGGATTGCACCCGGTCTCGACATATTTCCGCGTTCGCAGTGAGATATCCTGTTGACCGGGTCGCCTCCAAACACCTCTACCTCCGGCAATGCGGGCAGCTCAGGCATCGATGCGCTCGCCCATCTCCCGAACGGGGCATGGTCCGGCCATCTGCGCATCGGGCATACCTCCTGTAGACCAGCTGGCCAGGCGATCATTCTTCGCGGAACGAGCGCATCATCTGATCGGTGAATGGTTTGACCAGATAGGAGAGTGCCGAACGTTCCTGGGTAGTGAAGAAGACCTCGACCGGCATGCCGGCTACCAGTTGCTTGTCTCCGAGATCGTGCAGATCCCCGGAAATCGCAATTGTGCTGAGGTAGTAGACCTGCCCATGGCCGGGCGGGTGCGACAGTGGCACGAACACCTCTTGGCGACGCTGATCCCGCTCGCGCATGTAATCCTTTGATGATCGTGTAGCCGCCGGTAAATCCGCATTCGTCTCGAAGTCGGTCGAACACCCGCTTGGCCGTATGGCGCTGCTTGCGCGGCACTTGTCTGTCTTCCACCAGCCAATGCTCGATGGTTGAAACGAACGCATCCAGCTTGGGACGCCGGATCGGCAACTGACGCTGATAGCCGGGCGGCGTCGAATACGACACCATCTTGGAAACGCTGTCGCGAGATGTGTTGAAATGCTTTGCAGCCTGACGCCGGCTCATCCCTTCCGAAACAGCCAAGCGAACCTTCAGATATAATTCCACGGTGTAGATCCCCTTGTCCCTCCTGCGTTCGATGCAGAAGGAAGATAGGTGGCCGGAT
>JBAYTX010000091.1:0-6067 GCA_041675415.1 Rhizobium sp. | reverse complement strand
GCCAACCTGATGGGCATGAACGTGAACCGCGTCGCCATGTTCACCGTGGGCATTTCCGTCGCGCTCGCCGCCATCGCCGGCGTGGTGGTGGCGCCGGTGTTCGTGGTCGATCCGCTGATGTGGTTGTCGCCGCTGGTGACCATGCTCGCCATCGTGGTGCTGGGCGGCTTGGGCAGCCTCAAGGGCAGCCTGATCGGGGCTTTCATCATCGGTTACGTCGAGGCGATCACCGTGTTCGCTGTTCCCTCAGGCGCGTTTCTCAAAGGCGCCGTGGCGCTCACCATCATGGTCATCGTGCTCCTGATCAAGCCGGAGGGGCTGTACGGCG
Source organism: Rhizobium sp. (assembly GCA_041675415.1). Lineage (GTDB taxonomy): Bacteria > Pseudomonadota > Alphaproteobacteria > Rhizobiales > Rhizobiaceae > Allorhizobium. Next base: position 5,739 of record JBAYTX010000091.1, on the reverse strand, counting down.
TGGTGTTCGAGGAAGAACGCTGATGAGCCCGCTGATGTTGCCGCGCCGCATCTGGGCCCATCTGCAGCACGAGGTGTTCGTCCTGCCCAGCCGCAGCTTTGTGCTCGCCGCGGTGCTGGTCCTGCTTTTTCTGCCGTTCGCTTACGACGACCCCTACGTGCTGCGCATCATCACCATGACGGCGGTCTTCGCCATCTTCGCCGCCAGTTGGGACATGCTCGCCGGCTACACCGGGCAGGTGAATTTCGGGCACGCGCTGTTCTTCGGCATCGGCGCCTACACCTCGGCGCTGCTCTCTCGGCACCTGGGCATCTCGCCCTGGCTCTCCATTCCGATCGCGGTCGTGGCGTCGGTTGCGGTTGGTGCCCTGGTCGGCGTGATGTGCCTGCGCCTGCGCGGTTCCTACCTCAGCCTGGTCACCCTGGCTCTGCCGCTGATACTGACCGGCCTGCTGTTCGCCGTCCCGGATTTCTCGGGCGGCGAGTTGGGAATCTCCGGGCTGAAACGCCTGCTGAACGGCGCCGTGGGCAATTACTACGTCGCCGTGCTGGCGATGCTGGCCTCGTGCTTTGCCTTGTGGAAGATCGGCGACTCCAACACCGGCCTCATCTTTCACGCCATACGCGAGGACGAGGTGGCGGCCCGCGCGTCGGGCATCAACACCCCGCGCTACAAGGTGCTGGCGTTCACGCTGTCGGCGCTGTTCGCCGGCATCGCCGGTGCCCTGTTCGTGCACTTTCTGCGCGTCGCCGGACCTTCCGCGCTGGAGGTGGCGCTCTCCTTCCAGGTGGTGATCTGGGGCGTCTTCGGCGGCGTAGCGACCATCTACGGGCCGGTGACGGCCGTGTTCCTGCTCTATCCGCTGACCGAGATCCTCGCCAGCTTCGATCTGTTCAAGGAAGTCCGGCTACTGATCTTCGCCGTGATCGTGCTGCTGGTGCTGCTGTTCATGCCGCGCGGCCTGGTGCCCTGGCTGCGCGACAAGATCGAACTGGTCTGCCCGCGCTGCAAGAACCGCAACGTGTTCACCCGACAGCAGTGCCGGCTCTGCAGCGCTGAACTGCGCTAGCGCCGGGCGCCGCGTTGCTGTTGGCGATGATCACCAGATCACCGCTCAAGGCCTTTGTCCAATACCGGCTATGGGGTAAAGTAGCCGCAGGCCGATGTTCGGCACGGAACCACCAGAACAGAACCCATGGCCCTCAAGAAGTCCGAACTCTATTCCTCCCTCTGGCAGTCCTGCGACGAGTTGCGCGGCGGCATGGACGCCAGCCAGTACAAGGATTACGTCCTCGTCCTGCTCTTCGTCAAATACGTCTCCGACAAGTACGCGGGCGATGCCGATGCCCTGATCGATGTGCCCGCAGGCGGCGGTTTTGCCGACATGGTGGCGGCCAAGGGCGACAAGGAGATCGGCGACAAGATCAACAAAATTGTCGGCCGGCTAGCCGATGCCAACGACAGCCTCAAGGGTGCCATCAACGTTGCCGACTTCAACGACGAAGAGAAGCTTGGCAAGGCGCAGGCGATGGTGGATCGGCTCACCAAGTTGGTCGCCATCTTCGAGGGACTTGATTTCGGGCGTAATCGCGCCGAGGGCGACGACCTGCTGGGCGACGCCTACGAATACCTGATGCGCCACTTCGCCACCGAATCGGGCAAGAGCAAGGGCCAGTTCTACACCCCGGCGGAAGTCTCCCGCGTCATGGCTATGGTCATCGACCTGGGCCGGGCCAGCAGCGGCGCGCAAACCATCTACGACCCGACCTGCGGTTCCGGTTCGCTGCTGCTGAAGGCGCACGACGAGGCCAAGGGCCGCACCGGTTTCGACCTCACGCTCTACGGCCAGGAGATGGACAACGCCACCTCCGCGCTGGCGCGCATGAACATGGTGCTGCACGATTGCCCGACGGCGGAAATCTGGCAGGACAACTCTCTTTCCCACCCGCACTTCACCAACGCCGACGGCGGCCTCAAGACCTTCGATTTCGTGGTCGCCAATTTTCCGTTTTCCAACAAGAACTGGACGAGCGGCCTAGCCCCGGCCAACGATCTCTATGGCCGCTTCGAGTACGGCATTCCGCCGGCCAAGAATGGCGACTACGCCTTCCTGCTGCACATCCTCACGTCGCTCAAGAGCACTGGCAAGGGTGCGGTCATCCACCCCCACGGCGTGCTGTTTCGGGGCGGCGCCGAAGCCGCGATCCGCAAGCGCATCGTCAAGCAGGGATTCATCAAGGGCATCATCGGCCTGCCGGCCAACCTGTTCTACGGCACCGGCATTCCTGCCTGCATCCTGGTGCTGGACAAGGAAGGCGCGGCGGGTCGCAAGGGCATCTTCATGGTCGATGGAAGCAAGGGCTTCATCAAGGACGGCAACAAGAACCGCCTGCGCGCCCAGGACATCCACAAGATCGTCGACAGCTTCAATCGCCAGGTGGAAACGCCGAAGTATTCGCGTATGGTGCCGCTGGCCGAGATCGAGGCCAACGACTTCAACCTCAATCTGCCGCGCTACTTAGACAGCAGCGAGCCGGAGGATTTGCAGGACATCGAGGCGCATCTGAAGGGCGGCATCCCCAACGCCGACGTCGACGGGCTTGCCGCGTACTGGCAGGTCATTCCCGCCGTGCGCGGCGAACTCTTCGCGAACGGCGATCGACCCGGCTATAGCCGACTCAAGGTCGAAGCCAGCCGGATCAAGGCCGCGATCTTCGGCCACCCGCAATTCACCGCGTTCAATGAGCAGGTGACGCAGCGCTTCGCCGCGTGGAAGCAGGCCAACACCCCGCTGCTCGCCGGCATCCAGATCGGCGACCGGCCCAAGCTGCTGATCGACACCCTCTCCGAGACTCTGCTCGAAGCCTTCCGCACCATACCGCTGCTCGATGCCTACGACGTCTACCAGCACCTGATGGACTACTGGGCCGAGACCATGCAGGACGATGCCTGGATGATCGCAGCCGACGGCTGGAAGGCAGTGCAGGACGGCAAACCCAACATCGACCTGATCCCCGCCAGCCTGATCGTCGCCCGCAGCTTCGCCACCGAGCAAGCGGCTATCGAAACCCTGGAAGCCGAGCGCGACGCCATCGGCCGGCAGATGGAAGAGATGGACGAGGAGCATGGCGGCGAGGACGGGATGCTGGCCGAGGCCAAGACCGAGAAGGGCAAGCTCACCGCCAAGAGCGTCAAGGATAGACTCAAGGCCATCAAGGGCGACAAGGAACTGCTGGACGAGCGCAAGCTGCTGGAGACCTACGCCGCGCTGATCGACCAGGAAGCCGCTGCGAGCAAGAAAGCTAAGGACGCACAAAAGGCGCTCGATGCCAAGGTCGCCGCCAAGTACGGGCAACTCACCGAGGCCGACATCAAGACCCTGGTGGTGGACGACAAGTGGCTCGCCACCTTGACCGCCAGCGTGCAGGGCGAACTGGATCGCGTCAGCCAGGCGCTCACCGGGCGCATCAAACAACTCGCCGATCGCTACGCCACACCGTTGCCGAAACTGGCCGAAGAAGTGGAAACCCTCGCCGCCCGCGTGGACGAACACCTGAAGAAGATGGGCTTCATATGGAAGTGAGGTCGGGCTATAAGCAGACAGAGGTGGGGGTGATTCCGCAGGATTGGGATGTCGCAAATCTTGGCGATATAGGAGACTGTTTGATTGGCTTGACTTACAGTCCGAGTAACGTCAAGGAACATGGAACCATGGTGCTTCGTTCATGCAACATCCGAGAGGGAACGCTTTCATTTGATGACAGCGTCTTCGTTGATGCGAATATCCCAGAACAAATAAGGGTCCAAGAAGGTGACATTCTTGTTTGCGTACGAAACGGAAGTCGTGCATTGATAGGAAAGTGCGCACTACTTGATCACCGAGTAGTCGGGCAGACATTCGGTGCGTTCATGTCGGTGTTTCGGACCAAGGACCCTGAATATATTTTTCAACAATTTCAGTCTGAACTTATAAAACGCCAGATCGCCGAGAACATCGGCGCAACAATAAATCAGATTACAAATGCGAACCTCAATTCTTTTCGGGTTCCGCTGCCCTCCACCCGTGAAGAACGGAGTGCCATCGCCGCAGCTCTGTCGGATGTGGATGCCCTGCTCGCCAAGCTCGACCAGTTCATCACCAAGAAGCGCGATCTCAAACAGGCCGCCATGCAGCAACTCCTTACCGGCCAGACGCGACTGCCGGGGTTTCAGGGGGAGTGGGAGGTAGTTAAAGCCGGCGACATCGGGTACTTTAGAGGGGGAAGCGGCTTCCCGATAAAGTTCCAAGGTATGCGATCGGGGGCATTTCCTTTATTCAAGGTCTCTGATATGAATATTGAAGGGAATGAAACTTTTATGGAGGCGGCGAACAACTATATATCGGAGGAATTATGCAAGCAGCTTGGAGCAACGCTATTTCCCTCTGAAAGCATTGTGTTCGCTAAAGTAGGTGCAGCCGTATTTCTTGAGCGAAAGAAAATACTTGCCAAGACGAGTTGCCTGGACAACAACATGGCCGCTTATGTCTTGGATTCTGGCCGCGCTTATTCCCGCTTTGTGCATTACTTGTTGCTCAATACCAAGTTGGGCAGTCTGGCCAGTACAACGGCACTACCTTCTCTCAGTGGAAGTGTTCTCAATGGAATTGAGATACTCTTACCTCCTATTCCCGAACAAATCGCCATCGCCACCGTCCTCTCAGACATCGACGCCGAGATCACCGCTCTCGAAGCCCGCCGTGACAAGACCCGCGCCCTGAAGCAGGGGATGATGCAGGAACTCTTGATCGGGAGGATACGGCTGCTGTGACGTGTTGCCGCAACAAACTAAAATAGCCGCTTGCGCTATTTTAGTTATTGCGTAAAATATAAAACAACCGGCGGGGTTGTTTTAATTTCGGGCTAGAGAAACTCCAATGAAGAAATTTCTGTCTGGCCGCACTGTCAAGCAAGGGCATTACAAAAGCTTTCAGCCTAATCCCATCAACCGCGCCTGGGTGCTGGACAACATGGAACTGATCCAGTTGCTGGGGCAGGCGGATCGGGAATTGGGTAGGCTGGATATGTATTCGGACTACATTCCCAATATTGATTTATTCATCCGCATGCATGTGCTGAAGGAGTCCACTCAATCCAGCAAAATCGAGGGCACGCAGACGAATATCGAGGAGGCGCTACTCGAGAAGGAAGATGTCGCTCCGGACAAAAGAGATGACTGGGAAGAGGTGCAAAATTACGTGGCGGCGATGAATCAGGCGATCGCGAAGTTGCGGACGCTGCCTTTTTCGGCACGCTTGATCCGTGCGACCCATAAGACCCTGCTGCAAGGCGTGCGCGGCAAGCACAAGCAGCCGGGTGAATTCAGGAAAAGCCAAAACTGGATAGGCGGGGCAACGATCAGCGATGCGGTGTTCGTGCCACCGGTGCATACCTCCATCGGTGAGCTGATCGGCGATATGGAGCGGTTCGTACATAACGATGCCCAGTATTTTCCCGAGTTGCTGAAAATTGCCTTGGTGCATTACCAGTTTGAAACCATCCACCCCTTCCTTGATGGCAATGGCCGTGTGGGGCGTTTGCTGATTACGCTGTATCTGGTGAGCAAGGGGATATTGAAGCAGCCGGTGTTGTATCTGTCGGATTTTTTCGAGCGCAACCGCACGCATTATTACGACAATCTGATGCGGGTGCGGGAGCAGAACGAGCTGCTGCGATGGTTCAAGTTTTTTCTGGTGGGTGT
>JBAYTX010000090.1:0-6137 GCA_041675415.1 Rhizobium sp. | reverse complement strand
TCGTCGCGGCCTCTTCCGGATATTCGAAGCCGACGCGGGCCATATACTGGTTCGGGTGCGATTTGAGCTGGATATGATAGGTGCGTCTTGAGGTCGTCACCACCATCGACGTCACCAGACCCGCCTCCGACGGTTTGACGATCAGGTGAATTGCCTGGCCCCCTGCAGCACCGGATGTGGCCGGCTCGACCTTCCAGCGTACCGTGTCCCCGACAAGCACGTCGCGCACAATCTCCCCACCCTGAAGCTCGATGTCGCAGACCTGTAAAGGTGAGCAGACGACAGAAGGCTGCGTCTCACCGAACAGGAAGATGACTTTTCCGTCGGCTCCCGTCGTCACCAAGCCTCGCTGCCCGCGCCACTTGTTGGAGAGGGTGGTTCCCTTCGCCTCGTTTGTCGTCAGGCTCTGCGCGAAGCCAGATGTCGGCGCCATGGACCAAAATACAAGCGCCGTCATGCAGCCGAGCGCTGCCTGGTGTATCCTGTTATTCATTGAAGTCCCCTGCCCTTACAGTTGCGCGGTCCAGTCGAAGTCCTTGACATAGAGGCCGATGGGATTGAGCCGGATCGTCGCCTCGTCCTGAGGTGGGGTGATCGCCACCGTGGCTATGCCGCGAAATCGGCGTGTCGCGATTTCCTTGCCTTTGCGGTCCCGTTCGTACTCAGTCCAGTCGATCTGATAGGTCTGGTTCGACAGCGCGACGATGTTGTTCACCTCGATGGCGACGGTCGCATTCACGGCCTTTTCGAATGGCGAGTTGCCACGGAACCAGGCATTAATCTTCTGGGTCGATGGATCGCTCGTCCTGAGAAGCGCATAGGTCCTGTCGATGTATTGTTTCTGGACGACGGCATCCGGCGTGATCGAGCGGAAACTGGTGATAAAGCCGCCGAGCGTTGCCCTGATGACCCGGGCGTCGGCATATTCGATCTGCTGCGGAAATCCTGCCGAGACGGTGTTTCCGAGCTTGTCGACCTCGACGATGTACGGCACGAGTTTGACCTGCGTGCTCAGATACAGCGAGTAGCCGAAACCGATCACCGCCATGCCGAGGCTCAAGATGCCGACCGTCCGCCATGCCGAGGCCGCCCTCACGTAAGAGCCGTATCGTTCCGACCATTCCTGCCTTGCGGCAAGATACGGGTTCTCCGGGGCGCGTTGCGCTGCCATATTATTTTCCCTGTCTTGAATTTACGATTTATCCTGCCGCTCCGGCGGCTGACCGGGTGAGGCTCCCTTGCCGCGAGCCTGGTCGAGCTTCGCGTTCGCCAGGCCAAGGATGGAGCCGGCATAGGCACCGGGCGACCCGATCGCCTTCTCCTTGGCTGCGGATCCTGCGGCCTGTGCTCCTGAACCAAAGCTTGCGCCAATCCCGCGAAGAGTAGCGCCGGCGGTCGAAGACCCCGTGGCCCGTGCCGATTGTGCAGCTGCATATCCTGCCCCAGCAGCGCCAGCCGCAAGAAAAGCGGCGCCGGCAGCGAACGACGCAGCCTGGCCGCCATGGCGAATAGTCTCCATGCCGCCAGTGACGGACGCGCCCTGAACGACGCCCTGTATAATGTTCGGCACGTACATGGCGATGATGAACACCACGACGGCGATACCGGCGATCGCAAGTGCGGTCTGAAATTGATCACCGACGTTCGGTTCGTTGGCGAGCCCGATTAGTACTTCGGAACCAATACGGGAGATCATGACGAGCGCCATCAGTTTCATACCGACCGAAAACGCGTAAACCAGATATCGGACAGCAAAGTCCTTGGTGAACGACGAGCCGCCAAGCCCAAGCATTATCATGCCGGCGAGAAGGCCAAGATACATCTCGACCATGACGGAGACAAAGATTGCGGCAACGAGTGAAAATGCGATCACCGTCACGACCATTGCAAATGCGGCCGAGATCGCCAGTGCATTGTCCTCGAATAGGCCGAACTGTACTTTCGCCGACATCTTCGTCGCTACCGTCAGACCGGCATTGAAAACGTCTGCAGGTGAGGCCGTACCTCCACCCGCGCCGATCTGAAAAAGACTTTCCACCACTGCTTTGGCGAATGTCGGTCCTTGCGTCAGCACGAAGGCAAAGAATCCGACAAACATGATCCGCCTGACGAGCTCGGCGAACCAGCTGTCCAGTGATGCGGTCTGCAATGCCAACCAAACAGCGGCAATTCCAATCTCGATGGTGGCGAGAATCCAGAAGAGAGATTTCGCCGCGTCCATCACGGTGGTCTCCCACCCTTTGGCCGCAGTTGTAATCTGGGTCTGAAGAGAAGTCAGAACAGATCCTTCCTGGGCAAGAGCCGGTTGGGCAATCACGACAGGTACGGTGACAAGCAGCAGAGCGACCCGCAATTCGCTGTTGGAGATTGTCATTGGTTCACCATTCGACCTTCATCTTCTCACCACCAGAAGTCGGATAGGTCTTCGACGAACCGAAAAACGTCGCGCGGCGGTGCTGCGCCTCCTGTTTCTCGGACATCAGGAACCATAGCCCGACGCTGCCAACGGCGAGCAAAGATGCGATTGCGATCAAGATCCGCTTCGTTCTCACCATTCCACCTTCATCTTCTCGCCGCCGGAGGTGGACGGTGCTGCGCCGCCGAAGAATTCCTTCCGTCTTGCTTGTGCCAGATCCTTGTCGGTCTGCTCGCTTTGCAACCACGTCCCCATCATCGTCATCTGCTGGGATACGAGACCACGCAGCTTTTGCGTTTGCGCAACCTGCTGCGCCGCAATTTCGTGGCCGACCTGGAGAGCTTTCATCTGACCGTCGGCGGATTCGGACATGTTCCGCAGAGAGCCCATCGTGTCCTCCTCGCTGTCGAACTGGTCAGCCGTCAGGCTTGCAGCCTTGAGCGTGCTGGCGATGGTGTCGCGGTTGGTATCTGACCAACGGGCATAGTTCGAGGATAGGTCCGTCCCGTTGCTGGCGGCAGTCTGCAGATCAGCATAGGATTGAAAGCGCTGCTTCAGGACATCATCTGCGCTCCCCATCGAGAAAGAGATGCTCTGTCCCTGATCGATGATATCGCGGAGCTGGTTGAGGTCGCTCTCCACCTGCCCCCAGATGTGATCGAGCAGCTGCGCCGTGTTTTGCAGCATGTTTTCGTAGATGTTCAGCTGGTTCTGGATCTGCTCGGCCAACTGACTGATCTGGGTCAGCTGATTGTCGACTTGCAGGCCGGAGCTTTTAAGGAGGTCGACGAGCTGTGCATTGTTGGCAAGCTGTGTCCACTCGGTTGCAGCGCCAGTCGCTGAGCCGGCAAATGCTGGTGCCGAAGCGCAGACTGCAAAAGCTGCCACGACAGCGGTCGCGGATTTTCTTCTGAGCGATAGGATATGGTCAAGCATAGCGATTGATCCCTCTTTCATTGAGCCATTGGGTCGGCCAGTCTTTGCCGTAGGTTGAGAGAAGTTCCCGGATCCGAGCGAGGTCGGCTTTGCCGGAAGCACCGACGAAGGAGAGGGTGAGCGGCCCCAGCGCCATATCGAAAAGGCGGCGCCCGTCCGGCGACGTCACGTAATATTCCCGCTTTGGAATAGCGGCTGCGACGATTTCGATCTGGCGAGGATTAAAGCCGATGCGCTCATAGAATTCCCGTGTCCCGGATTCGCGGGCAGCCCCATTCGGGAGGCAGATCTTGGTTGGGCAGGATTCCTTCAGGACATCGATGATGCCCGAACGCTCTGCGTCCGAAATTGATTGAGTGGCAAGAACGACGGCGCAGTTTGCCTTTCGCAGCACCTTCAGCCACTCGCGGATCTTGTCGCGGAAAACCGGGTGACCGAGCATCAGCCACGCCTCATCGAGAATGATAAGGCTTGGTGCCCCCGTTAGCCGCTTTTCGATACGTCGAAACAGATAGGTCAGCACTGGCACGAGATTTCGCTCGCCCATGTTCATCAGTTGCTCGATCTCGAAGCACTGGAATTGACCGAGGGTCAGCGAATCCTGTTCAGCGTCTAGAAGCTGGCCCATTGGGCCATCGACAGTGTAGTGGTGCAACGCGTCCTTGATCTCCCGCATCTGCACGCCACTGACAAAATCCGACAGCGACCGGCCTGGCGCCCCCGCAATCAAACCGATCTGCCGAGATATGGCGTTTCGGTGGTCCGGGGTGACTGTGACACCCTGCAGGGAGACCAGTGTTTCAATCCATTCGGAAGCCCAGGCGCGGTCGGTGTCGGTCGAGAGATCGGAGAGAGGGCAAAAGGCAAGCCTAGCCCCCTCCCCTGTGTCGCCGCCGATTTCGTAATGATTGCCATCGACGGCCAGCGTCAGCGGCAGAATAGAGTTGCCTTTGTCGAAGGCGAAAACCTGCGCACCCTTATACCGGCGAAATTGCGCTGCGATGAGCGCGAGAAGCGTTGACTTGCCGGAACCGGTTGGTCCGAAAATAAGCGTATGCCCGACATCGTCCACATGAAGGTTCAGTCGGAAGGGTGACGATCCGGAAGCCACCTGCGTCAGTGGCGGCGCGTCGGGTGGATAGAACGGGCAGGGCGCAAGCGGACTGCCCGACCAGACGGAATTGAGGGGGATCAGGTCCGCAAGGTTGCGGGTGTTTATCAGCGGTTCCCGGATGTTGCAGTACCAGTTGCCTGGCAGGCTCCCAAGGAACGCGTCCGTCGCATTCAACGTCTCGATTCGCGCCCCAAACCCTTCAGCCTGGATTAACCGTCGAACGGACTCGGCTTTATCGGCAAGATTTTCTCTGCGCTCGTCGAATAGGATGATCACCGGCGTGTAATAGCCATAAGCGACCAGCTGCGAAGAAGCCTCGGCGATCGCGTCTTCAGTCTCCGCGACCATGGCCATTGCGTCTTGGTCAACCGATCGGCTTTGCGTCTGGAACAGTTGGTCGAAGAACGGTCGTACCTTCTGCTGCCATTTCTTGCGAGTGCGCTCCAACCGCTGTTTGGCTTCCTCAGCATCCAGAAAGATGAAGCGCGACGACCAGCGATAGGTGAGCGGCAAGAGATCGAGGCTGTTGAGGATGCCTGGCCAGCTCTCGGCCGGCAAACCGTCGATCGCAATCGCGCTGAGGAACCGGTTTTCGACCTTCGGGGTAAGGCCGTGCTCCAGCTCCGCAGTCGCTAGCCAATCCAAATACATGGGAATTTCAGGTAGGCGTACGGGGTGATTTTCACCGGTGATGCAGAACCGGATGAACTGGAACAGCTCATCGTAGCGGGCAATACGGGCGCCACCGCGTTCCGGTACCTCACGCGTTCGCATACGCTCGATGGAGATGACGTTGCCGAGGTACTGCTCGATCTCTCGTGTGGAGCGCCTGAAACTATCGAGCACTGTGTCGGCATAGGTCGCCGTCCGGCTCTCAGGGTCCGAATAGATATAACGCGTGACGCCAGATCGCCGGCGCTCGGGAGGGCGATATGTCAGGACGAGCGCATGCCGGCTCTCGAAATGCCCGCGCTCTTGTTCGAAGTGCTTGCGCCGCTCATCATCGATCATGCGAGTGACAGCATCGGGGAAATGACTGCGTTCCGCAGAAGGATAGTCAGTCGTTGGGATGCGCACGGCCTCGACCTGGATCATCCAGCCGGAACCTAGCCGTGAAAGGATCGTATTGATCTGACGGGACAGCTCGTTGCGCTCGAAATCCGTGGCGCTCTCGGAGTCAGGGCCGGCAAAATACCATCCCGCCATGAGACTTCCGTCCTTGAGAAGAATGATCCCATTGTCGACCAGTCCGGCATAGGGTACGAGATCGGCGAACGACGGTGCAGACGGGCGAAGGGAACGCAAAGCGACCATCATTGCACCTCTAGAAACGTCGCCACGGCGAAAACGTGGGCAGGTAGTGATGCCGGTAGCGCAAATGCCGCACATAGACATGACGCATGAGGGGATCGGATTTTGCCATCATGCGCAGCGCGCCGACGATCACGAACCAGATGGCCATGCCGAACAGCGCTGAGTACAGGGTGAGCACGACGAAGATCAGGATGATTGCCACCAGCCCTGTGGCAAGCAGGAGCTCCCGGTCTGCCCCCATCAGCAGGTTCGGCCGTGAAAGAGCGCGGTGAATGCGATTGCGTTGGAGAGCGGAATGCGGCTCACCCATTGGCCCCCTCCCCTCTTGCAACGGCCATCGGAAGGGAAACGGTACCT
>JBAYTX010000089.1:0-6204 GCA_041675415.1 Rhizobium sp. | reverse complement strand
CAATCGCCAAGAAAAATGCGATTTCTTTCGTCATTTCGACCGGCGACAATTTCTACGAGAGGGGTGTCGAAAGCACCTTGGACAAGAAGTGGCGGACGAACTTCGAAGACGTCTATAGCGCGCCGTCCCTGCAGGTTCCCTGGTATGCGGTGCTCGGCAATCACGACTATGGCGGCAGCATATCGGCGCAGATCGACTACTCCAAGAAAAGCCGTCGCTGGATCATGCCCGACCGCTATTTTGCCGTCAGCAAGGATCTTGCAGGCTCAAGCGCGGACTTCTTCTTTCTCGACACGCAGAGAATGGAGGGCGACACGCTGCTCGAGATCGTGACCCATCGGGACGCGGAAGTGCAGCTTCGCTGGCTCGACCGGTCGCTTACCGAAAGCCGGGCGCCGTGGAAGATCGTCGTCGGCCATCATCCGATCTTCTCCGGCGGCCGATACGGGGACAGCAAGTTCCTGGGCGAGCACCTGAAGCCGATCCTCGACCGCCACGGCGTCAGCATGTACCTGTGTGGCCACGACCACCACCTGGAGGCGCTGAAGGCGGAGGGGGTCACCTATTTCGTGTCGGGCAGCGGCAGCCGGAGCCGTCCGCCGCATGCCAACAAGAAGAGCCTGTTTGCCTCGCCCACGCCAGGCTTCCTGCTCGTCAAGCTGACGCCGGCCGGAGGCACGGTCTCCTTCTTCAGCCAGGATGCCGCCCTCCTCTTCAGCCAGCCGCTGAAGATATGACCGGCGGAGACGCCCTTCGGTATTGTTCGGATAGCAGTTTTGCCGCAATGCAAAAACATTTCCTTGACTTTCGAGGTCGAAAGGCCCATCTGCAAGTCAGCTTTCACCTTCCGGCCACCGCGTGAGCGGCCCGCGATCAAATTGACGACGCGAGGAAGGACAAAAGCGCACGACAAATAGTTGCCCGATGCAACCGAACGCGCTGGAAAGCTTTTTCCAACTTACAAGTTCCCAATTCACGCGGGGTTCTTGACGCTATGAGACAGGCAAGATCGCAGGACGCGATTTCGCCCGATGTCGCGTGGCGCCCCCGAAAAGGTATTAGAATTGACCAACTTTCATGAGCTTGGCCTGTCCAAGAACATCGTCGCCACGGTTGCCGCCATAGGTTACGAAACACCGACCCCGATCCAGGTAAAGGGTATCCCGGTCGTGCTCTCCGGCCGCGACCTCATCGGTCTCGCCCAGACCGGCACCGGCAAGACGGCCGCCTTCGGCCTGCCGCTGATCGAGATGCTACTGGCCAACCCGACACGTCCGGACAACCGAACCACCCGTACCCTTATCCTTGCGCCGACCCGCGAACTGGTGAACCAGATCGGCGACAATCTGCGCTCCTTCATCAAGAAGACCCCGCTCAGGATCAACCAGGTCGTCGGCGGCGCATCGATCGGCAAGCAGCAGCTGCAGCTGGAAAAGGGCACCGACATTCTGGTCGCCACTCCCGGCCGTCTGCTCGACCTGATCGCGCGTAACGCTATCTCGCTGCGCGCTGTCACCTATCTGGTGCTCGACGAAGCCGACCAGATGCTCGACCTCGGCTTCATTCACGACCTGCGCAAGATCTCTAAGATGGTTCCGGCCAAGCGCCAGACTCTTTTGTTCTCGGCCACCATGCCGAAGAGCATTGCCGATCTCGCCGCCAGCTTCCTGACCGACCCGGTCAAGGTGGAAGTCTCGCCTCCGGGCAAGGCCGCCGACAAAGTCGAGCAGTATGTGCATTTCGTCGCCGGCCAGAACGCCAAGACCGAGATGCTGAAGAAGATCCTCGCCGACAATCCGGACGGACGCTCCATCGTCTTCCTGCGCACCAAACATGGCGCGGAAAAGCTGATGAAGCACCTCGACATCACCGGCTTCTCGGTCGCTTCGATCCACGGCAACAAGAGCCAGGGCCAGCGCGAACGAGCCTTGAAGGGCTTCCGCGACGGCGAGATCCGCACACTGATCGCCACCGACGTCGCCGCCCGCGGCATCGACATCCCGGCCGTCAGCCACGTCTTCAACTACGACTTGCCGGAAGTGCCGGACGCTTATGTCCACCGCATCGGTCGTACCGCTCGCGCCGGCCGTGACGGCATCGCGATCGCTTTCTGCGGCCCGGACGAAGGCCGCCTGTTGCGCGACGTCGAACGACTGATGGGCATCGACATTCCAGTCGCCAGCGGCGAAGCACCGACCAACCTCAGCCGCCCGGCCCGCCCGCAGCGTCGTGGCGGCGGTGGCGGCGCCCCCGGCGGCAACAACCGCAATCACCAGGGCCAGGGTCGTCCGAAGCATGACGGCGAAGGCCGTCCCGCCGGCAAGCCCGGCCACCGCAAGGGCGGCAATGGCGGCGCCGGTCGTCCGGCCGCCGCCCACGGCAAGCCGTCCTCCGGTCGCCCCGGCGGCCAGCAGCGGAACCGTCGCCGCGAGGCGTGAGCCTTTCGGTCAAGGCCGGATCGCAAATGAAGAGAGGATTGGCGCGGCCCCGGCCGCGCCATTTTCGTTGCGGCCGATCAAACGGGCTGCGGAGCTGGCTTGCGGTTGGTGAGATAGACGCCGGCCACCACCACGCCCGTGCCGATGATCATCGGCAAGGTCAAGCGTTCGCCGAACATCAGCGCCGCTTCGAGCGCCGCGAGTGGTGGCACCAGATAAATCAGCGACGCCGCCTTCGATACGTCGCCGCGCCGAATCAGATAGAGCAGCAGGGCAACCGCGCCCATCGAGATCCCGACCACGGACCAGGCGAGTGCGGCGAACAGTTCCTGGCCCCAGTCGACACGAAGGTCCTCCAGCAGGAGGGACGCCGGAATGGTGACGATCAGCGCGCCAAGATATTGCAGGGTGGCGACTGCCCTCAGATCCCCTTCACGCAGATAGCGCTTCTGGTAGATCGTGCCTGCGGTCACGCAGGCCATGCCCAACACGTTGACCGCAACCGCATAGGCGGGAATGACGTCCGCATCGATCGAGAACACCTTAGGCAGGACGGCGATGGCGACGCCTGCAAAGCCGAGGAAAAGACCGATTCTCTGGCTGAAGGACAGTCTCTCGCCGATCAGATAGGCGGCGGCAAGCCCGGTCATCAGCGGCTGTAGTCCGGCGATGATGCCGGACAAGGCAGCCGGCACGCCCTGGCCGATCGCCCACCACACCATGCCGAGATAGAGACCGTGCAGGAGCATACCGGAAACGGTCGCATGCAGGATGGCCGCCCGGCTTCTCGGCCAGGACACGCCGGTGAAGCGGCACACGAGATAGAACAACACGGCAGCGACGCCATAACGCAAGGCGAGAAAGGTTAGCGGATCGGCGAACAGGTTCGCATACTTGGCGACCACCCACCCTGTCGACCACAGGAGAACGAAGAGCGCGGGCGCGAGGAGACTGAGTGTCATGGAAGTGTTCCGGAAATTCTGGGATGCTCCGGAATGCCGCTGCATTTCCCGGTATGCGCCGGTTAGTGCGCCTGTCCTTGGACGTCAAAGCAATTTTCCTGATGATGGGCACGAATTCCATTGATGCATGACCGGTGCACGAAGAAACAAGCTGCAACGGCTCATATTTGGGCAGAGCCATCGACGTTGCCGGTGCACCATCGACGGCATGGCGACCCATCCGCAAGTGCCTTGATTGATACGCCGGTCGGGGTCCGGCCCATTTGATCGCCAGATCGAGGGACGCGGAGACCATTTTCCGCAAGACGGGTATTGCCTTCGCCGTCTACTGCCGACTGTGCCACAGGCAGGAGATCAGTCGCGCCAGTCACACCCCTCACTCGCCCCGCCCGGCTTCAAGGGCAAACCGCGCGTCGCGGTGCTGACGTGCGGCATCTATGATTGCGCCCATTAAGAGCATTCCTTTCCCGCCGACATGATGGGCGTCGAACTGATGGTATGCCTGGAGCCGCAAGCCCGGCGCCATCTCTATATGGTCATCTCCGCTTCCGAGAGGGGAGTGCGAGCCATGCTGTTTCGACAATCACTCTTCCATTCGGTCCTCGAGCGTCTCGCCGATGAGGCCGGGGAAGACAGCGCAGACGACAAGGTCCCCGTCCACCGCATTTCCGGCCTGACCACCGGCTTCGTGGCCGAAGCGGTAACGACACGAAACGGCAATGCCACGCGGTTCGAGGACGCATACCTGCATCAGGTTCCCGAAAGCCCGGCGCCCGAACCGGAGGAACCGCGCATGCCGGACCATCTTGCCCGGCTTGGCGTCGACGAGATCGCCGGCGAACTCGATATCGGCCCCGCTGACAACCGCGAGAGCCTGACGGAAAAGCGCCGCCGTTTCGCCAGGAACAACCATCCGGACAGCGTCCATCCGCATTTTCGCGAAAATGCCACCACACGGATGAAGATCGCCAACCTGCTGATCGACGAAGCGCTCGCGAGGCTCATCTGAGTACGAAAAAGTGCCCTTGCCGGCTGGTCAGTCGTACAACCGTTTCAGGAGGTCGATCAACTGGTCGCGCGCCTCGGTACCGCCCAACCGAGAGATCAGCAACTCCTCGTGCTGCGCCCAGATTGGCATCAGATCACGCAGGTAGTTAAGACCGGTTACGGTGATGTGGAGCGCCTGTACGCGGCGGTCGGTCACGGACTTGCGTCTTTCGATCAGTCCCTTGTTCTCGAGCCCGTCGACAATCGCGACGAAGTTTGCCCGCTGGATCCCGAGCGCCTCTGCCACCTCACTCTGCTTCAGCCCCTGGTTTCGGCTGAGCAACATCAGAACCGCAAAATCCGTCGGCCGCAGGCCCTTGGCCGCGAAGGTTTCATTGAAGTGCTGGAAGACCGAAAGCTGCGCCCTGCGCAAACGGTACCCGACGGCATCTTCCATCATGGAAAAATCGATTGTCGATGGTGATGATTGAGGTGCTTCCTCAGCCTTTTTCTTCGGCATGCCGACGCCATTCATCTCTTCCCACTCCCATTCCGGCCAACCTGCATCTGAACGCAAGAAGCCCCCGGAACCCGGCGTCATAGTAGCGAAATGGCCCGACGGCACAAGCCTCGCGCGCCCTGTCTGCGCGAAATCGATCACACCAGAAAGGTGGAGATATTGGCGGGCGGCCAAACGGCGGCTGCAACATGGCTCCACCTCCCTGGCGGAAGGACCGACTACAGAGGATCGGATCGTCCTCGCGATCGCCGCCTTGCGCACCACAAGCGATCGGCGATTTCCTGCATTTTCCACATTGATGCCAGAAGCAGTCTGGGGTATGACCCCTTCACAGCGCCTCGGCAGAGTCTCTTTTGCCGAAGAAGCACCCGTAGCTCAGCTGGATAGAGTGTTGGATTCCGATTCCAAAGGTCACAGGTTCGAATCCTGTCGGGTGCGCCATTTACTGTAACACTTGGCAACAGCGTACACCAGCTTGCCAACAACGTGCACTGAGCTTGGCATCAGCGTACACCGACCTTCCAAAAAACCAAATTAAATCAATAGATGGCCCCTCAAAAGCATGCTGCTGCCGATCGATGCAGTCGACATATGGAAGCTGTCTAAGTCGGGATGCTTCTGTGCATGCCAACGGCAAAACGCATGCCCAAGCGTTCAAATGGGAAGAGAAATAGAGCGTTTTCCGGTCCTATTGTCCCGATAAATTTGTGAAGTTTACTCCGCGTTGGCAACGCCTACAGCGCGCCGCCAGAAGGACTCAGTCCTTGCTTGCGTCGCCTTAGCAAAACGCCCATCCAGAATATCGAAAGATATTTTTTTGATGCTAATTTCGCCGTAAACGGCCGAAATTAGGGTGATATACTTACAGATTTATGCCGGATGACGAAAATAAAATTGCTGTATTTCTGAGACCCACGAATCAATGCTAGAGAAGTCGCGTACGCTGACCCGAATAACCAAAGAATACCCATAATATAGCCTTAGAGGCACAGATGGTGGGCGCGGATGCCCTGCCACGCGCGTGCCGTCAGATCGGATTTGCGGACGCTCAAGGATTAAGTCCTTGGATTGATAAACATGTCTATTGCGAGATCTAGCATTCGCTCCCAATTGAACGCCTTCTCCATCTCCTGCTCCGCGATCACCTGCGTGTAGATCCGCTCAAACTCCGAGAGTGTTGATTTCCACTGAGAGCTGACCCGGCATTTCCACCGAGAATTGACCCGCCTTTAGGTATCGTTCGTGTTGATGGTCGGGGTCAAGTTCCTGCGTTTCTCCTTCGTTGTTTTGGGGTGAT
>JBAYTX010000088.1:0-6581 GCA_041675415.1 Rhizobium sp. | reverse complement strand
GAAAGGGCGATCGACGCCGCGTGGAGACGCCGCTGGGATCATCGTCTGTGGCGTGGGCACCTTCGCGGACCCGGACTTCAGTGTTGTTGATACGGCAGGCCGTCACTCGTGAGAAACACGGCTGCCATGAGAACATTGGCATGGAATGCATCCGTTGCTTCCGTCCGCGCTCTGGAACGACGCTGTCGAAGGCCTCAGCCGTCGCCTTGATGATTGTGTCCGCCTCTTCGCACGTCAGGCAGAGCGGTAGGGCAAAGCCGAGAATGTCTCCCTGCGGCACAGCCCAACCGATGACGCCGCATTCCAGGAGTGCAGCCGCGACTTGCGGATCGATCTTCAACGATGGATCGAAGAAGCGTCTGTAGTCCACATCTTCAACGAACTCGATAGCCACCATCAAACCGTCGCCACGCACCTCGCCGACATGTCTGTTGTCACGGACAGCCTATCCCGCCGACCTGATCACTACGCACAATGCCGGGTTCGACCTTACCTTCTTTGAAGCTTTGTCACCTGCTATCGGGCAAGGCATGGGCCTGTTCGAACGCGGAGGTCGACTGGTCATCCTGTGGCTTCGAGAGAACGAAACTCGGTTATCTCGTCGGGCAGGCGGGCCGCTTTCATGATGCCATTGGGCAGTCGACGATTGGTTCGCCTTGCTGAAGGTACTCCCTTGATCTTCGCGCGGGTCTCCTTGGCGATCTCGGGGCGATTTCCACGCCTTTCAGATTCTCGGTGACATCGAGCTAAACCTTGTCGAGCGACAAGGGCTCGATCAGCGGTGTGTATTCGGCAAAGATCTCCCGGACCTGCCAAGATGCGGCCCTGTAGACGTCGAAGCGGGGGGCATGAATATCAGATCGGGACATTTGCGTTTGGCGGTGACCGACGGCATCGCAGAATGCACACCGAAGGCCCGCGCCTCTTAGCTTGCGGCTGCCACCACCCCCGGGCAGCCGATCCGCCGACGGCGAGCGGTCTGCCGCGCTGTTCCACTGACGCGTGGACGGCATCCATGTCCATATGGACGGCTGGGTCCACCGGTCTCTTTGTGTTGGCAAGGCCGGCATCAGACCCTGCCGCTATTTTGTCGGACGCCATTGAAAAATGCCCTCACGGTGTTCTCGACAACAGTGTCGACGTCGATCTCGACCGAGACGTTGTAGACGTATTTGCGGATCGCAATGTAGAAGATGCTGCCGTGCAACCCCCAGAACAGCTCAAGTTCGTTTTGATCCGGCATCTCGCCCGCCGGGTGACCACCAAGCTCGACACGCAGTTCCATGGCCGCAGGCCTGATGATCTTTTCCCGGATGATCGCCAGATAGCGGTCGGTGAGATCGTATGATTTGAGACCTGAGGACACAAAGATGCGGACCCAGTCGTAGTCGAACACGCGGGCGGCATATTCCTTGTAGAACTGGGTCAATCTCGCTTCCAGCGTGCGACTGCGATCGAGAACGAGCGGTTCCCATTCCGGATTCCAGCGGCGCAGATAAATGTAATCGTAGACGCGCTCGATCAGCGCATCCTTGCTTTCGAAATGGCGATAGATCACCGCATGGGAGATGCCCATGCGCTTGGCCAGTTCGCGGGTCTGGCCCTCGAAACCCACTTCGGCGAAGAAACGAACGGCTTCAGTCACGATAGCCTTCTCGCGCTCGTCGGCGCGCATGTTCTTCCGTCGCGGGCGCGCTGGGGCCAAGGCGGGCGTCTGTGTAGTCATTCTTGTCTCCCCTGTATTGTCTTCTTGTAATCACAGAAAATAAAATAACCAAGTGGTCACTTTTGCTCTTGCAGATTTATCCGTCTCGGATAATTTGTGACCAAGTGGTTACAAGTGCGGTGGAGGCCGCATTTGGGAGGACGTGATGAAATCGCCTGCATTGGACTATCTTCGGGTGGAAACGCTTTCGGCCGCGCTCGATGCTTTCGCAGGGCAGGGCGGCGATGCGATCTACCTTGCCGGCGGTCACAGCGTCATTCCCTCGTTGACCCTGCGGCTCCAGGCGCCGTCGCTGTTGATCGATATCTCGCGCATCGCCGAGTTGTCGGGCGTCGAGTTGGTGGGCGGCTGGCTGCGGATCGGCGCAATGACGCGCCATGCCGAGATGATCCACAATCCGTTGATCCGCGCTCACGCGCCGTTGCTCAAGGCGGCCGCGCCCCATGTCGCTCATCCGGCCGTTCGCAACCGCGGCACCATCGGCGGCAGCCTGTCGCTGGCCGATCCCGCGTCGGAATTTCCCGCTGTGGCGATCGCCATGCGCGCCGAGATCGAGGTCGTCGGGCCGCAAGGCCCGCGGCGCATTCCGGCGGACGATTTCTTTCTTGGCCTCTATGAGACGGCGATGGAGCCGGGCGAGATTCTCCGTTCGGTCTTCGTGCCGCCGGTCGCCGCGGGTCAGGTCGTGGCATTCGATGAGCTGGCGCGTCGGCGCGGCGACTATGCGATGGTCGGGGCCGGCATTCAGGCCTCCTTTGAGGGCGACCGGCTTGGGGACATCGGAATCGCCTTCTTCTCCGTCGGACCGAAGCCAACCCGGGCGTGGGGCGTCGAAGCCCTTCTGCGGGGCGGCGTGCTCGATCAGGCGACAATCAAGGCGGCGCAAGCGGTGCTGGCTGACGATCTGGAACCGGATGACCAGCCGCAGATGTCGGCCGCCATGCGGCTTCACCTTGCACGTGTCCTGCTCGGACGGCTTCTTGGCAGCCTTGGAGGGCAGAAGGCGTGAAGATCGAAATCACCATGACAGTCAATGGCGAAACGGTTCGCGAAACGGTTGAGCCTCGTCTTAGTCTTGCGGACTTCCTGCGTGATCGGTTGGGGCTGACCGCCACCCATCTCGGCTGCGAAATGGGTGCATGTGGAGCATGCCTTGTCCTGCTCGGAGGCAAGGCGGTCCATTCCTGTCTGACGCTTGCGGCGCAGGCCGACGGGGAAGTCATCGAAACGCTGGAAGGGCTGAACGAGCGCGGTGTCATCGCCGATCTCCAGGCGGCCTTCCACGACCGGAACGCGCTTCAATGCGGGTATTGCACACCAGGCATGATTGTTACGGCGCATGCTCTCCTGGCGGACAACCACACACCTGGCCGGCATGAAATTCGCGATGCTCTGTCGGGCAACTATTGCCGCTGCACCGGATATGAAGCGATCGTCGATGCGATCGAGGCAACGGCCGTGCAACGCATGGGGGAGGCGGCTGAATGACGGCCTTCCCAGATACGCAAGCCCATATAGGCCAGGCACACCGGCGACAGAACGCACTTCGTCATATCGCCGGGCGCGGCCGGTTCGTCACCGATATCGTGTTGCCTCGGATGGTGCACGCCGCGTTTGTCCGCAGTCCGCTTGCGCATGGTCGTATCGTGGGCCTCGATGTCGAGGCAGCATTGCGTGCGCCGGGTATCATCAAGGTATTCACAGCGGCCGAGCTGAACCCGACATGCACGCCATGGACGGGAACTCTCGATCATTTCGCCCGCATGACAAGCATCGCCCAGAACATTCTGGCGGATGATGTGGTGTTGTGGGCGGGACAGCCGGTCGTCATGGTGATCGCCCGTAGCCGGGCCGAGGCCGAGGACGCCTGCGAGTTGGTCGTGCTCGATATCGAGGATGACGAGCCGGTCGTGGACGGCGCGCTGGCGCTCCAGGCGGATGCGGTCATCGCCGCACCCGGGCTGTCCAGCAACCTGTGCTACGGTACAGTGCTGGAAACCGCCGGCGTCGATCGCGCGTTTGCCGAAGCGGCGCATGTGGTCGAGGCTGAGTTCGTTTTCGGCCGTCACACGGCAGTGACGCTCGAGCCACGTGCCATCATAGCCGATTTTGATGCCTCGACGGGGCAATTAACCGTGCATCAGGGTACGCAGACCCCATATCAGTTTCAGGACGTCTACGCCCGCCATTTCGGTTTGAACGAAGGACAGGTCCGCGTGATCGCGCCCGACGTCGGCGGCTCGTTCGGAATGAAGCTTCACGTCTACCATGAAGAGATGGGGGCGGTCGCGGCCAGCAAGCTCCTGGGTCGCCCGGTGCGTTTCGTCGCTGACAGGTTGGAGGCTTTCCTCTCCGATATCCACGCCCGCGACCACAAGGTGACGGCACGGATGGCGGTCGCGTCCGACGGCCGGATCACGGCAATGGAGGTCGATGATCTGACCCAGGTCGGCGCCTTTTCCTCCTATCCGCGCACCAGCGCGGTGGAGGGTAACCAGGTGATACGTCTGATGGGCGGCCCTTATGCGATGCCGGACTATCGAGGCCGGCTCTCGGTTGTCTTCCAGAACAAGGTACAGACCAGCCAGTACCGCGCCGTCGGTCATCCGATCGCCTGTGCGGTGACCGAGGTGTTGGTCGACCGGGCCGCCGAAGCGCTGGAGCTCGATCCCTTTGACATGCGCGCGCGCAACGTGGTTGCGGATAATGCCTATCCGCATGTATCGGCCACCGGCTACCAGTTCGAGAAGCTGTCACATGAGGCGTGCCTGACCCGCCTTCGTGAAATAATGGATTATGACTCCTTGCGGGCCGAACAGGCGGCGTTGCGCAAGCAGGGCATTCATCGCGGCATCGGTATTGCACCTTTTGTCGAGATCACCAATCCGGGTGCGGCCTTCTACGGCGTCGGCGGGGCCAGAATCTCCGCGCAGGACGGCGCCATCGTCAAGCTGACGCCCGCGGGCGATGTCCAGTGCATGATTTCGGTCACGGAGCAGGGACAGGGGACCGAGACGATCATCGCGCAGGTTGTTGCCGATCAGCTCGGTGTCGCGCCGGACAGGGTCAAGGTGATCACCGGAGATACCGACACGACGCCAAGCGGTGGCGCGACGTGGGCCTGTCGGGGTGCAGGCATCGGCGGAGAGACGGCTTTGCGGGCCGGGCGCAAGCTGCGCGACCAGATTCTCGCGCTAGCCGGCCAGATCTTGCAGGCCGATCCGGGCGGGCTTGCCCTTTCGGGCGGAAACGTCATTGATGCGGTGACCGGCGCGCCAAGGATGGCGCTTGCCGAAATCGGCCGCATCGCGACCTATCGCCCGGACACCCTGCCCAGAGGCAGCGACAATTCCTTGACCGCGGTCCACCACTTCGCCCCGGGCGGCTATCCGTTCGATTTCACCAATGGGGTACAGGCCAGCTATGTCGAAGTCGATGTCGAGACCGGCTTGGTCAAGCTGCTGAAGCACTGGGTAGTCGAGGATTGCGGGCGCATCATCAATCCGCTTCTGGTCGACGAACAGATCCGCGGCGGCGTGGTTCAGGGTTTGGGGGCAGCCTTCTTCGAAGAGTGTCTTTACGACGATGCGGGCCAGCTGACCAACGGTTCGCTGGCGGATTATCTGGTGCCTATGGCCGGTGAAATGCCGGATATCGAGATAGCGCATGTCGAAACGCCGACGCTGGACACCATCCTTGGCGCCAAGGGCGTGGGAGAGGCCGGCACCGCGGCTGCGGGTGCCGCCGCCATGAATGCGGTCAATGATGCGCTCCGCCCGTTTGCGGCTCGCATAAGTCAAACGCCGATGACGCCTGTGCGCATATTGCAGGCGCTCGGCCATATTTGAACGATCAATAAACAGGGGGCGGATGCCATGGAACTTGAAGGTAGCGAGATACTGGAAGTCAGCCCCGAGCAGGTTTGGCGGGCCCTGTTCGACCGAGCCGTCCTCGAGCGGTCGATACCGGGTTGCGAGACCCTGGAGCAAACAAGCGCAACCGAATTCTCGGCGGTGGTCAAACTGAAGGTCGGACCGGTTTCCGCGCGCTTCAAGGGCGATGTCGAGCTGAGCGACATCGAGCCGCTTACCGCTTGCACACTGTCGGGCAAGGGCTCGGGCGGAATTGCCGGATTTGCGAAGGGGTCGGCGCGCGTCACCCTGGTTTCGCAAGGAGATAAGACAGTTCTCACCTACAGGGTCGATGCGGCGGTCGGCGGCAAACTGGCAGCGCTCGGCAGTCGCCTAATCAAGTCGACGGCGCAAAAGCTGGCGGGCGAGTTTTTCACGAATTTCAAAGCGGTGCTGTTGGCGGAAGGCGGAGCGGAGGTCGGCCAGACGCATCAGGACATCGGCGCGGGGGAGCGGGCCGGTTCGGCCTTGTAAGCAGAATATTGCATACTGTCCGCGCAGATCGCGGGATTTCAAAGGGAGGAAATCATGAAAACCACACGTCGGACATTCTTGGCTGCATCTTCGGCAACGCTTGCGCTGCCATTCCTGAATACCCGCGGTTTTGCGGCGGAAGCCATCGATATCCAGATTGGATCAAGTCATCCGACCAACAATATCTGGGTCTACGCGATGCAGACAGCATTGCAGCCCGAACTCGACCGCCTGTTGGCCGAAGCAGGCGGGAAATACACGATCAACTGGCACGAGAACTACGGAGGCACGCTCTACAAGTTCAATGATACGCGCGCCGCGGTGCGGGACGGGATCGTTGATATCGGTATGGTCGGAACGGTCTGGGAAGGTTCTGCCATGCCGCTGCAAAATGTCACGTATTTCACGCCCTTCGCCAATGTGGACCATGTCGCCGTCATCGACATTTTCGACAAGCTGACTGAGGAACT
>JBAYTX010000087.1:0-7893 GCA_041675415.1 Rhizobium sp. | reverse complement strand
TACCGAAGGGCTGAACATGGCGCGAAACCAATCCTGGTACCTTTCCTCAAGCAACTCGCCCGTTGGTGCTCCGTCAAGGATCTTCCTTATGTCCTCGCGAACCTCCTCGAAGGCCAATCTGTAGCCCTTGGCTGCAAGCGCGTTCTTGGTCTCAAAATCCTGGGCGTTCTCGTCCGGTGTCCATTGGCCATCCTGTACCCTCTGGATCAACTCTTCCGAAACTTCGTATCCCTCGATCGAAAGCGAGTTCAGAGCATCTGCCACGTAACGCGCATCAATCTGTGCGATATATCCGTCGCGGTCAATAATGCGCACCTGGTCGAAACCGATGGTGTCGAGCGCATCTTTCCTCATTTTCGCCCAGAGATTCTTGATCCGCGTGGCGGCCGGGGCCTGGGTTCGTCGGCCATCGAGCGTGACCAGGTCAACTGTCGGGTCAAATGGGTTGTCCTCATGAGGGTTATAACCAGCAGATTCCAAGGCCTTGATGATGGTGTCGGCATCCCGCGCTCTGCCGAGATGGCGGAACGCACCGGCAATCCGGCCACCAACATGGCTTCGTCCGCCGTCCAGCAAATATTGTAGCAGTGTGCTGGTACCGCGGATCGATCCGATAACCGCGATGACATCGGTGGCCGACGTTTTCCAGGATTCCGGCGAAAGGGTGCAGATCGCTTCTTCCATCGGCATTAATCTCAACCGCTCTCTCGTCTCGGCCGGCTCGTGCTCCTTCGAACGAAGCAGATACAGCGACGTGTTGCTCGGCAGTTTCACAAGCTGGTTGTTCGCCTTCGAGCTTCTGATAATGGCCTGCGCAGGGATGGAATGATTCTCGGACCAGAGAGCCACGGATGCCTCCGCGGACAGCCGCCAGTCATCGGCGAAGCGGTCGTGGAGGTATCTCGCGATGAATTCCCAGTACACGGTGCTCCAGGCCGCATCGATCCTGTTGCTGGCGGATGGTCGCGAGTTCACCGCCAACCATCCCTTCATGATTTCCTCAAGGAAACCGTTGTCCTGCAGCCTTTGCCGATGGACTCGGCTCAGTTCCTCGGATTTCACGACCGATCGGGTGCCGTTCTGAGTCACACCTCTCAGTTCGGCGAGGGAGGTCGCAAGCAGTTCATTGGGTTTTGCCATTTTGACCTCCGACGGCATTCGAACGGCCGAGCACTCATTCCGTAGCTTTGGACTGCACTACTTTTCTGTGCTTTGCAAACACTAATATCATGTATCGCAAATGCACTAACTTTCCGTATTCGAACTACGCTATTATTCTGCTTCAAGATGTCACTAATTTTATGCCCGACCGAAGCGAAAGACACCGCGGCTCATTTCTGACCGCCTATCCGCGTGAGATCGATCCGAATCCCGGCATTTTTCAAATCGGATGGGGGAGCGGCAATATCGGAATCAGTCGATTGATCGGGAACTGCAGCGTCACTCTTAAGGACTTGAGCGACGGGTTTAGCGATGGCACCGCCCGGATCTTCCGCCTGAAACACGCCCACGCCCTCGAACTCACCAGTCTTCCAGGCGTAGACGGCATCCTCGAATATCTGCGGAAAGACCTCTTTGGTGGTGGGATTGCCATACCACTTGGCGACGATGCGAAGGATCTTGGCGAACATCTTCGTACCGGTGCGCAGGTTCTCGCAGGCGTCGATCAGGTCAGGCTTCAGTTCCGACGCGTCCTTGATGCCGACCCCGGCGGGGAACTGCGTCAGGCCGACCCGAACCACCGCCTGGCCGACATATTGCCGGATCAGCCCCATCGCTTCGTCCGGCGTTTTCGCCTTCGGCACAAGGATCAGCCGTCCACCTGACTTTACCGTGACCGCTAGTGGATCAGATGACCCGGCGGCCGCGACGAACTGCTCGACGATGGCGGGCGTGAGAGAGGGATCGGTGCATTTTTCGATGATAGCGGCGTCCAGCATGACGTGCTCCAAGGTTTAGGTGTTGAAGGAAATGACCAGCGGTTTGTCGAACAGACGTGCCCATGCCAATGCATTGACGCGCTGAATGGCGACGATCGACGTGCCAGATGTCCACCAGCCGTTGCCGACTGCAACGATGATGTCCGGGTCGTGCAGCATGGATTGCAGGACCGGCCAGACGATAAGCTGTTCGTAGCAGATCAGGGGGCCGAGCTTCCGGCCGGCGAGATCGACGGCGGGGTTTGCAAAGAAGTACGCCCGCGCGCCCTGCGTCTCGCCCCACCATGAGCGCCATGGCTGCCACATCGAGCCGGGCACAGGCACGCGCTCACGATAAAGGATACGGCCACCTTTAGCAGAAATCGCCACCAGCATGTTGTCATAGCCATTCCTGTCAACCAGAGCTGCGCCGGCAATGACGGTCACGTCGGTTCCGGCCAGAGCATTCGTCCAAAGTCGCTCGACGGTGGGTGTCCAATATCCGAGTGCGCTTTCTGGCAGGACGACAATGGGCATGTCGCCGGAAGCATGGGACCGAACCGTTGCGATAAGGTCACGCTGGCGCTGAAGACCAGGTTCGCGCCCAAGCGATGCCCCCAGTTCGAGATCGACACCCCGCCATCTGACAGCTAGATTCTGCTCTGTCCAAGTTGCGGCGGACCAAAGCCAAAAGCCTGCCAAGGCGATTGCAGCAGCCGGCCAGATGCGGGTCACGAGACCGATCAGGCCGGCTGTCATGGCGGCAAGCCCCCACCATCCCCACCCCGGAAACAAGACACCCGCGGCCGTGATCGGATGCGCCCATCCGGTGATCCCAAATGGCGGCACGGCCATCAGGATGGCGGCGGCCAGATACCGGATTGGCCTCTTGCCTTCGACTGTCGTCCAGAGCGCCGTATGGATCGTCACGAAGCTGATCGAGGCGACGAGCCAAAGGATTAGTCCAGGCCAAAGGTCGGACGCATAGAATGCAGCGACGCCTTGCGGCAGACCACGCGATGCCGCCAGAAAATACCCTGCGGAAACCAGTCCCGCCGCCAGCCGGGTCGGGGCGATCGACCAGAGGATGGGGAAGGCGAGAGCGATTGGAAGCAGCAGCACATGGCCACTCCAACCCGCACAACCAGCAAGCACGGCAAGGGCGGTCGGCCCAGCAGTCCCGAATGGGTCACGGCGCATAGGTAAGTACCTCCTGCGCCAGTCCGAGAATACCGGATACGGGCAATGGACCGAAGTAGCGGGAATCGTAGGAACCAACGAAGCTGGAGTACAGAAAGACAGTGTCCGCTGGTATGGTTCCGCCGGCAAATGGCGAGAGCGAACGACCCTTGCCGTCGGATCTTGCCATTGCCGAACTGGCTATAAGGACGCCATCGACTCGGACATGAGATTCGATCTCGACGCTCTGACCGGAGGTCGCAATCACGGTCTTGATCAATGGGGCGAGCCCGCCAGGGCACAATCCGGATCGTAGATAACCGCGCAACCGTGCTGCCCGCATTGCCTCGGTGTCGGGCGGGCAGATGAATACCAGATCGCCGACGACCGGCGGCCTATCAAGCGTGACGATGCGCCAGAGGCCGAGGGGTTCGCTCGGCGTCATGTTGATCCGAAACCCTCCTGACGTCGCAGCCACCAAAAGCAGACCAGTGAGTGCGGCAGCAGCAAGCAGGATCCGTCCGGCTTTCCTGCGTTGCAAAGATTTCACGCGGCTCTGTGTGGCGCCGGGCGTCATTTCAGGGAAAGCCCCTGGCTCTTGGTTTGCCGCAATGACTGAGCCTGTTTGACGCCCTCGACTGTCCTTTCGTGAGCCGCGAGTTGCTGGATGGTACGCAGAGAATTCCAGGCGGTTTGCACTTCCGCCTTTTGTGCTGACGTCATTCCGGCCGTGACCGCATCGTATGTTTTGCCCTTGGTTTCCTTCGCCTCGATGCCCAGGAATGTCCGTTCGCCAAAGCGTTCGGAAACGGCCTTTGCGAACCCTTCGAGTTCTGCCTTCACCATTTTGTCGGCAAGGGCATATTCGAGACCCGCCGGAAGATCGTTCCGGTCGATTGCATCGCGAACGCGCTCGAGTGTTTGTTTCGCGGCCGGGGACAGTGCCGGGATGTCGACCGATACCTTGAGGCGAACCGCTCGTTCTTCAGCCTCGTGCTTGAGTTCGGCCTCCGCCCGCGACCGTAGATAGCGTTCGAGATTGCGCGCCAGTGCCGGCGCATTGGTTATCGCCCGTTCGCGGTCCTCTCTATCGCACCGGCTTGCGAACATGCCGGTCTTGCCCTTCAACGCACCGAAGCCTTCAGGTTCGCCTGCGATCTTCGCCAGCGTGGCTTTGGCAGTAGCCTGATCCCTTAGCATCGCATCGACATTGACGGTCTTGAAGGCGGTTTCCGGTTGGGCGTAGACGAGGTGGAAACGGCCAGAGACATCCTCCCATTGCTTCTTCAGGCCGGGGTCCGCGGCGAGCTTGTCCTCGACGACTTGGTGGATGGATTTCGGGAAGGTGGAAATAGCTGCGACCATAGGCTTCGACTCCTTGATGACAATCGGGAGGGGAGAGTTCGTGATGCTGCGAGCAAGACCGAGCTTGGCACCGATGGCCGCAAGACGGGCGCCGAGATCGGCAAGCTTTTGCTTCTGCCTGACAGTCCATTCCAGTCGATCGCGGGCCATCGTGCGTGCGACGTTCATGAGATGCAGACCACGCGCTTCGGCGAAGCGGAGCGCCTGTTTGTAGAAGGCACCTTTCGCGTAATCGAGCGTCGTCTCCTTGGCATTGCTGCGCGACAGGATCGGGATTAAACCGCCCGCTTTGGCGAAGGAACGTCGGCCGTAATAGACGGCCAGATCCTCACGGTGACGGGTCATGGCGACATAGGTGAGATGGCGATCGAGCGAGAGTGAGGCCAGCACCTTCACGCGGTCGACGGTCGCGCCCTGGCTCTTGTGGATCGTTGTGACATAGCCGTGATCGAGGTTGTTGTAGAACCGCTGTTCGACCGTGACCTGACGACGATGTTCGCCCTCACCGATCTCGGCGACGATGCGGTTAGAAGCGGCTTCGACGACCTTGCCGAGCATGCCGTTCTTGACGCCGAGGCCACCCTCGTTCTTCAGGAAGACGATCTGGTCACCAGGGGCAAAGTTGCGATTGCCGTCCTCCGTCCGGAACGCAAAGCCCGCCCCGACGATGCCGCGCTCGACGAGCGTCGCCCGCGCCATATCGTTCAACATCCGAACATCGCGGCGGAGATGCGCAAGAATAAGTGTCGTCTTCGCCGGATCGTAGTCGCGCGACCAATCGGCGATGAGCTGATCGACAGCCTGCGCCTTCAGGTCCGAACCCATCAGCTTGCCGTGGGAGCGATAGGCATCGACGGCCTTGCTGATTTGCCCGCGGGCCAGATCGAGCGAAGCATCGCGCATCCATTGGTCGCGCTGGCGATAAATGGTGTCGAGCTCCGCGTAGCCGATGCGATCGGCAATCGCCCGGAAGGCGGCACCCGCCTCGATCGGCTGAAGCTGCTCGGGGTCGCCGACGAGAACGAGCTTGGCACCGGCCTTGGTCACCGCTTCGACGAACAGCGACATCTGCCGCGATGACACCATGCCAGCCTCGTCCAGGACGAAGACGGTCTTGTCGTCGAGCTGGTTCCGGCCCTCGTTCCAGCGCAATTCCCAGGATGAAAGCGTGCGCGAGGCGATACCCGCTTCCTTCTCCAGGCCCTCGGCGGCTTTGCCCGCCAGCGCGCCACCGACGACATGGTAACCGGCCGATTCCCAGGCTTCGCGTGCGGCCTTCATCATTGTCGTCTTGCCGGCGCCGGCGCGACCGATTACAGCGGCTATGCGCTCAGTGCCCGCGACATGGGCAATTGCTACCCGCTGTTCCTCGGACAGGCGCGAATGCCGCGCGAACGTCGCCTCCAGCACCGCTTGCCGAACGCCATGCGAGGACCGGCGAGACAACCAGATCGCCCGGTTGGCCATCTCGGCTTCGAGGCGTATGAGCTCCCGCGTCGTGTATTTCGCGGGAGTGCGAATGCCGGTTCCGAACTCGATGCGCTCACGCTCAAGGCGAAGGGTTTCGGGGCTATTGAGGATCCTCACCATCAGGCTTTGGAACAGACCTGCATCGTCAATGTAGCGATGCAGGATTTTCGCCACGTCGCGTTCGTCAAACACGCTCTTCTCCCGGGTGATGAGATCGAGGACGATTTCCGGGCGGCGCTGGATGCGGCGGGCGTTTTCGGCGCGACGGTCCTCCTGCAGTTCGATGCGTTCGAGCTTGGGTGACCAGGCTGATGCCGTTGCCTTGGCTTGCTCCGCCTTGCGGTCGATCGCCTTCGTCCCGACACCAAGATGAATGGTCGGCTCCAGGTCAATACCTTGCCTTTCGAAGGATCGCCCATCGATGCGAATGTCGAGCCCGGCGCGCGCCAGATGCCTGTTCTGGCAGGCGAACCAGCCATCGCGAAAGGCATTGAAATCGTCGCCACTTCCGGCCCAGAGCTCATAGACTATTTTGCCGGAGTCGTTCCTCATCGGATTGCCGTCCGGAGCGAGTACCGCGACCTTCTTTGCGCCGAACCCGTCCTCAGTCAGCGGCCTGAGCGTCGTCATCAGATGCACATGCGGATTACCCGGCGCATCGTGGTAGACCCAATCCGCAACCATGCCCTTCGAGGTGATGTGCCGCTCAACGAAGTCCTGCACCAAGGCGATGTTCTGGTCGCTCGACAACTCGATCGGCAGGGCGATCGTGACATCCTTGGCAAGCTGGGCGTCCGATCGCTTCTCGAAGGCCTCGATGGCATTCCAGAAGGCCTCGGACGCCCCGGATACCGACCGGTCGGCGATCATCGAACGAAGCCATTGCGGGGTGTCGGCGGGGATGACGAACTCTTCGTGCAGCAATCCCTGCTTGGCGCGATAGTCGATCGTCCGGGCTTCGCGTTCATAGTCCATCTTGGCGCAATGCCGGTAGGCCGCCGACAGAACTGCGCTCCGGCCGGAGCCGCGGGCGACAATGCTGACGGAGAAATGAGGGACGGCCACGGCGAAATCTTTTCCCGGTTGCGAACGAAATCAAAGGGTTCGTCGGAAGCGGCGGCCCCACCAGGGGCTCTCAGCAACACGTCGCGGAAGCGACGTATAATTGCGCCCTTGGAACCGCTCCTTCGGAACGGCCGGGATCATGATCAAAGGCGTTGGCTTCGCCAACTCGCATTTCTGTTAGTAGATCGGCAGGCCGATCTCTGGGATTCACATGCCGTTCAAACATGAAACAACATGAAAGGATCAACCGGAATGAAGAAGCCTTCCTCGAAAATCCGAGACGAAATCGCAAAGCTCCAGGATCAACTGAAGCATGCCGAAACGCGCGAAGCCGAGCACATCGGCCGGATCGCGCTCAAGGCTGGTCTGGGAGAGATCGAGATCGACGAGGCGGAACTGCAGGCGGCCCTCGAGGATCTGGCCAAACGGTTTCGCAGAGGTAAAGGCGGTTCGACCGGAGGGAAGAAGGCCAGCCTCGATGGCGGCGAAGGCAGGCAGACCACGACGGTCGCGTCTGGCGCGGCTGCGGGCGGAACTGGTGAGAGTTGAACGGATGAGCAGGACAATGACATCTGACACCCGCAAGAGGGATACAAGGGAAAAGATCGAGCTCGGCGGATTGATCGTCAAAGCCGGCCTCCGTTACGAAAAGCGCGCCCTGTTGCTCGGTGCCCTGATCGAGCTTGCAGGAAGGATCAGGAGCGACGAAGGTGAGCGGTCGCGCCTGGCGGCGATCGGAGCGGAGGCCTTCGGCAATGACAGCGAATAGGATCGCGCTCGTCATGGCGCCGATGTTGTTGATGATCGTCGTCACCATTGGAATGACAGGAATCGAAGATTGGCTGTCAACCTTCGGGAAGACGCAAGCCGCGCGGCTGGCGCTCGGGCGGGCGGG
>JBAYTX010000086.1:0-8409 GCA_041675415.1 Rhizobium sp. | reverse complement strand
GCATGGCATCTGCACCGAGCGCGCAGTTGAGGCCGATCGTGAACGGCCGCGCATGACGCACGGAGTACCAGAAAGCGGAAGGCGTCTGGCCGGAGAGCGTCCGGCCGGAAAGATCGGTGATCGTTCCGGAAATCATTACCGGCAGGCGAATGCCCTTTGCGGCAAAGCGCTCCTCGCAGGCAAAAATAGCCGCCTTGGCATTCAGGGTGTCGAAAATCGTTTCGATAAGAATGATATCGGCGCCGCCATCGACGAGCCCGTCGATCTGCTCGGCGTAGGCAATTCGAAGATCGTCGAAGCTCACAGCCCGGTAGCCCGGATTGTTGACGTCCGGCGAAATCGAGGCGGTACGATTGGTCGGGCCGATAGCCCCGGCGACAAACCGGCGCTTGCCGTCCTCCCGCTCGGCACGCAGTGCCGCACGCCGCGCGAGACGTGCTCCGTCGCGGTTGAGATCATAGACCGCGCCTTCCATCTGGTAATCGGCCTGGGCGATGCGCGTGGAAGAGAAAGTGTTGGTCTCGAGAATATCGGCGCCCGCCATGGCGTATCGATAATGGATTTCCTCGATTGCGTTCGGCTGGGTCAGGATCAGAAGGTCGTTGTTACCCTTCTGATGGCAGGCGCATCCCTGAAAACGATCCCCACGAAACTGGTCCTCGTCCAACCCCAGGCCCTGGATCTGCGTACCCATCGCGCCGTCGAGAACAAGGATCCGTTCCCGTGCGGCCTTGGCAAGCGCTGCCGCGATTTCCCTGCCATCGCGCTCGGCGACCTCCGTTCCAAACAGTGCATCGAGCATGAGCGAACTCCCTTGTTCCAATCGCGACACTTCGAAATCACATAAAGATATCTTTATGTCAACATGCGGTTCGCATTTTCGACACCTATGGCTATCTTCCAATGTTTCCTGCAAGTTCATCGATGACAACAACAGGCACCGTCGGTATAGAATTCAACCGATTAGATGCACTGCATCGATGGAGGACGCCATGGTCGAGAATACCCCGCGCGCCGGACTGCCCTACAAATGGGCCAATCGTCCGTACCACCGCAAATGGCTTCTCGACCAGGCGGACAGCCTCTTCGCCTTCTTTCAGTTCGCAAGCCTCAATCCGAAGGGCGGCTTCTTCGATCTCAGCCGTGAAGGCAGGCCGCTCCAGACCGACAACCCGGTTCGCGGAATTCATGCCGCAGCCCGAATGGTCCATTGTTTTTCGATCGGCGAGCTATTGGGCCGCCCCGCCTCCGCCGACATTGTCGATCACGGTATAGACTTTCTCTGGAACCGCCATCGTGACCGGAAGAATGGAGGCTATTTCTGGCAAGTCGATGACAGTGGGCCGGTAGACTCGAGCAAGCAGGGCTATGGCCATGCCTTCGTTCTGCTCGCCGCCGCGTCTGCCAAGGTCATCGGTCATCCGCTTGCCGAGGCCATGCTCGAAGACATCAGTGAAATCATTGAGACGAGGTTCTGGGAAGATCAGCATGGGGCCATCGCCGAGGAGTTTTCCGCTGACTGGTCGCCTGTTCGGGGCTATCGCGGCCAGAACTCCAACATGCATCTGACGGAAGCGCTGATGGCCGCCTTCGAAGTAACCGGGGAACGCCACTACCTCACAAGAGCCGAGCGGATCGCCGATCTTCTGATCCGACGCCGCGCCGCCGAATATGGCTACCGAGTTCCGGAGCACTTCGACGAACAATGGGTGCTCGACAGGAACTACTATCACGAAAACGAAATGTTCCGCCCCTCGGGTACCACGCCCGGCCACGGGCTCGAATGGGCACGCCTCGTGCTTCAACTCTGGGCGCTCGGCGGCAAGCGCCACGAGTGGATGCCGGAAGCTGCCCGCGGCCTCTTCTTTCAGTCCATGTCGCTCGGCTGGGACAAGGAGAGGGGCGGATTCTTCTATACCCTCGATTGGGAAAATGTGCCTACCAAGCGTTCGAAGCTCTGGTGGCCGCTTTGCGAGGGGGTCGGCGCCGCGCATTTTCTCGGCGAGCATGTGCCGAGCGACTTCCATGAGGAAAGCTACCGCAAGATCTGGAGCTTCGTGGCACGCAACAATGTGGACCGCGAATTCGGCGGTTGGCATGAGGAGCTGGCGGAAGACCTATTGCCGGCCAAAACCCTCTTCCCCGGCAAGGGCGATATCTATCATGCGCTGCAGGCTTGCCTGATCCCCCTCTTTCCGGCAACCGGAAGCCTGACCAAGGTGATCTTGGAAGCCGGCGCGCGGCTCTGATACCCCAATGCGCTGAACCGGCCCCCGCTTCAATAACCCGGCATTGGCAGCGTCGCCTGCGGGTTCATCCGGAACCAGTCGATGTCGCGCCGCACGGCGCCCAGCTGGTACTCGATATCATCGGCATCGCGGCGCGCGCGGCGCGTGTCGCGATCCAGCTGATCGATCTCGTCGCGCAGGGAGCGACGCTTCAGGTCATCGGCGGTGTTCTTCATTTCATCGTAGAGACGGTCGATTTCCATCTCCTTGACGCTGATATCGGAGAGCAGCGAATTCATCCGCGAGCGCAGTTCATAGGATTTGCGGCCAAGCCCATAGCCGCGCATGAAAGCCGGTTCCGTCTCTGGCGGGCAGACATTGTGGTAGCCGTCACCGGCCTCGCCATGGGTCAACCCGCTCAAAGGAGTGCAATAGCGCTGGATACCCCCCCGGTAGCCTTCGTACCACTTGGTCTGGTCGGGGACGATCTTGACCCGCGCGCAGGATTTGACGTGGTTTGCGAAGCGTTCCTGCGGGTCGAAGCCCGCCGCGCCATCCGTGTCGCCGATGACCTGCCAGTCAGCCGCCACGCATTCCTCTTTCGACAGAGAATTGCACGACGCCAGAGACACCAGAACGACCATCGTGGTCAGCAATGGAACGAAACGCATTTAACCCTCCCCCAGGGCGCAGTTGGACCCCGCCGTTATAGGCGTATTTTCGCCGAGCGGCCTAGTGCCTCATCGGCCAATTCTGGTGCGATCCCCAAGGAGAAGCGGCGCCCCCCGCGATTTCAGTCCTCCCGCGCTTCGACCAGCGTTCCGTCGCTCACCATGTCGCTCGGATGCAGGATGACGCGATCCCCTTCGGCAAGCCCCCCCGTGAGTTCGGCCACCTCGTCGTTCATGTGACCGATCTCAACCGGCAGCTGCTTTGCCCGGCCGTCTCGGGCGGCGAACAGGCTCCATTGCCGACCGTCGCGGAACAGCGCGCTGATCGGCACCTGAAGCGTGTCATCGCTCTGCCAGAGCGTAAGGCGCGCATAGACACGGAAGCCGTGACCGAGGCGAGGATCCTTCTCCTCCAGATCGAGCACGAGGTTGACCCGCTGCTCCTCGATACCGAGCGCCGAGACCTTGGTGAAACCGGCCGGATCAATCCGCCGGACCGTGGCGGAAAGCGCCTTGTCGCCACCCCAGTCGTAGATCTCGGCCTTCGAGCCGGGAGCGATTCGCACAGCATCGGAGGACAGCAAGTCGACGGTGATCTCAAGATCGGACGGGTCGCCGATCTCCGCAATCTTTGTCCCGACCGCCACCGGCTGCTCGCTTCTGGCGAAGACCGAAAGAACGACCCCGTCGACCGGTGCGGTCAGATAGACGCAGCAATTGCTCTCGGGCTTCCTGCTCGGATCGTTCGGCTGAATAAGCCGGGCATTGGCGCTGGCAAGCTCGGCCTTGCGCAACTCGATTGCCGCCTCGGCCGAGGCGATCTGAGCATCCAGGACCTCGACGTCGGTGCTGGCCTTCTGCAGTGAGCTCTGGGCAAGGAAGTTCGTCTTTGCCAACGCTCGCGCCCGCTCCAGATTATCGCGCGCGAGATTGATATCCGAGTGCAGGCGCTTCAGATCGATCTCGGCCATGGCGACGGCCGCCTCCGCCGCATCGCGTGCCGCGACGAGTTCCGCCTGGCTGCGGCTGTCGATCAGTGGCGGGTCGAGTGGATGGATTGCCGCGACGACCGTCACATTGGCCTTCACCTGGTCGCCCTCATCGAGCAAAGTACGGGCAAGATGTCCGGCAATAGGCGCCGAGACGGCGTAGACGTCACGTACCCGCGTCACACCTTCCTGCGAAACGGTGACGCGCATCGGCCCACGCGTCACCACGCCGACATCGACCATCTGCGGCTTCTCCCGAAGCGCATAGGCAAAGCCGGCGACGATCGCACCGACCGCCAGAACACCAAAGGCCCGTTTGATCCATTTCCCCTGCATGAGGCTTACTCCCTGGATTTCAGTACGGCGATGAGATCGAGTTCGTTGATACGCCGGCGCACGATCAGCGCCGAGGCAAGCGATGCTCCGAGAACCACGAGGCTCGCCACCGCGAATGTGGATGCATTGATGAAGAAAGGTATGCGGAAGAGGTCGCTCTCGATCCCCTCGACGACGAGCCTGGCAAACGAATATCCAAGCAGCCAGCCAAGCGGCTGGGCCGCCAGGATGACGGTGGCCAGTTCGGTCATCAGCACGTTGGACACTTCCGCCGGCGTGAAGCCGAGCACGCGTAGGCTGGCTAGTTCGCGCGCCCTCTCGGAAAGCTGGATACGCGCCGAATTGTAGATCAGTCCGAAGGCCACGATGACGGCCAGCGTCGTGTACACGATCTGGATCATCACGATGTTCTCCTCGATGGTCGCCCGGAAACGCTCGCGCGACAGGCCGATCAGCATGACGAAGGCGAGCGCCGGCGTATTCTTCACCTCGGCAAAGAGTGCATCCTTTTGAAGTCCATCAAGCGCAACACGCGCGCCGGAAATGCGTCGGCCGTCGCCGACCAGCCGATTGAGCGCTTCGATATGCATATAAGCGTCGATGCCAACGAGGCTCTGGCTGATGCCGGTTACCGGGACCATCGCCTTCCTGTGGTCGCGCTCGACCAGTTCCACCTCCACCATGTCCCCGACCCTAACGCCAAGCGCCTCTGCGACGCGTCCAATCAGGAGAATACCGTTGAGCGGAGGCGGGATGGGTCGCATGTCGGCATCCATGATTCGGCCGAGGTCCGTCTTCTCTTCCACACCGAAGATCGTCAGGTCTTTCTCGTTGTGGCCGTTGCGCAGCGTCACCGAGATGGCACGAAACGGCTCTGCGCGCATGACGCCTGGCAGCTGCCGCACAGAGTCGAGCGCGGCAATTGGTCGATCGCGATCGAAATACAGGCTCGCATCCTGCCGCTCCATTCGGAAGAAGATCTCGTCGACCATGTAACCAATGGCATCGGCAGAAAACATCGAGACGACCAGCAGTGCGACGGAGAAGGAGACACCGAGCGAGGTCAGGAAAGCGCGCACGGGTGAACGGATGATCTGGCGAAAGGCCATGATCGAGAGTTGCGAGATGAACTTCGGCCCGCGCAAGTGGCCCTTGAACAGCGAGCGGAAGCGAAGCGGCGCAGGCGGCAACATCGCGACGGCGGCCGGCAGCGCGACCACCGACCAGATCGCCCGGATCGCCCCGGCAAAGGCGGCGGCCACACAGATTCCCGCCGAAATCGCATAGAGATCAAAGCTCTCGCGGAAGATCAGGAAGGGGAACGAGAAGAAACGGGCATAGAGCTTGGTCAGTTCGCGCCCGGTCCAGATGCCCGCCAGGAACCCGATCACGACGCCGATCAATGCGATGACGATTGTCAGCTTGAGATAGTGCCAGGCCACCTCGGTCTCGCGGTAGCCCAGAGCCTTCAAAAGCCCGATCTGCTCGCGCTCCAGCGTGATCAACCGCGTCAGTATCATGTTGACGAGGAAGGCGGCGACGAACAGGAAGATCGGCGGAATGACCGCCGCCATCGCGCGCAGTTCATCGAGTTCGTTGGCAAGGAAGGTGTCTGATATCTGGTCTTCGCGGCCGTAGGCGCCACGTCCGCCATATTGCTTGAGCAGGTCATCGACGGCGGCCGTAGTGACGTCGAGGTTCGTGCCGCGCAGTGTCGACAATACGACATTGTTGAAGGCGTCGCCCATGTCGAAAATGCCTTCAAGCGCCTTACGCGACATGTAGAAGACGCCGAAGCGCCGCGGATCCGGGACCATGTCGCCGGGGCCGATCGTATAGATATATTCCGGCGACAGAACGATGCCGGTCACAGTGAGCATCTGCTTGCGGCCGTTCATGACGGCGGCAAACCGGCTGCCCTCCGTCAGGCGATGCGCCTTGGCGAAGCTTTCGAGCACTGCCGCCTCGTCGGCCCGCCCCGGTTCCGGCAGGCGGCCGCTACGGATGTAGAGGCGATTGACGCCCGGCTGCCCACTGTCCGGCAGGGATACGGCGACGCCGGTCGCAGGCTCGGCCATGCCCTCAATGTCGAGCAGGACATATTTGACGATCCGAAGCTCCAGCCCGCCGATCCCCTCGATCGCCGCAATCCGGTCCCGCAGATGAAGGGGCGCGCGATTGGCCTCCGCGAAGAGATTGGCAAAGCGATAGCGCTCGTAGAAGACGTCGCGCGTCTCCTCGAGCGACCGGTAGGAGCCGATCGCGATGATGATCGTCGCAACCCCGCAGGCCATGACCAGCGCGACGGCGAGCACCTGGGCCCAGAGCCTTATCAGGTCGCGGTAGAGTTTGCGGTCGAGCATCGACATGGTGCTACCAGCTCACGGCGGAAGGCGGCAGCCGCACCGCGTTGGTAGAGGATTCCTCGATCCGGCCGTCGCGGAAGGAGAAGACGCGGTGGGCGATCTGCCGGATGGCGGCATTGTGGGTGATGATCGCCATGGTGGTGTTGAATTCCTGATTGACGCGGCACAGGACCTCGAGGACCAGCACGCCGGTCTTGGAATCGAGTGCCCCCGTCGGTTCGTCACAGAGCAGCACATCGGGACGCTTGACGATGGCGCGGGCAATCGCCACGCGCTGTTGCTCGCCTCCGGAAAGCTGCGCCGGGAAGTGATCCATGCGGTCCTTCAGCCCGACCATTTCCAGCGCCTCGCCGGGGTCCATGGGGTTGCTGGCGATTTCCGTGACGAGTGCGACGTTCTCGTAAGCCGTCAGACTCGGGATGAGATTGTAGAATTGGAAAACGAAGCCGATATGATCGCGGCGGAACTGCGTGAGCTGACGTTCGCTGAAGCCCGTCAGCTCGTGGTCGGCGCAACGAACGCTACCGGAAGTCGCCCGGTCAAGCCCGCCCATGATATTGAGTAGCGTCGACTTTCCGCTGCCCGAAGGTCCGAGCAGCACAGCCATTTCGCCCTGTTCCAGGCTGAGATCAACCCCACGCAGCGCCCACACCTCGACGTCGCCGGTCTGATATGTCTTGGTCACGTTTTCGACCATGAAGAGTGATTGCGCCATGATTCACCATATACGAACACGGCCGACAATATGGCAACCATGCGGCCTCCACTTTGACCGTCGTCAATGCAGTCGATATCCGGATGCTGATCCTGCAGGAAGCGAGCGCATTGCACAACCACGATGGGGCAGTCGCCGGCCTTAGGCGCCCTGCATGAACAGCCTCGCGCAAGCTTCGCGTTTTAGCGCTCCCTTGCAGACAAGAGGCTTTATGGGCATACTCTCAAATGCAAGGACTGCCCATCGTGCTGACTGATCATGAGGATCTGTAAATGGCGTATGATTGGAGTGGCGTGCGTACCAGGCGTATCCGCTGGCTGAAGCTGGCAGCAGTAGCGATCGTCGGCCTGTTCATAGTTTCAGCCCCCGTGCTGGCCCTTACCTGACAATTGATTGCATCCGCCGGCTTCGGCCCGCCGGATGCTATCATATGCGCATAGAAAGCCCGGCTCCATCGGGCGGTTTTGTCGCGAGAACGCGCGGCACCCTCGATCACCGAGGCGCACTCAGCTATGATGTTGAACTGAAAAAGAAATGGTGGGCCCGGAGGGCCTGCCGAATTCGAGTAAAGTCAGCTACTTAACCCCATGTGGGACGAAAACCCCGCTTCATAATAATCAATGGCTTAGTAAAGCCGCCGTCCCACTTTTTTCGGCCGTTTTTGGTGCTTCTTTCCCGGTCGTATGGCGCCCAGGGAGGTGCGCATGAGCGGGGCGCGGCCATTTCGGGACGTGAAACTGCAATGGCTTCAGCAGTTGAGCTGCGACAAGGATTTAAGCGACAACGCGCGATCCGTGGCCCTCTATATCGTCACCACGCATTTGAACGGCCACACCGAAAAGGCGTGGCCGTCCTATCAAACGATTGCCGACGCGACCGGCAAGAGCGTCAAGACCATTCAGCGCGCCGTCCGTGAACTCGAGGCCAAAGGATGGTTCGAGGTCGAGCGCGGAAATGGCGTCGGGCACAACACGGTATATCGTCCCTCAGCGGCGTCGATTTTACGCGCATTGGACGCCCGCGAAAAGACGGACAAAGTTGTCACCCTTTACCCCGACGAAGGCGGTCAAAATCGTCCGGCAAGGCGGTCAGATGTGTCCGGCG
>JBAYTX010000085.1:0-9572 GCA_041675415.1 Rhizobium sp. | reverse complement strand
CCATCGCCCGCGACATCCTGAAAACCCGCCGCCGCATCGCCGCCCATCCGCCCGCCTGGGCTCTCTCTGATCAAGGCCTCGCCTCCCTTCGCGGGCAGGCGTGGCCTGCGGCATCATGGGGTGGAGGCGGGGAGGGGGTGCCGGACGGGAGTGTTGAAGTGCTCGACGCTCCAGCTGGGGTAGGGGAGGCGGAAGATCCCGACAATGAGGGTCTGGGTGATGCGTTTGCCGCGATCGATGCTGTGCTCGCCCGATCCGAGGCCGCGATTGAAGAGGCGAAGAGGTCGAGCCGCGTGAAGAACGCTGCGCAAAAGGATCCCTTCGTCTACGATCTTGACTGGGATGAGGACGAACGGCTGAAGGAGTGGCGGGCCGTGCTGGCGCGCACCCAGGATCTGCCGCCGGTCCTGCAGGCGATTGTGGCGCTGGATGCCTGGAACGAGATTGCCGTTCTCCAGCATGCGCCCTGGCTCGGCCGGCTGCTGGCCGCCTCCCTTTTGCGCGAGGGCGGCATCACTACCAGCAGGCATCTCGTGGCGATCAATCTCGGGCTCAAGGCCATCCCGGTCGATCGGCGCCGGCATCGTGATCGCGAGACGCGGTTGCTGGCGATCTCATGGGCGCTGACGGTTGCCGCCGAGACGGGGCTGAAGGAGCATGACCGGTTGGTGTTGGCGCGGCAGATGATGATGCGCAAACTGGAGGGACGGCGAACGTCGTCCAGACTGCCTGAGCTTGTTGAGTTGGTCATGGCGCGACCGCTGATCTCGGCTGGCATGGTGGCGAAGACGCTTGAGGTAACGCCGCAAGGCGCGCGGCGCATCGTGCAGGAGCTGGGCTTGAGGGAGATGACGGGGAGGGGGAGGTTTCGGGTCTGGGGGATTTTATGAGTTCTGACCGGCAGACATAAAAAGGTTATGCTAACTTCGGGCCGGGGCCGCTAGACCGTCACTTAGTTCCGCGGAACGGTATAGTAAGGGATTGGTTGTTAACCTTGGGGGAATTGCGTTGCAAATTGCGCTGCAGCTGATAGTCCAAAAGCAGAACGAAACGGCAGATTACGATGACCACCGCTCGCCACATTGTGACTCTTCTGAAAAGCCACATCGCCGGCGATGAGGACCGTTTCCTGTCGACGGCTCTCCAGTTGGCCGCCCATGAGGCGCGGCAGGGGCATGGTAAGCTGGCGCAGGAGGTTAAAGATCTCGTTGATACAGCAAAGACGCGCGAGCCGAGCATGCGCCGGGCGGGTGGGGCGATCGCACTTGTGCAGCCGAAGGGTGAACTCGCCGGTCTGCTGAGTGCCCGTTACCCCGACATCCGCCTAACAGACATGGTTCTGGCACGACCCCTTCGCCAACGTCTCGATCGTATTTTAGCCGAACAGCGGCAGCAGGCGAGCCTCCATAGCCACGGACTTCAGCCGCGCCGCAAGATCTTGCTCGTCGGTCCGCCGGGCGCCGGCAAGACGATGACTGCGAGCGCCTTGGCGGGAGAACTGCACCTTCCCTTGTTCACCATTCTCCTGGACGGCCTCATCACAAAGTTTATGGGCGAGACCGCGTCGAAGTTGCGCTTGGTTTTCGATGCCATGACCGCGACCCGCGGCGTGTATCTCTTTGATGAGTTTGATGCGATCGGAGCGAAGAGGGGAGACCGGCAGGACGTCGGAGAAATCCGGCGTGTGCTCAATTCCTTCCTTCAATTCGTAGAACAGGATGAAAGCCAGGCCTTAATCGTCGCTGCGACGAACCATCCCGAACTACTGGACCGGGCGCTTTTGCGTCGTTTCGACGACGTTATCGAATACACGCTTCCGGATGTGTCACTCATCGAAGCGATCCTTCGTAACAGGCTTGATCGCTTCGCAACACCCGAACTGTCGTGGGTAGATGTCGCGAACGCGGCACACGGCCTTTCGCCGGCAGATATTACTCGTGTGGCTGACGACGCCGCCAAGTCCGTCATTCTGGATAATTCGGGCACGGTCACTGCTGCAAGCATATTTGACGCGCTTGCCGAGCGCCGCTTGGCTGCCCAAGCTATGGATGCGAGCAACAGGCCATAATGGCAACCGGACCACGCGATCGCCCGCATTTCCTGCTGAGAGATAACGGCGCGGCAGAGCCATACCGGCGCCCAAACCGGAAAATTGACCCACCGGCGCTACCTCAACGCAATAGGCAGGCTCATGCCCAGGCGCTGGCGTTGGCAGTCGGAGGAGCTGTCGCGGCGGCAGAGCAGCAGCTTGCCGAA
Organism: Rhizobium sp.; assembly: GCA_041675415.1. Lineage (GTDB taxonomy): Bacteria > Pseudomonadota > Alphaproteobacteria > Rhizobiales > Rhizobiaceae > Allorhizobium. Next base: position 7,316 of record JBAYTX010000085.1, on the reverse strand, counting down.
ACCGGGGTAACAGCCTTTGAGACGCGCGGTTTCTATCTCGAGTTCGATCTTCCTGCCTCCGAGGGGCCCGCAATCGACCAGCTCGCGAACAGACAACAAAAAATGGAGGTTGTCGCAGTCCGCGAGCCGGAAGGCGACGGCGGTATCGTCAAGGCCTCGGTATTTGTGCCCGAGCGTGCAAAAAACTACTTCCTAAACAAGATTGAGCAGTATCGATCGACGGACACCGACAAAGGGCGTCCTCGAAATGAGCCTCTAATTTCAAGGATCGAAACCGCACAGCTGGCATCCGCGCGTTCTCTCTTCACTGATGACGCAGCGCTGTTTCCACCCGACCAGCATTTCGCGGTGTGGTGGGAAATCTGGTTGCGCGAAGACAGGCGTGAGAAGTTTGAAGCCATAGCGGCCGCTTTGGAAATAGAGCTGCGCCAGCACGCCATCCGGTTCCCCGAGCGCGAAGTCGTCTTGGCGTTGGCAAGCACCGTGACCATGGATCGCGTCGTTGCTCGCAGCGATACCATTGCTGAGTTGCGCCGGGCAAAAGATACGCCAGCGTTTTTCGAAGGTCTTGGAGGTGCAGAACAAAGAGCTTGGACAGACGATCTCGCTGGTCGCGTTCAGGTCTCGGAGACTGCCGGTGACGTTGCTATATGCCTTTTGGACAGCGGGGTCCGCCGCACTCATCCTTTGATCGAGCCGGTGTTGTCGATCGATGATTGGCATACGATCAATCCGGCTTGGGGCGCCGACGACACGCCAGCTTGGCAGGGTCACGGCACGCGAATGGCCGGAGTAGCACTTTATAACGATCTGATTGATCCGCTTGCTTCTGAGGACCCTGTCGAACTGCAATATCGGCTGGAAAGTGTTAGAATTCTGCCACCTGGCGACGCGGATGAAAACCGACCTGATCTCTACGGCGCGATTACCGGTGAGGCGATTGCTCGAGCCGAGATTCAGGCGCCGCACAGAAGTCGGGTCGTAGCGACTGCTATAACAAGCACGGCTCCTTCGCGGGGGCGAGCCTCATCCTGGTCTGCTTCGATCGACCAACTCTGCTTCGAGACGGATGCGCAGCGGTTGATCCTGATAGCTGCGGGAAACATACGGGTTGACTTAAGCCCTGCGGATCACCTGGTTCGCAACGATATCGAACCGCTAGATGATCCAGCGCAAGCTTGGAACGCAATCACCGTCGGGGCTTTCACCAACAAAGTTGACGTTATCGATGCGCCTTTTGCCGGCTACGCCCCGATCGCGCCCGCTGGAGAACTGTCTCCGGCGAGCAGGACCTCCGTCACCTGGGATCGTCAGTGGCCGGTCAAGCCGGACATCGTCATGGAGGGCGGGAACCTGGCGCATGACGGCGTCAATCCTGGTGAGCCGATTGATGACCTGCGCATTCTGACGACGCACTTCCGGCCCGAAAACCGCTACTTCTCTACGATTGGCGACACCAGTTCCGCAACCGCGCAAGCTGCCAAGCTCGCGGCACAGATCATGGTCAGCCGGCCGGGGCTCTGGCCCGAGACTGTCCGTGCTTTATTGGTTCATTCTGCCGAATGGACACCTGCGATGGCCGCCCGCGTCACGGCCTGCCACGGCAACAAAACGCAATTGCAATCGATTTTGCGCCGCTACGGTTACGGCGTGCCAAATCTCGGCAGAGCGCTGCTTTCCGCCAATAACGATCTGACTTTGATGATCGAGGACGACATTCGACCCTTCCAGCGAGAAGGGAGCGGATCAGTCAAAATGAGAGATATGAAGCTTCATCTGCTTCCTTGGCCGAAGGACAATCTGCTGGCCTTGGGCGCTGAGCCTGTCGAGGTCCGGGTCACGCTGTCCTATTTCATCGAGCCGAACCCCGGCGAGCGAGGCTGGACTAGGCGTCACAGATACGCTTCTCACGGATTGCGCTTCCAGATGAAAACAGCCACGGAATCCGTCGACGAGTTCCGTGCCCGCATCAACCAGGCTGCCCGAAACGAGGAAGAAGGTACACCCGTCAACGTCGGCGAAAGCTGGTTATTGGGTACATTCCGCGACAGCGGATCGCTGCATTCGGATTTCTGGCGGGGAACGGCGGCTGATCTGGCCGAGCGTGACGCCATCGGTATTTATCCAGTTGGCGGTTGGTGGAAGGAAAAGCCGTATCTGGACCGATACAACGAGAAGGCGCGCTATTCGCTGATCGTGACCATTCGCGCGCCTGGTGCCGCGGTTGATCTTTATGCGGCGGTCGAGACGATTCTGAAGACAGAGATCGTCGCACAGGTGTAGGATTCCTTTGATTAATTGGCGGCCGGCCACAATAGGCCCGCACTCCTTCCGATTTGGTGCGAGACTTGTCCAAGTGTTTGGACGAGATGGTCGGTAGGCTCTGGTGATAATAGGGGCGATGGTTCGTATCCCTTCAAGGCGGATGCGCGGGGATAGTTCTGAGATCGACACATCGCGAACACCCCCCACTTTGAGGGATCCATGCGATCTGTTTCATGTTTGCTATGGAGGCCAGAGGGCCATTGGAGCGGCTTAAGTTCGCACGAATGCACTTCAAGCCAAAGGTCTTCATATAGTTCTAGGCGGTCTTGCGCGCCGGAGCCGCGCGTACGACCGCGGGCTGACAGACTTCGGTCGGTCTGCATCAGGTCTGCGGATAACACGCAGGGTAAGGCAGATGCGTAAAGGGCGTCATCAACAATTTCAAGCGTTGACCTGAAAAGCTTCGGCGTCACATAGTGGGGTGCACGGATGTCCGCCGCATCCTGGGGCACACATGGAAAGCCCGCTTCCGATCCCCCGGAACGGGCTTTTTTGGCTTCGGAAAGTTTGCCATAGGAATTCTGTCCGTTCACTTAACCGTGGCCGAGGGCCGTGCCGGCAAGCGCTGATAACTGACCTTTTTCCCTAGCCGGTGGGCACGTCGATTCTTTCACGGGCAGGCGCCGGATCAGGCCTGTGCTGTTTATGCTCCGTCCGGAGAAGTGCCTGCGCCCTGGACAGTCGCTGACCGCTACAAGCTTACCAAGCAATCCATGGTTATCGTGGCTGGTGAGCGCCAGGGCATGGGTTCGTATCGAGACTGGGCAGCCCTTGAGGCAGCCGTTGAGATTGCCAAAAAACTGGGGCCGAAGGAACTTGCTCTCAGACCTCGCGACGTGATCAAGGTTCAGGCCAATCCGTGTCAGGTCGCATAGGACGAGCCGTTCTTAAGGATGAGCCGGGACTTTTCTCACCGCCGTTTCGGCCCATCTCAAACGATGTTTCGCGTTCAGCATCTCAGTAACGCGTGCTCGTTCAAACGCTTGCCTTGGTGCATCCCACCCAAGCGCATGCGCCGAGATCTCAAGGATTTTATCGAGCGCCTCAACGGACAGGCTGCCCGTCACCGCCAGAGAGGTCCGGCGCAGGACGATGTCGTCGAGATGGACGATCAGCTCATGCGACAAGATGAATTCGATTTCTTCGGCCGAGTGGCGGGACGTTGCGTCGAGATAGTGAGGCTGTGCGGCTTCGAGGCTCAGAACCTCTTCTGCCCTCGTTCCATAGCGTCCCAGAAGCTCGCGAACACGGTCTTGCGTGGCACCTGTTCTTGATGTTTGCCGCCTCACCCAGTCATTGATCATCGCGTCTGGCGGGAAGTCGCGCGCGCCACCGATGCGCATTGTTTCCGTGCTGGTTTTTCGTTTTCGGCCAAGCCTTGCGAGTAACATGTCGGCGACTTCCTCGGCAAATCCGCGAAACGTCGTCCATTTTCCGCCGACCAGAGAAACGATGGGCCAGTCTCGCCCGTGGTCCTGCTCCAGGATCGGTGCTGAATGATCGCGGCTGATCAGGCCCGGTGCTGTCTTGTCGGATCGAGGTAGAGGCCGGATGCCCGAATAGACGTAAACGATTTGCTCTCGATTGAACGAAAGACCCGGGAGCAACAGTCGCAGGCTGTTCAGGAAATAGTCGATTTCTTCATCGTCACAGCGTACGGCATCCGGGTCGTCAGCAACGATGTCCGTTGATCCGACAAGGGCCCGGCCCAGATAGTCGAATACCAGGCAGATGCGGCCGTCGTCAGCCTCGAAATAGATCATTCGCCCATCCAGGGCACGGATCAGATCGGGATGATCGAGCAGGATATGCGAGCCCTTCGTACCGCCGATCAGCTGGGTGTCTACCCCAAGCGTTGCATTGACGGCATCGATCCAGGGACCTGCCGCATTCACCACGATCCGCGGCTTGAGAGCGTGTAGCACGCCGTTTGCGTCCCTGATCCTCAAAGTCTTGCCGTCCGTGGCCTCCACGCTCGCATAATTGAATGCACGTGCCGTCGGCTCAAAGGCGAGCCCGTCGGTCACCAGCTCCAGTACCAATCGTTCGGGGTGGGAAACCTTGGCATCATAGTAGAGACCCGCTGCAACGATCTTGCGGTTCAGCGGCGGGATTGTCGAAAGCGTGGATGTGCGAGACCACATCGCGTGGCGCGGCATCACCCTGTGACGCGACCCATACATGTCGTAGAGCATCAAGCCGATCTTGATCAGCACGGCACCACGGTTCCTGGGTGCTGTGGTCGATCCAAACAGGGTGCGGATCGCAGCTGGAACACCCTTCCACCACGAAAAAATGGGAATGACCGTCGGCAGTTTTGTCACAAGATGCGGTGCGTTCTTGAGAAGCAGGTTCCGTTCGCGTGTCGACTGCGCCACGAGCCCGAGCTCGCCGGTTTCAAGATGTCCGTCGTCAAATGAACTGAGACTTTTTGGGCTTTGGAAGACTGGAGTTTTCGGCTCGGTCTGCGGTTTGATTTAAGCCGCTTTGGCGTGATGGTTCAAGCGGCGCTGTCTGATGGTGTCTCGTTTGATCCTTTCACGTTCGAGCAGGATGGTGTGGCCGCGCCCGAAGTAGACGTCAGCCGGGGTGAGATTGTCGAGGCTCTCGTGGTATCGGCGATGATTGTAATGCTCGACGAAGGCCGCGATCTGGGCTTCGAGGTCCTCCTGGAAGAAGTAGTTTTCCAGGAGGATTCGGTTCTTCAACGTCTGGTGCCAGCGTTCGATCTTGCCCTGGGTCTGTGGGTGACCGGGAGCGCCGTGGACCTGCTCGATCTTGTATTTTTCCAGCCAGTCACCGAGATCGGAAGCAACGTAACACGGGCCGTTGTCGGACAGCAGGCGCGGTCGATGTTCGACCTTGATCTTGTCGCAGCCTGATGCGGTCAGGGCCAGGTCGAGCGTTTCGGTGACATCCTCGACCTTCATGCTGGTGCACAGCTTCCAGGCGATGATGTAACGTGAGAAGTCGTCGAGGATGGTCAACAGATAGAACCATCCCCAACCGATGACCTTCAGATAGGTGAAGTCGGTCTGCCACATCTCGTTCGGCCGTGTGGTCTTGTCCTTGAACTCGTCATTGGCCTTGATGACGATATAGGCTGGTGATGTGATCAGGTCGTGGGCCTTGAGGAGGCGATAGACCGAAGCCTCTGACACAAAATAGCTTTCCGTGTCGGTGAACTTCACCGCCAGTTCGCGCGGCGACAGGTCGGCATGATCGAGTGCCATGGTGATGATGCGATCCCGGATATCGTCGGGGATACGGTTCCACACCTTGGAAGGCGCGGATGCCCGATCTTCGAGCCCCTCGACGCCGTGGGTCAGGAAGCGATCATACCAGCGATAGAAGGTCGGCCTTGGAATGCCGAGCTTGTCGAGCGTCTTCCTGGTCGACAGATGCGACTGCTCGACCAGCCGGATGATCTCAAGCTTTTCGGTGGCGGGGTATCTCATTCGTCGTCGCCCCCATCTCCGATCATGCCTTTTTTAAGCAGGCGGTTTTCCAGAGTGAGATCGGCCAACGCCTCTTTCAGGTCGCGGCTTTCACGACGCAGCGCCTTCACCTCGTCGCTGGTCGCTGAACGAACGGTATCACCGGCGAGCCGCTTCTTGCCCGCTTCGAGGAATTCCTTCGACCAGCTATAATACAGGCTCTCGGCTATCCCCTCACGGCGGCAGATCGCGGCAATGCTGTCCTCGCCACGCAGCCCTTCCAGCACGATACGGATTTTGTCCTCGGCCGAATGATGCTTGCGCGTGGCACGGCGGATGTCCTTGATCGTCTTCTCGGCCGACGATGCTTGCGGCCCGGATTTCTGTCTCATCTTCGCTTCCTTTGATTGAGCTACGATGAGCCGAAAATCCTCTCTTCTCAATTAAACCAGTTCTGTCTCACGGGCGTTGATCCGGGACAGAACACGGGCTCGGCAGATCGTAGGAAGTTCAACCGGGATTGCCGGTCTCGGGCACCATTTCGGGGGACTGCTCTATGAAGCCGAGGTCCGTTATCTGATAGCACACGAATGGGCGATGACCGCCGAAGACATTCTTTTTCGTCGCACAAAGCACTATCTGCATCTGAGCGAGGCCGAGAAGGCAGACTTCCTCACCTGGTTTGAAGCCACCCAGCTTCACAGCGCCGCATAAGCCGGATCCGCCCGATGACATTGACCCCGATGACATTGACACTGTCCCTCAACACCAATCCGCTGGTTAACCGTTTTGCCGATCCGGACGATCTCATCGAGACCGTCGCGCACCGCCTGCGGATTCGCGATCTGCAACTCACTCATGAATTCATCAATCCCAGCTGGCCGGCAGCCGTCACATCCAGGCTGACACGGCAGATGTCGGCCGCTCTCAGGCGGACCGGCGTGCGCGTCACCAGCGGCATGACCGGACCCTATGGGCGGCTTAATCATTTCGGTCACCCCGACCGCGACGTGCGGCGCTACTATGTCGACTGGTTCAAGACCTTTGCCGATATCACAGCTGAGCTCGGCGGGACTGCAGTCGGAACACAGTTTGCCATCTTCACCTATAAGGATTTCGACGATCCCGTGCGCCCGGAAGAGCTCATCTCGATTGCCATGGACTGTTGGGCCGAGGTTGCCGAACACGGCAAATCCGCAGGTCTGAACTATGTGTTCTGGGAGCCGATGAGCGTTGGGCGCGAATTCGGCGAAACCATTGCTGAATGCATGCGATTGCAGGCGTGCCTGTCTGCGCATGATTTCGCAATCCCCATGTGGATGATGGCCGATATCGACCATGGTGATGTGACATCCGCCAATCCTGAGGACTACGACCCTTATGCCTGGGCCCGCGCGGTCCCGAAGGTCTCTCCGATCATCCACATCAAGCAGAGCCTGATGGACAAGGGCGGGCATCGCCCGTTCACCGCCGAATTCAACGCCAGGGGGCGCATCCAGCCGGAACCGTTGCTCGCGGCCTTTGCGGAGGGCGGGGCGGTCGAAAACGAGATAT
>JBAYTX010000084.1:0-9742 GCA_041675415.1 Rhizobium sp. | reverse complement strand
GCGATCCGGCCAAGTACGAGGCTGGGCTCGAGATGCTGGTTCGGGAGAGCCGGCTCGTGAAGAAGGAGGGGGATGTATGGTGATCCCGGCGCGATTCGAACGCGCGACCCCCAGATTAGGAATCTGGTGCTCTATCCTGCTGAGCTACGGGACCACTTGGACTGCATCCATACAAAAGGCTCGCAGTGAAGCCAAGCCTTTTTGCAAGGCGATCGGCCATTACCGGCGGAACCTGCAGGCACTCAATCCGTCAGTCGCTGTTCGGCAAGCCGGATCCAGTACGAGACGCCGTACGCAATCGCCTCGTCGTTGAAATCATAGGCAGGGTGATGCAACCCGGCCGTCTCGCCGTTTCCGATCATGATATAGGCTCCAGGCCGCGCATTCAGCATGAAGGCGAAATCTTCGCCGGCCATGGACGGGTCGACTTCCGTATCGACATTGCCTGTTCCGACAATGTCGGTGGCGGCGCGGACGGCATGCATGGTTTCGTCAGTATGGTTGACGGTGACGGGGCAGGCGCGCTCATATTCAACAATGGCTTCGGCGCCATGGGCGGCGGCAATGCCTTTGGCGATCTCCCTGATCCGGCTTTCTGCGAGGTTGCGCACGCTCTCATCGAGGGTACGCACGGTGCCGGCGAGCGCGGCTTCCTCCGGAATGATGTTATGGGCCGTTCCGGCGTTGAATTTCGTGACTGAAACGACCACAGAGCGCAGCGGATTGGCATTGCGCGAGGCGATCAGTTGGAGATTGCCCACGATCTGCGCGCCGATCGCGATCGGATCCATGGTGTGATGGGGTTCGGCGGCGTGGCCGCCACGTCCTTTTACCGTGATGGTGAATTTATCAGGGGCGGCCATGATCCCGCCCTTCCTGATCGCAAAGGTGCCCACAGGCATGCCCGGCATGTTGTGCATGCCGTAGACCTCCTCGATGCCGAAGCGGTCCATAAGGCCATCCTGCACCATAGCGAGCGCACCTGCTCCGCCTTCCTCGGCCGGCTGGAAGATAACGACCAGATTGCCGTTGAAATTGCGGGTCTCGGCGAGATACTTCGCGGCGCCGAGCAGCATCGCCGTGTGCCCGTCATGGCCACAGGCATGCATCTTTCCCGGCGTTTTAGAGGCCCATGGCTTGCCGGTCATTTCGGTGATCGGCAGCGCGTCCATGTCCGCACGCAGCCCTATGGTGCGATTGCTTTCTCCGCGCCCGCGAATGACCCCGACCACCCCGGTCTGCCCGAGCCCGGTCACAACCTCGTCGATGCCGAATTCCTTCAGCCTTTCGGCAACGAAAGCCGCTGTTTCTTCGACATCGTAGAGAATCTCGGGATTCGTGTGGAGGTGGCGGCGCCATTCGCTGACTTCATGTTGAAGTTCGGCGGCGCGGTTTAAAATCGGCATAAGACTTTCCTGTTCAGCAATTCCCGGGAATTACCCGATTCGTGATGCAGAATGTGCACCTCGTAATTGACGTATTCAATGGGCTTTGCCATTGCTTGCTGTCATAAGGTAAATATCCGCAGGTTGCGAGACACTTCCGAAAACCAGAGGATCGATCGTGCAGACGAAGCAGACTTTCATTGCATGCAGGGCAGGCCGCCTGAGGTCTTTCGTCGCTTTCCTTAGCCTATGCGTCATTGCCCTGCCGTCTCTTGCTGAGGCAAATCCGAAGATCGTGGTCGATGTCAATACGAGCCGTGTGATCGAACATGAAGACGCCTTTCGCAAGTGGTATCCAGCATCTCTGACCAAGCTGATGACAGCCTACACCACCTTCCGTGCCATCAGGTCCGGGCAATTGGCGCTCACCAGCATCGTCACGATGAGCAAGAAGGCCGTGGATCAGCCGGCCAGCAAGATGTACTTCAATCCGGGTGCGCAGTTGACGCTCGATAGCGCCCTGAAGATCCTTTTGGTCAAGTCAGCTAACGATGTCGCCGTCGCCATCGCTGAAACCGTGGGTGGCTCGCTCGACAATTTCATCGCCCGCATGAATGCGGATGCCGCGCGTCTCGGTATGAACTCGTCGCATTTCGTCAATCCCAACGGGCTTCCAGGCCCGGGCCAGTACACGACCGCTCGGGATCTCGCGGTTCTCGCCGTTGCGATACGCCGGGAGTTTCCCGAGTATGCAAGCTTCTTTGCCCTTGAAGGCATCACGACCGGCACGCGCGTCTATCCGAACTACAATCTCCTGATCGGCCGTTTCGATGGCGCAGACGGCATGAAGACCGGATACATCTGCGCTTCTGGCTTCAATCAGGTTTCGTCGGCAACCCGCAATGGCCGCACGGTTGTCTCAGTCGTCCTCGGGGCCGAAAGTCTCGGTGCACGGGCCGATATTTCCGCAGAACTTTTGCAGAAAGCCCTGACGACCCGGGCCGATACGGGTGTCAAGCTTGAAGCACTTGCTCCCTATGGCCGAGGACTGGATACAGTGACCGATATCAGCGGCGAGATCTGTACGCCGGAGGCGCGCAAGGTACGCAGCGAGGCGCGAGACGAAGATGGCAAGATGAAAATCTATTCGCCCTATATCCGGGAGATGGACCGACCGCCGCGCGCGGTTTTCGCCGGATTGCTTCCCGGCAGCGATGTGCCTTCGAAGCCCGGCTCCGCCGGAGGGGAAATTGCCAATGTGCCGATTCCTATTCCGCGCCCGACATTCTGACCTCGAAAGTAGTTGCCGATGTCTCCTGGACCCCGTCGTATTCCGGTTTCGATCATAACGGGCTTTTTGGGTGCCGGGAAATCGACGCTCCTCAACAGGATCCTTAAAGACCCTGCGATGAGGGATGCAGCCGTGATCATCAACGAATTCGGCGAGGTCGGTATCGATCATATGCTCGTCGAAGCCTCGAATGATGCGATCGTCGAGCTGGCCGACGGCTGCCTGTGCTGCACCGTTCGTGGCGAACTGGTAGATACCCTCGCCATGCTTGTGGACGGCATGCAGACAGGAAAAATAAAGACGATCTCGCGGGTTGTCATCGAAACGACCGGATTGGCGGACCCGGCGCCGGTCATGCAGTCCGTCATGGGCCATCCGGTCATCGCCAGTCATTTCGATCTCGATGGCGTCGTGACGCTCGTGGATGCCGTGAACGGCGCCCATACACTCGACACCTTCCCGGAAGCCGTGCGCCAGGTGGCCGTCGCCGACCGGCTGATCCTCACGAAAACGTCTCTGGCGAAAAAGGACGAAGTGCCGCGCCTGATGGAGCGCTTGTCGGCCCTCAACCCGCGCGCGACGGTCACGGATGGTGACAGCGAGGAGACCGGATGCGCTGCGGTCCTGGAAAATGGTCTTTACGATTCCGGAACGAAGATCGCCGATGTCGACCGTTGGCTCCAGGACGAGGTTGCCGCCGATCACAATCACGGTCATCACCATGGGCACCATGGTCATCATCACCACCACGACGTGAACCGTCACGGCGAGTCGATCCGTTCGTATTCAATCATCCGCGACCAGTTGATGGATCCGTTGGCGCTGGAAATGTTCCTCGACGTCCTGCGTGCCACGCATGGCGAGAAGCTGTTGAGGATGAAGGCGGTGGTGGGGCTCACGGATGATCCGAACCGTCCGGTCGTTCTTCATGGCGTTCAAGCGGTCTTCCATCCGCCCGAGCGCTTGCCGGCATGGCCCGATCCGGAAGATCGACGCACACGGCTGGTGTTGATCACCAAGGACCTGTCGGAGGCCTATGTGCGGGAACTGTTCGATGCGTTTTCGGGAAAGCCGCAAATCGACAGGCCGGACCGGACCGCACTTGAAGACAATCCTTTGGCGATCCCGGGAATGAAGCTTTAAGGCCCCTTGCGGATCAGGAAGCGGTGTCCGCTTTCAGTCTTCTCGCTTTTGAGGAGTTCGTGTCCGTTCTCCCTGCAGAAGTGAGGGATATCGATGACTGCCAAGGGATCAGTCGTTTCGATCCGAAGTTCGGCGCCGCGATCCATGGTCGCCAACCGGCGCCTGGTTTTCAAGACCGGCAGCGGACACTTCAATCCCGTCAGATCGTAAATCGCGGCAACGCCGGTCATTTCTGCCAGAATTTCCAGAATGGCTTCTTTGCCTGGGCGACAGGCGCCGGCGCGGCCAATGGGTTGGCCTGCGGCACCGGCACGCTGGCGACCCGGGTCTGGGTGGCTGCAGGCGTTGTCGCCGCAGTGGCCGTGGATTCGCTGGCGGGCGCCGTGGCGGTCCTGTCGAGGTTGGCACTTGCTGCGGCCTGCGACTGGCTGCCGGCCGGCGAAGACCGCCCGTTGAATTCTTCAATACTCAACAGCTTCCCGGCCTTGAGAGCGGAGCCCGTCGGTGCGTAGGCCAGGTCGTGGCCCTTGCGCTTGTCGGCGACGATCGCCTTGCGTTCCGCTTCGGTCGGATCGTACCAAATCTTCCCCTCGTATTTCTTCAGGGCTTTGTCGAAGTCGCGTGCATAGGCCAGATTGTACGAAGAAAGGGCCGCCTGCAGGGCAGGAGGCGTCGACATCGGCGGGCAGGCTGACGTCGCATTGAACGTTTTACCTTCTTCCGGCTGCTGATTGAAGACGTATTTCCTATCACAAACGGCGACTTCCGGCGGGCGCTTCGTTACTTCGAAATTGTCATAACCGACCTTCAGCATCTGCCAGAACTCGTAGTTTGGGCTATGGCTGTGGCGTGCCATGTTCTCGGCCGTCATGCGGAACGGAAAGGCCTGGAGCTGCACATTTTTTTGCCCGCCCTTGAAGGCATCGCGGGCAAAGGCGTAGATCTCCAGGACCTGTGCGTCAGTCATCGAATAGCAGCCGGATGAAGAGCAGGCGCCATGAATCATCAGGTTGCTGCCGTTGCGTCCGTTGGCCTGATCATAACGGTTCGGATAACCGGTATTGATCGCCAGAAAATACTTCGAATTCGGATTGAGGTGATACGGCGAGAGCGGATAAAAGCCCTCCGGAGCCTGCCGGTCGCCTTCCTTGATTTTGGGGCCCAGACGCCCCGACCAGGCACAGATCTCGTACTCGGCGATCTTGTCGAAGCGATTGTTGGTCTTCGCCTTCCAGATTTCGAGCACACCCTCTTCCTTGAAGATGCGGATGGCAATAGGCGAATTGCGCTCCATGCCCTTGGCCTTCATTTCGGCCAGGATGCGCGAGGGAAGGGGGTGCTGGACCTTGTCCTTGATGGAGGATGCATCGAAGCTGTCCAGCGTGTCGTTACAACCGGCAAGCGCCGTTGCGAAAACCAGGAAAAGGGCGGCCGATTTCAAACGCATTCCGGAAAGCTCATCTCGAAGAGGACGACAATACTGACTATCAAGCGTTTCCTACTTTAAGCCAGCGACCTTCACAAATTCTAAACCATAGCCGGTCGCTCCACTGTGGGCAGGCGGTTACCATGTAAAAACAGCAGCATTGTGGCTGTGCGGTGCGGCGAGGTCAGAGGTTGCGGCCGATATCGAGGAATTTCTGGCGCCGATCCGACCGAAGCTTGTCGCCCGGCAAGGGAACCAGTTGTGCAAGCGCCGAGGCGATGACATCACCAGTGCGGTCAATCACGCCCTGCGGATCACGGTGCGCGCCGCCGACGGGCTCAGGAATGATACCGTCGATGATGCCCATGGACTTCAGGTCTTCGGCGGTTATCTTCATATTGGTCGCCGCTTCCTTGGCGCGGGTCGAGTCGCGCCAGAGGATCGAAGCGGCTCCTTCAGGTGAGATGACGGAATAGATCGCGTGCTCCAGCATATAGACGCGGTTGCCTGTCGCAATGGCGATGGCGCCACCAGAGCCGCCCTCGCCGAGAACGACGGAAACGATCGGAACGCGCAAGCCGAGGCACATTTCCGTGGATCGGGCGATCGCTTCCGCCTGGCCGCGCTCTTCCGCGCCGATGCCCGGATAGGCGCCGGCAGTATCGATCAGGGTTACCACCGGCAGGCCGAAACGCTCGGCCATCTCCATGATGCGAATTGCCTTGCGATAGCCTTCGGGACGGGCACTGCCGAAATTGTGCTTGAGGCGGGACTTGGTGTCGCTGCCCTTTTCCTGGCCTATGACAGCGACAGGCTCGCCGCGGAAGCGGGCAAAGCCTGCCTGGATAGCCGCGTCTTCGGCGAACTTGCGGTCGCCCGCAAGCGGCGTGAACTCGGTGAAAAGCCGGGCGGCATAATCGACAAAGTGTGGGCGCGACGGATGACGGGCCACCTGTGTCTTCTGCCAGGCGTTCAGCTTCGAATAGATTTCTTCCATCGCCTCGCGGACGCGGACCTCCAAACGGTCGATCTCTTCCGTGGTGTCGATGCTCTCGTCTTCCGCCGCGATTTTCTTCAATTCGCGGATCTTGCCTTCAAGGTCGGAGATTGGCTTTTCGAAATCGAGATAGTTATGCATGAAACGCTTTCCGATCGTTATGCGCTTGCTTCATGGGCGCGTGGCCGGCTTTGCCGGTCCTAATCGTGGTTTTTCGCCACTTTGGCAAGGGGGTGATGTGTCTGAACCAGTTGCTGCAGGCGCTCGTCAAGCACATGAGTATATATTTGTGTCGTGGAAATGTCGGAATGTCCGAGCAATTCCTGTACGACCCTGAGGTCTGCACCATTTGCCAAAAGATGGCTGGCAAAGGCATGCCGAAGGACATGGGGAGAGATCGCTCCCGCGTCCAGACCAGCTCTGATGGCGAGTTCTTTCAAGTCCCGCGCAAAGACCTGGCGCGGCAAGTGGCCCTCCTTACTCGCAGCCGGGAAGAGCCATGGGCTGGCCGGCGCCCCTCTTTTGGCATGGGCGGCAAGTTCCGCACCGTAGATCCGAACGGCGGCAATGGCGGCTTTGGAAAGCGGCACCAGCCTTTCCTTGTTTCCCTTGCCGCGAATAACGAGGAAGCGTCCTTCCTGGGCCAGGACCTTTGCCGGAAGCGACACCAGTTCGCTCACCCTCATTCCCGTTGCGTAAAGCAGCTCCAGCAGAGCCAGGGTGCGTATTCGCGAAAACCTTTCTGACCCTTCTTGCACGGCCTCTTCCCCTGCCTGTGCCAGCAGGCGTCCAACATCATCGATGGAGAGGGCCTTGGGCAGTGGGCGGCCCTTCTTCGGAGCGTCGAGCACGGAGGTGGGGTCATCCGTGCGAAGGCCTTCTGCATAAAGAAACTTGAAAAACTGGCGCATGGCCGAGAGACGCCGCGCCTGCGACGTGGGCTGGAAGCCCCGTCGGGCGAGATCGGACAGATAAGCGGCGAGATCCTGTGAGGCAGCCTCCGCGAGCCTTGTTTTTCGACCCGCGAGGAAGGATTGCAGGTCATCAAGATCGTGCTCATACGAGGCAAGCGTGTTTCCGGCCGCCCCGCGCTCGGCGCTCATCATTTCCAGAAATGCCTCGACGTGGGCTTGGCTCAGATCGGACACGAGAGATTCCCTGACTTTGGCTTATGCTTGGGCCTGTCGCGTGAGCCTATTGCTCAGGCGGGTTGACCCGTTCGGAAGGGATGCGCACCGTTATGTCGCGCTCTCTCGGCTCAACGAACAATACCAGCGCGTACATCGTTCCATAGACCATTCCAGCGATCGTTGCGCAAATGAACAAGAAACGAAACAATGTTGGCATCAACTGATCCTTCGCCCGCGAACGCCCGTCCTATATGAAGTGGCCCAGTTACTGTTGCAAGCCCGTACAGCCCGGTCTTTCGGCGCGAATGGCTTGACGCCCAGCGTTCATTTGTCAATACCGATCAGAGAAGAGATGCGAACAGGCCGATGACCGATTTGACCACAACCGCTGCCCCAACGCCGAGCGCGCGCGCGCGCGCTGCGCTCGGGCGGCGCAATCTCGTCTTCGTCGGGCTGATGGGCGCCGGGAAATCAGCGATCGGTCGCATGACCGCATCGCAACTCGGCTTGCCCTTCGTGGATACCGACGCAGAGATCGAGCGCGTCTCGCGCATGACCATCAGCGAGCTTTTCGAAGCCTATGGCGAAAGTGAGTTTCGGGCCCTCGAAACTCGTGTCATCAAACGGCTCCTGAAGACGGGTCCTCGTGTCATTTCCACCGGCGGTGGCGCCTTCATCAACGAGAAGACGCGGAATCAGATCGAACAAGGCGGTATTTCGCTGTGGCTCAAGGCCGATCTCGATGTGCTCTGGGAGCGGGTGAACAAGCGCGATCATCGCCCCCTTCTGAAGACAGAGAATCCGAAGCGTACGCTAGAGAACCTGATGAACCAGCGCTATCCGATCTATGCGCGAGCCGATCTGACGGTGCAGTCGCGCGACGAGCGCAAGGAAATCATCGTCGACGAAGTCATGACGGCAATTATCGATTTCTCCACCAAAGGCAAAAAGCATGAGTGAAGTTGAAACCCAAGAGCGTCTTGTTCATGTCCCCCTTGGCGCGCGATCCTACGATATTCTGATCGGCAAGGGGCTGATCGGCCGGGCCGGCGGCGAAATTTCCACGCGTATCAAGGGCCGCAAGGCAGCCATCATCACTGATGAAAACGTCGGTCCTCTCTATCTCGACGCACTGATGGACAGTCTGCAGACCGATGGTATCGAGGCGGTCTCCCTCAGCCTTCCGGCAGGTGAGAAGACGAAGAGCTTCGAGCACCTGATGAAGGTTTGTGACGTGCTTCTCGAGGCGCGTATCGAGCGTAATGACGCGGTTATCGCGCTTGGAGGCGGCGTCATTGGCGACCTCGCGGGTTTTGCCGCGGGCATCGTGCGACGCGGTGTCCGTTTCGTGCAGGTTCCGACATCGCTTCTGTCACAAGTCGATTCCTCCGTCGGCGGCAAGACCGGCATCAATGCACGCCAGGGAAAAAACCTGATCGGCGTCTTCAACCAGCCAGATCTCGTCCTGGCTGATACGGATGTACTGAATACGCTGAGCGAGCGCGAATTCAGGGCCGGGTATGCGGAAGTGGTGAAATACGGGCTCATTGACAAGCCGGAATTCTTCGAATGGCTGGAGAGCAATTGGAGGGACGTGTTTTCTGGAGGTGAGGCGCGGATCGAGGCCATTGCCGCCAGCTGCCAAGCGAAAGCCGATGTCGTCGCCGACGACGAGCGAGAACACGGCCGGCGTGCGCTGCTCAACCTCGGCCACACCTTCGGCCACGCTCTCGAAGCCGCAACGCAATACGACAGCAGCCGTCTCGTGCACGGCGAGGGTGTGGCGATCGGCATGGTTCTGGCCCACCAGTTTTCCGCACGTCTCAATCTCGCGAGCCCCGATGATGCGGCTCGTGTGAGGGCTCATCTAAAGGCAGTTGGCCTACCCACTGCGATGAGCGATATTGAAGGCGAGCTTCCGCCGACCGATATATTGATGGACGCAATCGCCCAGGACAAGAAGGTCAAGGGCGGCAAGCTGACGTTCATCCTGACCCGCGGCATAGGCCAGTCCTTCGTTGCCGATGATGTTCCTTCGTCCGAGGTCTTGAGCTTTCTTGAGGAAATGCAACCGAAATGACGTTTGACAGCCTTCTGGCATTGCTGGGCGAGTATTGGCTTTTGATCCTTGGAATCGTAGGCCTGATTGCCGCTTCGGCGTTTTTTTCCGGCTCGGAGACGGCGCTGACGGCGGCATCGCGGGCGCGTATGCACTCCATGGAGAACAGCGGCGATTTGCGGGCCAAGCTGGTCAACAAGCTCACGGAGCGCCGGGATCGTCTGATCGGTGCGTTGTTGATCGGTAACAACCTCGTCAACATTCTTGCCTCCTCGCTGACGACGAGCCTCTTTCTCGGCTTGTTCGGTGAT
>JBAYTX010000083.1:0-10132 GCA_041675415.1 Rhizobium sp. | reverse complement strand
GGCTATCTGCGCATCCTCGAAACGGCGCGGGATGCCGGCCGAAAGTACGGGATCACGCTTACGCTGCTCTATCAGTCGATCGGTCAGATGCGGGAAGCCTATGGTGGCCGCGACGCTACATCAAAATGGTTCGAAAGCGCATCATGGGTCTCGTTCGCTGCAGTCAACGATCCCGAGACCGCAGACTACATCTCGAAGAGATGCGGCATGACGACTGTCGAGGTCGATCAAACGTCAAGAAGCTCAACGATGGCAGGTTCGTCGCGGACCCGTTCCAAGCAATTGACGGCAAGACCGCTTATTCAGGCCCACGAAGTCCTGCACATGCGCACAGACGAACAGATCGTCTTCACAGCCGGCAACGCGCCGCTGAGATGCGGAAGAGCCATCTGGTTCAGGCGGCGGGATATGAACGCCTCGATCAATGAGAGCCGGTTCCCCAGACTGCGAAGATGAGGGCGCTCGCCAGCAAGATGCGGAGGTATGAGCAAAACTGCCTGGCGACAAGTCGCCGCCGGGAGCCCTGGCCGGCGCTTGGGAGGGAGCAACCATGCTGATGCTTATCGCCACCCTTCCCCGACATCACGAAGATGAATCGATGGCGCCGGTCCGATTCAGAACTCTCATTGGACGCCGGAATCCAGGCGCGCGATTGTGCTAGCATGATCGTTCAGCCCTATCACCTTTATGTCGAACGCATTGAGCCTGAGAGGAACATGGCCAGGTTCTACGCGCTCTCCGTACAGCCGACGCTGTTTGGAGAGGTGTCGCTGGTGCGATGCTGGGGACGCATCGGATCGCGCGGCCAGCGGATCGTACACGTCTTCAATGAGGAAAAACATGCCGTCGACCTGTTCCTCGAACTTCTCCGGAAAAAGCGGAATCGAGGTTATCGTCCGAAACGAGTTGTGGAAATCCAGCATTTCCAGCAGCCTTTACCGCAACAGCGCAATGACAAATATCCTGCGAGCTGACAGGGATTTAAACTTCAGAATTGTTGCGAGGGAATTCCATGACCACGACAAATGAAATCGCCGACAAGATCGCAGCCGAAAATGGCCTGACGAAGGTTCAGGCCAAGGGCATCGTCGAAGCCGTGTTCAAGGCGATCGCAGATTCTGCAAGCGCCGATGCGGAGACATCCATTCCGGGTTTCGGCAAATTCAAGGTGAAGGCATCCCCGGAGCGAGAAGGCCGCAATCCTTCGACAGGCGCGACTGTGAAGATCGCGGCTTCGAAGAAACTGACCTTTGCGCCGGCCAAGGCGCTCAAGGATGCGCTGAACAAATAGCTCTTCGGAAACCGATGGCCCTGCCTTTCGGCAGGGCCATCCTGGCCATCAGTCCCGGTTCGGCCGGGACCAGATGAGGGAGAAGCCTTCCTCGCCTTCGACTTCGATCAGCGTTGCATAGATCGGAGCCGGGAAGCTCGGGTCGTCGAGCTTGACCGAGAGGTAGTCGCGGCCTTCGTTCGAGGTCTTCTTCCAGGCTGCGCCGAATTCGACGTTACCTGCGAGAATGCGGAAGTCGGGGCCCTTTTCGGTGGCGCGCTCGACTGCGCGGACGGTTGCCTTGACGTTGAGATTGAGGGTCTTGATGGTGCCGTTGAAGCCGTTGCCCGAAACGGTGAAAGAGCCGATGGTTGCCATTGTCGTATTCCTTCTTGAGTTGATCGGGCCGCGCCCATCGCGGCCTCGATGGCAGTCGACAGGACCGGGGACGATCGGCCCGCATCCAACGGACCGGAACGCAGTGGAGGATGGCCAAGGGCGAGGCTTTCTTGGCTTCCGCGAGGAATGGGCGCTTGCGCACAGGGGAAGAAAACGAGCTGGCCGTTGCGGATGGCGATCGAGCCGAGCTTCGGCTCGGACGTTCCTCGGTCAGACATGCCCCATCGAGACCGCAGTGGGCGGAAAGGCTGGTAGACGCACGAAATACGGTAGCAGCATCCCATGGCGTGGATCGGTTGGAAACCGCTCACGCTCCATCATGTCAGTCCACGAACGCCAAGGTCGCGATATTCGCAATTCGCTTCATCCACATGAGGGAACCTTGCGCGCCCTCGCACGATGCATGAAACGTTGGGCAGCCTTGAAGACGTGGGTGCGTCAATTCGATCTGTCAGACTGTTCCAGATCGAAGACCAAAGGACTATTCCCCAAGCTCCCGGACCGGTTTGATATCGATGATCGCTCGAAGGGGGCTTGCTCCAAGGACCATTGGTCGATCGCAGCGCCTTCTGGCGCCGGAAATCTGGAGCGGGGACAGAAAGCTCCGGAATTTCCGGGTAGCGGACGGGTTGCGAGGGCCGCTCCGGCTGCGGTTTCCCTGACGGCGATCCTGAAAAGCCAACAGAAAGTCAGTAGATCGCCTTGGGCCGGCGGTCTGCAGGCGCGGATTACATGATCGGCTCGATTTGGCAAAAGCGCTCAAGCTGGTCGGCGTCCATTGGAACGGGTGATCGCGCGGGATGCGCCGGATGGATACCGGCTCAGGCACCTGCTATTGCGCCATCGGCTGGAGATCGTGCAGATACGAAACCGCCCTCTGCGCATGCGCAGCAGCAGAAAAGATGAACCGTCTCTCGTTCTTGAGAACGGTCAACCAGGAAGCAATATAGCTTGCGTGATCGGGTCGTGGTTCCATTTCCGGCACGATGCCGAGATCGGCCGAAAGGAACCCTGCACCGATTTCCGCGACAAGCTCTTCGCGAGCGCGTTCGGATCTGTCCTTGCTGTAGCGCGACAGATCGCGGTTGAGCCGGTGCCCTGCGCCGGTCCAGTGCACGCTTTCATGCGCGAGTGTCGCATAGTAGGACGCCGCGTCCCGGAAGCTTTCGATTGGAGGCATCTGGATTGCATCCGAATCCGGAGTATAGAAGGCCTTGGTACCGCCATGGCGGATCAAGGCCCCCGTCGCTGAAAAAAATGCATCGGCTGCGGCGATACGCTCGAGGTTAGCACCAGCGTCCTCGACAGGCGAGGGCCGGAACTCATCCGGCAGATCATCGATCTGCTCGATATTGAAGACCGAATAGGCCTTCAGAAACGGAATATTGCGTTCGACCTCGTCGCCATTCTCGGCCGTTTCCATCTTCCTGAGCCGGTTGGCATAAACCACTGTCGACCCCGTCTCGCCCTTGCGAACATGGCCCCCAAGCTCTGTTGCCTGGCGAAACGTCATCCATGTCGGCGAGGAAAACCCACGCGAGACCGCCTCCGACCAGATCAGGAGGACATTGATCCCGGTATAGGGCTCGCCGTTGTGCCGCAGCGGGCGTGTTATCCTGCCCTGCACATAACCGGCATTCCATGGCTGAACCCACGGACGCACACCTTTCTCCAGCGCCGCAATGATACAATCAGTGATCCTCGCATAGATATCGACGCGCGTATCACGGCCGCTCTTCCTTCTTTCCTGTCCCATCTTCTTTTCCTCGATTTAAGGACGGTGCCCATTGCGGTCCGTCACGGCGGACGAAGAGCGAAGGCCGGAGGCGGCGCACCCTTTGGCGGCGTCGGAGAATTCGGGAGAAGAGAGGCGGGCCGAAACGCAGTGGAGGGCGGCTCGCCGTTGCGCCAGCACCCTGCCGGCCGAAGCCAGGCCGCGAGCCGGGGCGGAACGCGATGGGCGCGACCCCAATCAAGAAGTCGGCGCCCTCCGGCGGCGACCCGTTCAATTGAGAAAGAGAAGCGGGGCTTCGGCCCCGCGAACGTCCTATTCAAATGCTGCCATCTGGGCGCTGGCGGCTCGTCTCTCGAGGGATGCGCCGGGTTGCTCGACGGCGCGCTCATAAGGCTTCCACGCCTCACCCGTGATCTCTTCGTAGGCGGAGACAGCGCCTTCGGCTGCCATTCGCAGCACGTGGGCTTGAAGGCCCATATCGGCGGCGAATTCTCGTTTGCGCTGTGCGCGGCTGTCGAAACCGACAGGGCCCTCCAGGTCCTCGTCGCGATAGTCATTGGAGAGCTTCGTGGTGAGGTCACGGGCCTGCGTGACCGAGCGGCTGTAGAATTGGCCGGCGCCGTAGGCAGAACCAACGAAGGAACCGACGATGCGCTGCATGTGAATCTGCATGGCCTTTTCACCCAGGCCGTCTTTCAGCGCCTCAGCGCTCTCGATCAATTGGCCGCGATGGAGATTGCGGATACCATCGCTGTCGATGACGGCGAGGCCGAAGCTCTCGGAAATGCGCAGGGCCTGAGCGGTGTGCGGGCAGGCGTGCCTAACCATTTCGAGGGTGGCTGCGCGCTTTGACTTGGCGGGGCGAGCCGTTTGGGTGGAGCGGGAGTTCGTGGGCATGATGGGATCCTTGTCTGCGATGTTTCAGCGAAACCCGCGGGCTGCCGGTCGCATGTCGGCTCTGTTCCTCGGGTGCGGTCAACAGGACATGGGCTTCAGCGACCCGGATCAAGGTCAGGGCGCGGCAGGCTGAGCAAGGTTGGGTTGCAGATGGCGCGAACCGCTCTGGCGGTCTGCGGCAGACGCGACCCCGCCTTGTGAAGACGCGGCGATCCTGCCGCAACGCGGCGCGACAGCGGCCTTTGACCGGGACGCGCCCATGTCAGACCGCAGCAGAACCGAGGAGAAGGGCCGGACAGATGGCTGGCTTCAGGAGGATTCCAGGCCATCACGCGGAAGGACTCCATCATGGCGTGGCATCCCGTCTGCTGATTACCGGCTCGCTCCTCAGATCATGGCAGCCTCCAACTTCGTCAGTCGCGCCCGCCGCACCCTCGCTCTGCGGCCGTGAATCGAGGCTATCGCCAGGAACCCAGCCGATAGTCTTCCATCTCGCCGCGGCCATTCGCGCAAGAATCGTGTCCTGATGACACCGACCGGCCCTGGTGGTGGCGGCCGATGCGCGCCATCCAGGCGCGCCTTCGTTCGATGGGTGGTTGCATGGCGTTGCGCCCGCCTCGGTATTTGCCGGCCGATGATCCGCTGACGGGCCCTCTCGCAAGTGACCGTTGTCACGGTCGGGCCGTTTTCGCCCAGCCTATGAAATCCGACGGGCCCGCGTATTCCCGGTGCCGGGCCTCATCGATGACAAAGCCAAACGCGCCGATGTCGTATTCGCCCCCGGGTATGAGAAAGCGCCGTTCGCTGTTGGTGCCGTGGCGCTGTCCTCCGAGCGACGTAAAGCACGCGATGAAACCCGGCTGATGGCTCAACAGGATTGCGGATGTGACAATCCACCGGTTGGCGTTCACCGCACCGAAATCTCTGCGGTCCTTGACCCAGGAGCCGCCGGGCGGAATGACATGGCCATGAATTGCCTCCCATGCATCAGGGTAGGAGTCGCGCAGCGTCCGGTCGGCAGTCCGCCTCTCCAATTCCGTAAACAGCTCCGGAAAAGCTTGTGCGACTGCGGCCCATGCGCAATCCTCCTCGTAAAATCCGTCGTCGTCACGCAGCAGGACATGGATATGTGCGTTGCGCTCAGGCGTGAGCGCGAAGCCGCCATGGCTGGCGGTAGCATGCGCGACGACCCCCTCACCATAGATTACCGCGTGCCGGGACGGTCCCCAGGGTGTCGACCGACGAGCGGCGACGCTATGGCGGTCAAGCTTCATCAGCTGCCGTCGATGCTCCGCCGCTTCCTCAACCTGTTCCCGGAAGGAGGCTTCGGTCACAACATCGGTGCGCTGCCGGGAAAAGTCGGCCAGCGTCCAGTCATCGATTGAACTTCCGAGCCGCCAGGCCCTGGCGAGATAGAAGATACAGTCATCGGCCGGAAGCATGGCGAATGCATCATCGCCAACCAGGGCTGCCAAATGGCCGTCACGCATGCGGCTGTAGAGTGTCGGATTCCGGGGTTGATCGTCAGTGGACATCGTTGTCTCCTGTGCTGCCTTTGAAACGGAAACGCCGCCAGCGGGGGCCGGCGGCGTCGGTTCGGACCCTGGGTATGTGCCTACTCGGCCACCGCGCGGGGGCTTTCTTCGGCCTCGTCCTGAACGGCGTTTCCATCGTCCTGGAGACCATCGCCAGCGGGTCGATCCTCGGCGCCTTCCGTGATTTCGCTCCCCTCTTCCTCGGTTTCGACGGGGGCGTGACACGCTGCCCAGGCCCGGACGTCTTCCACCGCTGGTGCAAGCAGTGCTGCCGGATGAACGAGCTTCGCTTCCGCGAAATGCTCTATCAAGGCCGCTCTCGTGTCCTTCACCTTGATGCGCCCGGGGACGCCGGCCGCATCCGCGGCAGTCTCCAGTGCATGGCGTGACAGGCATGAGAGGAAGTCCTCCGTGGCCATATTGGGCAGAAAGTCGTCGGCACCGATTGCCTCGCCGGCAATGCGGGCCATAAGCCCGCTATCGGAGCGGTTGCGTCGCAAGGACATGACGTCGATCAGGACCGAACGCGCGACCTGGACCAGTGCCTCGCAATCGAATGCAAGTCTTCCATCCTCACCAATCAGCCGTGCGGCATGCCGTCCGCATTTGGCGTGACCGTAAGGATTGTCCGAGGAGCCGCTTGCGACAGTGGTATTCGTGCCCGCGAAACCAAGAATGAGTAGTGCCATCAACGTGTCTTTCTCGATCGGGGCACGCGCGAGCGCTTCGTGGAGCGCATCGGTGCGCAGGTCGCCGATCATGTCGAGACCCCTTTGTGTGACGTCGGGACGTTGCTTTGCTTCTTCCACCTCGGCGGGAGCCGTGACGCCATGAACCGTCTTCGGCTTTTTGGTCTCAGGCATGCGGTAGGCGACCGACTGAACCGAGCCGTCCCGCTGATTGACATACCAGCCAGTGAGATCGCCCTTGCCTGGCTTGCCGTAAACCTGTTGCGCCTTGGCCGGCAGCTTGACCTGCCCGTATTCATTGGCTTCGACAATTGACCCGCGCTTCGGCAGGTTGTTTGCCAGCCATTCCTGCTGCGCACCGAAAAATGCCTCGACGTCGGTCGTGTAACGGTTGTCTTCGTCGGCAGGGGCAAACAGATCCTCGGCCCATGCGATGCCGTAGGCATGCGCCAGGTCCTCGCCGAAGCTGGCATGTTTTGCCAGCATGCGGGTCTTGGTGAGCGCGCGGGCAACTTCCCACCATGATACCTGCGGATCCTGCTTCTTCGGCTGGTACTTCTTCCAGACCTCCGCCTGTTCGCCCTGGCCCGCTGCTGCGATTGTGCGCAGTTGCTGTTCGTTCGGCATGTCGCCGCGCGCCATCTTGTCCAGCATCGCCGGCAGGATATTGGCCAGCAGCCGAAGCTTGCGGATCTGGCGGAGCGGCAACGCCAGAGCCAGCGCGATCGATTCCTCTGTCCATCCGAGCGCGACCAGCCGTTCGATGGCTCTCCACTGGTCGACCGGGTTCAGCGGCTCGCGGGCGATGTTCTCGGCGAAGGACTGCATGGCGCCGAGATCGTCGGATGGCTCGGCCAGCAGTAACGGGATCTCCGGGAGATCGGCGGCGATGGCCTGGGCGGCACGACGATGGCCGAAGACGATGATGTAGCTGTTGCCACCGTCCGGATCGAGTTTGACGACTGGCGGCTGAACGACGCCGACGGCCCTGATCGATGCGCAAAGGAGTGCGTCGGACTGTGGCGTGGATTTTGACTGACGAAGCCTGTCGGGATTTTCCTTCAGGCTGCGCGGATCGGCGGATATCAACTGCATGGGAATGACCTCTCGGTTTTCGGGCGGACACGCTGTCCATCCCTCCTCGTCTTCTTCTCGAAGACCCCTCCCGAACCGCAGATTGGACCGGAGGCTGCAATTGCGGCGGAGCATGCCCGGTATGCGGTCAAGCGAGGCTCTTAGGCCTTGCGAAGAGCGCAGGCATGGCATGGCGACCGGCGCGATTGAGGAACTTTCAGCCGATGGGCTGATCTGCGATCACTCTCTTCGCAATCCTCAGACAACCTTGCTATATCCCATGGGAAAAGCGCTCCACCCTTCGGGAGGACGCCTCTTCAAAGCCTGGTCGGGTCAACGCGACGGGCAACCGGATACCGTTCGCTCAGGATAGAAAGCAGCCCTCATGGCAAACCCTCCTCGTAGACCACTCAACCCGATCGATGCCGCGGAAGCACTGTTCAAACCAGCGAAAAGGACGCCGGCGTCGGCGGTGGAACGACCGGCGCTTCCCAACACCAGGGAACTCGTTTCGCTCAGGATCGACAGCGACGTGCTCGCCTTTTTCCAGGAAGACGGCCCTGGCTGGCAGGACCGCATCAACGACACGTTGCGAATGGCCATGCAAAACAAGGCCTGACGATGCGGGGACTTCAGGCTACGGCGTCATTCGTCTGCGCCTCGCAATCTCCTGTCGCTGCGAGGGCCTTTTCGATCTCGGCAAGTTGCTCGAGCTTCAGCTCGAGCTCGGCCGCGAAGGCGAAGCCTTCGCCGATCCGGGGCTGATAGGAAGACAGACGGCGCCGCGCATCCTCCAGCCGGTGGCGGTAGCTGGCTTGTTCCGCGGCGAGACCCGACAGGGCATGCTCCAGCCGCGAAACCGCGCCGACCGGCGTCAATGTCACAGGCAGCTCGATCTCGTGATCGGCCCCGGTGCGGAGAAGCATGGTGCTGTATCGATAGCCGTCCTTGCCGAGACGTTCGCCTGCATACTGCAGACCAAAGCCACCGATCGATGTGATCATGGCCGCGCCCTCCTGCCGCCCTTGGACCAGCGTCAGGATCTCCTTCATCAGCGCCCGACCGGCCAGCTTGCGCTCAACGAAGGTCGTTCCGCAGACATCCATCGTGAAAGCATCGCCGGATGTCGGGATAAGCCGCTCGATATCCTTTCCAATCTCACCGATGCGCCGGGTCGAGATCTCGATGTCGCGCTCCGCATCGCGAACCTGCCGGCGAATGGCGTGCTGATCATCGAGATGGGCGGCACGCAGGCGATCAAGCCGGGCGATTTCCGCCTCCAGCCCTGCCTTCTGCATCAACCTTGGATCGCCGGAGGCAATGGCCTTGGCCATGGCGAACTGGTTGGCCTGCCCCTCGCCCATGTCTTCCAACCGCCTGACGCTGGTGTCGCCGGAAAGGGCGGCCGCAACAAAGCGGGCCTTACGCTCATTGTTCTGCCACATCGTGGCGTCCAGACTTCCAAGCGTCGCATAGGCGAATATGTCGACCTCGGAATGCTGGTTGCCCTGACGGATGATCCTGCCCTCGCGCTGCTCGATCTGCGACGGCAACCAGGGTACGTCGAGATGATGCAGCGCCTTCAGGCGTGGCTGCACGTTGACGCCTGTGCCCATCGTCTCGGACGAGCCGATGATGAAACGGACCTTGCCGGCATTGAAGTCGTTGAACAGCCGTTGCTTGGCCTCGGACTTCTTGAAGTCCTGCATGTAGGCGATCTCGGACGCCGGCACGCCCATATGAACGAGCTGATCGCGGATCCAGCGATACGCGGAAAAACCTCGGGACACTTCGACTGCGATCGTGCCTAGATCGGAGAAAATCAGCTGGCCGGCGCCGGTGCGATCGAAGGGTTTGCCATCCTTTCGCAGATACTCCGCCGAACTCCTTTCCTTCCAGATGCGAAAGGCATTTCGGACAAGCGCGTTGAGCTTGTTGCCTTCTTCATTTTCATTGGCGGGATCGACCAGTCTGAGATCAATTGCCGCATGACGGCCATCGCTAATGACGGAAAGCAGGATGTCGTCGCCGGGCCTTGCCGGTCCGTCACGCATCTCGATCGCCTTGATCCGCGCGTCCAGTTGCTTCTGATAGCTCTTGAAGGCCGGGGTCGGCTCTGCCGTGACAATCTGGCGCTTTCCTCCTGATATCTCCGGAACCTTCACGTAGGTATGAAGATCGGCTGGCAAGACAACGTCTGCGAACGAGCGGAACATAGCGATCAGTTCCGGTACGTTGACGAACTGGCTGAAGCGCGTGACCGGCTTGTACTTACCGGACGGTTGCAGCTCGAGCTCTGTTGACGTGTCGCCGAACGTGCTGGCCCAGGCATCGAATTCGTGCAGACCGCGTTCGGCAAGTGCCAGGGCATCCATCAGCCGCTGAACGGAGAACATCTCACCGAGGGTGTTGGTGATCGGCGTGCCCGACGCCAGCACCAGCGCCCTGCCCGGGTTCTTCTTTTCGATGAAACGGGCTTTGACATAGAGATCAAAGGCGCGCTGCGATCCGTTCGGATCGACGCCACGCAGCG
>JBAYTX010000082.1:0-10525 GCA_041675415.1 Rhizobium sp. | reverse complement strand
TCGCATTCAGACGATGACCAATTCCGACGGCGGCGTGCCGCCAGAGCAACTTGCCTTCGCCTATTCGCTGAGCGGCAGCGCGCCCTGGAAGCCGAAGCGCGTCTATTCAGATGGGCAGAAGACCTACATTCAGTTTCCGCGCGCACTCTCCGGTCAGGATGCGCCGGTCCTCTTCGTGGTCTCTGGCGGGCAAAACCGGATCGTCAATTACCGCATGAAGAACAATATGATGATTGTCGACTACAATATCGACAAGGCTGTCCTCGTTTCGGGCGTCGGCTGGCGTCAGCAGAAAATCACCATCCGGCGGGGAGGCTGATCGATGCGCCATTGCGTTCTTCCTTTTGTTGCTGGCGTCCTTCTCTCTGGTTGCCAGACCGGAACAGACGCGCTCACGACGAGCGCCGCGCCTTCGACTGTAACGGGCCCCGCCGCAAGCGCGATCGCTGGTGACATAGCTGGACGTTATGCGGAGCAGGCAGGGACAACCGCCACGCCGATCAGGCTTCACAACGACACATCGGATTTCGCGACCGCGCTCGAGGCCGCGTTGAAGGGGTGGGGTTTCACTGTCGTGACGGATGACAAGGCGCGCTCATTGAAAGACACCGCCAAACCGATCGAGCTGGCATATTCGTTGATCGACGTTGACGGACAGGTGCTGGCAAGACTTTCCAGCGAGACACTCGAGCTTGGGCGAGCCTATTCGGTGTCATCAGGTGGCGCCACGCCGGCAAGCCCGCTCTCATTGATGAAGCGAAACTGAGGAGAGACAGATATGGTCCAGTCGCTCCAGCTCGGCAATCCGAGCAGCGCCTCGCAGGAAAAGGGCATGAAACGGCTTAATCGCCTGCCGGTGTTCTTTGGCATCGGTATCGCAGTCGTCGTCGCCTGTGTCCTTGTCTACGGCATCTCATCCCGGGGACTGCGGTTCGGCGACAGCATTCCGGATGAAGCAGGCTCGAACGTCCCGGCCTCGACCTTCGCTGATCAGATGAAGCGCGGGGTGAAAGACGGCATCATCGGGGATCGCGAAGAGCAGCCCGTATTCCAGCCCACGCCCACAACCCAGACAAATGTCCAGGCCAAGCCGATTGAAGAAGAGCAGATAAAGCAGCAGGCACGGGAAGAGCGCCGACCGCGAACGGAGTCGGAAGAAGAATGGTTGGCCCGACTTCGCCGCGAGCAGCGCGAACAAGTCCTGCGTGAACAGCAGCGACAGCGCATGGCCAGCCTTCAGGCCCGTGCGACTGCCTTTGACTCGCCGCTGAAGGTCAAAATCTCGGAGCTGGGAAATATCTCCAACGACACCAGGACAACAGACCGGCAGCCGGCCACCAATAACGGTGCCTCCGATCTCTATGCCGCGGCCATAAAATCGGGTTTGATGGGCCAGAATGCCGATCCGAACGGGCAGACTTCGAAGGAAGATTTCTTCAACGCCGACATCAAGGATCTCGGCTACCTGCCGAACCAGGTTGTACCTCAGCAGTCACGCTATGAACTGAAACGCGGCTCCGTCATCCCTGCGACGATGATCACCGGTATCATCTCCGATTTGCCGGGCCGGATTACCGCGCAGGTGAGCCAGCACATCTACGACAGCGCCACAGGGCATTTTCTTCTCATTCCGCAAGGTACCAAATTACTCGGACGCTATGACAGCAAGGTCTCGTTTGGCCAAAGCCGCGTTCTGGTCGTCTGGACGGATGTCATCTTCCCGAATGGCTCGACACTGCAGATCGGCGGCATGGCTGGAACGGACTCGCAGGGCTATGGCGGGTTCTCTGACAAGGTCAATAATCACTATTTCCGCACCTTCGGTTCGGCGGCGCTTGTTGCACTGATTGGTACTGGCATCGATATGGCGGTTCCGGAGAGTTCCACCCTCGCCACAAAGGATACAGCCTCTGACGCGGCACGCCGGAACTTTGCGGAGACCTTCGGCCGCGTCGCGGAGCAGACGATTTCCAAGAACTTGAATGTTCAGCCCACCATCCAAATCCGGCCGGGCTACAAGTTCAACGTTCTCGTCGACCAGGATATTGTCTTTCCCGGAAATTATGGCGGTTGAGGCACATGTTGCCGCAACCACTCTTGGAACGATTCCTGGATCAAGCCGATATGCGCACGGGCTCGCGGGCCGCCTTTTTATGCAGCCGATATCCTGCATAGAGGGGAGCCCCCGAGACACCGAGCGCCTGCTGAATGCGCGTGCGAACCTCCTCTGAAACTTCGAAGATACCGCAGCAAACCGGAGAGCGACCATAGCCGTCCGCACGGCCAACCTCTTCAACGCTGAGCCCCGCCCGACGATAGACGCGCGCCAGGTGCGGCTCGTAGTTCGAGACCAGCGTCTCGATACCGTGCGACAATCCGCATTCGCACAACGCCAGCAACAGCATGCCGAAAGCCTTGCCCGTTTCCAGGCTCGGAAAGTCCTCGGAGAGTATTTTCTCATCGAGGCACATTCGTGTCCCTTCGTAGATTCCGGGTGCGATCAGGCTGGAACCCGCAAACGTGTCGCGGAAGACGTCGTAAAGAAGCGTCGGGCCGGTGGTTGGCATCAGCCGCAGCGTTCCATAAAGGCGATCCGCGCGATCATTGCACCACATCAGGTAAGCTGGCCGCAGAGCATCGTACTCGTCGCGCTCGCAATCACCGTCGATTGTCACGGCCCAACCGAGTTGATCGTGAAACACACGTTTGCGCAGGCGAAATGCCTGATCCATGAGAGCCTGATAACGGGTGTACTGATGCGCTTGAACCAGAATGAACAAGATTTATCTCCAGCTGTTGATCTTGGCTGGAAGATGCCGCCTGGCGGAGGAGCCAGATATTCCCGCATATGGTCAGACCCATATGCGGGTATTGTCAAAGCTGGCGGGCGATTGGATCATATCGTGATCATGCGCAGCTTCAGGGCAAGAGTGGCCGCCGCCGAGATCGTGCCGCAACCAAGTTTCGTCCTTGCCGACTTGATGTAGCTGCGGGTCGTGTGATGCGAAAGGCCGAGAATAAGCGCGATATCCTTGTAATCCTTGCCGAGCGCGCTCCAGTAGAGGCACTCACGCTCCCGCGGACTCAAGGCCGGTATCGGATCGCTCGCTCCATGGAGCTCGAACACGGCAATCTGGTGGACGAGATACGTGAGATCGACCCATTCACTCCGATGCGCACCGACCATACCCTCCCAGTCTTCGGCGGAGGCGTTCGAATTGAACGAGAGGATGGCGCGACGGCCGGCTTTATCCGATATCGGGATGGAAAAACCAAAACGGCCGATCCCATGGCGTATTGCGTCTTCCAGAAACATCAGCATCTCGGGCGCGACTTCGAGTTCTCGCCAATCGAATGGCAGCTGGCGCAAAAAGCCCTCCCGCGCGACAGGATCGATGGTGACATAGCCCTTCAACAGATAGGTGGAGACCCACGCATCCGGGTAGGTCGTGCGCACGAACGGGGCGTCAAAATCACCGATCACCGTCGAAGCGAGATGGTAGGTTATGAAATCGACGCGATAAACCGACTGTATCAAATGGAGCGCTTCGGCCACCGAGCCCGTCTTTGCAAGACGCTCCTTAACGTCGGAAAAATCGGCGAAAGATCCAGTCAATACACGTTTCCAACACGGCGGACTGACAATCCGCCGCAGAGATCGAATAATCAGCCAAACGAGTTCGGCGGCGATGCAGAACTTCAAGGGATCGTGCTGTAGCCTGATTGCTTTCGTGGTTCAAACGCAACTTCCCGGCGAAGAGAGGCGTTGCAATGCCGAGGTTAATTTCGTTCGACTATTGGACGATCACCCGTTTCATTTTGGACACCAAAGCGACAACGACTCCAGTCTCCTTATTCAATCGCTGGCCGCGAGCCGACCTCGGACGCCAACAAATCTGCGGTAGCGCGGATGAGGTTAGGTCGCTATAAGCGCTGGTGAGGCAGTACGCGCTGCCTCCGGGCTTTGTAACCCGAAGCACACCGGTTTGGTGCCCGCCGTTAGGGCGCCAGATTCCTCGACCTATGGTCGGGGAGCCGTGGACGTATGTCCAGGTTCCTCGGAACTAAAGGTCCATGGGCTGAGTGTGCTCGGTTACAAACTCCCCGATCGCCAGGGGTCAGGAACTATGCGGGGGCGAACCGCGCATTCCTGTTTTGGGAGTTGAAAATGGACGCCGACGACCGATTGAATGGCGAGGCAGTCGATCTGAAGCCGCTGGTAGGCCTCCTGCATGGGCTTCCGTCACCGCTCGTCGAGCGTCTCACGATCGATGCGATCCGCGAACATCGCGAACTGTTGGAGCGGGCAGAAAATCTGTTCAATGAACTGCCGGCCGACGTTAAAGCCGGTAAGGAGCTTGTTGGCGATACCCATATTGCCTATCTTGAAGCAACCATCAGGATGCACGCGCAAATGTCGGTGCTGACCACCCTGCTGCACATTCTAGGCTATACGCCCAAGGCCTGACAAACGCCACATCAGCCTAAATCAGGCCGCGTCGGATAGCCAAAGCCACCACCTGCGCATGATTGGCCAGATTGTAGCGCGTTCTGACATCGTCAATCGCAGAGCGGACGCCAGCATACTTTGCCTGCTCCAGTTCAGCGATCACCTCGACGGTTTTGCCAAGCGACAGCCAGCGAATGTAGTTCACCTGCTTCGGCGTCAGGACGATCTTTTCCTCGATGGAGGGCGTGACCCGCAAGTGCTCAAGACGGGCATGAAGTTGAGCGACCGCTGATGCAGCCATAATGGCATCAATCTCCATATCACTGGCAAGAGAAGGCTTCGCCGATGCAAAGGTCAGCATGGACATGGCACCGTTGGCGGTGGCGACCGGGATGGAAACGCCCGAGCGAATGTTGAAATCAGCGGCTTTCGAAAAGAAGTTTTTCTGTTCTTTTGACAGCGAGCTCTTGTCGGCTTCGCCGGACCAGGCGAAAGCGCGCCTGATCAGCTGGGCCTGCCGCATGACCGGATCGATGAACCGGTAGTCCAGCGTGTCATAGATGTTCTGCCAGTCGATATCGTAATTGGAGACCGCATAGGTCTGCCCCGGACGAATGTTGACGAAGGCATAGCCCACAAAATCGAACCGATCAGCAAGATTGGCCAGTGCGCCCTTCACCATGGACTGATCGTTTCCGATCACCGTGATATCCAGCAGCTTCTCGACCCAGTTTGACATCCATACTCTCCCTGTAAATCGCACCCGTTCCGCGGTGGCGAAATGCGTCGGCAGTCAGAAGGACCGCGACGCTCGCGAACAGTGACCTGGTAAAGAATGAAGCATATTCAATCGCGTAAGTTGACGATCATGGAATGGTTTTCTAAATCGTTTCGGCGAGATTGAAAACCTCGGAATTTGCGTATTCGCGGAAAACGTGTCAGCTCACAATTAGGCCGAACGATCTAAGCTTCATGTCCTCTGAGCTGGACATCTGTCATTGTTTCGAGAAATGCTCTACATGGACAGGGTCATTTAGAGCGAACCCATGTTGCAGCTTACCCACGACACCGAACAGCTTGCCCGGGAAATTGCGGCCCGTGTCGGGCGCAGACCGGACGATATCATACGCGCTGCCCTCGAACGTGAAGCTCAGGCCCTCGGGGTTTTCGGCGACCTGCCTGTGAGACATCGCATGACCGTCGAACAGATGACAGCGATCGGGGAAAAGGTTTCTGCCCTACCGCTGCTTGATACATCATCCCCGAAAGAAATCCTCGACGACCTGCATCAACCATGATTGTCGTCAATCACTCCGCAGTCGTCCACGTAGCCGCAATCAGGACACAGAAGATCAGCAGCACTGGCTACTTTACCAACTTGACGAACTTAACCAACCTTGCCATATATAGCT
This sequence comes from Rhizobium sp., assembly GCA_041675415.1. Lineage (GTDB taxonomy): Bacteria > Pseudomonadota > Alphaproteobacteria > Rhizobiales > Rhizobiaceae > Allorhizobium. Next base: position 4,663 of record JBAYTX010000082.1, on the reverse strand, counting down.
CTCCGAACGGAGGGTGAGACATGGCATCTCTGAAGTCGAAAACCAGCATACGTGACGGTGCAAGTGGGCGCGACAAACCTGGCGCTGAATCTATGGCTTTTTTCCTGACCACAGGCGCCGCCCCGCTGGCGAAGGGGAGAGCCGCCTTCAAGATCAAGATCCCGAACAATGCATCAAAAGCGCTGACCGGTAATCCCAATCGCGTCAAGGCGCTCCTCCAGGAATACGGGCAGGCGATCGCAAAAAGCCGTTCTGCTGGCCACCCGGTCAGCTTCCGTGTGGAAGTCGATTCCGAAGGTGAGATGGTTGTCACTCCCGTTGAGGCGGTGGAAATGACAACGGTGCCTGTCGTAGAGGAGAACGATGCACTGGATCCGGAGTTGGAGCAGGCATTGGTGGCCGCACGGGCGCGGGGGCGCATAAAGGCTGCTGAGGTCCTCAGCGGCACTGACATGCTGAATGCCGACGAATTCGCCAAGCTGCTTGGCACGACAAGGGTAACGGTGAATTCAAAGCGCCAGACCGGACTGGTATTGGGGCTGGATGGCGCGAAACGCGGCTTTCGCTTCCCGGATTGGCAGATCGATGCCGATGGCAAGCCGTTTGCAGCGCTTGCAACGCTCCACGAGCGACTGGGCGGAGCCTGGGCGGTTTACCGGTTCCTGGTCCAGCCCCACGGAGAGCTGGACGGACTGACAGGTCGCGAGGCATTGGAGCGGGGACGGACCGAGCAAGCGCTCGAGGTTGTCGAGAGCATTGGTCGAGATTTCCGCTGAATGGCACGTACTCTGCCGCCTCCCGGCTTTGCAAATGCAAGCCTTCACCTGCATACGGTCGCAGCCGGACTTCGGTTCGGTCGCATCTATCTGGGCACCTACCCTGATCCACTGGGCTTCGGTAAAACGCCGAGCCGTTTCAGCGATCCACGCCGGCGCAAATTCGCTAACCGGTTCGGGGTGCTCTATTTGGGCGATACGGTGAAGGTGTGCTTTCTCGAAGCCGTCTTGCGCGATCAACGCGATGGGGTCCTCGGCGACCTGCCGATAGCTGAATCCGAATTGTACGACCGCAATTTCGCAGAGATCGAGGTCATCAATCCGCTGATGATGGTCGATCTTCGAGACGACGGGCCGATCAAGATGGGTGTGCCGACGGATGTCGCGAAGGGCTCAAAGCAATCCCTCGCACGGAAGTGGGCGGTCGCCTTCAATGAACACGACAGCCAGGTCGACGGCATCATCTACCCGTCTCGGCTCAACGGCCACACCAACCTTGCACTGTTCGATCGAGCTATTGAAAAACTGAAGGCGGTCCGCACGACGAAGCTGATCCGCGCGCCGGGTCTGGCTGATATACTAAACGACCTCAATGTCGCAATTGTCGAACCTGATCGCTGATATTTGCCTGTCGTCGAAGTCGGATCCAGCACTACTTCTGCCCACCGATCCGGGACAGATCGACCCGAATTCCCGCAGTCCCAACCTCTTTTTCGTCTAGGGGCTCCCCTTCGCTCTGGGAGGGGTTAGCATCCGCAGGTTTGTCCGCGGCATCCGAAGAAACTTCCTTCCGATCAACGATTGTTCCTCCTGGATCCTGCGCCTGAAACACGCTTTGCCCCTCGAACTGGCCGGTGTTCCAGGCGTAAACGGCATCTTCGAAGATCTGCGGAAGCACCTCACTGCTCGTTGGGTTGCCATACCACTTTGAAACGATGCGCATGATCTTGGAAAACATCTTCGTCCCCATGCGAAGATTTTCGCAAGGGTCGACCAGATCTGTTTTGAGCTCGGATGCGTCCTTCACGCCGACACCCGCCGGGAATTGTGTAAGGCCCACACGCACGACGGCCTGTCCGACATAATGGCGTATGATCTCCATCGCCTCGTCGGAGGTCTTCGGTTTTGGTACAAGGATGAGCCGTCCACCGGCTTTCACCGTGACGGCCAGCGGATCGCCAGGAGAGACAGCGGCTACGAACTGCTCGACGATGGCGGGTTTCAGCGAGGGATCGGCGCATTCCGCGATAAAGGCAGCATCCATGACGAAGGCTCCAAAGTTCAGGTATTGAAGGAAATCACAAGGGGGACGCCGAACAGGGCGGACCAGGCTCTGGCGCTTGCGCGCTGGATGGCAACGATGTTGCCGCCTGTGGTCCACCAGCCATTGCCGATCAAAACGATCGCATCGGGTCGATGTAGCATCGATTGGAGAATGGGCCAAAGTACGAGCTGCTCATAACAGATGAGCGGCGCTATCTTTCGGCCCGCGAGTTCAACGACGGGATTGGCGAAAAAGTTGGCATGGGCGCCTCCGGTCTCTCCGGTCCATCGCTCCCATGGGCGCCACATCGAAACCGGCACGGGCATGCGCTCGTGATAGAGAACACGTCCGCCACTCCCATCAACAGCGATCATCACATTGTCGTAGCCATTCGCATCGACCACGGCCGCACCGGCAATTACCGTCACGCCGGTGCCTCGCAATTCCTCCCGCCAGAGACGTTCAAGCGTTGGGGTCCAGAAGCCCAGCGCGCTTTCAGGCAGAACCACGACGGCTGCGCCGGCCCCCGCAGCCGCCCGAACGAAGGTTATCAGGTCACGTTGACGTTGAAGGGATTGATCGCGGCCCAGACTCGCGCCCATTTCAAGGTCGATACCACGCCACCCCTCCGGTAGAATCTGATTTGTCCCCGATGCGGCGGACCAAAGCCATAAACCTGACAGGGCAATGGCGATCGCCGGCCCAATCCGGGTTACCAGACCGATTAGGTCGGCTGACAACACGAGAAGCCCCCACCATCCCCATCCAGGAAACAGAATTCCCGCCGCCGTCAAAGGATGCGCCCAGCCTGTGATCCCGAGCGGGGGCAGACCGGTGAGAGCCAAGATGAGGAGATATCGCACCGCTTTTACCAAGCCCGATCGTGCTGTCCAGAATACCGCATGGACGGCAATGAAGGACGATGCCGCCGCTATCCAGAAGAGGAGGCCAACCCAGAGGTCGGCGGAAAAGAACTGGGCAACGCCGGCAGGCAATCCTCGCGACGCCGCCAGGAAATAGCCCGCTGCGACGAGGGCCGCGGCGATCCGCGTCGGTGATCGCGCCCACAGAAGCGGGAAGAAGGTTGCCGCAGGTAGAAGGGACGCCCGGCCGCTCCAGCCGACCGCCCCGGCGACCACGGCAAGCGAGACGAGAACGGCAGTCATCATGACCTCACGGCGCATAGGTCAACACCTCTTGCGCCAGACCGAGCACACCTGAAACAGGTACCGGCCCGAAATACCTGGAATCCCATGAGCCCATGAAGTCGGAGTGCAAATACACCTCTCCGGGCCGCACCATCCCGCTTTGATCGGGCCGTAGAGATCGCCCCTGTGCATCCTTCTTTATGATGCGGGATCCGGGGATCGGCACGCCATCAATGGCGACACGATCGGTGACGTCCACGCGCTGTCCCGCCACCGCGATGACGGTCTTGATCAACGGTCCGAACCCACCGGGGCAAAGACCCGGACGGAGATATCCGCGCTGCCTCGCCACGCGCATAGCGGTATTTTCAGGCGGGCACACGAAAACTGTTTCGCCGGGCAAGACGGAGCGGGTGAGTGGAACGATGCGCCACAGGCCGAGCGGCTCACTCGGCGTCGTGTTGATGCGCAGACCACCAATCCAACCGGCAGCAAAGAGGACGCCCAACAGGCCGGCGGCGACGGATAACGTGAGGCAGGCGCGGCGTCGTTGGCGAGGCATCGTGCCACCTTCAAGCATCGTCTTGATCATTTCAGGGAAAGCCCCTTGGTCTGGGTTTGCCGCGCTGTTTCAGCCTGCTTCAACGCCAGCGTGGTGCGCTCGTGCGCGGCGAGTTGCTGCACAGTGCGCATGCTGTTCCAGGCAGACTGCACTTCGCTTTTCTGCGAAGGGTTCATCCCGGCCGTTAATTTGTGAAAGGTCTCGCCGTTTGCATCTTTTGCCGAGATCGGCAGCAAGCTGCGTTCTCCGAAACGCTCGGACACAGCCTTAGCAAACCCCTCCAGTTCCGCTTTGACGTTTCTGTCGGCCAGCGCATATTCGAGACCGGCGGGAAGATCGTTGCGATCGATCGCATCGCGGATCCTCTCCAGCGTCTGCCTGGCCGATGGAGAGAGGGCAGGGATGTCGACGGAGACCTTGAGACGGATTGCCCGCTCTTGCGCTTCATGCTTTCGCTCTGCTTCGGCCCGAGCGGTAAGATAGCGCTCGAGGTTTCGCGCCAGGGCAGGCGCGTTGACAAGCGCCGTGTCGCGCGCGGCCCTTTCGTTCGCTCCGGCGAAGAGGCCGGTCTTGCCTTTGAGCGCTCCAAACCTTTCCGGCTCTGCTGCGATCTTCGCAAGCGTGCTCTGCGCTCTTTCCGGATCTTTCAGCATGGCATCGACATTGACCGCCTTGAACGCAGTCTCCGGCTCGGCGAAGACCTGGGTAAAGCGTGTCGTGACCTCCTGCCATTGCTTCTTCGGACCGGGATCGGCGACTAAACGATCCTCAATGGCCTGATCGATCGATTTCGGGAACGTGGTGATGCCTGATACCATTGGCTTCGCCTCCATTACGGGGTTCGGGGTCACTTGGGTATTCGGGCCCTTGAGACCGAGCTGTGCGCCGATCGTCGCCAGGCGGGCGGTGAGAT
>JBAYTX010000081.1:0-10826 GCA_041675415.1 Rhizobium sp. | reverse complement strand
GGTTGTCCATGAACGAAAGTTCGGCCATTGGCATTCTCGGGTTGGGAAACCGCGATTTCGAAGTCCGATCGGTTTGAATCGGAGCTGGCGTTGAACCGGCGGTCCCTGTCGTTCAGCAATGCTTCGTTTACCTGCCGTTGAACCTTCGATGGCCTTGAATGGCAGCATCCCGACTCAACGAATTCGTGCTCCCGACCCCATGCCGTCACTCATCGTCGCGTCAGTTCAGCGGCAAGTTCATGGATGGAGCGGTCGCGTAGCGCAGCCACTTACCGGCAAGTGCTCGGCCACTGCGGACGTCGCGATTTCCGGAAGCGGCCATTCGCTCCCCTGAACCAAATTGGCAAAGCTGCCGTTCGAAGTGATTTGAAATTCTCGGCTTGGCTATCACTTGCCAACGGCAAGTCACAGCAACGAGCGGCCATTGCACCTGCTTCTGGCAGAGTCAGCAGACTATTGAGATTTCATAATTCATGACATCGCCACAGGGCAGCCAGCATCCAGTAAGCGGCGATGATCGAAGGACGCTTTTGAGCGCTGTTGAGCTTGTTGCGCCCGGCCGTGTGGCGTAAAGCCCAAGGAGCCCAAAACTCGCCAGACCTGTGTTTGCCCAAAGCGCGCACCATGCAGGTGCTTGATGACGGCGCCCACGCGCTTGAGTGTCCATAACTCGGTGCTAAATTCGTACTCTGTCAGACTGCGCAGAAGAGTTGCTCGCACCGCCGCCAACTGCTGCTCATTGAGCTGGGCTGTACAGAACACTTAGCCGTATGGCACGGCTGGGGTAGGTTTCGGCAGCAATGGCGGGACCCACTGCCGCTATACAAAGAACAGCGGTCAGCAGCAATTTAACAAACGCATTCTTCCTTCAATTCCTCCTGAATAGCAGTAACTGGAGCCTCCACGAGGCTGCCGAAGACGCCTTTTCAATCGGCGTCTAACCGCGTTCTTTGCCAAGGATCGTGATCCCGCAACTTGCGGTCGGACCGCCGATGTTTTGCGCCATGCCGATCTTCGCCCCATCGACTTGGTTGTGTGCCTCGCCGCGCAGTTGTTGAAAGATTTCGAAGCACTGGGACACACCGGTCGCCCCCGGGGGATGGCCTTTCGATTTGAGTCCGCCGGAAGGGTTGATCGGGATACGACCGCCGACGTAATGATCGCGTGCTTCAACCAATTTGTGGCCTTCGAAGCGAGCGGCGAAACCGAGATCCTCGTAGCTAATGAGCTCGACGCCCGTGAAGCAGTCATGCACTTCGGCGACATCGATGTCTTTGGGCTCGATGCCCGCCATTGAATACGCCATCTTTGCGGCTTTCCTGGTGCACGGAAAAGTGGTCATGTCGGTCTTGTGCTGATGCATGACACGATCGATACCGAGGCCGAAGCCGCGTACCCAAACCGGGCGGTCGGTGTACTTGTCGACGAACTCTTCGGCCACCAAGATCACGGCGGCGGCACCGTCCGATTGTGGCGTGCAATCCAACACACCAAAAGGCTCAGCGACAATCGGGGCGGCGAGGACTTGTTCGACAGTGACTTCAAATCGCAATTGCGCCTTCGGATTGTTGACGCCGTGATGATGATTCTTCACGGCAATCATCGCCATGTGCTCGCGCGTTGCTGGCGCTTCGTGCAGATAGCGCGACACATGCAGGGCAAAGTTGGCCGGTGCCAAGAGCCCCAAGGGGTAGTCCCAGGCCATGTCGCGCGTCAGCCCCATCCAATCCCAGAAGGTGGCATTCGTCGACGTGTCGCGCACTTTTTCCGCGCCAAGTGCCAGGGCAACGTCCACGTGCCCCGAGGAGACAGCATATATTGCATTTCGAATGATGTCCTGTCCCGTTGAGCAAGCGTTTTCCAAACGGCTGACCGGAATGTCAAGTAGGCCACAAGAGTCGGCCAGGATGCCGGCACCAAAACCATCCGTCGAACTGATCTCGCCAAGCCAGGCCGCTTGAATATCGCGGCGGTCAAAACCTTTGTCAACCGAAGCAATAGCTTCGGATAGCGCCATCGGCATCAGTTCTTTGATGCCCAGTGAAAAATGCTCACCAAACGCCGTCATGCCGGCACCGACGATGGCAACGCGCCTCATTTCGAACCTCCCGGGTTTCCGCTTACTGGTGAAAATGCGTAACCGTAATCAGGCACACCGGTTCGCATGGCCACTCGCCGCAACACGAACCTGCCCACGTCATCGATTTTGACGCTTCCCGGAACGCTGTCAGTGACATGGACCAGCACGCGCACGTCGGTCCCATCCAATTCAACCACGGCCAGCGAGTAAGGCGATGCGAGAGAAGGCACTGGCACCTGTATAGTGGTTGTTGTATAAACCTTGCCCGCACGCGGTAATGCCGTGTATTCCCAACTGTCGTCGGCGCCGCAGCCTAAGCAATGAAAGCGTGGAGGCATGGCCAGCTTGCCGCATTTCTTACACCTTCCGGCTTGCCAGCGCACCTTCGCTTCAAACGCGCGCGCGTATGCCCCCAGGGCAATCCGAATCTCGCCGCCCGGCATCAGTTTGCGCTTGGGTAAGGCCTGTGCCTGAGGTTCATTGCGATTGACGACAGCTTTGCCGCCGGCGAAGTTTGCGGCAACAAAAGTTCCTTGCTCGCATGCGCCGATGATGCCCTTGCCACCCGTCTCGATCAATCCGGCGATTGCGAACAATGGGCTTGCCGCGCCCAAGGTGGGCAGATCCGGCGCCTTGCCCACGACCAATCCGGCCGATTCTTTCGCCCGCAAGCCGGCGATGAGAAGCGGCTTGGCAGCGAGCGCGGCCTCCTTAAGTGAGGCTTGGATGCCGAGTTCGCGCAACATCCGCGGATTCTCATCGCGATAAACCGCACCGGTGACAAGACGCGTTCTTTGCGGAAAGCTCCGTTGCGCGCGACCGGCCAAGGACAGAAGATTTTCGTCGGCGATCAGCGCGGCAGCAGCCCCGGCAGCGCCTTCTGCCTCGGCGCCGATCACGAGTGTTCCCGCGGTAGCGGTGATCAAGGCATCTAAGGTTTCCGGTGCACCGCCCAAGCGTTCGACGACTTCGGTGTCGTTCGGCAGGCCGAGGCCCGCTACAAGCACTGCCGCATTGCCACCTTCGAGTAGCGGAAAATCGCGGCTGACGAAAACGACCCGGGTGGCCGAAGAACCCGCACCGATCGCCCGACGACCAGCCTCGACAGCTAGAGTCAAGGCATCTTCATCGTAACCGAGAGTCCGGGAACGGTCGGTGCCCCAAGGCGGCAAATAAGTACCTACGGTAATTGTCAAGATGCCTCCATCAATTTAACAAGAAGCCCATGCCGGATTGAAGCAGACATGCTGACGGTCAGGAGCGGTGCCGTGCGTCATTCGCGTCGTGGCAACGTAGAATGCGGTCGACGAGATCATTGCTTGGCGCGAACAGCTTTGAGTTGCCTGGGTTTCGGGCCCAAGCCGCCGAACAGAATGTCGCAGAATATTGCCGCCACTTCTTCGGGCGCCTTCCGGTTGGCATCGAACCACTCGGTTGTCCAGTTAATCGCACCCAAGAGTAACATGCGCGCCAAGCCAGGTTGTGCGTCGTCCGCAAAATCGTTATTGCGAGCGGCAAGGTTGAATAGCTCCTTCCAATACCCGCCATAGGCACCACGCATCGCGTCGTGCTTGCGGCGCACGGATAGTGGGATCTGGCCGATCACGCGGCGACTTGCCAAGGCGTAGTCGCCGTGCAAGACGACGACACGACTATGCGTGGCAATGGAGACGCGAAAGCGTTCGCGCGGCGACGCATCGGCGGGAAGTTGCCTGATCGCTTCGCGTACCGCCGCCATAACGCTGTTGATTGAGCGTTCCAGCACGGCGTCGAGCAGTGCTTCCTTTGAGGCGAAGTAGTAATACAGTGCGCTGGACTCGATATGGGCGCGCTTGGCAATATCGCGAATTGAAGTGGCGGTGTAGCCTTTTTCGCGGAACAGTTTCGCCGCAATACGCAAAAGAAGTTCGCCGGAATTCTTGCCACGCGGCTTCGCCTTGTGGGGTATCAATGGCACATCAACGGATGCCGTACTCACAAAAGAGCCTCTGTGGTACGGAGGAGGATTGCACGTGCGCTTTCCGCAACTGCCGCAAGGTGGCTATAGAGGGTGTGCTCCGGCGCTGGCAGCGTCCGCGGCACCCCTTTGGGCCAATGCGCATAGTGGCCGGTCAGCTTTGGCATGTCTTGCTGCTTCTCCGCACCATGAATCGCTCGCCAGACGCCAAGTCCCGCGTCTGTGTCATAACGAGCGATCACCATAACATAGAACGGTCGTTCAATTCAATATAGGGGCATCGAGTCCTTTTGCCACGTACCAATCTGCTTGGCCGATTCGGGAGCACGGTACCGCCACAGGCCATTGCGATTACTGAGCGGGCAATTTGGCGAGTGACCTACGAGGGCGATGCCACACGATGGCGAGAGCCGGCGTAGACGAAACGATTCGCGGTGTGACTTGGCCGAACGGATGGAACGACCGCTTTCGGGATCTTGCAGAAATGTACGCCCGCTTTGGATCCAGTAGTCCAGTGGCGGCTGTGGTCGAGTTGCTTCCGAAGGCCGTGCGGCAGGTTCCAGAGTGAGCCCGCCGCTTGGATGTCGGCTCAGTCGATCTAGCGTACGGCTGCAGCTGGCCGGTTGCACGCACTGGTCTATGTTGCCACAAAGCTGTCCTTGGCGGAGACAGGTTTCCCTGACTGGCAGCTTACGAGGAACTGAGTCAAATGCGTGCTTCCGGCCAGGAGCGGACGTTGACGACCCGGATCAACAGTAGCCATATAATGACATCTGCAATGGTGTGGCATGCGGGGTTTGTGGTTTCGTTTTCACCTGACCGGTTGCCTGGCAGCATCACTGAAAGCTTTGGGGCAAGGGGCGTTTCGACGCTCACCACCGCCTGGATAGTCGCCACAATTACTTGAAACCCCGCAAATCCGTAGTTCACTTTTCATAGCTGCATGACGACAAGCGCAAAAGAAAGGGAAAAACCATGTCATCCGAAAGCAAGTGTCCGTTTCACCATGCTGCAGGCGGCGGCACGACCAACAAGGACTGGTGGCCGAACCAGTTGCGTGTTGACCTGCTGAACCAGCACTCGAATAAATCCGACCCGTTGGGCGAGAAATTCAACTACGCCGAAGAATTCAAGAAACTGGACTACAAGGCGCTCAAGGCCGATCTGGTCAAGCTCATGACGGACAGCCAGGATTGGTGGCCCGCTGACTTCGGTCACTACGGTCCCCAGATGGTGCGCATGGCCTGGCACGCGGCCGGCACCTACCGCACCATCGACGGACGCGGTGGCGGCGGACGTGGCCAGCAGCGCTTTGCGCCGCTTAACTCCTGGCCGGATAACGTCAACATCGACAAGTCGCGCCGATTGCTCTGGCCGATCAAGCAGAAGTACGGCCAAAAAATCTCTTGGGCCGATCTCCTCATCCTCGCCGGCAACGTGGCGCTGGAATCCATGGGTTTTCGCACCTTCGGATTCGCAGGTGGCCGCGAGGACGTGTGGGAACCCGACCTGGACGTGAACTGGGGTCCAGAGATGAAGTGGCTGGGAGTGGACCAGAAGCGCATCGACGACAAGCGTGAACTCTCGGGTCCCTTCGGTGCTTCCCATATGGGCCTGATCTACGTTAACCCCGAAGGGCCTAACGCGAGCGGCGACTACTTGCTGGCGGCCAAGGACATCCGCGCCACCTTCAACCGCATGGCGATGAACGACGAGGAAATCGTTGCGTTGATCGCCGGCGGCCACACCTTCGGCAAGGCGCACGGCGCCGCGCCTGAATCGCACAAGGGACCGGAACCGGAAGGCGCACCTATCGAGGCACAGGGTCTGGGGTGGATCAGCGACTACGGCAGCGGCCACGGCAAAGACACGATCTCCAGCGGCCTGGAGGTAACCTGGACGACGACGCCCGCGCGCTGGAGCAACGACTTCTTCTCGATCCTGTTCAAGTACGAGTGGGAGATGGTGAAGTCCCCGGCCGGCGCCAAGCAGTGGGTCGCCAAGAACGCGCCGGAAATCATTCCGGACGCGCACATACCGGGCAAGTTCCACGTGCCCACGATGCTAACCACCGACCTGACGATGCGCTTCGATCCTGAGTTCGGAAAGATTTCCAAGCGTTTCCTTGAAGACCCGCAGGCCTTTGCTGATGCCTTCGCCCGCGCCTGGTTCAAGTTAACTCACCGCGATATGGGTCCGAAGGCGCGCTACCTCGGCGCCGAAGTGCCGAAGGAAGACCTGATCTGGCAGGATCCGCTGCCGGCGGCCACCCACAAACCCACGGCCGCGGACATCGCCGATCTCAAGGCGAAGATCGCGGCATCGAACTTGTCCGTGGGTGAACTGGTCTCTGTGGCTTGGGCCTCCGCCTCCACGTTCCGCAGCGGTGACAAGCGCGGTGGCGCCAATGGAGCTCGTCTGGCCCTGGCGCCGCAAAAGGACTGGACCGTCAACAAGGGCGTCGCCAAGGTCGTGTCCAAGCTGGCCGAGATACAGAAGGCTTCGGGCAAGGCTTCGCTGGCCGACGTGATCGTGCTGGCGGGCTGCGTCGGCGTCGAGCAGGCTGTCAAGGCTGCCGGAGTAGCGGTCGAGGTGCCGTTCGCGTCCGGTCGTGTCGATGCCCGCCAAGACCAGACCGACGTGGAATCTTTCGCCGTGCTTGAGCCCGTGGTCGACGGATTCCGCAACTACGGCCGCGGCAAGGAAGGTACCGCGACGGAAGTCATGCTGATCGACAAAGCCCAGATGCTGACCCTGACCGGGCCTGAGCTGACCGCACTGGTCGGTGGCCTACGCATGCTCGGTGCCAACTTTGACGGTAGCAAGCACGGAGTGTTCACCGACAACGTGGGCGTGCTCAGCAACGACTTCTTCGTTAACTTGCTCGACATGAGCATCGAGTGGAAACCGGTAGATGCTGAGGCAGAGCTATTCGAAGGCAGAGATCGCAAGGGCGGTCAGGTCAAGTTCACCGGCACGCGTAACGATTTGATCTTCGGTTCCAACTCGGTGCTGCGCGCCTACGCTGAGGTCTACGCCAGTACCGACGGCAAGGAGCGACTTGTCAGGGACTTCGTGGCGGCGTGGAACAAGACGATGAATTTGGACCGGTTCGACCTCGCCTGATCCAAGATGTCGGACAGCTGACAACCAGGTGCAGCGGATGGCGCTATGCGTCACCGCTGAGCCGGGACTTTGAGTGTCGGCTTTGCCTTAGTCCGGCACCGGTGGCTAACCAGACCGGAATCCGCAGATTTGCCACGAACTGGCAGCTGCCCAGCGGCATGCAAGGCATCAAAGCTGGCAAAGACAGCAAGAGGATCGTCGTGACGGGGTGACAAGGCAGTGATCGACTGTCGTTACAGCTCGCCGGGTGTCAGGACGCAAGCGCGACTTGCTGGCGCTTGCCCCGGTCTCGACAATCAACCGACCGTGATCAACGGCCAATTGTTCGTTGGCGTTCAGCAACTCTATGCCGCAGACAGTAAGCATTTCCGCATCGCATACTTGAAGTTGTTCTCTTGGACAGATCGTGCACCCAACTGTACGCAATTTTCTGCAGCGCATCTACGTCAAGCTCGAAATCCGGGGCAAGGCTGAACTCGCATCACTGGTAGCGCGTACAAAAGGCTGAGTTCTGGGTAGCCAACGAATCCACTGGGCAAACGGCTGGGATTGGCCGGTTGTCGCCACAGGCGCCGACGTGCCCGTTTGGAGGCATAATGGAGCATCCTCGCGCTAAGCTGTTCAAGACAAAGCCGCCGATTATCAATTGCACCAGGAGGTTCTATGCACCTCAACCCCATGTCATTCCGGCTTGGCCGCACTTTGACTGCATTGGTCCTATGCGTAGTATTTGCGGCGTCAGCTGTGGCAGCCGAGGATTGGGCTGGCACCGTCAAATCCGTCAACGGGACGGTGGCAGTTGAGCGGGGCGGTAAGGCCATGCCAATCAGTGTCGGGGACAAGGTTTTGTCCAAGGACAAGCTGGTTACTGGCAAGGACAGCCGTATTGCGGTGACGCTGCGCGACGACACCCTTATTTCGACGGGTGCTAACAGCCGGCTGGCCTTGAACGAATTCACCTTCGATCCAGCCACGCAGGGCGGCAGTCTTTTCGTTTCCGTTTTACGCGGCGTCACGGCGATGGTGTCCGGCCTGGTTGCGAAAACAGAACCGCATGCGATGCGGATAACCACGCCGACAGCAACCATCGGGATTCGCGGCACCGAATTTATTGTCGAGGTCGACGGTGAGTAAGGCCTCGTACGGGACATTGCCGCTGCTGGCTGTGCTGTTGCTCGCAGGTTGTGCCGCCCCTCAGGAGCGGATCATCCTCCTGCCGGACAAGGATGGTCATGTCGGCGTCATCGAGGTGCGTACCGAGACGGGTACGACTGAACTAACAGAAGCGTATTCAGGAGCGCGGTTCAAAGGAACGACCACCGTCATCGAGCAGATCGGCCAGGAGGAAGTAGCGCGGCGCTACGGCAAGGTACTGGAAGGCCTGCCGTCACGACCGCAGCGCTATGTTCTCAACTTCGAGTTCGGTTCCGACCGGCTGACGGCGCAGTCGCGCACCATAGTGCCGAGCATCCAGAACGACCTCAAGTTATTCCCAGCGCCAGAGGTGGTGGTGACCGGACATACCGACGCGATCGGTGACAGTGCCTTCAATGACAAACTTTCCCTTGATCGCGCCAATCGCGTTCGCGATATCCTGGTTGCGGCCGGCATACCTCGCGAGCAGATACAAACAGTCGGGCGCGGCTCCCGCGAACCGTTGATTGCAGCCAAGCCAGACGTGCCCGAGCCGCGCAACCGGCGTGTCGAGATCAAGCTGCGCTGAACTTATGGCCGCGCCGAGGCTTTTATGAGTGGCCCTATTGGGTATCTCAACGCATTTCGCCAGAGTTCAAATGTAACAGCGGAGGTCGGCTTCTGGCCGGTTGCCGCCGCCAGCCGTTACATTTCAATGGGGTGCGACGCCAACGTCTGCTTCCGCTGGTCATGCAGACGGGGTGCGACCCAAAGCGGTCAGGCAACTTACCGATTGCAGCCATTCATTTCTTCGGGCGCAAGACGAGGATATTCCCGAACGATTGCAGCCCGACTACCTCCTCCAAAGCCAAGCCTGCATCGTCGAATAGCGTTGTCCATTCGCACAGAGTGCGTTCGCGCCCACGCGAACCCATGAACATCTGCAAATCGAACGATGCACCAGCAACATCGGCACCACGCTCCGGAAAGACCATTTCCAAGAGAGCGATACGCGCTCCCGTCTGACCGGAGGCCTTCGCAACGTTACGCAAAACGGTAATGCTGGTTTCGTCATCGAAGCCATGCAGCACGGCAGAGAGCAGGTAAATATCCTTTTCGCTTTGCGCCAAGGGGATCGAGGTCAGGGCGTCACCGGCCTGAAAGCGCAACCGCTCGATACCGCTGGCACCCCGCGCTGCCCGGTATTTCTTCGCTTCTTCGATCACTTGGGGCCGGTCAACGACGAGGGCTGTCAGCCTGGGATGTCGTTTCAGAATGGCGAGCGACTTGGCGCCACGGGAACCACCCACGTCAATGATTCGCTCATAGCGACCCCAGTCGAAATCGGTAGCGAAGCTATCGCCGGTCAGCGCTTCGACGCTATCCATCGCCTCCGAAAACAAAGCATCGAGACCCGCATGGTGGTCAAGGTAGTCGAACAAGTCTTCCCCATGAGTAAGGCGAAAAGGTGGTACTCCTTCCCGTATGCCCTGTTCCAGATGCTCGTACCAGGGGCGGCTCATGGCATCGGAGTTATGCATAAGAATCATCGCTCGCACGTTCTTGGGATTGTCAGTGCGCAAGAATGCGGAGACCTTGTTGTTGCAGAACACATGAGCGGACTTCTCCTCGAATACGCCTATGGCGGCCAGCAGACGTAGCAAGCGCCCGGTGGCATCGGCCTTGGCAGCCACGCGAATTGCAATGGCGTCCACGTCGAGTTCTCCATCACCCAGCACGGTAGCAATATCCAGCTTGGCAGCGACGTACAGCGCCCGGGATTGCCAGAAGGCCGAACCGATCTGCATCAGTCGGAACGGTGGCGGTGTGAGCCTGTTCGGGATGGCTTGCAGCCATGCGCCAAACTTCATGGCTTTGGCAAAACGACGTACGGCTCCGGCATTCAGTTGATGTGACATCGATCGTCCTCTCGCTATTTCTAAGCGTCCGGCGTTAGTCCTGCCGAAAACAGGTGCCCATTGAATGCCGCCAGCCTATTTAGAAATTCAGCATCCATCGGGCGACCCATCTGCTCTTCGAAGATATCTTTCAGCAGTATTGGCGTCATCGCCAGACTGACGAATGCCAAACGCAGGATGTCAGGGTCGATGCCGGATGCGATCTGTCCTTGAGCTTTCAAGTCGGATACCTTGCGGGCACCCCGTGTCCGCCCGCGTTCCAGCAACTGCTGGATAAATCGGCGTCCCGGACCTTGGTTGAGCGCCAGCACCTTGAGGATCAGTTTGGGAAACTCCGGTCGTGCCGTCATGGTGTCGTAGTACAACCGCAGGAAGTCCGTAAATCCCGTGACCGACGCCAGCATCGGGCCGTCGAGTATTTCCAGCATCGGATTCAGGGTCTCGCGGATCATCTCCTCGTAGAGCCCTTCCTTGTTGCCGAAGTAGTAACGAATCATCGAGGCGTTAGCCCCGGCTCGCTCCGAAATCAGACGCGTAGTTACGCGGTGATAGTCGTCGGCGAGAAAGCAATCCAGTGCCGCCTTAACAAGACGGGCTCTGATTGGCTCAG
>JBAYTX010000080.1:0-11450 GCA_041675415.1 Rhizobium sp. | reverse complement strand
CTGCCCTTCATGGCCATCGTCGTCTTTTCGGTCGGCGAGCGGGCGCCCGAAGGCGGCTATCAGGCAGCCTTCACCTTCGCCCAGTTCGCCAATCTCGGCTCGCGCGCCGCCGCCTTCCGCAACACCATGCTGATCGCGCCGCTCGGCGCCTTTCTGTGCCTGATCGTCGCCTATCCGGTCGCCTATCACCTGGCAATCAAGGCCAGTCCACACTACCGGCTGCTGCTCGTCTCGCTGGTCGTCGTGCCCTTCTGGACCAGCCTTCTCGTGCGCACCTATGCCTGGATGTACATCCTCGGCTCGCGCGGCATCCCCAACCTCCTGTCGATGATCGGCATTGAGGACGTGCGGCTGTTGAACACGCCGGGCGCAGTGCTGCTCGGCATTGTCTACGGCTACCTGCCGCTGATGATCATGCCGATCTATGTGAGCCTGGAGAAGCTCGACCGCCGGCTGCTCGAAGCCTCAGCCGATCTCGGCGCAAGACCGGTCTCGACCTTCTTCGGCGTCACCCTGCCGCTGTCGTTCCCAGGCGTCATGACCGGCGTGGCGTTGGTCACCATCCTGCTTCTCGGCGAATACCTGATCCCGCAGCTTCTCGGCGGCGGCAAGGTGTTCTTCATCGGCAATGCCCTGGTCGACCTCTTCCTGCAATCGCGCAACTGGCCGTTCGGTTCGGCGATCGCCGTGACCTTGGTGGTGGTCGTCGTCATCGTTCTCAGTGTCGCCATGCGCATCGCCTTCAGGATATCCGGCTCAAGACAGGTGGATCTAATCTGATGCGCGTGCTCGTCACCTCCGTCTACCTGTTCCTCTATGCACCGATCGCGCTGGTGGTGCTGTTCTCGTTCAACGCCGGACGCAGCGCCTCCGAGTTCACCGGCTTCTCCACCATGTGGTACGGCAAGGCGATCACCAACACCTTCCTGATCACGGCTTTGCAGAACAGCCTGATGATAGCGTTCACCAGCGCCGGTCTTGCCGCGGTCTTCGGTACCATGGCGGCGCTCGGCATGGAGCGGCTGGGGCCACGCGGGCGGGCCATCTTCGACGGCCTGTTCGCTGCGGCCATCGTCGTGCCGGGCGTGGTGATCGGCATCGCCACCCTGGTGGCCCTGGTCGAGGTCTTCTCCTTCATCAATCCTGCGCTTGCCTCGATCTGGCCCGGCGATAAGCCGCCGCAACTCGGGCTTGGCTACGGCTCGATCATTGCCGCGCATGGCCTGTTTTCGCTGGCGCTGGTGACGATGATCGTCAAGGCCCGCATCGCCAGTCTGGGTCGCGACATCGTCGAGGCATCGAGCGATCTCTACGCCACACCGCTCACCACCTTTCGCGAGATCGTCCTGCCGCAGATCCTGCCTTCGGTTCTCGCCGGCTTCCTGCTCGCCTTTACCTTTTCCTTCGATGATTTCATCGTCGCCTTCTTCGTCGCCGGCTCCAAGACCACGCTGCCGATCTACGTCTTCGCGTCGATCCGCCGTGGCGTGACGCCGGAGATCAACGCGATTGCCACACTGGTGCTGGTCGCCTCGCTGTTCCTCATCCTGATCGCCCGCACGCTGATGCGGGATAAAACAAAAAAATCGCATGCCGGGGAGTAAACCATGATCCTGAAAGACCGGGTCGCGATCGTCACCGGCGCCGGCTCCGGCATCGGCCAGGCGGGCGCTGCCATCATGGCGCGCGAAGGCGCCCATGTCGCCGTCGTCGACCGCAACATCGAGGCTGCGGAGGCGGTCGTAGCCGAAATCCGCGCGACGGGCGGCAGCGCCGAAGCGCTCGGTCTCGACGTGACCGACGATGTCGCCCTTGAAGCCGGCATGTCGGCGCTCCTGGCCCGCCATGGACGCATAGACATCCTGCACAATCACGCCGGTGCCCAGGTTGCCGGCGACCTCGAGCATGTCGCAATCGAGGGCTTCGACCGCTCGTGGAATCTCAATGTCCGGGCGCACTTCATGGCCGCCCGCTTCGTCATGCCGATAATGAAACGTCAGGGATCTGGCGTCATCCTCAACACTTCCTCCTCGTCCGGCGTGCTCTACGACCGCGAGATGATCGCCTATACGACGACCAAGCACGCCGTGATCGCCATGACCCGCCAGATGGCCGGCGACTACGCGCGCTTCGGCATTCGCGTCAATGCGCTCTGCCCCGGCTGGGTTGACACGCCCTTCAACGCACCCTTCATCGAGCAGATGGGCGGCAGGGATGCGATCGAGGCCTATGTGCGCGAAAAGGTGCCGATGGGCCGCTGGGCAAGCGTCGAGGAGATCGCAGAATCGATCCTCTTCCTGGTGTCCTCGCGTTCGTCCTACATGACCGGCCAGATCCTGGTGGTCGACGGCGGCGAAACCGTCGTCTGACGAGGAAAACGAGCATCGTCATCGCGGCGACACCCGCACTGGAGAAAGTCCGGTGCGGACTTCTTTAGAAGTTTCTGGCGTATTTGTAGACGGTGTTGCGCGAGACGCCGAGCGTTCGTGCCGTAAGGCTGATATTGTTGCCGTTGCTGCGTAGCATTTCGGTGACTTCCCGGCCGATCTTGGTGCGCAGGGAATGGGTCTGGCGGCCGGCGTCTTCTACTGGGTGGCCGAGCAAATCGAGAACATCGGAAGGTGCAATCCTGTCTCCGTCTGCGACCATGACCAGCTGCAGCAGGGCGGACCGCAGTTCGCGCATGTTTCCGCGCCATCCGAATGCCGCCATCAGCGTCGCGGCGGCGGGATCGATCTGCGTCCCCGGCGAAATCTCCACCAGCATGCTGTCGAGCACGGCGCCGAAATCGGTCCGTTCGCGCAGCGGCGGTAACTCCAGCCGTATGACGCCAAGGCGATAGAACAGATCCTCCCGGAAGCGCTTGGCGGCGATCGCTTCCTCAAGGTCGACATTGGTGGCCGCGACGATCTGCGTGTCGACTATTCTGACCTGACGACCGCCAACTGGGCGCACCTCGGAACTGTCGAGGAAGCGCAACAGTGCGACCTGGCTCGACAGTGGCATGTCACCGATCTCATCGAGGAAAAGCGTGCCGCCATCAGCGGCCACCGCAAGCCCTTCCGAGCCCGCGCGCTGGGCTCCGGTGAAGGCTCCGCCGACATAGCCGAACAGTTCGGCTTCGAGGAGATTTTCCGGCAAGGCGCCACAATTGACTGCAACAAAGGCACCTTGCCGGCGGCTGACCTTGTGAATGTGTCGGGCCAGCTTTTCCTTGCCAGTGCCGCTTTCGCCACGGATCAGGAATGGTGGCTTGAAGCGGACGGCGCGGGCTATCTTGTCCAGTTGCTGGTGCACGACAGCGTCGTTGGCGATGAAATCGGGCTTCGTCGGGGGTAGCAGACCACCGCCGGCCGTGTTGGCGCTGGCTGTTTTTCCGGCCTGAGGCAAGCGCCTCTCGAAACTGTGACGATTGCGCCAGTGGACGGCGTAACGGCTGCCTAAACCATCGCGCAGCGTCGGCTGCCGGCTGTTCGACATCTCCGCCAGAGCCAGGTCGAACGGGGTGTCGAAAATGGCGTTGAATTCCGTGCCGGGGCGTAGCGAGATGCCGCGCAGGATTTCCCGTGCGCGCTTGTTGACCGCCACCAGCTGTCCGTTGGCGTCGAAGGAAACAAGCCCGCCGCTCACGGAATTCAAGAGTTCCCAGCGCGAATGAAACAACACGACAATGTGCTTTTCCTGTTGGGCGAGAAACAGCGAGTTTTCGATATGGGTGGCAGCCATGCGCATCAACGCCAGGGTATGGCTGTGGCGTGCACTGCAATCGGACGAGGCGTCCAGCACGCCGGCAAGTTCACCGTCGGAATGCAGGATCGGCGCGGCGAAACAGCTGACGTCGGAATAGGCGGCAAAGAAATGCTCCGCCCCATGGACGATCAGCGGCTGACGGCCAGCCGCGCAAGTCCCGAGCGCATTGGTGCCGCGCAGGCTTTCTTTCCAGACGGCGCCCGGCACGATTCCCCTGCCCGGTCTGCTGGATTGAAACTCACCGTCGGCAATGGTGTCGAGAACCGTTCCTTCGGCATTGCCGAAGGCGATCAGGAAATTGCTGCCGGCTATCTGCTGGTAGAGCGAGTGCATCTCGGCCACGGCGAAGCGATGGGTCAGTTCATCGCGCTCGCGCAACTGCTTGAGCTCCCGCATGCCGATCTGGATCGGTGGCGGCGTCACCCGTGGATCGAGTCCGGATTCAATGCAGCGCTGCCAGCTCTCAGCGATCTGCGGATTGACGAGATTACCGTCAACCTGGCCACCCTGCATCAACGTGATCCTGAGCCTCTTCAGGCGCTCAGTCCGTGAAAGCATCTGTCTATTCCCCCCGGACAGCGCCTCTCCTCAGGCTTTTCAAGGGTTTTATCCCTTCTTGTCCGGGTCTCAGTGGACCAATTTTTGCTCCTGCTTGCAAGTGTTCATGATTTGAACAGGTCGGTCCCGGCGTCTGTTGAAGGCCTGAACACCATGCGCTGCTCCAACTGCGACGCAACAGAACTACATGTCTCTGAATTCATTAGATGATCTTCGCAGGCCGGGCAGTTGGCACGGCAACTGCAATGGAAAACACGGAATGACAATGTGCCGAGTGAGGAGGCTTAGGAATGAAGGCAGCAGTTCTGCACGAATATGACGAGAAGCTCGAGAAGAGCGAATTCGTAATCTACGAGGATGTTCCCGATCCTCGTATCGAAGGACCGAACGACGTGATCGTGCGGATCGGCGGCGCGGGCGTCTGCCGCACCGACCTGCACGTCATCGAAGGTCTGTGGCGCAACAACTCCGACGTCCAGCTACCCTATATTATGGGACACGAGAACGCCGGATGGGTCGAGGAAGTCGGGCCGGGCGTCACCCATTTCAAGCCGGGCGACGCGGTGATCTGCCATCCGCTCGTCACGTCGGGCCATTGCCTCGCCTGCCGGCGCGGCAACGACATGCATGCCGAGGAAAGCTCCTTTCCGGGCATCAACACCAATGGCGGCTACGCCGAATATCTGCGGACCGGTGCACGCTCGCTGATCAAGCTGCCGAAGACGTTGGCGCCAAAGGATGTGGCGCCCTACACCGATGCCGGCCTCACCGCCTACCGCGCCTGCAAGAAGGCCGCCCAGCATCTGCTGCCCGGCCAATATGCCGTGGTGATCGGCGTCGGCGGCCTCGGTCACATCGGCGTCCAGGTGCTGAAGTCGCTCTGCGCAGCCAAGGTGATCGCCGTCGACCGATCGAAGGAAGCGCTGGAGCTTGCCGCCAGGTGCGGCGCCGACGAACTCGTCCTTGCCAATGGCGAACAGGTCGACAACGTGTTGGCGCTCACTGGCGGCTGGGGCGCGGAGGCCGTCATCGACTTCGTCGGCGAGGGCAGCGCCATTACCGAAGGTCTGGAAATGACGCGAAGTGACGGCGCCTACTACATCGTCGGCTATGGCGGAAAGCTCGAAATTCCCACCATCGACATGATCACCTCGGAAAAGCGCATCATCGGAAATCTCGTCGGCACCTATCCCGAACTGGTCGAACTCATGGCGCTTGCCGATCAGGGCAAGGTCCATCTTGCGACGGCGGAATACCGGCTGGCCGATGCCAACCGCGCCCTGCTCGACCTTCACCACGGCAAAATTCATGGCCGCGCGGTGCTTATTCCTTGAGGAGGAGCCGGCTTTCGCCGGCGTGAATTTTTAAACCTGGGAGAGAGAAAAATGACATTGAAGACCTTGCTTCTGACCGCCAGCACGCTCGCGCTGGCGGCGGCCGCGGTACCCGCCATGGCGGCGGACTATAGCCGCTTCGGCATTCCGTCCGACTTGCCGGGAACCTGCTCCTACGAGGCGATCGACGCCAAGGACTATTCCGGCCGCACACTCAACATCATCACCCATGCCGTTCCGGTGATCGGCGAGCCGACCGCACTTCATGCCAAACAGTTCGAGGAACTGACCGGCGCCAAGGTCAGCGTCGTGCATGTGCCGTTCGGCGACCTGTTCCAACGCATCCTGATCCCCTTCCAGACGGGACAGAACGCCTATGACGTGCTGTTCTACGGCTCTCTGTGGATCGGCGACCTCAACCCCTTCCTGGCTCCCGTTCCAGATGCCTATCGCGACTCGACAGGTATGAAGGACGTGACCCGCAATTACATCGACGTCGCCAAATGGGGCGACAAGATGGTGCAATACCCGATCGACGGCGACCGCCACTATCTGAAATACCGCGCCGACATGTTCGAGAACCCTGAGATGCAGGCGAAGTTCAAGGAGGCAGCCGGCCGCGACCTGACCGTGCCCGCCACCTGGGAAGAATATAACGAAGTCGCCAAGGTATTCTCCGGCTGGGACTGGGACGGCGACGGCAATCCCAATTTCGGCTCGGCCGAAGTCGCCAAGCGCGACGACCTGATGTTCTCGGCCTTCATCAGCCGCGCGGCACCCTATGCCAAGAACCCGAACGTCAAGGGCGGCTTCTTCTTCGATCTCGAAACCATGGAGCCGCTGATCAATTCGCCCGGCTTCGTACGCGGCCTCGAACTGTTCGTAGCGGCCTCGAAGGATTGGGCGCCGGGCGGTGCCAATTTCGGCCTCGGCGACGAGATCTTCGCCTTCGGCGGCGGCCAGTCGCTGATGAGCTATTCCTGGGACGATGCCTTCGTCCAGGCGCAGCAGGCCGACAGCCCGATCCGCAACAAGGTCGCCGCGGCGCCCCTGCCGGGCGCCCACGAGGTCTGGAACCGCAAGACCAAACAATGGGACAAGTTCGAGGAGCCGAACCGAGCGCCCTACATCACCTGGGGCTGGACCTCGGCGGTGTCGGCCAAGTCGAAGAACCAGGACATGGCCTTTGACTATCTGTGCTTCTTCTCCAACGAAGCCAACACACTGTCCGACCTGCAGGTCGGCCGTTTCGGCGTCAACCCTTACCGCACCAGCCATTTCGATCCGGCGTTGTGGACCGAAAAGCTCGGCTGGGATGCCGATCTTGCCAAAAGCTACGTCGAAACGCTGTCGGGCATGGATACTAGCCAGAACCGCGTTTTCGACCTTCGCGTTCCGGGCGTCAACCAGTTCATGACCTCCATGGCGACGGGCGTCGCCTCGGCGATCGCCGGTCAGGCGACACCGCAGGCGGCGCTCGACCAGGTGGCCAAGGAGTGGAAAGACATCGTAGACCGGATCGGCGTCGACAAGGTACGCGAGGCCTATGCTCGCGTCGTCGCGCTGGAAGACAACCAGTAACTCCAGGATCGTCGAAAGGGCGCGCATCGGAAGCGATGCGCCCCTTCTCCTGGAAAAGGCATGCCGTGGTCCCGTGTCCGTCGACCGGGAGCGGACGTGACCGTGAACTGAAGGAACGAACCGCGTGTATGGGCTGTCGCGCTACAAATTCTTCTTCCTGCTGCCGGGACTTCTCACCCTGCTGGCGATCATCCTATTTCCACTGATCTTCACCATCCGCGTGAGCTTTTCGGGATGGGATGCCGCAAGTCCGGGCCTGAACTTCATCGGCGGCGGCAACTACGGACGCATTTTCAGCGATGCCCGCTTCTGGGAATCCCTCGTCCGGCTCGGCTTCATCGCCACGGCCTGCGTGCTGCTCGAATATGTCATCGCATTCGCGCTCGCTCTGCTCGTCTGGCATCAGGTGCGGCTGAGGCGGCTGACGCGCGTCCTGTTTCTCATCCCGATGATGACGACACCGGTGGTCATGGCGGTGATCTGGCGCACGATTTTCCACGAATCCCTCGGGCCGGCCAATGACCTGATGCAGCTTCTCGGCATTGGAAACATCGCCTGGCTGACCAGCGCCGGCTGGGCGACGGTGGTCGTCATACTCGTCGACGTCTGGCAGTGGACGCCGTTCATGTTCCTGCTGCTGATGGCCGGCCTGCTTTCCCTGCCACGGGAGCCGTTTCTGGCAGCCGCGATCGATGGCGCCGGACCGATCCGAACCTTCTTCGACGTAACCTTTCCGGCCATGGCGCCAATTTCGGCGGGCGCGGTCATTATCCGTCTGATCGAGGCCTCGAAAATCATGGAAACGATTTACGTCGTAACCTCCGGCGGGCCTGGCACGGCCACCGAGACCTCGAGCTACTACATCTTCATCCGGGGTCTGCGCGACTTCCAGATCGGCTACGCGGCGGCGCTGTCGATCACCTACCTGGTGATCATGATCGTACTCTTGACGATCATCGCCAAGCTTCTCGCCAGATACCTCGTCAAATCGGGAGCCTGACCCATGCCGCGCCCTCTTCGCATCATCAAGACGGCGGCGATCCTCGCATGGAGCGCCTTCGTCATCGCGCCCTTCCTGTGGGCGCTGACAACCTCGTTCAAGACCGCCAACGGGGTGACCGCCGGGCCGACCTATCTGCCCTATGTCGACTACGAGCCTTCGCTCGCCGCCTGGAAAGGTCTGTTCGGATCAGGTGCCGGCAGCATCGACATCGTCCAGCCGTTCGCCGCAAGCATGATCGTCACCCTATCGGCCAGCGCGATCAGCCTGATCCTCGGTACGCTCGCCGCCTATGGCCTGTCGCGCTTCGTTTACAAGGCGGGGCCGATCAGCAACAATGACCTCACTTTCTTCTTCGTTTCGCAGCGGATCATGCCGCCAGTGGTGCTGGCCATCCCGTTCTTCCTGATGCTCGGTTTCTTCGGCCTGCTCGATACGATCCTGGGTCTGGTCATCGTCTACATCGCCCTGCTCCTGCCGATCGCCGTCTGGGTGATGGTCGACTTCTTCAACAATATTCCGCGCGAGCTCGATGAGACGGCGATGATCGACGGCTGCACGCCGATCGAGACCTTCTGGCGGGTGATCCTGCCGAATTCGCTGCCCGGCCTCGTGGTCGCCGGCATCTTCTGCATCGTCTTCGGCTGGAACGACTTCTTCTTCGCCTTCACGCTGACCTTCACCGAGACGCAGTTGCTGCCGGTGGCAATCGTCTCGCTGAATTCCTCGGTGACGCCATGGTGGAGCCTTTCCGCCTCGGCGCTGGTCTCGGTGGCGCCCCTGATCGTGGTCGCCTTCCTGGTGGAGCGTTACCTTGAAAAAGGCAGCCTCGCCGGCGCAGACAAATAGGAGGCATGATGACCTACGCAATCCGCAACCTGACCGTGACCGACGGCAACACCATCCATCTCCACGGGCTGGACGTCGAACTGCCGGCCTCCGGCGTCGTCACCGTCATCGGCCGCACGCTCTCCGGCAAGACGACCTTCCTCAAGGTACTGGCCGGACTGCAGGCAGTACGCTCCGGCAGTCTCGTGCGCGACGGGGTCGATCTCCTGAAGATCCCCGCGTGGAAGCGCCGGGTCGGCATGGTCTACCAGCAGTTCGTCAACTATCCGCACCTGAACGTGCGCGACAATATCGTGTTTCCGCTGAAGCGGGCCGGCTGCACGTCGTCAGAAATCGAGGCGAAACTCACCTATGTGAGCGACCTGCTTGGCCTTCGCCCCTATCTCGACCGGCGCCCGGCAGAGCTTTCCGGCGGCCAGCAACAGCGCGTGGCGCTTGCCCGGGCGCTGGTGAAGGATACCGATTTCCTGCTGCTCGACGAGCCGCTGGTCAACCTCGACTACAAGCTGCGCGAACAATTGCGCGACGAGTTCAGACGCATATTCCACGACAGCAGGGACCGCCTGGTCGTCTATGCGACGACCGAACCGGCCGAGGCAATGATCCTGCAGGGACATGTCATCATCCTGCACGAGGGCAAGGTGATCCAGACGGGCGACTACCGCGACGTCTTCCACTATCCCGCCAACACGATCGCGGCGCAGGTTTTCAACGATCCGCCGATGAACCTGCTCGAAGGCGAGATCGCCCGCGGCCGGCTGATCCTCGGGCCATCGTTCGAAACGCCACTGCCGGCGCATTTTTCCACGCTTGCGCCGGATCGCTACACGTTCGGCCTCAGGGCAACCGACCTGGCGCTCGGCGGGGACTTTTCCGCGGTCGCGGCGCTTGCCGAGGTCAACGGCTCGCTGACCGTGCTGCATCTCGATCTCGAGGGGCGCAATCTCGTGCTGGAGGAGGAGGGGGTGCATCTCTTTCAGCCAGGCGACAGGATCGGTTTCACCCCGGACAGCGCGCGCTTCTACGCCTTTGATGCGACCACGGGCGCGCTGATTGCCGCCCCGCCCCGCAGAAGCGTCTCCGGCCAGAAGGATTGATTGCATGGCAAAGATCGAACTCAGGGGACTCGCCCATGCCTACGACATCGTCGACGGTAAGCCGAATTACGCGCTCCACCCGCTCAATCTCACCTGGGAGGACGGCGGCACCTATGCGCTGCTCGGCCCTTCGGGCTGCGGCAAGAGCACGATGCTGAACATCGTTTCCGGCCTGCTGACGCCGAGCGAAGGCAGTGTCTTGATCAACGGCGTCGACATGACCTCGGTCGGCGCGGTGAAGCGCAATATCGCCCAGGTCTTTCAGTTTCCGGTGGTCTATCCGTCGAAGACCGTGTTCGAGAACCTCGCCTTTCCTCTGCGCTGCCGCAACAAGCCGAAGGCGGACATTGACCGGCGGGTCAACGAGGTGGCAAGCCTGCTCAATCTCGACGGTCTGTTGCAGAAGTCGGCGCGGAAACTCACGCCCGACCTGAAACAGTTGATTTCGCTCGGTCGCGGGTTGGTGCGCGACGACGTGGCCGTCATCCTGATGGACGAGCCGCTGACGGTGATCGATCCGCAGCTGAAGTTCAGCCTCCGACGCAAACTGCGCGACATCAGCGCCCGGCACGGACACACGCTGGTCTACGTGACCCATGACCAGAACGAGGCGATGACACTGGCCGAACAGGTCGTGGTCATGGATCATGGCCGCGTCGTGCAGATGGGGAGCCCCCAGGCGCTGTTCGAGGAACCGGTGCATCGCCACGTCGGCTATTTCATCGGCTCGCCAGCGATGAATTTCCTCGACGGCACCGTCCAAGGGGGCACGGTGTCGATCCTCGGACGTGAGGTCGGGGTGCTCCGCTCTGCCGAAGGCCGATCTTTGAGCGAGGTCGTGGTTGGCATTCGCCCGGAATTTATCACGCTGGCCGCCGGTCCGGAGGCGGGGGCACTGCCCGCGACGATAACGGATGTGCAAGACATGGGCTGTTTCGCGATCGTCAGCGCCGACCTCGGCAACAAGATAGTCATCAAGCTTCGCGCTCGTGATCATGTTCCTGACGTAGGTGCCACAACGAATGTCGTATTAGCGCCCGAGAAGGTGCGCTTCTATAGGGACAATTGGCTCGTGAGCTAGATCTCCCGGCCCCCGCTACATGACCTTTGAGACTGCTCTGATCCCCAGACACTGGATCGTTCATAACTGGAGTTTTTCGCGGTAATTTCCCGGCTGGGAAAAGGAGCGGAACCATGAAGGCATCGAAGTTCTCGGACGCCCAGAAGGCGTTCACTTTGAAGCAGGGTGACGACGGCGTGCCGGTTGCCGAGATCTGCCGG
>JBAYTX010000079.1:0-12211 GCA_041675415.1 Rhizobium sp. | reverse complement strand
GCTGAGAGTGATGATCGATGAATTGCTGAGCCGGGTAGCGTCGTTTTCACTCCTGAAGGGCGCCGAATCGTTGAGTGCGATCTATCCCGCAAGCGGCTTCGCATCGGTCTCCCTGCAGATCGACCGATAAGGGTATGTGGGGAAGAGCAGATAGGAATCGTCGGAGGGGGAGCCATGACGCCGAGCGCACGTCGGGTTCTCGGAAGTGCTGGCCCCGAACCTCGGCACCGCTGATCCGAAACGGGGACGCGAGACGGCTACCCGATTGCTCTCGCGTCCCGCAGGGGTTCTGTTACCGCTCGATGCCGTTATGCACGCCGGCTTCGGTGAATGTTGCCATGCCGAGGTGGCATCTCAGCGCTGCTCTTGCCAAGACGGTGGCCAAGACTGCCCCGGTTCCTTCGCCCAATCGCAAATCAAGATCGAGAAGCGGCCGCAATCCGAGATGGGCGAGAAGCCGCCGATGCCCGGGCTCCACCGAGCTGTGACCGACCATGCAGTGCGCCAGGCTTCCTGGTCCGCTGCAGTGAAGCGCGAGGGCGGCTGCCGAGCATATGAAACCATCGAGCATGACGGGTATGGCAAGCAGGCGCGCCGCGACAATCGATCCGGCCATCGCGGCGATTTCGCGTCCACCCAGGATGCGCAAGGCGTCCAGCCCGTCGCTTATGGCGTTTCCATGCAGTCTAACGGCCTTAGAGACGACTTCGACCTTGCGCTCTACCGTTCCGATCGAGATCCCGGATCCTCGTCCGCACCAGTTCGCCGGGTCGCCGCCCAGAAGGGCGAAGCATATGGCCGAGGCAGCAGTCGTGTTGCCGATGCCCATCTCGCCGGGGCATAGCACGCTGGCGCCCGGTCGAACCGCATGCATCCCGGACTGGAATGCATCGAGGAACTCGCCCTCGGTCATGGCAGGGGCATTTAGGAAGTTGTTGACGGGGCGAGCCAGCTCGAGCGACACGACAGTCACCTTCGTGCCCAGCTCGGCACTCAACTGGTTAATGGCCGCTCCGCCGCGCTCGAAGTTCTGTACCATCTGCTCGGTGACTATCGGAGGATAGGCCGACACACCGGTTTCTGCCACGCCGTGGTTGCCCGCGAAAACGCACACTTGCGGATCATCCATGATAGGGGGATAGCGTCCTTGCCAGCGGGCCAGCCACGCGACGACTTCTTCGAGCCTGCCGAGACTTCCCGGCGGCTTTGTCAATATCTCCTCTCGTGCTGCCGCTGCTTCTGCTGCGTGTTCGTTGCCGGGCGGCAGGTCCTGCAGTATTCGGCGCAGGGTTGAGAGGTCTTTTATAGGTGTAAGGGACTGTTGCCTTGTCGGAAGGCTGTTTAGGTCAGACATACGGGTCCTCCACGTGACACCGAGCTCACATGAGCAATCGCCCCGCCCTTTGCCATCGGACGGTTTCAGGATGTGGCAACGCGTCTTCTGACTTCCAGCTTGACCGGGCGCAGGCACCTTCCCATCCGGCAAGCGGACAGTGGCGGACATTGCCTCCTGACACCCGTATCTGGTCACAGCGGCGGGACCGTCCCGGATTCTCACCGGGTTCCGTTAGTTGCAACAGGTGTTGTAAGGCTCGCACTCACGAGCGACAATCTGAAAGGCGACTTCGATCGGGTAAAGGCGATCTTTGACGGCAAAAACTCCTGGGTGCTTGCGCTGGCTCAAAGAAGCCGCCGTCAAGTCCGCCTCCTATGAACGAAGTTCGAGGGCGCTGGCCTGGACTGGTAATTCTAGCCTCCTCTTAACGACGCTGCTTTGCTGCCACTGAGGGTCTTCGACGATGAACTTGATGGTAACCCCGGAACGCCGTGTTGTTTCCCGGCCATTGACGGAAGAACGGCGGAAAGGCGCGGCAGTATTGGAGCTCTTCCCCGTCGGTACCGTCCTCTCTGCGTCGGATCGTTCTAGCGGACCGGTTTATCTCATTCATAAGGGATGCATAGTACATAGCCGGCTGGCGACGAACGGCATCGCCCAACTTGTTGACGTTTATGGTCCCGGCGACATCTTCGTCCATCCCAGTGCGCCGAGCTTCGCCGAAGTGCGAATGGAATGCCGCTACGAAGTGCTAAGCCTTCGCAAACACGCCCGGATGATTCATGAATCTCTCGTGGAGAACCTTGACCGTGCTCACCGGCATGTCGCGCTCTTGTGCGGAAAAACGGCTGTTCAGAGGATCGCCACGGTCCTTATGGATCTCGCCCTGCAATTCGGTGTTGACCCAGTTTCATGCGGGACGCTGAGTCTCCCGCTCACGCGGACCGAGATCGGCGATTGGCTCGGCTTGAGAGGTGAGACAGTCTCTCGCGTCTTCAGTCAGTTAGTCCAGCAGAGGGCTATTTCCCTTGATACGAATCGCCGCCTTTGCGTCAAAAACTGGCAAGCGCTTTCTCTCATTGCCGATGGTGTCGACCGGTGCACTGGGAGGGCGATGGCGGTCTAGGTCATGTGACGGACACAATTGGTCGGCGCAATTCGACAGATCAGCCTGACGCGGGGGCTTGCCCGTGGTTACCCTTGGTGCGGCCTTCGTGTCGCGCGTCACCTATGGTACAAAAGCGGTCCATAACATAGCCGACAATGTCATTGTCGCAGCACGCTGCCATGCATTCGTAGGCGTCACACATCCAGTTACAGTCCGGGTCGTTCGCTCGGCAATCGGGGATACGTCCAGTAGATGGACGCAGACTGTCCATCCCGGTTCGTAACAGCCCCCCCGACGGAGGGCTTGTATTCGCCGTTGCTCGTCACGGTTTTTCTCCTTTGAATGACGTGGTCGGCGTCAGCCGGCGAAGCGAGGGAAAAGCACGTTGTTCTCCAGATGCATGTGCTCAACGAGGTCTTCCGAAAACTTCTTCGCGCTGGTGTAGAGGGCACGCCACGAGTTGCAAGCACCATCCGGCAAAGTGAAGCCACCGGTGACATGTTCGAGAGCGGCCAGATGCCGTGCCTCCACGTCGTGCTCATGGCGCATCTGCGCGATGGGGTGGGTCAGTACGACCTCGTCGTTCTGCTCCATCAACGGGAATAGAATGGCCTCCTCCCGGCTCATGTGGCCTTCGAGATCGGCCTGGATGCACTCCAGGAGATTGGCGAGGCCGACAGGGGCTTGAGGATGGGCGCTATGCACACGCTCGACTTTCTGTGCGAGTGGAATCAGCCATGCCAGTTCACTGCGGTGTGTTTCGTGGTAGCGGCTGCGCAGGTGGTCGATCAGTTCCGCCGTTCTCTCCGGAGCCTCCCGGTGGCTGGCAAGCATTAGCGTCTGCAACTCCGTCAGTAGCACGTCTGGCGAAAGGCCGGCTTTTTCCGCGGCCTTGTCGATCCGTTCAGAGCCGCCGCAGCAGAAGCTAATCCCGTGGCGACGGAACAGGTCGGCTGCTCCTGGCACGGTCGTTGCGACCTTTCCGACTGGCTGGCTGAAATCGATATCCGTCATGGCCGTTCCTTCATTCATGGACCTCTCGAGCCTTCAGGCTCGATCATATCGGTGAGCTTGCAGGCTTTTCCCCGTCTGGTCGTTGCGCTGTCGCAAACACGTCGCAACGACCAGACGGCGCCAGCAGGGTGTGGATCGACGACGGTCAGTGCGCGAGCGCGACATTCGTTGCCCGGGAAATCCCTTCGACGACTATCTCCCTTTGGTGGAAGCCGTGAAAGGCGGGGCAGCCGGTTTAGCTAGTTCACCTGTTACGGGGAACCGTTGATGATCATTCTACTGGACGGCCGCGCAGGGATGGCGAAATCCATTGTTTAGAATGATTTTAATGAGATAGAAGTTGATAACATGATTCATTTTTAATATTGAGCAAAAAACTCAACTTATTGAGCTGATAAACCCAACAGGCACTTATGCACTTATCCGCCTTGGCAGCCAAGCTGGGCCTATCGGTTCATGACAATAGACTTCGCACCGTATTTTGCCACATCTCCGATGACCCGCTGTCGAGGGCATTCACAGCGAAAAGGGCGGTAATGCCGTTTCGTGGCAGGAAGCGGGTGGAAACAGATAAGGTGTCGTCACGTTTGCAGGAGATGTTCGCAAATCCTGTTGCAAGGCAATCTCGAAGCGGCAGGCTCGCCTATGTCCACATACCCTTCTGCGCCAATCGCGTGTGCGACATGCGGTCCCGATTGCCGAATTCGGCCCCATCTTCGACCACTGGAATTCGCCGATCCGCAGCCAGAAAGATGCGTTACTGCTAGCGACCTAGTGTTTCTGCCCCGTGAGGCAAATGTTTCAGCAAAATATTGGGTCTGAAAAGGAGGCATATGCCCAAAAAAAATGCATACTGAATATTCTCGTTAAGTCTCATTTAACCCTGGATATGTAGGGTGTCTTTATAGAATAGTTAAGTTTTGCTCCTCCGACTTCCGTCGGTTGTACATGATTTTGCTTATTTAAATCCGCTGTGGCGGCATGACATCGACATGCCGTATGCGGGGAGGCGCATGTGGAAAAACTGCCCAAGCATGTCAACTTTTGCGAATGCCAATATCTGGCTGCCATTGCGTTCTCCGACCTACCGGAAGCTGCAACGGGATCATCCTACGACAGATACGGAATCGTTTCGACTGGCGCCCCGCCGGCCGCTGTGGCCCCGTAGTTCCTCGCGGGCCTCTGCACGCCAGAGCGTGGCGGTACACCTATTCGACTAACCCCGCCGAAAATCTCTTAATCTACAGATCCTGGATACTGGGAGGTATTCCTATGAGTATTATTCTAAACCCGCGCCGACGATCGGGCACGCAGTTTCAAGACAACGGCCGCCGCAATTCTCGAAGAACTTCGCGGGGCATTCGCACGACGCTACTTCTGGTCGTCGCCGCATTCATTCTCGGCCTGCTCGGCTTTGCTCTTGTCAGCATGACCGCGGCGCTGAACGGCATGCGCACGGCCCAGACGATGCGTTCCAATAATGGTGTGGGAAGCCTCTTTCTAGAGAGTGCAGGAGCGCTCGCGGCGGAGCGGGGCCTGACCAACGCTGCCTTGGCCGCGCCGGCCAAGGCGGATCCTCAGGTGCTGGCGGATATCCAGAAACTACGCGAGCGCAGTCAAGGCACACTCGACGCAGCATTGGACGAAGTCCAATCGGCCTCCGATTTCCCAGTAAAGGAAGCCCTCATTTCCAAGGTGAGGGGGGATCACCAAGGCCTTCAGTCGCTGCGCCAGGCCGTCGATGGGCAGCTCGCCTCGGAACCATCGGGACGGGATGCGTCCGTTTCGGCCAGATGGGTGCCGACGGTCACGGCATTGATCATGAGTTCGCAGGAATTGCGCACCGCAGCTCAGGTCGTGCCGTCATCAGCGCTAGCACGAACACAGATCATGCTGGATCTGAGGCAGGCCATGTGGGTGATCAGCGAATACGCAGGACGCGAGCGGGCGATGATTGGCGGCATGATTGCCCGCAATGCCAAGTTCGATTCCGGGACGCTTTCGACGCTATCCGAATATCACGGTCGGGTGGAACAGGCATGGGCGCAGATCAAGGTCTATGAGAAGCGCGAATTTGCCAATCCGTTGGTTCTTGCGGCAATCCGTGGTGCAGAGGCTAGCTATTTCGGCAGTTTCGAAGAGGTACGGGAACGGGTCTATGCCGCCGGTACCGGTCATGAGATCTATCCCCTCAGCGCGGATCAATGGATTGCCGCGGCCACGAAGGGCATCGACAGTCTATTGCATCTCTCCGACGCGATCGGCGAAGCCACTGCGAACCACACCCATCTGATCGAGAATGACGGTCGAGACAGCGTCATGATCAGTGCCGCCGTGCTCGTGCTGACGCTTGTTCTGGGCGGATTCGCTTTCTGGGTTGTTGCATATAGGGTGGCAAACCCGATCCAATCCCTGACGGCGACGATGTCGCGCCTGGCCGACGGTGATCTGGAGGTATCCATTCCCTCGGTGGAACGTGGAGACGAGGTCGGGCAGATGGCCCGCGCCGTTGAGGTGTTCCGCGACGCCGCGATAAACAATCGACGGCTGGAGGCCGAGGCGGTGGACAGTCGCGAACTGAGCGAACAGGAGCGGCGTGAAAGGGAAGCTCAAAGGGCAGCCGAAGCGCAGAAGCTGAAGGAAGCAACGGACGCGCTTGCTACGGCTCTGGGCGAGTTGGCGAAAGGTCATGTCGGTTATCGTATCGATACGCCATTCGCCGATGATCTCGACAGACTTCGCCTCGACTTCAATGAGTCCGCGGCCAAGCTGGAAGATGCCTTGCGATCAGTTGGCGACAATGCCTCGGCCATTTACGCCGGTTCCGAACAGATCCGCGCCGCGGCCGACGATTTGGCCAGACGCACGGAAATGCAGGCCGCCTCGGTCGAGGAAACAGCCGCCGCGATTGAACAGATCACGACCGCCGTCCGCGACACCAGCCGCAGGGCTGGTGAAGCCGGCACCCTTGTGTCTCGCACGCGTGAGCAGGCGGAGCGCTCTGGCGCCATCGTTGAACAAGCGGTAGCTGCTATGGGTGCCATCGAGACGTCATCGCACGAGATCACCAATATCATCGCGGTCATTGACAATATTGCCTTCCAGACAAACCTGCTGGCCCTGAACGCTGGGGTCGAGGCGGCACGTGCCGGTGATGCGGGCAAGGGCTTTGCAGTGGTGGCCCAGGAAGTGCGGGAATTGGCCCAACGCTCTGCAAATGCCGCTCAGGAAATCAAGGCTCTGATCACGAGCTCTGCCGGGCAGGTGCAGTCGGGGGTCTCGCTTGTCGGCGAGACCGGCAATGCCCTGCGGTTGATTGTCGGCGAGGTGCAGGAGGTGAACCGACATGTGGCGGCCATCGTCGAGGCGGCTCGTGAACAGTCCGTTGGCCTCGGCGAGATCAACGAGGCAGTCAATCTGATGGATCAGAGCGCCCAGCAGAACGCGGCTATGGTCGAACAGTCGTCCGCCGCCAGTCACAGCCTGGCCCAGGAAGCAGGAGCCCTCAACAGACTGCTGGCCCGGTTCCAATTTGGCCAGGGGTCCACAGTGATGCAGCCCGCCGCAGCACATGTGCCAGCCCAAAGATCCGCAGTGGCCGCCTGACAGTTCCTTGGCAGGACTGCCGTGGACAAGAACCGGTCGGGGGCGGCCATCGAGTTGCCGCCCCCACTCGACCATTCCTCATCGTTCAGCAGAGGAAGATGAAATGATGTGCATGCTTCCCTCTGCTGGCGACAGTATCATGACCGCCTTTACCGTGGGTGCTCAACTGAGCGCCAGCATTACATAGAGTTTTCAGCACAGATCTCTGCCTGTCGAAGGAAAGTGCAATGAATACCCAAAGTGGTTCTACGATTCATTGGGCAACTGGCGTCTCGCCGGCGCAGGAACACAGAATATTACTAACCATCCGTGTGCTGCTGCTCTCGATCGTGGCGGCCTTCGCGGTGGGGCTGCTTTTTGCTGCTTCCGCCAACCTCCTTTCGGCATGGGAGACGATGCGTAGCGCGCGAATCATGCATCATAATGCCGAAATCGGCGCTCGCTTTCTGACCAGTGCCAAGCTGCTCGCGATCGAACGTGGCGTCACAAATGCAGTACTCGCGGCCCCCGCCGCCGCTGATCCGGAAAAGGTCGAACGTATTGCCGAACTGCGTCGGCACGGCGACGTGGCGCTCGATTCGGCACTAGAAAGCGCGCGCGACGTAACCGATTTCATCGGCAAAGCAGCCCTGATCGCCACCGTAAGCCAAAACCGAGACGCTCTCGCTTCTATCCGAAGCGACATAGACCGGCAGTTGGTAGTTGCCAGATCGGCACGCGATCAGGCTCTCCTGGACCGGTGGGTGCCGACTGCCACAGCGCTTATCATGTCGCTGCAGGATTTGCACCTCACCGTCCAGGAAGTACCGCCCACAGCACTCGTCCACACTCAGATTATGCTCGATCTCCGCCAGGCTCTGTGGGTCGTCAGCGAATATGCCGGCCGCGAGCGGGCCATGATCGGAAGCATGATCGCCCGCCAAGATCGCATCGACGACGAAACCCTCGCTACGCTTGCGGAATATCGCGGCCGGCTCGAACAGTCTTGGGCGTCGGTTGAGGTCTATGCTGGCCGCTCCTTCGCCAATTCGGCGGTGCTTCGCGCCATAGAGGTGGCGAAGGCCGAATTTTTCGGCAACTTCAGCACCCTACGAGAGAATGTTTACAAGGCCAGCGCCGAAGGGCGCCCCTATCCCCTTGACGGCGATGAATGGGTGGCGGCGGCGACCCGCGCCATAGACAGTCTGCTGGCACTGTCCGACGCGACGGGTTTGGCGACCAGCAACGATGCCCGCCAGGCCGAGGCGAGCGGCTTCAGGAGTCTCGTTGCGAGCTCCGTCCTGCTGGTAGTCGCTGCGGCGCTTGGTGCCTTGGCCTTCTTCATCGTCGTCACAAAGGTAACGCGCCCGATCCATGCGCTGACGGGGCTGCTGGAGGCTTACAAGACCGCGCTCGACCAGCATGCAATCGTGGCGATCACCGACCGCCGAGGCAGGATCACTCACGTCAATGAACCCTTCTGTCGCATCAGCCGTTACGGGCGGGATGAACTGATTGGCCGCTACCACAACATCGTCAATTCTGGCCATCATCCGCCGGAGTTCTTCACCGCCATGTGGCGCGACATCGCCGATGGAAGGATCTGGCGCGGCGAGATCTGCAATCGCGCCAAGGATGGCACGCTATATTGGGTCGATACAACAATCGTTCCCTATATTAACGAAACTGGCCGCATGGATGGCTATGTCTCCATCCGCTACGACATCACCAACCGCAAATTAGCCGAAGCGCACCTGAGCGCGGAGAACGAACGCCGCGAGCACGCAGAGACCCTGCTCCGCGACATCATTGAAACCATTCCAGACGGCGTCGCGGCCTTCGATCGAGAGGAGCGGCTGACCCTCAGCAACAGGGCTTATCGAGAGCTCCACGACACGATAACGCAGGATATTGTTCCGGGCGCGCGGTTCGAGGATCTTATGAGACTCGCCTTGGAGCGTGGGCAGTTCGTGCTTTCGAACGACATGGAGGAGGGCTTCGCCAGCTACCTTGCCGCCCGTCTAACAAATTTCCGCCGACCCGCCGGCCCGCTAGTCCAGCACCTACGCGACGGCCGCTGGTTACAGGTGCGCGAGCGACGTTCCGAGTCCGGAAACACGGTCGGGGTGCGCACCGACATCACCGATCTCAAGCGGGCGGAACTCACCATCAAGGAACAGGCAGAGCGCGATTCACTCACCGGCGTCTACAATCGCTCGGTGCTCGCGGACAATCTGCAGCGGGCCTGCGCCAGAGCTCAACGCGGTGGATACATGGGCGCGCTGGTGGTTGCCGACCTGGACAAGTTCAAGTCAATCAACGATACACTCGGCCACGACGCCGGCGATGCCCTGCTCCGGGAAGTCGCCGCCCGCTTTAGCACGGCGCTGCGTGTTAGCGACATCATCGTACGTCTCGGCGGAGATGAATTCGCCATCATCCTGCCGAGGATTGCTGGCCGAGCGGCGCTCGAGCGGCTGATGGGCCGGGTGAGCAAGGCCGTTTCGATGCCTGTCGCCATCGGCTCGCACCGGATCCTTCCCAATTGCAGCTTCGGCGTCAGCCTGTTTCCCGATCAGGCCAATACGCCCAATGAACTGATGAAGAACGCTGATATCGCCCTCTATGAAGCGAAAGCCACCAATCGCGGCGGCTGGCGCATCTTCGATAAGGCCATACGCTCGACCCTGGAGCGACGCGAAAGGCTGGCCGCCGCGCTGCGGAGTGATCTTGCGGCCGGGCGGCTGGCCATCGCGCTTCAGCCCCAGGTCTCGCTCGCCGACGGCAGGCATGTCGGCTTCGAAGCACTTGCGCGCTGGAAACTCAACGGCCGGCCGGTTGCACCTGGGGAGTTCATCCCTGTATCGGAAGAGACTGGTTCGATTGTGCCGCTCGGTACCTTCATGCTGGAAACGGCGCTCTCGTCGGTCCAAGGCATGGAGAAGGCGGGCTTCGCCTTCGGCACGATCGGTGTCAACGTGGCGGCGGCACAGCTGAAGCACGACGACTTCGTCCCGCTGGTCGCCGCGATGCTGAAGCGGTTCAGAATCGCGCCATCCAGCCTGGAACTGGAGATCACCGAGAATGTCCTGCTCGATCGTGCCGTGGATACGATTGCCCCGGCACTCGACCAACTTGTCAAGCTCGGCGTCAGGATCGCGCTCGATGATTTCGGCACGGGCTATGCCTCGCTCATCCATCTCAAGCGGTTTCCTGTACACCGGCTAAAAATTGACCGGTCTTTTGTCGGTGACATTGAAACCAGCCAGGATAGTGCCGCCATATCAAGGGCGATCATCGGCCTCGCACACAGCCTCGATCTGCAAGTGGTGGCCGAAGGTGTGGAGAACGAGCGCCAACTCTCCTACCTGCACGCCCACGGTTGCGATTACGCGCAGGGCTATCTGTTCGGACGGCCGTTGCAGGGAAGCGAACTCGACGACTATGTCGCGATCCGCGCTAGGCCCTGTTGACAAAGTATGGCAGCCATATCTTGGCGGCAGCCAGGGCGAGGAATGCTGAGAAGGATTTTCGTGTCTTGTCGTATCGGGTCGCAACGCGACGGAACTGCTTGAGGCGGTTGAACATCCGTTCGATACGGTTTCGATCTTTGTATGCCCGGAAGTCGCAGGCAGGCGGGTTCTTGCGGTTGGCCTTCGGCGGAATGACCGGCCTGATCCCATGGATCAGGAGTTCTTCACGCAGGAAATCGCCGTCATAGCCTTTATCGGCAAGGAACAGCCTCGGTTTGCTAACCGGTTTCGCCAGCAGATCAGGAACGGCGTTGTAATCCGAAGCCTCGCCACCCGTCAGGACGAAGCCGAGAGGACGTCCTTGACCGTCTGCACGGGCGTGGATTTTTGTCGTAAAGCCGCCGCGTGATCGACCAAAAGCCTGCTGATAAGTCCCCTTTAGCGCCCGCAGCCTGAGAGTGGCCGCGAACCGTGGTGCTATCGATCATGTGCTGCCAGTCATCCGTCAGCCCCAGTTCAACGAGGGTCTCAAGCAGAGCGTCCCAAACGCCTTGTTCGGCCCAACGGCGGAAGCGCACATAGACCGAATTCCACTTTCCGTAGCGCTCATGCATGTCACGCCAGGGGCAGCCGACCCGAAGAACATGCAGCATGCCGTTCAGGTATCGTCGATTGTCGTGCGAGGGCCGAGACTTCCTACCGCGTTCGGTGGGTAGCAGCCCTTCGATGATCCGCCATTCAGTATCCGTCAGGTCGCCGCGAGCCAAAACTGCCTCCTAAAAAACGATCACGGGCTTCGGTCCGCCTGTGCGCGGTAGAAACGGGCTGTGCTACGCTGCCCGCCGGAGGGGAGTTGCCGGCTGCTTATTGGAGGCGATCGATCCCGTTAAAAAACGTGGCACATGGGCTGTTGCGGACTTGAGAGTGGTGACGCTGTTTCGGCGGCGATCCCGGTTAGGAAAATGACGAACTTGCGCGGTCCAGCCCCTCCCGACCCAGAGGAGGAGAAGCCATGCCAAAGACAAGTTCATCCATACCGCAGAACCTCACCCGCATGAACCCTGGGGCAGCGGCCATCGACATCGGGTCCACGATGCATATGGCTGCGGTCAATCCGGATTGTGCCGATATGCCGATCCGCTCATTTGGCACCTTCACCCACGATCTGCATGATCTGGCCGCTTGGTTCAAATCCTGCGGCG
Source organism: Rhizobium sp. (assembly GCA_041675415.1). Classification (GTDB taxonomy): domain Bacteria; phylum Pseudomonadota; class Alphaproteobacteria; order Rhizobiales; family Rhizobiaceae; genus Allorhizobium. Next base: position 493 of record JBAYTX010000079.1, on the reverse strand, counting down.
TGACGAGCGTGGCGATGGAGTCGACCGGCGTTTACTGGATACCGGTCTTCGAGATCCTCGAGCAGCACGGCTTCGAGGTGATCCTGGTCAACGCGCGTTATGCAAAGAACGTCCCCGGCAGGAAGACCGATGTTAGCGATGCGGCGTGGCTTCGCCAGTTGCATTCCTATGGCCTGCTGCGCGGCAGCTTTCGGCCGAATGCACAGGTCGCAACGCTGCATGCTTACCTGCGCCAGCGAGAACGGCTGGTCGAGTATGCGGCAGCTCATATCCAGCATATGCAGAAGGCTTTGATGGAGATGAACCTACAGCTCCATCATGTTGTCTCCGATATCACCGGCGTGACCGGCATGAAGATCATCCGTGCGATCGTCTCCGGCGAGCGCGATCCCGACGTTCTGGCATCGTTGCGTGATGTTCGCTGCCACTCTTCTGTCGAAACAATCAGAGCATCCCTGATCGGCAATGATCGTGATGAGCACGTGTTTGCCCT
>JBAYTX010000078.1:0-13001 GCA_041675415.1 Rhizobium sp. | reverse complement strand
TGGATGGTCCCCTTGCGCTCCTCGCGGCCGGCATCACCTGCCGACGGCGAGAGCTGTTCGAGGATCTGGCGGGCGACCTGCTTGGCGTCGCCGCAGATGCCGACCGTTACCTTCTTGGTCAGGCCAATCCGGTCGCCGTTGATGTCGACCTGGATGATCGCTGCATTCTTGGGCCAATAGTCGATGCCATAGCCAGGCAGGGTCGAGAAGGGATTGAGGCGGGTGCCGAGCGCAAGCACGACGTCGGCCCTGGAGATCAACTCCATCGCCGCCTTCGAGCCGTTGTAGCCGAGCGGACCGACCGACAGCCGGTGGCTGCCGGGGAAAGCATCATTGTGCTGGTAGCCACAGCAGACCGGCGCGTCGAGCCGCTCGGCAAGCGCCATCGACTCGGCGATGGCATTGCCGATGACGACGCCGGCACCGTTGAGAATGACCGGGAACTTCGCCTCCGACAGCAGCCGTGCCGCCTCGGCGATCGCCTGCGGTCCGCCGGCCGGGCGCTCGAAACGAACGATCGAGGGCAGATCGACGTCGATCACCTGGGTCCAGTAGTCGCGCGGAATGTTGATCTGCGCCGGGGCGCTGCGGCGCCAGGCCATCTCGATGACGCGGTTCAACACTTCGGGAATGCGCGAGGGGTCGCGCACCTCTTCCTGGTAGCAGACCATCTCCTCGAACATCGCCATCTGGTCGACCTCCTGGAACCCGCCCTGGCCGATGGTCTTGTTGGCCGCCTGGGGCGTCACCATCAGGAGCGGCGTGTGGTTCCAGTAGGCGGTCTTGATCGCGGTGATGAAGCCGGTGACGCCCGGGCCATTCTGGCCGATCGCGATCGCCATCGTGCCCGTAGCACGGCTGAAACCGTCAGCCATCATGCCGGCATTGGTCTCATGAGCGCAGTCCCAGAATTTGATGCCAGCCTTGGGGAACAGGTCCGACACCGGCATCATGGCCGAGCCGATGATGCCGAAGGCATGTTCGAGGCCATGCATCTGAAGTACTTTTACGAAGGATTCCTCTGTGGTCATTTTCATGGCTATTTCCCTTTAGCTTGGGTAAACGGGTGACGAGCGCAATGGCTCGTGCGGGAGGGCGGAATTCGTTTCGGAAACCGGGCGTATGAGCATGGCCGAAACCATCGAAACAAGAGCGGCAAACACTACGTAGCCGGCCAGCAGCCAAGGCTCGCCGTTGCCATAGCTGATGAGATAGGTCGCAATGATCGGAGTGATGCCGCTGGCGAAGATGCCAGAAAACTGATAGACAAAGGAAATGCCGGTATAGCGCACTTTCACGTCGAACAGGTCTGAGAACAGAGCTGCTTCGGGGCCGTAGCACATTGCGTAGATGATGCCGAACGGGACGATGAGAGAGAGTGCAATCAACGGCAAGCTCCCACTTCCCATCATCATGAAGGCCGGGAAGGTGACCAGTGCCAGCAGCAGGCTGCCGATGGCATAGGTTTTAGGACGGCCCCAACGGTCGGACAGCTTACCGAACAGCGGAATCGCCACGACCATGACAAGTGCAGAAAGGCACACGAGCCATAATGCCGTGGTACGGTCCACCTGCACATATTTGGACAGATAGACGATCGAGAAGACAGCGAATACGTTAAAGAAGACGCCGTCGATATAACGGGCACCCATGCCGAGCAGGATATTCCGGGGATAGGTCCGGATGAGTTCGATAAACGGGATCTTGAGTTCCTGTCGTTCTTCCTTGACAGCGGCGAAGTCCGGCGTTTCAGCGACCTTGAGCCGGATATAGAGGCCTATGATGATAAGCACGACCGAGCCAACGAAGGCACTGCGCCAACCCCAGGACATGAAAGCTTCGTTGGGCAGCAAACTGAGAAGTGCTACCACGCCAGATGAGAGGCACAGCCCGACGGCAAGGCCGATTTGCGGGATCGACGCATAGAAACCGCGCCTGTTTTCCGGTGCGAACTCATAGGCCATGAGGACGGCACCGCCCCATTCCCCTCCAATGCCGATGCCTTGCGCAACGCGCAGGATGAGCAGCAGAATGGGAGCTGCCACGCCAATCTGGTCATAGGTTGGCAGAAGGCCGATCAAAACAGTTGCCACACCCATGATAAGGATGGTGAGCACGAGCATCTGTTTGCGCCCGAGCCTGTCCCCGAAATGTCCAAATATGATACCGCCGAGCGGACGGGCAACGAAGCCGACTGCAAAGGTTGCATAGGCCAATACCATTGAAACAAGCGGGTCATTTGCCGGGAAATAAAGGTGGTTGAAAACGATACCGGCGATCACGCCGTACAAGAAGAAATCGTACCACTCGATCGTCGCGCCTATCAAGGACGCGAACACGACGCGCCTCACTTCACTTTCCCTTACGCTTCTGGCGGTATTCAACATGGTTTCCTCCCAAAGTTGGATTTCAGTTCAGAATTGAGCTGGACAGTCTTTCTCCGATCATGATCGCCGGCAGGTTCGTGTTTCCGGATACGATGTTGGGCATCACCGAACAGTCAGCGATCCACAGACCGTCAAAGCCTCGCACCCTCAGGTCCGGATCGACCACAGCGCCCTCATCGCTGTCCTGGCCCATTCGACATGTGCTCGTCGGATGGAAGATGGTCGCTCCATGCTGGCGCGCGAAATCGAGAATGCCTTCGTCACTCTCCACGGTTTCGCCCGGGAGTTCCTCGCGAGCCACGAGCTGGTGCAGCGGACCTATACTCGCGATGCGGCGGGCCAGCCTGACGCCCGCGGCGGCCACCTGACGGTCGAGGTCAGAGTCGAGATAGTTGGCGTGTATGAGCGGCTGCATCGTGGGATCGGCAGACGCCAACCGAATAGCGCCCCTGCTCTCTGGACGAAGTTGGCAAACCGACATGGTGAAGCCGGAGAAGGGATGGACCTTTCCTCCGGCCATGTCTGCGGAAAGGGTGGCAACATGGAACTGAACATCGGGCCGCGCCGCATTCGGCATGACCTTGGCGAAAAGACCACCCTGGTTGATTCCGACGGCAAGCGGACCCGTCCGCGTCAACAACCATTGCAGGCCGATTTTCACCTTGCCGGTCAGGCTGTTCAGATCGTCGTTCGTCGTGATGGGCTTGTTGCATCGATAGATAAGTCGCAACTGCAGGTGATCCTGCAGATTCGAGCCAACGCCCGATATGTCGGCGAGCACCTCGATGCCGTGTTCCTTGAGATGCTGGGCTGGCCCAATGCCGGATAGCATCAACAGGTGCGGTGTATGCACAGCGCCGGCGCTCAGGATGACGCCGCGCCGCGCATCCATGCTCATTTTCCGCCCACCTTGAGTGTATTCGATGCCCTGCGCGCGGCGTCCTTCAAAGCGGACTCTCGTGACCAGCGTATCGGTCAGAATTTCGAGGTTGGCGCGCCGCAGCGCCGGACGCAGGTAGCCCACGGCAGCACTGCTGCGCAGCCCATTTCGTGTCGTTAGACTGTAGTAGCCCGCGCCTTCCTGCGACGGTCCGTTGAAATCGTCATTGGCCGGAATGCCAAGCTGAGTGGCCGAAGCGATGAACGCATCTATCAGCGGGTGTCGTTCACGGATCGGATCGACGCTGATCGGCCCGTGTTTGCCGTGGTAGTCTGGGTTCGCGGACCCTCTGAAGGATTCGGACTTGCGGAAATAGGGTAGCACATTGCGATAGCTCCATTGATCGCCGCCGTAACGCGCCCAGTCGTCGTAGTCCTCAGCTTGTCCCCGAATGGCGATCAGGCCATTAATCGCGGAAGAGCCACCCAGGACCTTACCGCGCGGCCAGTAGATGCGTCGGCCGTTCATGTTGGAGTCGGGTTCGGTGTAAAGTTTCCAGTTGATGCGTTCGTCCCACATGGTCTTGCCGTAACCGAGCGGCAAGTGAATCCAGGGACTGGTGTCTTTCGGGCCAGCTTCGACGAGAGCAACGCGGAAATTGCCGTTCTCGGACAGACGCGCGGCAACGGTGCAGCCCGAAGAGCCGGCACCGACAACAATGTAGTCAAATTGCGCTTCGTTCACTTTCGGTCCCTCCCCGCCCCAAAAAGGGAGCCAAAGGGATCGAGGTGTCAAATATTCTGAGATATAATATCTCAGTGAATGAGAAATTGCCAAAATTGATGATATATAATAGATGTTTTGGCTAACAATAGTCTCACTCAATGAGATAAGGACGAATAAATGGAAGATGGAAACGACACGCCGAATTCGGCCGTGACCCGAAGCCTCAATCTGATCGAAGTCATCGGACTTTCCGAAAAGCCGGTCACGCTGACCGAACTTGCAGAGCGGATCGACATGCCAAGAGCGACTCTGCACAGGCTGTGCCAGCGTCTTGTGGAAGAGGGCTTCCTCTTTCGCGAGCCTGACAGGCACCACTACTCGGTCGGTCCACGTCTGTTCAAGATGGGCTTGACCATTGTTGGTTCGGGCGTGGGATCCCAGCGGCAAGCGATCTTGAAGCAGGTCGTTGATGTGACGCGTGAGACATGCAATTTCGTGACGCGGTCCGGCTGCGACGCCATATATCTGGCGCGCGTCGAATCCGACTGGCCGCTGCGAGTTCATCTTGAACCTGGTTCGCGGGTTCCCCTTCACTGCACCGCCAGCGGTAAACTGTTGCTTGCGCATATGGACGCGCAACAGAGGCAGAAGCTCTTGACTTCGATGACGTTTGAACGGTTCACGCCTGCAACGATCATGTCGGCCGATGCGCTGGAGGCAGACTTTGCCGAGATTTTGCGCGACGGCTACAGCACCGATCGGGAGGAGTTCATGATCGGCCTGATAGCCATCGCGGTTCCTGTTCTTGACAGAAACGGACGGGTAGTTGCGTCGCTCGCCTGCCACGCTCCAAAGGCACGCATGACGCTTGACGACGCCAAGCGCTATGTGCCCGTGCTTCAGTCGGCGGCACGCAAACTCGCGCAAACGTTCTGACTCCCCCACGCCTACAGGATCTCGTCTTTGAGGTAGTACCAACGGTACATCCCCCACTGACCAAGCCGCCGGAACGGTGTCAGAACACCGTGGCTGGGTAACGCGGATGTGAAGATCGGCAGATCCGGCGTTCCCCCCTCGCCGGCGACCATCTGGGCCATGCGGCGACCGGCCTGCGCCGAATACATGACGCCATTGCCGCCATAGCCCATGGCGTAGAACAGCTTTTGCCCTGGATCGGGCTGGAAGATGCGCGGTATCATGTCGTGGCTGACGTCAACCCAGCCCCACCATGAATATTCGATCTCGATTCCGTTCAGCGGCGGAAATTTGCGGTAGAGCCCAGCCAAAAGGAGGTCAAGATGCTTGCGGTTCGGTGCATCACGTCCGGTGATCGCGCTTCGGCTACCGATTTGCACACGACCATCGGGCAGAAGTCGATAGTAGTGTCTCAGCGTGCGCGTGTCAGTGAGAGGGATCATTGATCTGAAATTGAGCGCCTGCCGTTCCCCCTCTGTCAGCGGACGCGTTACGATGGAATTTGACAGGATCGGCATCAGCCGGCGGCGCGTCAATGCGCTCATCGCGGGAGATGTATAGCCTGCCGTAGCTATGCAGACCACGCGCGCGCGCACATTGCCACCCGGCGCCTGAAGTCGAAATGCTTTTCCATCATGTGTGCACCTGAGAACTGGACTGGAGGTGTGAACACGCGCCCCCAGCCGCCGCGCCAGCCGCAAATATCCGAATGCCAGCTTGCCGGCATGAATTCCCATGCCGTCCGGCTCATACATCGCGCCCTTTGCCTCGGAGTCGCGCACAAAATCGCTGTGGACCTCGTCGCGACTGATCATGCGCGATGGATAGCCGAACACCTTGTTCATGACTTCGACTTCCTTTTGGAGAGCCGGTAGCATTTTCTCTCGATGCGCAATGTAGAGATGGCCGCCATCCTGCGGGTCGCAGTCGATTTCCGGCTCGCGGATCAGCGCGCGGAAAAGCTCGAAGCCTTCAGCAATTTCCGCATGCAGCTTCTTCGCCACATCCACGCCCCAGCGCTCGATCCATTGCGAGCGCTTCAGGCGACCGGCGGAGATTTGCGCCTGTCCGCCATTGCGGGTGCTGCAGCCCCAGGCGACGCCGTTCGCCTCGAGTACCGTCGCCTTGATGCCGTGGTCGCGCGCAAGGTGGATTGCGCATGAGAGGCCGGTGTAACCTGAGCCGATGATAGCCACATCGACGTCGATATCCCGCGTAATTGGGCCGTCGTCTTCTGGCTCAGGTCCCGCCGTCGCGATCCAATATGTCGGAGCATATTCCTTCCCGGTGCCCGGGCTGCGTGAGTGTTCGGGATCATAGGCGGGATCGAAAGGCGCCCTGCCCTTCGTGTGGATGGTGGTGTGCTGTTCCATTGATTAGCTCCGAAATTTAGTACCGTGGCTGGAGAAGCGGACGGTTCTTGCGGAACGCCTGCTTGCGGACGATTTTGCCGTCACGGAAGGTGAAGAGGTCGCAGCCCTCTGCGTGGATGCGGCTGCCATCGGCAGCGGCAGTGCCGGAGAACATCCACTCGGACACCCCCCGGTCATCCTGTACGAAATGGCTGTGATCGCTCCACTCCGCGTCGGGCATGGCCTTCCAGACACTGCTGAAAGCGTCAGAGATCGCAGCCAGTCCCACGTAACGGGTCCCGAATACATCCGGGCCGCCCACGGCGTTGAAGACGCAGTCCTCTGCGAAGAAGCGCATGACCCCATTGATGTCATGCCGGTTGAAGGCACCGAACAGTATTCTGAGATCGGCTGGAGTCACTGTCATTGTCATGTCCTTTGGCTCGTCAGGTGGCATGGTTTCACCACAGACGGAGAAGACCGTCTTGCATGGCCGCCATGGCCGGGTTTGAGTGGAATGTCGGAACGGACTGTCGCTGCCTACACGCGGCCCTTCCAGGGTATCAGCACCTTCTCCAGGTAGCGGAGTAAGAGGTCGAAGGTGAACGCGAAGATTCCGATGATGAAGATGCCCATGATCACCGTGTCGCTTTCGAGATTCTCGGCCGCGTTGAGGACCATGAAGCCGAGGCCCCGGTTTGCGGCAACCATTTCGGCCGCCACCAGGGTCGTCCAGCCCACACCGATGCCGATGCGCATCCCGGTGAAGATCTCGGGCAAGGCTGCCTTCAGGATAACCTGGCTTATGACCTGGCTCCGAGTGGCACCCATCGCATAGGCCGCGTGGATCTGCTCCGTCGATACCGATCGTACTCCTGCCCTCGCAGCAATCGCCATCGGCGCAAAGATCGCCAGATAGATCAGGAACACCTTGGGGAACTCGCCGATGCCAAGCCAGATGATGACGAGTGGCAGATAGGCGAGCGGCGGTAACGGTCGGTAGAATTCGATAACAGGGTCGAACAGCCCGCGAACGAAGCGGTTTACGCCCATGAGAATACCGATCGGTACGGCGCTCACCAGCGCAATCAGGAAGGCACCGAAAACACGCCATAGGCTGGCCAGAGTGTGTTCCACCAAGGTCGAGTTCGAGACGCCCTCCGTCAGCGCCAGCACGAACTTGTCCCATACTGCCAACGGCGAGGGGAGAAAGAGTGGCCTCACCCAGCCAGATTCCGCAACGATGAACCATAGGGCGATGAGCGCGGCTGACGTGAGGAAGCTGATCAATCCGCTGTTGCCCTCGCCCGGTGCACCGAAGATCTGGCCAGGCTCGACGGCCCGGGTCCGCTTGGCTCTCTCAAGCATGGGCCACCTCCGGATTGCCGGACGCACGTTCGTCGCCGTAGATAATGCCTAGCACTTCCTCGCGCATCCTGATGAACTCCGGGCTGGACTTGATCGCGCGGGCATTGCCTTCGGCTAGATACTGACGATTGAAGTTGAGTTCATAGGTGTGGGTGATGCGGCCCGGGCGCGGCGACATGACGATCAGCCGCGAACCGAGAAAAAGGGCCTCTTCGACGCTATGCGTTATGAAGAAGAACATCTTGTTGGTGAGCTGCCAAACCTTAAGCAGCAATTCCTGAATGGTTTCGCGCGTCAGCGCGTCGAGCGCGGCCATCGGCTCATCCATCAGAAGCATTGCGGGATCGCAGGTCAGCGCTCTGGCAATGCCGACACGCTGCTGCATACCGCCCGACAGATGATAGATCATATGGCGGTGGAAGTCCTGCAGGCCAACCAACGCCAGATTCTTCGTCGCCAGCTCTCGTCTTGTCGCCTTGTCGACGCCGCGGAGCTTGAGACCGAACTCTGTATTGTCGATCACGTTGAGCCACGGAAGGAGCGCGTGTTTCTGGAAGACCACGCCGCGTTCCGCGCCGGGTCCAGAGATCCGTTTGTCTCCAAGTGAGATATCTCCATCTGACGGAGCCATGAAGCCTGCCATCAGATTGAGTAGCGTTGTTTTGCCACAACCTGACGCGCCTAATGCGACAACGAAGTCTCCACTATTGATGGTAAGATTGACGCCCTTGAGGGCGACTACAGCCTGATCCGAATATAGCCCCGGATAGGTCAGACTGATGTTTCGGACGCAAAGCGTTTCCATTTGAAATGACCTTCTGCACCTCAGTCCCAGCTTGTGAAAAGCGATGATGGCACCGACCCGCTCAAGACGGGGCGGTGCATTCTGGACAGGTGCGCTATTTCATGGCCGCCTGCGCGAAACTCGAGTTGACGAAGGGCGCGTAGTCATCCAGCGACTTGCCGATCTGCTTCTGTTCAACGAGGAACCTTGCGCTTTCGTTGAGCGCTCGGATCGCGCCACCGGCAAGCCATGTGTCGGAAGCCTGTTCGTCCGCGTTGGGGAAGGACAGGAGCGCAAGCGCCTCGACCGTGCTGGGACCATCGCCGCCGATGAGCTTGACGATGCCTTTGACCGGCGGCGAATCGGCCGTCCATGCGGTCTTGTTGGCGTTGTAATCGGAGTAGGATTCCGCCAGAACTCGGGTGAAGGCCTCCATGAGCTTCGGGTTCTCCTCGGCCCAGCCCTTGTCGACCACCAGCCCGTCGAACGTCGGAACACTTGCGGCGCCGATGATCTCGGAATCCGAAATCACCTTGCCCGTTTTCAATATTTCGGACAGCGCAGGCGGCCAGACATACGCAGCGTCGATGTCGCCACGCTGCCAGGCGGCAACGATCTGCGGCGGTTTCAGGTTTAGAATCTCGACCTCGCGGGGATCGACATTCCATACCTTGTTCATGCCCACCAAGAGGTGGAAGTGCGATGTCGAGACGAATGGTACAGCGACCTTCTTGCCTTTGAGGTCTTCTGGCCTGGTGATACCCGATCCGTCGCGGGCGACCAGGGCCTCAGACTTGCCGATATTGTCGAGAATCCAGAACAGCTGCAGCTCCACTCCGCGGGTCGCGGCAGCTGTCGCGCCGGTGGAGCCGAGTACGCCGATCGGCACGTCACCTGACGCAAGCGCCGTCGAGATATCCCCGGCGGAGCTGAACTGACGCCAGTCGATCGTGTATCCGGCCTCCTTTGCCGCCGCGTCGAACCGGCCATCGGCAATAGCCGCCACGAATGGACCAACGATCTGCTGATAACCAACCACGAGTCTGGTTTCCGCGTAAGCCGTACTTGATGCGACAAGGCCTGCCACTATGCTGGCTGCGGCCGCTAGGCGCTTGAAATGTTTAAGAATCATTGACGTTCCACCTCTTTGATTGTTGTTAAGCCGGTTGTCCCGGTCTTTTGCCAAAAGATAAATTCGACGTCGGGGTTGTGTTACGTCCAGTTTGAAAGTTGAATGAGTCCAGATGATCTCCGCTTGGGCCGAGCTTCGTGCGCACTAACGTCTCTGAAACAATCTTCTTCATCGAACGAAAAAGCGGAGTGGGCTTACAGGCTCAATTGCGTGAAACGGTCGTGTCGGCCGTGCTCGCAGGCCGTGTTCAGCCAGGCGCGCAGTTGCCTTCGACCCGCAGATTGGCCAATTATCTCCACATCTCGCGCGTCACCGTGACACAAGCCTTCCAGGAGCTCGTATCTCAGGGTTATCTCGAGGTTATCGCTCGCAGCTCTTACTGCATCGCAGGAAACCCGCCGCCTGGCAGCCTGGAGAACGATCAGCGGCCTTCCAGTTCCGCCCCCATCGACTGGACCAGCAAGGTGAAAATGAGTTTTACGGTTGTGCGCCAGGTTCCCAAGCCCCTTGACTGGCGGCGCTATCCCTACCCCTTCCTGTATGGCCAGATGGATCCGTCGCTGTTTGATCTCAACGCTTGGCGGGATTGTTCGCGGCGAGCGTTGGCACGCGAGGACTTCATTCAGATGGCAAGCGATCTTGCCGCCGCCGACGATGTGAGGCTTGTGAACTATATTTGCTCCCGCACGTTGCCGCAGCGGGGCATCCATGCCAATCGCGATGAGATTCTTGTCACCGTCGGAGCACAGAATGCGCTATGGATCGTGACACGGCTGATCTTACAAAATGGCTCCACCGCGGTCTGCGAGAACCCTTGCCATCCCGACATCAGCGCATCGCTTCTGCTAAGCGGAGCAAAGGTCGCGACGATTGACGTGGATGGAGAAGGCCTGCCTCCGGATGCTCTGCCACAGGATGTCGACGCCGTATTCGTAACGCCCAGTCACCACTCCCCAACGGGCGCGACCATGCCGATCGACCGGAGGGCGCGCCTGCTCCAGGCCGCTCACGAAAAGGATTTCGTGATCGTTGAAGACGACTACGAATTCGAGATAAGCTTTCTTGCTCCGCCGTCGCCGGCACTGAAGGCCTTCGACGCGACTGGGCGCGTACTTTACATCGGCAGTTTCTCGAAGTCTCTCTTTCCCGGGCTGCGCCTGGGCTATCTTGTTGCGCCAGCGCCCTTCATTCGCGAGGCGCGCGCTTTGCGCTCCCTAATGCTGCGACACCCGCCCGGCCACCTGCAACGCACCGCCGCCTACTTCCTGGCGCTAGGCCACTACGATTCCGTGCTGCATCGTATGCGCATGGAGTATCACAAGCGCCATGTGCTGATGGCGGAAGCGCTTCGGCGGGAAGGGTTGAAGATCGCGGGTTCCTCAACATTTGGCGGCACATCGTTCTGGATCGAGGGACCCATGGGACTGAATGCAGATATGTTGGTGCACGAGTTGCGGAAAGAAGGCGTCCTGGTCGAGCCCGGCTCACCCTTCTTCCCAACAAGCGGCGTTCCCTGCCGCTACTTCCGGATGGGATATTCCTCGATCCAGCGCAGCAACATCGTCGAGGGAGTGGCGCGCGTGCGGGCCTGCATCGACCGCGTCATGCATTGAAAAGGGCAGGCAAGCTGGCAATCGGGACGGGACGTGGCCCACGGGAGCGCGGTGGTGATCGTCCAAACAGCGATGCGCTGATGCGTTCATCTTTCAAGTGGTTGACCGGTCGCCGCCAATACCAGGAGCGGCGCGCACCTGCCACCGGCGGCGCTCGAACATTCCCCAAAACTCTCGGTTCGCTCAGGCGGTGCAGGTCGCCTGGACCCAAATCACTTTCGGCCGTCGCTTGACACGAGTATGGGAGCCGTCCGCCTCCCTTGCTGGAAGGGGCGATTCATAGGCCGCCGGCATGAATCCTCCTCGATACCTATTAGACGTTGTGAGGCCAAGGCATCACCATCGCTCCGGGAACAATCTCTAAAAAAGAGCGAGAAACTGCCATGAAAACAAAGCGATGCTCAATCGCGCTGCTGTCGCTGGCCCTTTGTGGGCTGGCCGAACCGCTTCATGCCGAAACCCTAATCGTCAACAGTTATGGCGGTCCTTACGAGCACATCATTCGCGAGAAGATCATCGAACCGTTCGTGAAGGAGTTCGGTATCGAGGTTATCTACGATGCAGTCGGCTCCTCATCGCAGGACTATGCCAAGATCAAGGCGACCAGCGGGCACCCCGGTTTCGATGTCGTCGTCATGACGGCGTCCCAGGCGCTGCAGGGTTGCAAGGATGGTTTGCTGGAAAAACTCGATGTGGCGAGTGTTCCCAATCTGGCGGTGCTTGCGCCGAGCATCGCGGCAGTGGCCGGTCCCTGCGGTGCGGTCCATGAGATACAGTACATGTCCCTCCTCTATCGGACGGACCACTTCTCCCAGCCGCCAACGTCGTGGAACGCACTGCTTGCGCCCGAACTGAAGGACAGGGTGGTGCTGCCGACTTTCCAGAATGTCATGGCGGTGGACCTTCTCCAGGTCCTGTCCGTGATCAATGGTGGTGACCTTGTCGACAATCTTGATCCGGGCTTCGCCGCAATGGCCAGGCTCGCTGAACAATCGATCGGCTTCGAGCAGTCCTCGGCGATCCTGGAGAGCTACATCAAGGACGGGACGGTCTGGGCCATGCCCTTCTGGAACGGCCGGGCCCAATTGCTGGTGGATTCCGGTGAGCCTGTCGACTATGTGCGGCCGAAGGAAGGCACCATCCCGCTGATTGCCACGCTCAGCATTCCGACCGGGGCCGAGAACAAATCCGCAGCTTTAAAGTTCGTCAATTTCTTCCTCGAGAAGTCGAGCCAGGAGGCCTGGGTATCCGGCTACAAGGTCGGCAGCGCCCGCCCGGATATCGACGTTCCGCAAGAACTCCGGGCGCGGCAGGTCACGACCGAGGCCGATCTGAAGACGCTGCTTCTTCCTGATCTCGCAATCGTGGCCGAGCGTCTGCCGGAATGGGCCGATCGCTGGGAGCGCGATGTCGTGCCCGCGGCGAACTGAGAGGGCTGTCATGAACACTCTTGTCCTCAACCTTCCCGTGGCGCCAGTCCGAGGGGACGGCAGATCGCACATCTATGCCGCCCTGTCTCCATCCCTCCTTGTGCTCGCCATCTTCTTTGCACTTCCGATGGGGCTGATGATCGGGATCAGTTTTTCCGACGCCACCTCGGGCGCCCTGACGCTCGCCAACTACCACCGGTTTCTGACCGACGGCCTTTCTCTTGTGGGGATTGGCCGGACGGCGCTGATGTCGCTGCTGGTTGCGATCAGTGTGACCGCGCTCGGCTATCCCGTCGCGTACTTCCTGGCACGCTCCAAAGGCCGCACCAGGGCCATCGTCTTCGCCCTGGCGCT
>JBAYTX010000077.1:0-13294 GCA_041675415.1 Rhizobium sp. | reverse complement strand
TGGGCTTCCAGACGCTTCCGTCCCGTGATGGCAAGGACGACCGGCCGTGGTGGCTGGCCGCCCTTGTGCTGATCGGTGTGGCGCTAGCCATCGTCATCGCCGTCAACGATCTTTATGCCCAGGTCTTCACCGTGGTCGGCAAGGGCGTGTTCGTGACCGTCTTCGTGACGCTCGTCGCCTTTTTCCTGGCGACGCTGCTTGGGCTGGGCATCGCCCTTCTCGGCCTGTCGAACAGCCTGGTGTTGCGCCAGATCGCGCGCTTTTATGTCGAGGTGATCCGCGGCATCCCGATCCTGGTCCTTTTGTTCTATATCGCCTTCGTCGGCGCGCCGGCCTTCGTGGCGCTCTACAACTTCGCGGTTTCACCGCTGATTTCCGCCGGCTGGCTCGAGCCGATGGCGGTGCGCGACATCTCGCTGATGTGGCGGGCGATCATCGCGCTGGTGATCGGCTATTCCTCCTTCATCGCCGAGATCTTCCGGGCCGGCTTCCAGTCGGTCGAGAAGGGACAGCTCGAGGCGGCGGTGTCGCTCGGGCTCAACCGCTACCAGCGCTTCCGGCTGATCGTCTTTCCCCAGGCGATCCGTGTCATCTTCCCGCCGCTGTCGAACGATTTCGTGGCGATGGTCAAGGATTCGTCCCTGGTCTCCGTACTCGGCGTCGCCGATGTGACGCAGATGGCCAAGGTCTATGCGGCCGGCTCGTTCCGCTTCTTCGAGACCTATTCGATCGTCACCTATGTCTACCTGGTGCTGACCATAGGCCTGTCTCTGGTGCTCAGGCGCATCGAGAAGCGCATGCGCGAACACGGCAATGGCGAGCGGTGAGCCCCGGCGGTGGCACGCGCCCGGAGCGACCGGCGCGGGTGGCAAAATCATTGCCGGGCGAGGGCGAAACTGCTATGAGGCTGGCCATGGGATCGAAATTCGGATGTCTCGCGCCTGATATCTACGTGCTGCAGGACCACAAGCGTCTGCCGGCCCGCTTTTTCGCGCGCGTCTCCGGGGCGCTCATTAGCCTGCTAGGCTAAGCGTTCGTCATCGGCGCCGCGCGTGCGGCGTCCTGCCCGCATTCCCTTTTCAAAACTCAGACGGATCTTCAGCCATGAGCGCACCACGGACCCTCTACGACAAGATTTTCGACGACCACCTGGTCGACCGCCAGGAAGACGGCACCTGTCTCCTCTACATCGACCGCCACCTCGTCCACGAAGTGACGAGCCCGCAGGCGTTCGAGGGCCTGCGCATGGCGCACCGCACCGTGCATGCGCCGCAGAAGACGCTCGCCGTCGTCGACCACAACGTGCCGACCACGCCGGATCGCCATACCGGCATCAAGAACGAGGAAAGCCGCATCCAGGTCGAGGCGCTGGCCCACAATGCCGCCGAGTTCGGCGTGGAATACTATTCGGAGAACGACAAGCGCCAGGGCATCGTGCACATCGTCGGCCCCGAGCAGGGCTTCACGCTGCCCGGCATGACGATCGTCTGCGGCGACAGCCATACCTCGACGCATGGCGCCTTCGGTGCCTTGGCGCACGGCATCGGCACGTCGGAAGTCGAGCACGTGCTCGCCACCCAGACGCTGATCCAGTCGAAGGCGAAGAACATGCTGGTGCGCGTCGACGGGAAGTTGCCCGAAGGCGTGACCGCCAAGGACATCATTCTCGCCATCATCGGCGAGATCGGCACGGCCGGCGGTACGGGCCACGTCATCGAGTTTGCCGGCGAGGCGATCCGGTCGCTGTCGATGGAAGGCCGCATGACGGTCTGCAACATGACGATCGAAGGCGGCGCCCGCGCCGGCCTGATCGCTCCGGACGAAAAGACCTTCGAATACATCAAGGACAAGCCGCGCGCGCCGAAGGGCGAGGCCTGGGACCAGGCGGTCGCCTACTGGAAGACGCTGCACACCGACGAGGGCGCGCATTTCGACAAGGTCGTCGTGCTCGACGCCGCCAACCTGCCGCCGATCGTCTCCTGGGGCTCGTCTCCCGAAGACGTCGTGTCGATCCAGGGCGCCGTGCCGAACCCGGACGACATTGCTGACGAGAACAAGCGTGCCTCCAAGTGGCGTGCGCTCGACTACATGGGCCTGAAGCCGGGCACCAAGATGACCGACATCGCCATCGACCGCGTCTTCATCGGCTCGTGCACCAACGGCCGCATCGAGGACCTGCGCGCCGCCGCCAAGGTGCTCGAAGGCCGCCACGTGGCGCCGACCGTGTCCGCCATGGTCGTTCCGGGCTCGGGTCTCGTCAAGGAACAGGCGGAAGCCGAAGGCCTCGACAAGATCTTCAAGGATGCGGGCTTCGAATGGCGCGAGCCGGGCTGCTCCATGTGTCTCGCCATGAACGACGACCGGCTGAAGCCGGGCGAGCGCTGCGCCTCGACCTCGAACCGGAATTTCGAGGGCCGCCAGGGCTACAAGGGCCGCACGCATCTGGTCTCCCCGGCCATGGCTGCGGCCGCTGCCGTTGCCGGCCATTTCGTCGACATCCGCGAGTGGAAGTAACTGACCGCGATCCTTGCCGCCTCGAGCCAAAGGCCGCCCTCAGAAATGCGGGCGGCTTTTTTGCTGTTTCCGCCTATCTATCGTCGTGCTTGCGCGAGCGATGCGCGCCTTACTAATATGGCGCCTACACGGTTAGCCCAGAGGGGCCAACCGCTGTTGCAACTCGTTCATCGCGCGGGAGTCGGCAACATGAAGTCCGGAGAGACGAACAAAGGCGGCGGGCGCCAGGAATTGCGCCTCATTCTCCTTCGTCACGCCAAATCGGCCTGGCCAGACGGTGTGGCGGACAAAGAGCGACCGCTCGCGCCGCGTGGCCTGGAAGCAGCTTCCCTCATGGGTGAATACATGGCGCGCGAGGGGTTGTTGCCCGATCTGGTTTTGGTATCGACGGCGCGCCGGACGCAGGAAACCTGGGCGATTGTGAAAGAGGCGCTAGCCGCGCCTGTCGCGTCGCGAAAAGTCGACGAGCTCTATGCAGCCCCGGCCGAAAGAATGCTCGGCGTCCTGCGTTCTGTCGACCCGAACTACCACAGTGTGATGATCGTCGGTCACAATCCTGGAACTCAGGACCTCGCGCGATGGTTGGCCGGTCAGGACGAGAGTGACGCGCGTCAGAGGCTTGGCGAGAAGTATCCGACCGCCGGTCTGGCTGTCTTCGATTTCGAGGCAGGAGACTGGCACAAGCTCGTGAAGGGCGCTGGCCGTCTGGAGAGATTTGTCACGCCACGCTCGTTTGCTTGATGAGGGAGGCGGTAGCGCCTCACAGGACTGTTATCCTCGTATCCTTGGTCAGGAAGGCCACGATCTTCCTCATATCTCTGGCGCTGACCGCGATACAGCCCTCGGTAGATCTGTAACCCGACCGGGCCAGATGGAGAAATATTGCCGAGCCGCATCCCCGCCGCCGCGACGAGATATTCCAGTCCATGACGAGGCAGATGTCATATAGGTGATCATCGCGCATAAGATCTTCGTGGCTTGCGGCAAACGGGGCCCGGACGGGACGGTTATAGGCAGGATGGGCAGGCGCATCGCACCAGAGCATGGCCTTCGTCAAGCGGCGGATAGGCAGGGCGGTTGCGATTCCGCGGATCCTGTCTCCGCGCAAGTAACTGGAAATGAACTTCATCGTCGCACGCGGCGTGGCTCCATCGCCTTCGCGCTTGATCGCTGTTATCCCTGACCGTCCGATTGCGGCCTGCAGTCTCAAGGGGCCGAACTGAAGGATGGCACGGGAGCGCGCTCTCGGCGCGGCACGGACGATGATCGGCAAAGTACTGCCTCCACCTTTCGGCATTTTTCGACGGATTGCGCTCACGAGATTTTGCTTTGCGAGTGACTATCGTTGTATTCATAGCACTTTGGAAACGATATCAAAGCGGTGACCGCTCCCTGTTTTGCGAATTTGCCACTTTGGCTTAGGAGTAACCAGGACGTAGACAAGAGGCGAAGACATGACTGCCCGAACAATACTTCTGGTGGATGATGATGATGATCTGCGGGAAACCCTCCTGGAGCAGCTGTCGCTCTATGAGGAATTCTCGCTTCTGCAGGAGTCGACAGCCACCAAGGGGATTCAAGCCGCGCGCAATGGGCAAGTCGATCTCCTTATCATGGATGTTGGGCTACCGGACATGGACGGACGTGAGGCGGTGAAGCTGCTTCGCAAGGGCGGGTTCAAGGCGCCAGTGATCATGCTGACCGGCCATGATACCGATTCCGACACGATCCTCGGGCTTGAGGCCGGCGCGAACGACTACGTGACCAAGCCGTTCCGCTTCGCGGTGCTTCTTGCCCGTATCCGTGCGCAGCTTCGCCAGCATGAGCATAGCGAGGATGCGACATTCATCGTCGGACCCTATCTGTTCAAGCCTAGCCAGAAGCTGTTGACCACAGAGGACGGCCGCAAAATCCGCTTGACGGAGAAGGAGGCGGCGATCATCCGTTACCTTTATCGGGCGGGCCAGAAGGTGGTGACCCGCGACGTGCTTTTGGAAGAGGTCTGGGGCTATAATTCCGGCGTGACCACGCATACGCTCGAAACCCACGTTTATCGGTTGCGCCAGAAAATCGAACGGGATCCATCGAATGCCGAAATCCTTGTCACGGAAAACGGCGGCTACAAGATCGTTCCCTAACACGGAAATCCGCAATGGCTCTCAGTGACGATATCGAACTGCTTTCCCATGTCCCATTGTTCCAGGGGCTCGATAGCGACCAGCTGCGGTTGATCGCCTTCGGCGCCGAGCATCGGACCGTCTCCGCCGGACAGGCGCTGTTCCGGGAAAAGTCTCCAGCTGAGTGCGCCTATGTGATTGCCCGCGGACGGCTCGAACTCTCGACTCTTGGCCGCGGCGGAAAGCCGAAGGTGGAGACGGTCGCGGAAAGAGGCACAATGCTTTCCGAATTGGCGCTGGTGACGATGGTTGAGCGGAAATATACCGCAATCGCGCTCGAGGATTGCGATGTTATCCGCGTGACCAGGGCACTGTTCCATCGTCTGCTTGAGGAGTATCCGGAAATGGCGGCGGTCGTGCAGGACCGTATCCGTCGGTCTGTCGCCTCGCTCGTCGAGGGCACCGCCGCGATGGCGCATCGTTTCCAGTGATCTCCGGCCCGTGATCACTGTGCGCCGGGACCCTCACTACAGAGTGAAGTGGGCGGTTACAGGCACATGATCCGACGGCTTCTCCCAGCCGCGGGCTTCCTTAAGAATATCGATTTTTTGCAGATGCGGTCCGAGGTCCGGTGAGGACCAGATGTGATCGAGGCGCCGGCCACGATCGGCAGCCGCCCAATCCTTGGCGCGATAGCTCCACCAGGTGTAGAGCTTCTCGGAAGGGTCGACACCTTGGCGCATCAGGTCCAGCCAGCCGCCGCTGCTCATGACGTCGAGCAGTCCGTCAGTCTCGACTGGCGTATGGCTGACGATCTTGAGCATTTGCTTGTGCGACCAGACATCGTTTTCGAGGGGCGCAATATTCAGGTCGCCGACCAGAATCGAAGATATGCCCGGCTCGGCATCGGCTTTCAGGGATTTCATTTCGTCGATGAAATCGAGCTTGTGGCCGAATTTCGGATTGATGGCGCGGTCGGGCTCGTCGCCGCCAGCCGGAACATAGAAATTGTGCAAGCGGATGCGCTTCCCACCTCGTTCGAAGATCGCGGAGATGTGTCGAGCATCGCCGATACCGCAATAGTCGTGTCGGTAGTCCTCGGCTAGCGGGAGTTTCGAGGCGATTGCGACGCCGTGATATCCCTTCTGGCCGTGCAGGACGATGTTGCCATACCCGAGCGCCTTAAGTGCATCGGCCGGGAACTGGTCGTTCTGGCACTTGATTTCCTGCAGGCAGAGAATGTCGGGCTGGAACCGACTAAGGAAATCCGAGACGATCGGAAGCCGTAGCCGGACGGAATTGATATTCCAGGTCGTCACCGAAAAAGACAAATTCATGCTCCCTCTGGCAGATCGTCCGCCTCTGGCGGCACTGTCATCTCATGCGGCGAAGATTTAAGGATTTTTCAGTGGGCTGAACAGGAAAAAGGCGGTAGCGCCGCAAAGCGCTCCGCCCTTTCTCCACAGACAATGCGTCCAAGCAGCTTCTCGGCTATCTCTTCGGACTGTGGACTTCGGCATAGGGGATTTCGAAGACGCTCGGATCGAACGCCGTGCCGGTTTTTACGTTGAAGATCATTACCGAAGTGTCCTTTGCCTGGACATCGGTGATTGTCCACTGGCGAAGCTCGAACGACTTGGGGTCGAACATCAGAGTAATGGTCGAGTCGCCGAAGATCGTCTTGTCACCAAGCACGATGGTGGTGAGGTCGGTCTCCTCCTTGACGTCTCGAACCATCTGATTGCCGAGATCGATCTTGTCGGACAGAAGCAAGCTGAGAGGCGTCTTCGATAGCGGATAAAGGTCCCATGTTTTGAGCTTGGTGTTGCCAATTACGACATTCTTGCCGTCAGAAATCACGCGTAACGGTGACGGCTTCTCATAGTTGAAACGTAGCTTACCCGGGCGTTCGATGAAGAATTTTCCGCCCGTCTGCTCTCCACGCGGCCCGAACTGGACGAATTCGCCCATCATGGTTTTGACCGAGGAAAAATGGTCGGCGATCTTCTGGGCCGCATTGGAGGCCTGGACGGCGGCGAAGGCCGGAAGCGGCAGGATGGCAGTTGCGAAGAGTGCGGCCACTCCGGCCACGAATTCGCGACGGGTGGCGGCTGCCATCAACCCGGCATCGCGCTCAGTTTTGGTATGAATCATACGAAACTCCTTCATTTGGACCTGCATGTCCGAAAAACGCGGCGTCATCATGGCCACCTTCCCAGCTGGATCCGTCGTTCGGATCAATCGCCCGGCGGCATCCTCAGCAATCTTGCCGAGCGTCTATCGTTCTATGATGTCCGCCTCTGTCGGTACCAGGATCTCGCGCTTTCCCGCGTGGTTCGCAGGACCGATCAGCCCTTCCTGCTCCATCCGCTCGATAAGCGAGGCTGCACGGTTGTAGCCGATGCCGAGGCGCCGCTGGATGTACGATGTGGAGGCCTTGCCGTCGCGCAGCACGATCGCCACGGCCTGATCGTAGGGGTCGTCTGATTCGGCGAGGTTGGACGTGCCGACCGGGCCGCCGCCATCCTCGTCGTCGTCCTCGTCGACGGTAATCGCCTCAAGATATTGGGGCGCCCCTTGCGTTTTCAAGTAGGCGACAATCTCCTCGACCTCGTTGTCGGAGACGAACGGGCCGTGGACGCGCTGGATACGACCGCCGCCGGCCATGTAGAGCATGTCGCCCATGCCGAGCAACTGTTCGGCGCCCTGTTCACCCAGAATGGTGCGGCTGTCGATCTTGGATGTTACCTGGAACGAGATGCGGGTCGGGAAGTTTGCCTTGATCGTACCGGTGATGACGTCGACCGATGGGCGCTGGGTCGCCATGATGACGTGGATCCCGGCGGCACGCGCCATCTGTGCCAGCCGCTGGACCGCGCCTTCGATGTCCTTGCCTGCGACCATCATCAGGTCGGCCATTTCGTCGATGATGACGACGATATAGGGGATCGGCTTCAGGTCGAACTCTTCCGTCTCGTAGATTGCCTCGCCGGTCTGACGGTCGAAGCCGGTCTGTACGGTACGCGTCAACACTTCGCCCTTTTCGAGAGCCTGTTCTACGCGGCTGTTGAAGCCATCGATGTTGCGCACCCCGATCTTCGACATCTTCTTGTAGCGCTCTTCCATCTCGCGGACGGTCCATTTGAGCGCCACGACGGCCTTTTTCGGATCGGTCACGACAGGTGATAGCAGATGTGGAATACCGTCATAGACGGAGAGTTCGAGCATCTTCGGATCGATCATGATCAACCGGCATTTCTCCGGCGGCAGCCGGTAGAGAAGCGACAGGATCATGGTATTGATGGCAACCGATTTGCCCGAACCGGTGGTGCCGGCCACGAGCAGATGCGGCATCTTGGCAAGATCGGCGATTACGGGTTCGCCGCCGATAGTCTTGCCGAGCGCCATTGCAAGCTTGGCCTTGTTGCTTTCGAAATCCCGGCTGGCGATAAGCTCGCGCAGATAGACCGTCTCGCGCGACTGGTTGGGGAGTTCTATGCCAATAGCGTTGCGCCCCGGGACGACGGCGACGCGGGCGGCAATCGCGCTCATCGAACGTGCGATATCGTCGGCGAGGCCGATGACGCGTGAGGATTTTATGCCGGGGGCGGGTTCGAGCTCATATAGCGTGACCACGGGGCCGGGGCGGACCTGGATAATCTCACCCTTTACGCCGAAATCCTCGAGCACGCCCTCCAGCATGCGGGCGTTCTGCTCCAGCGCGTCGGCGGAGAGCGTCGCGTCCCGGACGATGCTCCTCGGTTCCGCCAGCAGATGGACGGAGGGGAGCTGAAAGCCTTCGGGGCGAATGAAGGATGATTGTGCCTCGCGTTCGATCCGCGTGCCGGGCTTGGGGCGGGCTGGAGGCGTGACCACGCGGGGCGACGGACGGCCAGCCGCCGAGGAGCGAGAGGAAGAGGTGCCGGGTGCCAAACCCCAGCCTTCATCGTCGTCATCGGGCAAGATTCCGGCGGGGCGTGAGACGTCATCAAGATCGAATGCCGGATCGTCGTCGAAATCCACGTTCGAACGCTCGTCGATCATCGGCGGAGGGGAGAGGATCGAACGCTGCGGACGGACCTGGATATCCTGATCAAGTTCCGGTTCCTGGCGCGTTGTGCCCGATGCCATCTTCGGTCGCGCCGGATCATTCAACATGCCGAATTCGTCATCATTGAAGTCATAGGGCTGGTCGAACTGATTTCGATTGCGTTCTGCAGGCTTCATCCCAAGGATGCGGCGAATGCGGGCACGCGCCATATACCAGCCATGGGCAAGCGCTCCGAGCGCCAGCCAGCCGGAAGACTCGTCGTCGACGTCGTCTTCGAATTCCGGCTCGATGCGAGCCTTCTTCGTGGCAATAGTGGCCGGCTTGGCCTCCGTCCCTTCGGGTGGTTCACGACTGACGAGACCGGACGCAAAGAGCATTAGCCAGAGCGCGGGAATTGAGAATACAGCACCGAGGATCATCGAGGCAGTGCCGGTTGGATAGGCGCCAATGAAGAGGCCCGGAAACCGCAGGATCGTATCGCCGAGAACACCGCCGATACCGTTCGGGATAGGCCAGGTGCGCGGCGGCGGGAAGCAACCGATGACTGCGGACGCCAGCAGGGATCCTGCGGCCCAGGCGGCAAGGCGCGCCGGAAGCCGATAGAGGGCGCGGCCGGTGATCAGGGCCAGCGACCAGGCAAGAACCGGCAGCAGGGTGATGACGCTGGCAAGTCCAAAGAACTGTAGCATCAGATCAGCAAAAGCGGCGCCGCCATAGCCGAGGATATTCGTGGGCTGGTTGGCGGTTGCGTAAGAGAAGCTCGGATCCGAGACATTCCATGTGGCCAGCGCGGCGACTGCGAGAACGAGAAGGAGGAAGAGACCGAAACCGGCCAATGCCAGCATCTGCCGCAGGACGAATGCGGTGATCGCGAAACGACTGGTGTGTTCTCCCATCACGGCCGAGTTACCTCTATTCATGTCGTGTTGCCCGTTTCGATATTCTGTTCTCGTGAAATCGGATGGATGGACAGCTTTCAGGCCGTGCTCATCCATTGCAGCAGAGTATACGGGCGACGGTTAATGCCCCATTAACCATCGGGCATCCGTTGGGCGGGAACACGGCGGCGCGTTCGAAGACTGTGCGGGGGCGGCTAAAGAAATGCCCGGACGTCAGGTCCGGGCAATAGTGGTCCTTCCGTGGACGAGCGCGACGGGAGGATGAGCCGCGCCGGATCCTGTCCGGCGCGGCAAGACGCTCAGGAGTGGTATGCAGCTTCGCCGTGCGAAGCGAGGTCAAGACCTTCGCGTTCGGCTTCGACCGGAACACGCAGGCCAACGATGACATCGACGACCTTGTAGAGGACGACCGAGCCGACACCGCACCAGATGATAGTGACGAGTACGGCCTTTACCTGGACCATGAACTGGGCGCCCATGGTGACGCCTTCGGCATAGCCGATGCCGCCGAGGGAAGCGGAAGCGAAGATGCCGGTGGCCAGCGCGCCGAACAGGCCGCCGATGCCGTGAACACCGAAGACGTCGGCGGTATCGTCGTAGCCGAATTTGTTCTTCACCACGGAGATGAAGAAGTAGCAGATCGGCGAAACGAGGAGGCCCATGATGATGGCGCCCATCGGGCCGGCAATGCCCGCGGCCGGGGTGATGGCGACGAGGCCCGCAATCATGCCGGAAGCGGCGCCCAGCATTGAAGCCTTGCCACGGGTGAACGTCTCAACGACAACCCAGGCCACGATGGCGGCGGCGGTCGCGATAAAGGTGTTGACGGTGGCGAGCATTGCGCCACCGGAGGCTTCCAGGTTGGAGCCGGCGTTGAAGCCGAACCAGCCGATCCAGAGCATCGCCGCGCCGACCAGAGTGAGCGTCATGGAATGCGGGGCCATCATGTCCTTGCCGTAGCCGGTACGCTTGCCGACCATGATCGCGCCGATCAGACCAGCAACGCCGGCATTGATGTGAACAACAGTGCCGCCGGCGAAGTCAAGCGCGCCCCAGCCAAACAGAAGGCCGTTGGCATCCCAAACCATGTGGGCGATCGGGAAATAGACAAAGGTGACCCAGAGCAGGCAGAACAGAACCGCGGCCGAAAACCTGATGCGCTCAGCGAAGGCGCCGACGATCAGCGCCGGAGTGAGGGCTGCGAAGGTCATCTGGAAGAGCATGAAGATGAATTCCGGAATGACCGCGTCGGAGAATGTGGCGGCAGTTGAATCCATGGTGATGCCCGAGAGGAACAGCTTGGCCGTTCCGCCGAAGAAGGCGTTGGTCGAGCCGCCGAAGGCGAAGGAATAGCCGTAGATGACCCAGACAAGCATGATCGAGGCGCCGATCACGGTGCACTGCATCAGCACGGAGAGCATGTTCTTGGCGCGAACAAGGCCGCCGTAGAACAGACCGAGGCCCGGCATCAGCATGAACAGCACGAGAAGAGTGGAAAGGAACATAAAGGCGGTGTCGCCCTTGTCCGGAACCGGAGCTGCAGCCGCAGCTTCCGCGGCGGCG
Organism: Rhizobium sp.; assembly: GCA_041675415.1. Lineage (GTDB taxonomy): Bacteria > Pseudomonadota > Alphaproteobacteria > Rhizobiales > Rhizobiaceae > Allorhizobium. The sequence goes on along the minus strand of JBAYTX010000077.1, from coordinate 2,150 downwards.
GGTGCAGCTTCCTGCGCAAGCGCAATGGCTGGCGCCAGCAGAGCGGCGAAGGCACCGCCCACACGCCCGAAAGTGGAAGAAAATTTGGAAAATGACATTGGAAACAGCTCCCTTGAACAGCCGCGCTTACAACGCTTCGGAATTGAGTTCGCCAGTACGGATGCGCACGGCCTGGTCGATCGAGTAGACGAAGATCTTGCCGTCGCCGATCTGGCCGGTCTTTGCGGCAGACGCGATCGCTTCGACCGCCTTGTCTGCCAGTTCGGAGGCAACTGCGATCTCGATCTTCAATTTCGGCAAAAAGCTCACGGCATATTCAGTGCCGCGATAGATTTCAGTGTGTCCCTTTTGGCGCCCGTAGCCCTTCACTTCGGTCACGGTGAGGCCCTGAATGCCGACAGCGGTAAGGGCTTCGCGCACCTCATCCAGTTTGAACGGCTTGATTATGGCCATTACAATTTTCATCTGGCTTCCCATCCTTTGCTTGTCCTCGGCACGGAGCCGACTCTCCTTGCCGCTGGCAAAACGAATTGATCAGCGACTGGGCTATGACATTCAAGGGGCGTGCCAGATTCAGGGCGCGATATAAGTTATTGAAATATTTACATTACGCAGGAAGCAATCAATAAACGGGCATTTGAGCGACGGATGTGCGCTCAAATATTAGGCATAATTTCACATTTGCCTAAAAATTAGGTGTTTGCTCGTTTGCGGATCAGGCCTTCCTGCGCGACCGATGCAATGAGCCTGCCATCGCGGCCATAGATGCTGCCGCGAGTCATGCCGCGAGCACCGGATGCGCTCGGGCTGTCCTGGGTATAAAGCAGCCAATCATCGAGCCTTGACGGGCGGTGAAACCACATGGCGTGGTCGAGGCTGGCGGGCTGGATCTGCGGGTCGAAGATCGACGTGCCGTGGGGATAGAGCGATGTATCGAGCAGGGTCATGTCGGACAGATAGGCAAGGATCGCAGTCTGATAGTGGTGATCCTCCGGGACGGGGCCGGTGGTGCGGACCCAGATATGCGCATTGGGATCGAGCTTCTCGTTCGAGATGTAATGGGTGAGCGATACCGGGCGGATTTCGATGGGGCGTTCGCGGCTCCAATAGCCCTTCACCGAATCGGGCGCCTGGGCAAGGAAGAGTTCGCGGAACTCCTTTTCGCCGATCAACTGGTCCGGATCGGCCACGGAAGGAATCGCCATCTGGTGATCGTAGCCCGGCTCCTCAACTTGGAAGGAACAGGACATGGCGAAGATTGTCTTGCCATGCTGGATGGCGACGACGCGGCGGGTGGTGAAGCTGGAGCCGTCGCGGGTCCGCTCGACCTGGAAGATGATCGGCACGGCGGGGTCGCCTGGGCGAACGAAATAGGCGTGGAGCGAATGCACGTGCCGATCGGCGGATACGCAGCGCTGCGCCGCCATCAGTGCCTGGGCGATGACCTGGCCGCCGAACACGCGCTGCCAGCCGTTCTGCGGGCTTTTGCCGCGAAAGAGATCCTCTTCGAGCTTTTCGAGATCCAGCGTCTCGATCAGCTGGTCCATGGCAGTGGGTTTTTCGCTCGAATTCGGCATAATAGCGCGGCCCCGCTTATAGGAACTAGTTCAAGGCTGATCTATATAGGAGCATGACCATACACAAGTGCCAAGGGAGTGCGCCATGTTGGATATGCTGGTTGTCGGCGGTGGCTATGTCGGGCTTTCGGTTGCGGTGGCGGTCAAACAGGCGGCGCCACATCTTTCAGTCGAGGTGATCGAAGCGGCACCTGAAGACGCCTGGAAGAAGGACCCGCGGGCCTCGGCGATCATCGCTGCGGCAACGCGCATGCTGGATGTTTTCGGCATCTGGGATGATATCGAACCGCACGCTCAGCCGATTACGCGGATGATCGTCACCGATTCCAAGACGTCTGATCCCGTTCGCCCCGTCTTTCTGACCTTCGACGGTGAGGTAGAGGACGGACGTCCCTTCGCCCATATGATCCCGAACATCGCGATGGTCGGGGCGTTGCGCGATGCCTGCGCCAAGGCCGGGATTCCCATTCGCCATGGCGTCACGGCCACAGGTTTCAAGAGCGGAGCGCGCGCTGCCGAACTGACCCTTTCGGACGGCACGGTGCTTTCCGCAAGACTTGTCGTAGCTTGCGA
>JBAYTX010000076.1:0-13431 GCA_041675415.1 Rhizobium sp. | reverse complement strand
GGCGGTTTGCACCTGATGTTCATGGATGTGAAGCCCCCCTTCGTCGAAGGGGAAAAGGTCTCGGTCACCCTGACATTCGAAAAAGCGGGCACCGTTGATCTTGTTCTTCCGATCGGCCCGGCCAAGGGCATGGGCAAGTGAGCGTCTGATCGCGCCTGAGACGCCAAACGCCGCGGACGCCTCGCGCCCGCGGCGTTTTCCTTTGTTGCAGGTGGCGTCAGGCCACCGAGCTTTGGTAGGCTTCGAGCGTTTCCTTCAGGGTCGCCTGCTCCGTCTTTGTCTGAGTGGCGGTCAGAAAATAGAGCGCGAGCGCCGGCGGCTGAACCACATTGACTAGCGCACGCAACTGGAAATCCTCGCTCGCGGCAGCATTCTCGGCAAACGCGCGGATCGTCTCCTCGACAAAGGAACCGCGCGGCGTCCGCTGCGGCGGTTTGACTGCTTCCATCGCATAGGCTGCCGTATTGGCAGAAACTGAGACGACCTGGGTCATGGATATCACACCGATTTTCAAATAGATCGGCGGAATATAAACGGTGCGCCTCTCCGCATCTTTAAATTAGAGCAATGCATTTTACGCAAATCCTAGCGATATGCGCGGCATGGAGCGGCACGTCCGAACAGTCAGCACATTGTCGCGAACCACCTGCGCCGGACTTGCAATCGGATAATAATCTGTCATTTTGCTCGCAAATTCAGGTGCCTGACTAAAGATTTAGACAAATAGCTGATTGCGGGCGGACGGCGCTTGACTGCGATCGACAGGACGGAGGGCAAAGTGATCATTCTTGTTGGGTATGTCAGCATCGAGGGGCAGTCGCGCAAGATTGCCGAGACCATCTCGGAACAGATCGAAAATGGAGGCGACAGGGCCGTATTCTTCAATGTCGCATCCATGGCTGAGTACGCGCTCGAACGTCCCGAAGCCGTTATCCTCTGTGCGCCCATACACGGAGGGCGCTATCCGGCTCCATTCGTCGATTTCGTGCGGCGGGAGAAGGACTGGCTCAATTCGGTTCCCAGCGGCTTCGTGTCGGTTTCCTTGTTTATCCGCAGCGAAGTCGAGGAAGAGCGCGAGGAAGCACGGCACTACCCAGACGCATTGGTGGCGGAGACCGGTTGGACTCCCCGGATGACGCTCAATGCAGCCGGCGCTCTCCGTTACACCGAATATGACTTCTTCAAGCGCTGGATGGCCAAACGCCTTGCCGAGCGGGAAGGCGCGCCGACAGACGTCAAACACGACCATGAATTTACGGATTGGGCTCAGCTCGAGCGCTTTACGTCTGACTTTGTCGCCGCAGCAAAGGCCTGATCGGTCGTACTGCTTCCAACGCTTACGTGACTTGATCGGATGACATGACACAGATTCTGCTGGTCGCGCTCGGTGGAGCGTTCGGTTCGGTTTCCCGCTATCTGGTCGGTCTCGGGGCACTCAGGCTCCTGGGAGCGGCGTTCCCGTGGGGCACATTCGCCGTCAATATCGCCGGCTGCTTTCTGATCGGAGCTTTCGCTGAACTGATCGTCGCGCGTTTCGGGGCATCAGCGGACTTGCGGCTGTTGTTCATCACTGGGTTTCTTGGTGGCTTTACGACGTTTTCGGCCTTTGCGCTCGATGCGGTTTCGCTTTTCGAGCGCGGCGCGGTCACGGCAAGCGTTCTCTATGTTAGCGCAAGTGTCGGCATTTCGATCATCGCAGTCGTGGCGGGTATCGCCGTGGTGCGCTCGATAATCTGATCTCTTTGCCTCCGTTGAGTGCGATCGTGCCCATTGATGGATCGTGAACGCGTTTTTCCGGTTTCCTTCTGCAGCCGAAATGCTCTAAAGCCCTAACGAAATGGATAGACCAGCGGTCAAGGGCCGCGCGATCGTTATCGAAAGAGCGGAAATGGCAGGCATCGAGCATATCACTGTGGAGGCCGATGAGGCGGGCATGCGTCTGGACCGTTGGTTCAAGGTGCATTTTCCTGGCCTTGGCTTCGGTGCCCTGCAGAAATTGCTGCGCTCCGGCCAGGTGAGGGTCGATGGCGGGCGGGTGAAGACCGACGCAAGGGTGCAACCGGGACAGGTGGTGCGCATCCCGCCGCTTGACGTCGACCTCAAGGTGAAAGCCGGGCCGATCGGTGCGCATGACCTGAAGCATTCCGAGGATGGCGAGCTTCTGTCGCGCATGCTGCTACACGAGGACGACAAGGTCTTCGTGCTCAACAAGCCGGCCGGTCTTGCCGTGCAGGGTGGTTCGGGTCTGACCCGCCATATCGACAAGATGCTCGAGGCATGGACCAGCAAGAAGGGCGAAAAGCCGCGCCTGGTACATCGGCTCGACCGCGATACCTCCGGCGTATTGGTTGTTGCGCGCACCCGTGGCGCCGCGCAGAAGCTGACCAAGGCATTTCGCGAGCGCGACACCCACAAGACCTATTGGGCGCTCGTCAAGGGCGTGCCGCGCAAGCACGAGGACAAGATTTCGACCTGGCTGGTCAAGGACCAGACCGACGAAGGCGACCGGATGCGTGTCGCCAAACATGGCGAAGAGGGGGCCGATCACGCGGTATCCTATTATCGCGTGATCGATACTGCTGCCCAGAACCTCGCCTGGCTCGAGATGGAGCCCTATACCGGGCGGACCCATCAGCTGCGCGTTCACGCGCTGCATATGGGGCATCCAATCATCGGCGACCCGAAATATTTCATCGACGATCACAATTGGGATTTCCCCGGGGGCATTCAGAAGCGGCTGCATCTGCACGCACGTCATATCGATATTCCGCACCCCTCCGGCGGACGTCTCAAGGTGACCGCGCCGCTTCCGCCGCACATGGTGCAGAGCTGGAACCTGCTTGGTTTCGATCAGGCCGATGGCGACAGGGAAGATGAAGAATGAAGCTTGTTCTTTTTGATTGCGACGGCACCCTCGTCGACAGTGTCGGGCTGATTCACGAGGTGATGACGCGGACGTTTCGCCATTTCGGTCATCGGCTGCCGGAGATCGCCGAGACCAAGGCCATCATCGGGCTCACTCTCGATATCGCGATTGCTAGGATGCAGGGGAAATTCGAAGTCGACGCGGAAGCGACGGCAATGATGGCTTATTACAAGACGATCTTCGTGGACGTGCGGAGTGAGCCGGGATTCCAGGAGCCTTTGTTCGATGGTATCGCCGAAGTGGTTGCGACCATGGCGCGTCACGACGACCTGCTGATTGGCGCCGTGACGGGCAAGTCCCGGCGCGGCCTCGATCATATCCTTGAAACGCATGGGCTGACGCACCACTTCATCGTGTCGCGGACCGCCGACGAATGCCCGTCGAAGCCCAATCCCGCAATGGTCTACGAATGCTGCGACGAGACTGGAATGTCGCCCCGCGATACGATCGTGATCGGCGATGCGATCTATGACATGCAGATGGGCAAGGCCGCCGGGGCAACTGCGATCGGCGTCTCCTGGGGCTATGCCTCCAGGCCGGAACTCGTTCGGGCGGGGGCTGATGCGATCGTCGATCATCCGGTCGATCTGCTGGCCCATGTGATGAAAGAGAAGGTCGATGCGTGATCTGTTGAGTGACCTTGGGCCTGAGCCCAGCGATGCCGATCCTGTCCGCCGGGCGCAGATCCAGATGAAACGGCCCCAGGCGAAGCGGTTCTACACCACCGTCGATGTCCGGAAGGACCAAGACGGTGTTTCGGTCCTGCTCGACGGGAAGCCGATAAAGACGCCCGGAAAGAATGTGCTTCGTCTTCCAACTGTCGAGGCGGCCGAACTGGTGGCAGCCGAGTGGCGCGCCCAGGGCGAATTGATCGATCCCGGGACCATGCCGGCGACGCGGCTTGCCAACACGGCAATCGATGCGGTGGCCGCGCAGGCGGATGTCGTTTTCCAGGACATTGTGCGCTATTCAGCCAATGATCTGCTTTTCTATCGCGCCGAAACACCTCAAGAACTCGTCGAGCGTCAAGCGGAGCTCTGGGATCCGGTGGTCGATTGGGCAGCCTCATCGCATGGTGCACGCTTCATCCTTGCGGCGGGGATCATCCATCAGGAACAGCCGGAGGCCGCGATTGCAGCCTTCGCCAAGGCGCTCCGCCGGTACGACACGCCATTCGAACTCGCCGGCCTGCACGTGATAACGGCGCTGACCGGCTCGGCCTTGCTGGCGCTTGCCTTCGCAGAGGGATATCTTTCGCTTCAGGAGATCTGGGCGCTCGCGCATCTCGACGAAGACTGGACCGACGAGCATTGGGGTATCGATACCGAAGCCCAGTCCCGGCGGGCGAAGCGGTATGAAGACCTGGACGCTGCGGCGCGGATATTCCAGGCGGCGCGCTCTTCGCGTTAACCTTCCTGCAACCATGTTGGTGGAACGCTGCGGCCTTCCGAATTCTCACCGGAATCGCCCACATAGTCCTGCGCTCCCTCAAGGCCGCAATCGTATTTGTGCTCGTTGCGCTCGCTTCCTCGTGCAGCCCGTCCGCTGAGGGGCTGTTTGCCCGCCCGAAGGTCTATGATGTCCGGGACGTGGCAGTGCTTGGCGACGGACGGCTTTCCACAACGATCATCGCGGGCGTTGACGGCAGGTTGTCCGCCGCCATCGCCTCAACGTCGGCGCCGGCGGGCGCGCCACGTGTCATTCTGACCGTCAGGATCAACCGGTTCGAGGCAGATATGGCCGCTACAAATCGACTGAGCCGCGCAGTTGTCACGGTGACGGCGGTATCGGTCGAGAATGGTGCGCCGATCGCCACCGGGACCATCACGGCGGTCAGCAGGACGGATGATCCGCAATTCGAGGAGGAAAGCCTTGCCGAGGAGATTTCCGGCAGGGTCCGGTCACTGTTTTCTCTTTCCGCTCCCAGACTGCGCCGCTAGCCGCGTCTGATGCGCGATCATGGTTTTGCGGCTGGGCTCACCACGTTTGCGAATTGACTTCAACCAGTCTTGTGCCTAGGTATTCTTCAAACGGATGGTTCCCGCGCCGTCGATACGGATCGGGAAGCAAGAGGGAATGCGACGGCAGGGACCCAGACCGGGCCTGCCAATCGCAGCCGACCCCGCGACTGTAGAGCGGCGAGGGTCTTTCATCCGGCCAGTCGATCAATCGGCGACGGTTCGCACTGTGCGAACGGCGGGTTCATCGGTGAAACCGGAAAAGCCACTGGAGTGGCGACACGATCAGCCGGGGCAGGACGCCTCTATCATCTACGAATCGTCCGCCTTTTCGTGTCGCCGATATCCTCCGGGAAGGCGAGGAAGATCTGCTGGCGCAATGCGCCTTCACCCGCGAGCCAGGAGACCTGCCATCCGTGCCGGGCATTTGCCCAAACCCCAGGGGAGGTTTCCCCGTTGCCAGCACGGAGGTTGTCGTGGCGACACTCGATAAAGGCGGGATCGCGCGATCCCGCTGTTACGATCGTCTCAAAGCGACCGCGGTGCTGCTCGTGCGGCGGATTCCGGCGCGGGAGTTCCGGCGGTGACCGCTTCTCCCAGTCATTCCATCCTCGTTCTAGGGGGCGCCCGTTCGGGCAAATCCCGTTTTGCAGAAGCGCTGGCCGCACAAGCCGGACACCGCCTCCATTATGTCGCAACCGGGCGCGCTTTCGACGACGAAATGCGCGAGAGGATTGCCATGCACCGCGCCGAGCGTGGCGACGGGTGGACGACGCATGAGGAGCCGCTTGAACTTGCGGCACTGCTCTCCCGGATCGACGCAGAGGATGGGGGCATCCTTGTCGATTGCCTGACACTCTGGATCACCAATCTCATGATGGACAGGCGGGATATCGCTGCGGAAAGCGCGAACCTCGTTGCTGCGCTGAAATCGCTCAAGGCGCGCGTCGTCCTTGTATCCAACGAGGTGGGCTTGGGCATTGTACCGGAAAACCGCATGGCGCGTGAATTCCGCGACCACGCCGGCCGTCTCCATCAATTGGTCGCGGCCGCCGCGACCGAAGTCTATTTCGTGGCGGCCGGATTGCCGCTGAAAATGAAGGGTTAGCACCATGCTGCAGGAAAAGATCCCGGCAACCGTCATCACCGGCTTTCTCGGCGCCGGCAAGACGACAATCATCCGCAATATGCTGATGAATGCCGGTGGCAAGAAGATCGCGCTGATCATCAACGAATTCGGCGATCTGGGCGTCGACGGCGACGTGCTGAAGGGGTGCGGCGCGGAAAACTGCAGCGAGGACGATATCATCGAACTGACGAACGGCTGCATCTGCTGCACGGTCGCCGACGATTTCATCCCGACGATGCAGCGACTCCTCGAACGCGATAGCCTGCCCGACCATATCGTCATCGAGACTTCGGGGCTCGCGCTTCCCCAGCCACTTGTCGCGGCCTTCAACTGGCCCGGCATCCGCACGCGCGTGACGGTCGACGGTGTCATCACCGTCGTCGACAGTGCTGCCGTCGCCGCCGGCCGCTTCGCCGACGATCATGACAGGGTTGATGCGATGCGGGCGGCCGACGACAATCTCGACCACGATAGTCCGATCGAGGAGCTGTTCGAGGACCAGCTCACCTGCGCCGATCTCATCGTGCTCAACAAGACCGATCTGCTGGACTCCGAAGGAATCGCCGGCGTTCGGGCGGAAGTGACCGGCCGGATCAACCGAAAGCCATCGATGGTCGAGGCCAGGAACGGCGAGGTGCCGGCTATCGTGCTGCTGGGCCTCGGTTCCGGTTCCGAGAGCGACATGGCCAACCGCAAGTCGCACCATGAGTTGGAGCACGAGGCCCTTCACGAAGGCGGCGTAGAGCATCACCACGACCATGACCACGACGAATTCGAGAGTTTTGTCGTGGAACTCGGGTCTATCGGAGACCCGGTCGCTTTCGTGGACCGGCTGAAGCCGATCATCGAAACGCATGACGTTCTGCGGCTGAAGGGCTTTGTTGATGTCCCCGGCAAGGCGATGCGTCTCGTGGTTCAGGCGGTCGGCGGCCGTATCGAGCATTATTTTGACCGCCCTTGGGCTTCATCCGAGCCGCGGGCGTCGCGCCTCGTCGTCATCGGCATGCATGATATCGACCAGTCAGCCATAGCGAGCGCGATCGAAGCGGCTGTCTGACAATGCATCTTCTGCTCGCCCAAAAAGGATCGATCAGCGACGGCGAGGAAGCCATCGATCTCGGCCAGTCTCCGGGCGACATCCTGTTTCTCTCGGCGGCCGATACGGAGCTTGCCGCGGTCGCTGCGGCCTGCGGGTCCGGATCGAACGGTCATTCGTGGCGGCTCGCAAGCCTGATGGCGCTGAAGCATCCGATGTCGGTCGACACCTATGTCGAGCGCACCGGCTGCCATGCGCGCCTCGTCATTGTGCGTGCGCTCGGCGGGGCGAGCTATTTTCAGTATGCGCTCGAAGCGCTGTCGTCCATGGCCAGGCGATCCGGCGCATTGATCGCGGTCCTGCCCGGTGACGACAAGCCGGACGAGGGGCTTTCATCCTTCTCCAACATCGGGGCGGAGGATCTATCCGCAGTCTGGGCCTACCTGATCGAAGGCGGCGAGAAGAATGCGGCAAACTTCGTTGCCTATGCATCGTCGCTGCTTTCGGGATCGGAAAGGCCGGAGCCGGCGGCACCGCTTCTGAAGGCCGGAATCTGGTGGCCACACAAGGGCGTGATCGGGGCAGAGCAATGGAAATCTCTCCTGGCTTCGGCCTCCGCTCTCCAGCCGGCAGAGGGTGGCGCGGACGCGCCGCATGATGGGGCCGAGCACTCTGACCGCTCCACGGTCGCCGTCTGCTTTTACCGCGCCCTTGTCCAGAGCGGCGAGACGAAGCCGGTCGAAGCGCTGGTTGACGCTTTGGCCGCCGAAGGAATGCGTGCCCTGCCGGTTTTCGTTTCCAGCCTCAAGGACCCGGTATCGACCGGGACGCTTGCTGCAATCTTTGCAGACGCTCCCCCGGATGTCGTCATCAATGCCACGGGCTTTGCCGTATCCGCGCCGGGGGCCGACCGGCAGGCGACTGTGCTCGATGCGGGTGGCGCTGTCGTGCTTCAGGCCATCTTTTCCGCCTCCGGCAGGCAAACCTGGGAAGCGTCGAACCAAGGACTGTCCGCCCGCGATCTGGCGATGAATGTTGCGCTGCCTGAAGTCGACGGGCGGGTTCTTTCGCGTGCGGTCTCCTTCAAGTCGGCTGCGCGTTTCGACGAAAGCGTTCAGGCCAGCATTGTCAGCCATGAGCCGGAACCGGGACGAGCGGCCTTCGTGGCAAAGCTCGCTGCCAATTGGGCGCGCCTCCGACAAACGCCGGCTCGCGAACGCAGGGTCGCGCTGATCATGGCCAACTATCCCAACCGCGACGGACGTCTCGGCAATGGCGTCGGCCTCGACACGCCAGCGGGCACCATCGAAGTGCTGCGGGCAATGGCGCAGGCCGGCTATGTGACGGGTGAACTACCTGATGACGGCGATGCGCTGATGACGTATCTGATGGCCGGCCCGACGAATGCGGCGACCGATGGCCGTGAGATCCGCGAGACCCTCTCATTCAACGATTACATTAGTTTCTTCGAAAATCTTCCGAAGAAAGTTCAGGACCAAGTCACGGCCCGCTGGGGCGCGGCCGAGAACGACCCGTTCTATCTGGAAGGGCGGTTCGCCCTGCCGCTTTCCCGCTTTGGCAATGTCATAATCGGCATCCAGCCAGCACGTGGCTACAACATCGATCCGAAGGAGAGCTATCACTCTCCTGACCTCGTGCCACCGCACGGTTACTTCGCCTTCTACGCTTTCCTCCGGCAGGAGTTCGGCGCCCATGCGGTGATCCATATGGGCAAGCACGGCAATTTGGAATGGCTGCCCGGCAAGGCGCTGGCGCTTAGCGAGAGTTGCTACCCGGAAGCTGTCTTTGGCCCGCTTCCGCATCTCTATCCCTTCATTGTCAATGATCCTGGCGAAGGCACTCAGGCCAAGCGCCGCACCTCGGCGGTCATCATCGACCATTTGACACCTCCGCTCACGCGTGCCGAAAGCTATGGCCCGCTGAAGGACCTGGAGGCGTTGGTCGACGAGTACTACCAGGCGGCTGGCGGCGATCCGCGCCGGCTGAAGCTGCTCAAGAAGCAGATACTCGATCTCGTCGCCGATATCGGCCTCGATCAGGATGCCGGGATCGCCAAGGGCGAGGCGGAGGAGACCGCCCTCGAGAAGCTCGACGCCTATCTCTGCGACCTCAAGGAAATGCAGATCCGCGACGGCCTGCACATTTTCGGCCTTGCGCCACAAGGCCGGCTGCTGACCGATCTCACCGTGGCGCTGGCGCGTGTGCCGCGCGGTTTGGGCGAGGGCGGCGACGCCAGCCTGCAGCGGGCGATCGCTGCGGATGCGCTCACAGCCTTGTCCCGTTCTGCGCCGGCATTCGATCCCCTCGATTGCGTCATGTCCGATCCGTGGGAGGGATCGCGGCCGGCCATCCTCGCCGGTCTTACCGATGCCCCCTGGCGCACGAAGGGCGACACGGTCGAACGGATCGAACTGCTGGCCGCGAAGCTGGTGGACGACACCGTCTCTTGCCCCACTAACTGGTCCGCCACGCGCGCTGTTCTTGACGAGATCGAAACGCGGCTCAAGCCTTCGATTGTCCGTTCCGGGCCGGCCGAAATCGAGGGCCTGCTGACCGGCCTTTCCGGCCGCTTCTTAGCCCCCGGTCCCTCCGGCGCGCCGACACGGGGCCGTCCGGACGTGCTGCCGACAGGCCGCAATTTCTACTCCGTTGACAGCCGCGCCGTGCCGACGCCAGCCGCCTATGAGCTCGGGCGGAAATCCGCCGAATTGCTGATTGCACGCTATGTGCAGGACCATGGCGATTGGCCGGTGTCGCTTGGAATCACCGCCTGGGGCACATCCAACATGCGCACCGGCGGGGACGACATCGCCCAGGCGCTGGCTCTGATCGGCGTCAAGCCGCTCTGGGATATGGCCTCGCGCCGCGTAACCGGCTTCGAAATACTGCCGCCCGCCGTCCTCAACCGGCCGCGCGTCGATGTGACGCTGCGCATTTCCGGTTTCTTCCGCGATGCCTTCCCCGAGCAGATCGCGCTTTACGACAAGGCCGTGCGGGCGGTGGCAAGCCTCGACGAGGACAAGGCCGACAATCCAATTGCCGTGCGCGTGCGGACCGAGACGGCGCGGCTCGTCGCCGACGGACTGGACGAGAAGGCTGCCGCCCGTCGCGCCGGCTACCGCGTCTTCGGCTCCAAGCCTGGCGCCTATGGCGCGGGCCTGCAGGCGCTGATCGACGAGAAGGGCTGGGAGCGCCGCGCGGATCTGGCTGAAGCTTATCTCGTCTGGGGCGGCTATGCCTATGGCGCTGGCGAAGAAGGGAAGGCCGAGCGCGGCCTGTTCGAGGAGCGGCTGCGGTCCGTCCAGGCCGTGGTGCAGAACCAGGACAACCGGGAGCACGATTTGCTCGACAGCGACGACTACTACCAGTTCGAGGGCGGCATGACGGCGGCCATCGAGCATGTCTCCGGCAAGCGGCCATCCGTCTATCATAACGACCACTCACGCCCCGAAAAGCCGGTGATTCGCAGCCTCGATGACGAAATCGGCCGTGTCGTACGGGCGCGCGTCGTCAACCCGAAATGGATCGATGGCGTCATGCGTCACGGCTACAAGGGCGCCTTCGAGATCGCCGCCACCGTCGACTATATGTTTGCCTTCGCGGCCACCACCGGCGCGGTGCGCGACCACCATTTCGAGGCCGTCTATCAGGCGTTCATCCTCGATGAACGTGTTCGTGATTTCATGATGGAAAAGAACCCGGCAGCGCTTAAGGAAATGTCCGAACGGCTCAAGGAGGCCATCGACCGCGGGTTGTGGACGCCGCGCAGCAATTCGGCGATGTTCGATCTTACGCGGCTGGCCCAAAGCCAAGCCCGAAACGACAATTGGAGGATGACACCATGACCGACGAGCTCTCAGGCGCCTCACCCGAGGATCTCGCCCGCCACGCGGAGAAAATGGCCAAGAAAAAGGCCGCCCGCGAGAAGATCATGGCCACCAAGACCGACGAAAAGGGCCTAATCATAGTCCATACCGGCAAGGGCAAGGGCAAGTCGTCCGCCGCCTTCGGCATGATCTTCCGCCATATCGCCCACGGCAAGAAGTGCGCGGTCGTTCAGTTCATCAAGGGCGCCATGTCGACCGGCGAGCGCGACCTGATCCAGAAACACTTCTCCGATATTTGCGAATTCCACACCATGGGCGAGGGCTTTACCTGGGAGACACAGGACAAGGCCCGCGACATCGCGATGGCAAAGGCGGCCTGGGAGAAGGCCAAGGAACTCATTCGCGACGAAAGCAATTCCATGGTGCTGCTCGACGAGATCAACATTGCCATCCGCTACGACTATATCGACATCGGCGAGGTGGTGGAGTTCCTCAAGACCGAGAAGCCGGAAATGACCCATGTCGTGCTGACCGGCCGTAACGCCAAGGACGAGCTGATCGAGATTGCCGACCTGGTGACGGAGATGGAGCTCGTCAAGCATCCGTTCCGCTCGGGCATCAAGGCACAGATCGGGGTGGAGTTCTAGGCCGGGGAACTAGCTCGGCTCGCCCGGCGGAAGCGGCATGGCCTTCAGGATCGCCGCCGTCTCCGCATTGGCCGGAAAGAAGGATTCGATCGCCAGTTCCGACAGCGTGACGTCGAGCGGCGTGCCGAACACCGTCGTCATCGACAGGAATGAAAGTACGCCGGCCTCGGTCTCGATCTCCAGCGGTACGGCGATGTCGCCGAGATCGCGCGGCACGCCCGCCATTGCCCGCCGCGCCGCCGCAGGCACCGGCCAGGAAATGAGTTCCTCCAGGAGATCGCGGAGCACGGGATCGCCGCTTGCGGCGATCTGTTGCTGCAGACGCTCCAGCAGATGGTTGCGCCATTCGGCAAAGTTGACGATCCGGCGGGCGAGGCCATCCGGATGAAGACTGAGACGGAGCACATTGACCGGCGGTACGAGCAGGCTCTGGTCCTTGACGCCGGCAAGCAGAGGGCCGAGGGCCGCATTGGCCGAGACGAGCGTCCAGTGGCGATCTACCGCGAGTGCCGGGAACGGTTCGTGTCCCTTGAGGATCAGATCGATCGCCTGCCGGGCGGCGACGAGAGCCGGATCATCCAGCGATCTCTGAGTAAAGACCGGGGCGTAGCCGGCGGCGATCAGGATCGGATTGCGCTCGCGCAGTGGCACGCCCAGCCGTTCCGTCAGGTGCAGCAGCAGGTCGCGGCTAGGTGCCGCGCGCCCGCTTTCGATGAAACTCAGGTGTCGCTGGGAAATTTCGGCGTCAAGCGCCAGGTCGAGTTGGCTCAAATGGCGGCGCCGCCGCCATTCGCGCAGGATGTCGCCTAGGCTTCTGGCAGTCATGCGGCCGCCGGGACCTTGTCGAGGAAGCCGACGATCCGTACGAAACGGCCGTCCTCGATCTCGGCGAAATCAGTCCCGCGGACGGGCGCTTCGACGCCCTCCGGGCCGAGCGTCCAGGAGAAGCGGATGCGTTGTCCGTGGCCGTCAGCCTTGCCGTCGAGCCGGAAGCGGAAGCCCGGGAATTGCCCATGGACACCCGCCACGAGAGCTGCGAGCTGATCGCGCCCTACGGCCTGCATCAGCGGGTCGACGTAGAAGCTGTCCTCGGCAAAGGTCTCGGCGATCAGGGCCTTGCGCCTTGCTGCGTCGGTTTCGTTCCAGACGGCGACATAACGTTCGGCGAGCGTGTTGAAATCGGTCATGATGGTCACTCCTTCGGTTGCGCCTGTCTTGCAGGCACTCTAATCATCGGGCCGAAGCGACCGTAACTTCAATTACCTCGGAGATAAAGGAAACGGCCTTAGATGCCCATCCAGACTCTCGCCGGATTTGCCGGATCGGAAAGCAGTTTTATCGCAAGGGCGAGGCACGTGACGACGAGAAGCGGGCGGATGATCCGGGCGCCGTTCTTCATCGCCAGCTTCGATCCGGCCTGGGCGCCGAGGAATTGCCCGAGCCCCATCAGCAGGCCGATCTTCCAGAGCACCGCGCCGCTTGCGAGGAAGACGAGGAAAGCACCGGCGTTGGAGCCAAGATTGAGCAGCTTGGTGTGGGCGGTCGCCTTCAGCATGCCGAAGCCGGCAAGCGACACGAAGGCTAGCATGAAGAAGGACCCTGTGCCCGGTCCGAATATGCCGTCATAGAAGCCGATCAGGGGCACGAAGGTCACTCCGAAGGCGAAGTGGCTTATACGGCGGTGGCGGTCGTCGTCGCTGAGGCTTGGCTTGAGCGCGAAATAGAGTGCAATTGCAACAAGCAGGAACGGCAGAAGGACCCGAAGGACTTGCGTCGGAACGATCGTCGCCATCACGGCCCCCAGGGAGCCTCCGAATACGGCCATGGCCGCCATCGGCAATTGGGCCTTGAGATCGACATGGCCTTTGCGCGCATAGGCGATGGTCG
>JBAYTX010000075.1:0-14146 GCA_041675415.1 Rhizobium sp. | reverse complement strand
GTAACGCCATGTCGATCACTCCAGAGCCCCCGCTGAAAACATGCGAGGGACGGTTGAAACATGGGTCAATTCTCAATGGAAATATCTGGCTGCGCCGGGTCAACTCTCAGTGGAAATCAACACCACGATATTGATCTGTTCCTCGACGACCCGCAGCTCCTCGGCTACGTCGATCCAGGTAAACAGAGCTTCGATTTCGAGATCAAGCCGTCGGCATATACAGGAGATGGCAGCCGCTTCCTGAAAATCGCTTTCGATGACCTCGGTGAGATCGATTTTGTCGCGTGTTCGCAGTTGACCGACGAGCCGACCAAGAGGATCGAGCTGCACGGTCGCCCGATCTTGATTGAGACGATTGCGAAAATCATCACCAAGAAGGTGTTTTACCGTGGGAGCATGATAACGCCGCGCGATGTCTTCGACATCGCTGCTGCCGGGAAAACTCACCGGCTCGAGCTTGTCCACGCGCTTGCAGGATATCCGCAGAAGGTCTCCGCAACCATCACCGCGCTTGAGAGGGCAAACCCCGAGTACGTTCTGAGCGTTATCGGCGATCTCCAGATCAATCCAGATTTCGCGTCCCTGAAAGAGACCGCGATCGATGAGTGCTTGGCGACCTTGAGGTCGGCACTCGTCTTGTAAAATCGACGCCGCTGAGGCGTGATATTCCGTATTGTGCTCCACGCCGTTCCCGCGCCAAAACACACGGCGAACATTGCCAAGCCGCTTGAGCGGCGGTTCGGTAGCTCTGATCGGCGGGCCTACAGAAGGAAGACGTGCGGCTCGGTCCGCAAGATGCTGCCAAACTCGATCGCATCAAACATGTCGCTCTCTCATTGCCGATCGGGCGCCGCGGCAAGAGCTGTCCCGAAAGTACGAGCTGAGCCGGATTCGGAACAATGGGTTAGGACTGACCATCTAGACACGGTGTTCAATCTGGAACTGAGACCGCCACGACCGCTTAGTCGACGGCGAAGATAAAACCGAAATATGGAATAGCTTGGTACATACCTCGGACTTTTTCTGCATGTCGCCCGGCCAAGTTATGCCCCGAGAGCCGGTCGAAATGCTTCGCGTGTGCAGGTAAAAACTATCCCCGGCAACCAAAACAAGTGAATATATCTCAATACATGCCAATCTAAACAAAGCTCCTCAGCCCCCGCGTCGAGGAGCTTTGGTGACTTGGCCTCCGTGTCGACCTCCCCGATATCTGGCGTGCCGACTGATCTTGGTTCACCATCGTGGCCGGCTGACTGTCTAGGCCAGCACCGAAGCCAAAAACTCGCGCGTGCGCTCCTCTTTGGGAGCTTCGAAGATCAACTCGGGTGAACCCTGTTCGCAAATGCGCCCCTTGTCGAAGAAGCAGACTCGGTCCGAAACCTCCCGCGCAAAGCGCATTTCATGCGTGACAAGAAGCATGGTCAAATCGTGCTCGTGTGCCAGTCCGCGGATGACGGAGAGCACTTCGCCCACCAATTGAGGATCAAGAGCCGACGTCGGCTCATCGAACAGCAGGACGCTCGGCCGCATGGCGAGGGCGCGCGCAATCGCGACGCGTTGCTGCTGTCCGCCCGAGAGCTGGGCCGGGTAATGGTCTTTCTTGTCCGCCAGTCCGACCATATCGAGCAGTTCGATGGCACGCGCTTCCGCTTCCGCCCGCGCCATACCCAATACCCGCACCGGCGCTTCTACGACATTGCGCAAGACCGTCATGTGCGGAAAGAGATTGAAGCTCTGGAAGACCATGCCGACATGGCTGCGGATCTGGCGCAGATGTCTCTCCGATGCCTGGAACGGTCCTTTGCCACGCTCTTCATGGTAGGACATGTCGGCGAGGGTCAGCTTGCCTTCCTGGAAGGGTTCCAGCGTCATCAGGATGCGTAAGACCGTGGATTTTCCGGAGCCTGAGGGCCCGATGAGCGTAACCTTCTCGCCCTTAGCCACGCTGAAGTTGAACTGGTCGAGCACCGTCAGAATGCCGAAGCGCTTCGTGACGTCGGAGAACTCTATAAAAGGGTTATGAGCATCGGTCATCGCATTGGGATCCCTGCTTTGGGGAGCGCTTTCTGCAGGCGGTGGAGGCCTACAGAGCAGATCAGCGTCAGGAGAAGGAAGATGAGGCCCACCAGCGTCAGCGGCACGAGATACTCGAATGTGCGTTCGCCGATCATGTTGGCGAGGCCCATCATTTCGAGAACCGTGACAACGGAGAGAACAGGTGTTTCCTTGATCATCGCAACCATATAATTGCCCATCGCCGGCACGATGCGCGGAATGGCCTGGGGAATGATGATGTCATGATAGGCCTGCATGCGTGTCAGATTGAGCGCCGTCGCAGCCTCCCATTGGCCGCGATGCACGGCCTCGATCCCCCCGCGATAGACCTCGGACGTATAGGCCGCATATTGAAGACCAAGGGCAAGCGCGCCGGTGAGGAAGGCGGGTAGGACAATGCCGAACTCGGGCAGGACGTAATAGAGAAAGAAGAGCTGCACCAGAAGTGGCGTATCGCGCAGAAACTCGACAACGAATGCGGTCGTCCAGGAGATCGCCTTGACCCGGCTACGGCGCAGCAAGGCGAAGGCGAGGCCAAGGAAGAGCGCAATTGCGAAGCCGGCAGCAGCCGCCTTCAAGGTCACGGTCAGGCCGATCAGGATTATCGGAATGATCGAGATCGTGTAGGTGATCCAGGTGGTCGTGTCCCATTCATATCCATACATCATGACGGCAGGATCCTCACGAATGGCCCGGGCGGGGCAGGGCGTCGCCGCGTCGCACGAAGCGCTCGATAACATTGATTGCCATCATCAACACCAGCGACATCGCGAAGTAGCAGACGAGCGTGATCGAGTAGATGCTCGTGCTGTCGAGGGTCAGGTTGCGGATCGACTGGGCCGCGAATGTCAGATCCGCGATGGAGATGAGCGAGACCAGGGAGGAGAGCTTGAGGGTCTCGATGGCGAGATTGCCGAAAGCGGGCATCATCTCGACGACAGCCTGGGGCAGTGAAATCCGAAACAGCGTCTGGAAGCGATTGAAGTTCAGAGCGCGAGCGGCTTCCAGCTGTTGCTGGGAGACAGAGGAGAGCGCACCACGGACGATCTCGGCGCCATAGCCGCCGACATGGGCGGCCAGCACCAGAATGCCTGTGGTGATCGGCTCGAAACTCAGTCCCACCAATGGCAGTGCGTAATAAAACCAGAAGAGCTGAACGAAGAGCGAGGTGCCGCGAAACACTTCCGTGTAGCAGACCGCTATACCCGACAGAATGGGGCCGCCTTCGACGCGCAGGATGCCGAAGAAGAAGGCCAGGGCTGCTCCCACGGCAATCGCCGCAAGCGTGATCGTCATCGTGACGGCCGCGCCTTTCCAGAGCATAGGCAGATAGGCTGTCCAATCCATCTGTGAACTCTCCCGGTTTCAGGTCTTGTGGCGCCCGGTCAGGACCGGGCGCCATCTACCGTTATTTGCCGGCGCACAGATCGGCCACGTTCTTTTCCGCAGCGGCCGCGATGCTGGCTTCGGAAACGCCATATTTTGCAAGGATCGCCTTGTACTCGTCCGTCTTGCGAAACTCGACAAGCGCGGCGTTGAAGGCGTCGCGCAATTCCTTGTCTTCCGGCCGGAATGCAAAGCCACCGTAGTTGCGAACCGGTGTATCATTGACGATCGGATCTTCGAAGGGGGCGACCTGCTCGACATTCGCCTGATCCTTGGCGAGCTCCGAAACGGTCAGCTCCGTGGCGGCATAGGCGTCCACTCGGTTTTCCACCGTCGGGATTGCATCGGCATTGGCCGGAATGAAGACGATCTGGTCGTCCTTGACCCCGACTGCCCGAAGGAAGTCGACATTATTGGCTCCCGACACGACGGCAACTTTAAGCGACGGGTCCTTGGCGATGTCGGCATAGGTGGTCAGGCCCTTCGGGTTGCCCTTTTTCACAAGAAGGCCTTCGCCATAGGACGAGTTCGGTTCGGTAAAGGAGACCTGCTTGCAGCGTTCAGGCGAAATGTTCTGTTCGGCCGCGGCGAAGTCGAAACGGCGGGCTTTGAGGCCCGGGATGAGTGTGCCGAAAGGCGTCACTGTCCAGTTGACCTCTTCGATCCCGATTTGTTTCAACACGGCGTTGGCTACATCCGGACCGATGCCTGCGGAGGTGCCGTCAGGCTGCATGTAGGAATAGGGCACTTCATTGGCGGTGGCTGCACGAATGTAGCCCTGCTCCTTGACCTCTTCGAGGGTGAGGGCACTGGCAGATGTGATGGACATGATCAGGGCAAGGGCGGAAAGCCCGGTGATCTTGGTGATGCGCATGTGAATTCTCCTCTGGTTCCATTGTTTTTGCTTGTCCGTTCCGGATCTTGTGCCTGTTTATCGGGCAGGTTCTCCCGTAACCGTAGCGATTACGGAAAGGCAGTCGCCGGCCTTGATCAGGCCGGGAACGTGACGTGCCGCAAGCACGCCATCCATGGTGGCTCGATAGTCGACCGGCGCGAGGCCTGTCTTACCCACGGGATAGACGCGAGCAACGGTTTCCCCGGTTCTAACGATCTCACCGAGGTCCCGTGCAAAGGCGACGAGGCCGTCATCCTCCGCAAACGTGAAGCAATCGCTCGACGGCATGTCCAGCCACCGGGTCGGTTGAACATCAGGAGCGCCAGGCAAGATGCCCGCGTGGCGCAACAGGTTGAAGATACCTTTGCGGGCGATCTGGATCGAGGCGGCACTTGCCGTGCCGGCGCCGCCGAGCTCCGTGGTGACGAATACCTTGCCCATGTCCTCGACGGTCGTGTCGAGCATCCCGACTGCATCGATTTCCAGCATCTTCATCGAGTAGGGGGCGGCAAAAGCCGCCACGGCGTCGAAACAACGCGCCTCCTGGGTTTTGTCGGGCAGCTCATGTGCTGCGGCGTATGGCAGAAAGTCGAGCGTCTTGCCGCCTGAATGGAAATCGAGGACCAAGTCGGCGAGCGGTGCCAGATAGCGCGTCACGTAGTCGGCGATCTTTTCCGTCACCGAGCCGTCCGGGCGTCCTGGAAAGCTGCGATTCAGATTTCCCCGATCTATCGGAGAGGTTCGTGTGCCGGCGCGAAAGGCGGGATAATTGAGCGCCGGAACAATGATGACACGTCCGCTCACGTCAGCCGGATCCAGCGTCTGCGCCAATTCGAAGAGCGCCGCCGGTCCTTCATATTCGTCGCCGTGATTTGCTCCGGTGAGAAGAGCGGTCGGTCCTTCGCCGTTGGCAATGACGCAGATCGGGATCATCACCGAACCCCAGGCGCTGTCATCGCGGCTGTAGGGCAGGCGCAGATGACCGTGCTGCACCCCCTTCGCGTCGAAATCGACGGAAGGGGTGATCGGCGAGGGGAGGGATAGGCTGGTCAACATGGTTCAGCCCTTCACGAACAGCTGGCGCGGAACATTCGAAAGACATTCGACACCGGTTTCGGTGATCGCGATGCTTTCCGTAATTTCGAGCCCCATGTCCTCGAGCCACAGCCCCGTCATGAAATGGAAGGTCATTCCTGGCGTCAGCTCGGTGCGATCGCCGGGGCGCAGGCTCATCGTGCGTTCGCCCCAATCCGGCGGATAGGAAAGACCGATGGGATAGCCGGTGCGGTTGTCCTTGATGATCCCGTAGTTCTTCAGGACGCCGAAGAAGGCATGGGCGATGTCTTCGCAGGTATTGCCTGGCCTTGCTGCTGCCAGCCCTGCCTCCATACCTTCGAGGGTCGCCTTTTCGGCATCGAGAAAGGCCTGCGTTGGCTTGCCCAGAAAGACCGTCCGCGAGAGTGGGCAGTGGTAACGCTTATAGGCGCCGGCGATCTCGAAGAAGGTCCCTTCGCCGAGGCGCATGGGTTTGTCATCCCATGTCAGATGTGGCGCGGAGGCGTCAGCACCGGACGGCAGCAGCGGCACGATCGCAGGATAATCGCCGCCGAACTCGGAGGTGCCGCGAATGCCGGCGTCATAGATCTCGGCAACCAGGTCGCACTTGCGCATGCCCGGCTCGACGACGTCGACAATCCGCTTGTGCATCAGTTCGACGATTTTGCCGGCCTTGCGCATGTAGTCGAGTTCGGTCGGGCTCTTGATGGAGCGCTGCCAGTTGACAAGACCTGCGGCATCCTTGAAGCGGGCATTGGGCAGATGTTTTTGCAGTGAGGCAAAGGCCGCTGCCGAGAAATAGTAGTTGTCCATCTCGACGCCCACGGCGAGGCTCGACCATTTGCGCTCGTCGATGATCTGCGACAGCAGATCCATCGGGTGGCGCTCGGTCGACTGCACGTAGTGATCCGGGTAGCCGATAATGTTGGCGTGGCCGAGATAGGCCGTACGCTTGGCACCATTGGCGTCCTGCTTGCGACCATACCAGATCGGTTCTCCGCTCGGCGGAACGAGCACGCACTGATGCACATAGAAGGACCAGCCATCATATCCCGTCAGCCAATGCATGTTGGACGGGTCCGTGACGATCAGCAGATCGATGCCTGCAGCCTCCATAGCTCGACGGGTCTTGGAAAGGCGCTCGGCGTATTCCTCGCGCGTAAAGTTCAGTGTCACGCTCACGCTGCGTCTCCCTTGTCTTTTCCGTTATCGATGGTTTGTCCGCTGCCGGCGTCGCGCGCCCGGCTGACGGCCAGATTGGCAATGGCGGTGTCCTGTACGCCGGTGCCCGTCAGGTCCGCGAAGGTGATTTCTTCGGCGCTTGTTCTGCCTGGCGCCTTGCCAGCGACGACAGCTCCGAGTTCGTCGAAATGCTGATTTGCCGCGACCGCTCCGGCCTTGATGGCGTGATGCAGCTCGCCGAGAATACGTGTCTGGGTGATGCGATCGGCGATGTACCTGGCCTTGGCGAAGACGGCAGGATCGATTTCGTTCTTGTGTTCGGCATCCGATCCCATCGCCGTCAGATGCTGGCCGGGTTCCAGCCAGTCCGCCAGCAGAACCGGCTCGTCGGCAGGCGTCGTCGTGACGATGATGTCGGCATTGCGGGCGGCCTCCCGAGGGTCCGCCACGGCAGCCACGTCGATTCCATGCTTGCTGGTGAAATCGGCGGCGAGCTTGCGCGCTTTTGCAGGGTCCCGCGCCCAGATCCGCGCCGACGTCAGCGGCCGTACCAGCATCAGTGCCTGAAGCTGCAGCTGTGCCTGCATGCCTGCACCGAAAACCGCGGCGACGGAGGCGTCTGGACGCGACAGATGCCGCGCCGCGACCGCGCCTGCCGCAGCAGTACGCACATCTGTGAGATAGCCATTGTCGAGCAAAAGCGCCTCGACCAGCCCAGTTCTCGCGCTGAAGAGGATCATCAGCCCGTTGAGGCTTGGCAGGCCGAGCTTGGGATTGTCGAAGAAGCCTGGGCTGACCTTGATCGCAAAACCATCAAATCCAGGAACATAAGCGGTCTTGACGTCGACCTCGCCGCGGAACTGGGGAATGTCGAGCCGCAAGATCGGAGGCATGGCCACGTCTTGGGTGGCCAGCGCCGCAAAGGCGCGCTCGATGCAGTCGACCGCAGAGACGTCCAGTTGGACGACTGCTCGCAGGTCACTTTCCGTCAGGATCGTGATGCGGCTCATGTGTCTGCTCCCTCTGCTATTCTCTGGTGGAGCTTCGGATCGATGTTGCCGCCCGACACGATGACGGCGGTGGGGTCGGATAGTTCGACCTTCCTCGCCAGAATGGCGGCAATGCCGACCGCTCCGGCGCCCTCGACCGTCTCGCCTTCCTCGCGCCAGGCATGGCGAATGCCTTCGGCAATTTCGCTTTCGCTCAGAAGAATGACGTCATCGAGGAGACTGCTGCAGAGCGCGAAGGTGACGCGGTTCGAGAGGCCAATGCCGCCGCCCAGGGAATCGGCCAGCGTTTCCTCTTCGCGGACTGCCACCGGTCGTCCGGCAGCCATCGACGCCTGCATGGCGGCCCCACGTTCCATGGAAATGCCGACCAGGCGTGCCTGGGGGCGCAAGGCCTTGACGGCGACGGCAACGCCGCCAGCGAGGCCACCACCGGACAGGGGAACCAGCACGGTCGCCAGATCAGGGATGTCTTCGAGGATTTCGAGGCCGATCGTTCCTTGACCGGCGACGACATGCGCGTTGTCGAAAGGCGGGATCGCCGTCAGACCGCGTGCCTCGACCAGTCGTTCGACCTCATCCTGGGCATCGTCCTGCGAGACGCCGACAATGCGGACTTCGGCGTCAAGTGCGCGGACGGCGTCCACCTTGTTGGCAGGAACGAGCGACGACATGCAGACAATGGCCGGCACGCCCAGTTCGCGTGCCGCATAGGCAACCGCCCGCCCGTGGTTTCCCGTAGACGCCGTGACGAGCCCGCGTCGGCGCTGGGCATCGTCAAGCGACAGTATTGCGTTCATCGCCCCGCGCAGCTTGAAGGCGCCGATGGGTTGGTGGGTCTCGAGCTTGAGATACACCGATTGGCCGGTGTGTTCAGACAGCGAGCTGGAACGAACGAGCGGGGTTCGGACAACGTGGCCGTTTATCCTTGCCGACGCGCCTTGGATGTCCGCCATTATGACTGGCAGGATATTCGTGTAGGCCGATCGGTGGGAGGTTTCGCTCTTCATGATTGTCATGTTGTTAGCGAAATAAAATCATGTCAATTATTATATTGTAATGATTCAATGATTGTCGATGTGCAGCGTCAGCCGATCGACCCTATGTCGTAGACCGGGGGCAATTGTTCGAATGTCTGGCGTACGGTGATCAGCGCTTTGATGAGGCTGGTCTGGTTCATACGTCCGCCCAGGCAAATGCGGATACCGCCGCCATGGCCGGGTCCGGCGATGAAGGGCTCGGACGGTGTGACGGCGACATGCTGGTTGGCAAGCGCACGCACGAGACTGTCCTCGGTCCAGTGGGGAGGAACCCTGAGCCAGGCGCAGAGTGCGAGCGGGTGGCTGGAGGCGATATGATCTGCCAGAATTTCTACGGCCACCTGCTGGCGCCTTCGCGCTTCTTCGCGCTGGATGGCAACCAATTGCCGTGCCATGCCATTCTCGACCCAGCGTGTTGCAATTTCACCCGCCAGATAGGTGCCGCTCCAACTCGTGACACGCAAGATGGAGGCAGCCCGAATGGAATAGGAGCGCGGCACGACAAGGTAACCGACGCGCAGCCCGGTAAGGACGGTCTTGGTGAAGCTGGTGACGAAGAAGCCGAGATCGGGAATCATGTCGCAGATCGAGGGCAGGTCTTCCTCGATCATCGGCCGATAGACTTCATCTTCGACAACAAAGACGCCGTATTGCTCGGCGATTGCCGCAATTTCGCGCCGGCGCGCTGCACCGGCTATGTGGCCGGTCGGATTGTTGAGTGTCGGGATAAGGACCAGTGCGCGCACCCCGCCGCCCGAACAGGCGGCCGCAAGTGCATCCGGCAAGATGCCTTCCTCGTCTGTCGGCAAGCCTTTGAGAATGAATCCGAGGACATTCGAAAGTCCGATGATGCCATGATCGGTCAAGCTTTCGCATAGGACGACATCGCCGGGACGAACGATACAGCTCAACGCCAGAAAGATGGCGTGGGCCGCTCCGTTGGTGATGAGGATGCGTTCGGCCGTCGCATCGACGTTCAACGTTCGCAGCCAGTCGCGTGCCGTTTCCCGATGACGCTCAAGGCCCGCAATCGGGCGGCAAGGCCTCATGAAACTGGCATTGTCACCCTCTGAAAGCTCCCGAAGTATGTCGCGGGAGGCGTTTTCGTGCACGTCGAGATAAACGCCCCGAACAATCGAAAGATCGAGCACCTCACTGGCGCTGTGATCAAGCATCATGCGACCCGCCCGATCCGTCACACGGGCCTTGACGAAGGTGCCGCGCCCGATCTCTCCGCTCAGATAGCCGAGACGTTCCGCCTCCTTGTAGGACAGGCTGACGGTCTGGACGGAGAGGCCGAGGTCGCGCGCCAGATCCCGATGTGTCGGCATTCGGTCCATCGGTTTCAGGATGCCTGCGTCGATGTCCGCAATGATGCGCTCTGTCAGTGCGGCATGCTTGGTCTCCCCCCTCAGCTTGGCGAGCTGAGGTCGCCAAACCACGGGCTTGGCGACGGTCATCGGTTCGCGGGCGAAGGGATTGGATTGTTGGCGCATGAAATTGTCTCGCTCGGACGACGTAGATTTCATGACATTATGCACGCTTCGCTTCATAAATGAAGCGTCATGCAATCTGAGGCGGGATCGCCTCAGAATTTTTCGCATTCCTGCGGCTTTGGTTACGCGCGATTCCGCGGGCGGCGGACGTTTCGCCGGTCGCTCGTCAGATCTTTTCGCCTGCCTTTACCTGTTCATCCATGACGGCTCGAACAGCGGATTCGGCAATGGCGACGATTTCGTCAATCTCTTCCTTCGTCGTGACGAGGGGAGGGGCAAACCCCAGAATGTCGCCATGCGGCATCGCGCGTGCAATCAGCCCGCGGCTCCGGGCAGCCTTGGAGACACGCGCGCCGACGGACAGCGAAGGGCTAAAACGTGTCTTGCTTTCGCGATCCGCCACGAACTCGATGGCGCCCATCAGGCCTACACCGCGAACCTCGCCAACGATCGGAAGCTGGGCGAATTTTTCCTTCAGCTGCGCCTGGAAATAGGCGCCGACCTTGCGGGCGTTGCCCGGAAGATCCTCCTTTTCGACGATGTCAAGAACCGCATTGGCGGCTGCCGCGCCGATCGGGTGGCCCGAATAGGTATAGCCATGTGAAAAGGCGCCGACGCGATCGGCCCCGTCTTCCATGACCTTGTAGATCTTTTCGCCGACGATTGCGCCCGAGAGGGGGAAGTAGGCGGAGGTGAGGCCCTTGGCCACTGTGATGAGATCGGGTTCGATGCCGTAGTGCTGCGATCCAAACATCGAGCCGGTCCGGCCGAAACCGGTGATGACTTCGTCAGCGATCAACAGGATGTCGTATTTCCGGAGGACCTTTTGAACTTCCTCCCAATAGCCCTCAGGCGGCGGCGTGATGCCGCCCGTTCCAAGGACGGGCTCGGCGATGAAGGCGCCGACCGTTTCGGGATCTTCGCGCAGGATGAGAGCCTCGAGTTCGCCAGCGCGACGGATCGAGAATTCGAGCTCCGTTTCCCCGGCTTCAGCGCCCCAATAGTAATGCGGGACACCGGTATGGAGGATGCCCGCTCGCGGCAGGTCCATGTGGTCATGATAGAAACTCATTCCGGTCATGGAGCCCGATACGATGCTGCATCCGTGGTAACCGCGCTCCCGGGAAATGATCTTCTTCTTGTTCGGCTTGCCGCGAAGATTGTTGTAGTACCAGACGAGCTTGGCCTGGGTCTCGTTCGCATCGGATCCCGACATGCCGTAGAACACCTTGCTCATCTTGCCCGGCGCCATCCTGACAAGACGGTCGGAGAGGATGGCAAGTTCATCGGTCGTGTGAGCCGCATAGGAGTGATAGTAGGCGAGGCGATACGCCTGTCGGGAAATGGCTTCCGCGACCTCGGTCCGGCCATAGCCGACGTTGACGCAGTACAGCCCCGCAAAGCCGTCGATCAACTGGTTTCCATGCGCATCCTGAATGCGGATGCCCTTGCCGGTCTCGACGATCGTGGGATCTCCCATCTTGCCGCTGGCAAAATCCTTGAGCTGCGTGAAGGGGTGCAGGACCGAATTTCGGTCCATCTCGGCGATCTGGTTCAGATTGGCATTCATTGGGTCAATTCCTTTCAAGCAGCGAGATTTCCGAAGCAGACGTATTTTGCCTCGAGATATTCCAGGAGGCCGTGGCGCGAGCCCTCACGGCCCAGGCCGGATTGCTTCCATCCACCAAAGGGGATGGGGGCGCCGGTGAATTTCGGCGTATTGACGGCGACCATCCCGTATTCGAGCCTGTCCGTCAGGCGCATCGCCCGGCCGATGTCACGGGTATAGACATAGGCTGCCAGACCCATCTCGGTGTCATTTGCTCGCGCAAGCACCTCGTCCTCGTCGTCGAAGGGCAAGATTGCGGCGACCGGACCAAAGGTTTCTTCTGTTGCGATCAGCATGTCGTCTTCGACGTCGGCCAGCACCGTCGGCATGACGAAGTTGCCGCCCAAGGGACTATCCTGTCCGCCGCAGACGAGGCGCGCGCCGGCAGACAGTGCCTGAGAGATCTGCTTTCGGCATTTTTCAGCCACGGAAGGACGCGTCATCGGCCCGATGTCGATGTCCAGCTCAAGGCCATGCCCCACCTTGAGTTCCGATGTCGCTTTGGCGAAAGCGTCAACGAAGGGCTCGTAAAGCCGGCGCTGGACGTAAATGCGGTTTGCCGCGAGACAGTCCTGCCCTGATGTCGCAAACTTCGCACCAATGCATCCCTTTACCGCTGCCGTCAGATCGGCATCGTCAAAGAGGATGAACGGCGCATTGCCGCCCAGTTCAAGTGATGCCTTTTTGATCGTCGCAGCAGACTGGGTCAGCAGAATTCGCCCGACTCCCGTTGAACCGGTGAAGGAGAAAGCCCGAACCTCGGTGTGTTCGAGCAGTCGGCTGGATAGTGGCGCAGCCTCGCCGGTCAAAACCTGGAATACGCCTGCCGGCATGCCGGCTTGCTGGGCAAGTTTTGCCAAAGCCAGAGCCGAGAGCGGTGTTTCGGGTGCAGGTTTAACAATCATGGTGCAGCCTGCCGCGAGTGCTGCGCCGGCCTTGCGGGTGATCATGGCGGAGGGGAAGTTCCACGGCGTGATAGCAACCGTGACGCCGACCGGCTGCATTTGCACTGACACGCGGCCAGCTGGTAGATGGCTCGGGAGTGTTTCGCCATAGGCACGCTCGCCCTCTGCGGCGAACCAGTCGAGAAAGTTCGCTGCATAGGAAATCTCGCCCTCCGACTCTGTCAGCGGCTTTCCCTGTTCAGCGGTCATGATGACGGCGAGATCCGCCGCATTGTCGCGCATCAGTTTTGCCCATGCGCGCAGGATCCGTCCGCGTTCCAGAGGCAACATGTTCCGCCAGGTCAGGAACGCCCGTCCGGCGGCTTCCACGGCATTGTCGGCGTCTTCGAGGGAACACGCCGCGACATCCCCAAGATGCTCTTCGGTTGCCGGATCGGTGACAGATAGTGTCTCGGCGCGCTCAACCCAAGCGCCGTCGAGGAAGGCGCGGTGCTCGAGCAGGCCGGGTTGCTGCAGTGATTTCAGCGCAGTGCTGGCGATACCGTTCATGCGTCTCTCCTCAAATGATGTGCTCTAGTTTAGCCGCGCTGGATGAGCGTTTGACTGCGTAGTCGATGGAGTTTATGCCGAAAGAAGACTTGTTTTCCCCATTTGGCGCAGGATTGCTGCATGACTTCATTGGATCGAGCCGACAGAGCGCTCTTGGATGCCGTTCAAAAGAACAATCGCCTGACATCGGAAGAGTTGGCGCGCATCGTCAATCTTTCGCCGACGGCCTGCCAACGGCGGCTGAAGCGGCTGCGGGAGGAGGGGGTGATTGAGGCGGATGTCTCGATAGTATCGCCCAAATCCGTCGGACGGGGCATCACGATGATCGTTCTGGTGTCGCTGGAGCGCGAACGCGCCGATATCGTCGATCGATTCAAGGCTGCGATCCGGGCCACGAAGGAAGTCATGATCGGGTACTACGTCACGGGTGATGCGGACTTCATTCTCGTGGTGACCGCAAAGGACATGGAGGACTACGAGGCGTTCACTCGGCGCTTCTTTTACGAAAACCACGATATCAAAGGGTTCAAGACCATGGTGGTCATGGATCGAGTGAAGGCAGGATTTGCGTTTCCGATCGATAACTAGTGATTCGGGGCAGCGCTGGGCGGTATAGCGTCGCTTCCGCCAAGATCTCATGACGCCCTCCGCAGTTCGGTTTCTCGGGCGGTTTCAGGGGCGATGTGGTCACGGCGACGGCTGAAGAAGGCGATCCAATCCAGCGCACTCGGGCATGCCTCGTCCGGTGGCCAATAGCCCGGCAAGGCATAACCCGGCTTGCCGGTCTTCACCGTTCGAAGGCCCAAAGCGTCGATCGAGGGAAAGCCGTGACGGCGCAACCACGAGCGCCATTGCTCGACCTGATCCGCTTTGGTCTCGGCGACAAAAACGAGCGGGATGGCTCGCCGCGTCTCGACGCGCGGCGGGGCGTCCTGGCGCGGGTTAGGTTTATTTATTTTTTCTTTC
>JBAYTX010000074.1:0-14959 GCA_041675415.1 Rhizobium sp. | reverse complement strand
GCAGCCCGGTAGCTCGTCAGGCTCATAACCTGAAGGCCGCAGGTTCAAATCCTGCCCCCGCAACCAAACCCAAAAAATAGCCACACAAATAGACCGCATGCACACAACAAGCGGGCCGCTCGCCCGTGCCGACGAGCTGCAAGGAAGCCTGCCGAAGCCACGCATATACGAGGACCTCTCGAGAGGCCTCGATGTGAGATGGGGATAATCCAAAGACGTTTCCAGCCGCTTAGTAGGGGAGGCTTTGCCGGTCAGGCGCTCGTGCTCTCAGATATCGCCATGCATGTCGCGAAACAGTCTCGGAGCGACGCCAAATCGGCGTTCAAAGGCCTCCGAAAGGCGCGTAGCGGGGAACAGACCGACTTGCGCGGCGACCGACTTGAGCGAAAGACCGCGCGACAGCAGCATCCTGGCTGCATCGAGCCGGGCGGTTTCGACGTATCGGGCGGGGGTCTGACCCGTCGCTGCGGCGAATTTTCGATGGAAGGTGCGTTCGCTCAAACCGGCGCGCTCCGCGAGAGCGGACACATCCAGCGGCGCGTCCAGATTGGCCTGTATCCATCCGATGAGGTCTGCGAATGGACTGTCGCTGCTGATCTGCGCCTGCAGAACCGGGCTGAACTGCGACTGGTAGCCGGGGCGCCGTAAGTACAAGATCAGCCGCTTCGCGACTTCACCCGCGATCGTTGCGTCGAGGTCGCTCGCGATCATTGCCAATGCCATGTCGATTCCGGTGGTGACACCGGCCGAAGTCCACAATCGCCCATCGGCCACGTAGAGCGCATCCGGGTCCACTGCCACGGCTGGAAAGGCATCGGAGAGCGGCTTGCAGGAATCCCAGTGGGTCGCGACGCGATGGCCATCAAACAGGCCGAGCGCGGCGAGAAGGAAACCGCCGCTACAGACAGACCCGAAGCGTTGTGCCTTCGCTGTCAATCTTGGAAGCGCTGCGCGAAGGACCGGATCCGCCACTGCTGGCAGGAGTCGCTCCCGTTCCGCTCCCGCGACCAGAACGGTCTGGGCGTCCCCCGGCCCGAGCTCGGTGATCGCCGTCGTTTCGACGGCAATTCCGCTGCTGCTTTCGACCGTGCCGCCTTTCGCTGACACAAGTCCGACGCTGTAAAAGGCCGACCGGTTATTCTGTCCCAGAGCGCGATTGGCGCCGTTGTAGACCGAAGCAGGACCTGACGCATCGAGCAGCTCAAAGCCAGGATAGACGATAAAGGCGACGTGATGCATTGGCGGAAAATACCCCTCTTTTGTCATTTCCGCCATATCGACTGATTGCTAGACTTTCGTGAGTTGAAGGACGCGCCGATCAGGCTCGTGAGCCTGAGGTCGGTTCAGTCCAACCTCGGAGTGAGACGGTCATGTGGAAAACGATCTTCGCCTGGAGCGTTGTCTCTGCTGTCCTCATTGGTCTGGCCGGTTTCGGCGGATGGATATCCAGACTTCCCGCAGCGGCTCCTGCGGCTGAGCCTGTGCCGGTGCCACGCGGCGAGACGGATGCCATGCTTACCTTCCTCAGACCCGACGAGGGAAAGCGCCCGCTCGTAGCCGTCATCGGCATGAACGATGCAACCGAGACCACGGACTACCTCACGCCGCCGGGCATTCTAAGGCGCGCCGATGTGGCCGATGTGGTGATGCTTGCGATGAGGCCGGGGCCCGTCAAGCTCTATCCTGCACTGCAGGTTCTCCCAGACGCAACGATTGCAGAATTTGACGCCACGCATCCGCAGGGGGCCGACTACGTCATTGTCCCCGCCATGAGCCGCGACGACGATCCGGTAGTCCTTGCTTGGCTTCGGAGCCAGTTCCGCAAAGGCGCGAGGATCATCGGCATTTGCGCGGGTGCAAAAGTGGTTGGTGCGGCTGGCTTGCTCGACGGCCGTCGAGCCACAACCCACTGGTACTATCTCCGCGAGATGCTGAAACGCCACCCGACGATCGACTATGTCCCGGACCGGAGGATGGTTGCGGACGGGCCCGTTGCGACGACGACCGGCATCACCGCATCCATGCCGACAATGTTGATGCTGATCGAGGCAATCGCCGGACGGGTCAAGGCAGATTCGGTCGCTCGCGATCTCGGCCTTCAAACCTGGAATTTGCAGCATGCGAGCGGCGCGTTCAGGCTCACCCGCCCGTTTGCTATGACGGTGCTTGCCAACAGGATGGCCTTCTGGAATCGGGAAGAGTTTGGGATAAGGCTGGAACCGGGCATGGACGAGGTGTCGCTGGCGCTGGTTGCCGACGCATGGTCGCGAACCTACCGTTCGCATGTGAAGAGCTATGCCGGCTCGTCGGGCGCGGTGATGACCATGAATGGCGTCCGCGTTGTGCCCGACGGGGCGCACGCAAACTGGCCGGAAGACCGCCGTGTGTCTACATTTCCAGACCGCAAGCCGGCCGAGGCGCTGGACCTTACACTTGACGCGATCGCCGCGCGCTTCGGCGTGGGCACCACCGAGGGGGTCGCCATGCAGCTAGAATATCCGCGGGAAACCGTTGGCCGATGAAGAAAATCGGCGCGCGCCGGTTTTCTTTCGACGCCATGTCGATTCCTCCGAGCTCCGTTCGTCATGACCATAGTGCCTGCCAGACCAAGAGAGACCGAGGAAACCGAAACACAAGGAGAAAACCATGCCCAGTACGATCCGTCTGCACCGCGTCATCGCCGCCAAACCCGACAAGCTCTATCGCGCCTTCCTTGAACCGGACGCAGTGGCGAGCTGGCTTCCGCCCTATGGGTTCACCTGCACCGTCCATGAGCTGGAAGCGAAGGTTGGTGGCCATCACAGGATGTCGTTCCGCAACTTCACGACTGGCCACGGCCACTCTTTCGGCGGGACTTATCTCGGACTCGTTCCGGGTGAACGCCTCGTCTACACCGACAGGTTCGACGACCCTAACCTGCCGGGCGAGATGATGGTCACGGTGAACTTGAGGGCCGTGTCGGTCGGGACCGAGGTGAACATCGAACAACAGGGCGTGCCGGATATCATCCCCGAGGAGGCCTGCTATCTCGGCTGGCAGGATTCCCTGCACAAGCTCAAGAAACTCGTCGAGCCCGAGATCAACCCGTAGGCCCGCTCCGCTCGCGGTTCTTCTGCGACAGCGGATCCGCGCAGGATAGCGACGGGTAATCCCGTGGGGAACGGATCTGACTTCACGTGGTACAGAAAGGATGAGCAATGACGATTGCAAGGAACACCATCTGCCTCTGGTTCGACAAGGACGCTGAGGCCGCGGCCGGCTTTTACGCCGAGACATTTCCCGACAGCTCAATGGGCGCGGTCCTGCGTGCTCCCAGCGACTATCCATCCGGCAAGGCCGGCGACGTGCTGACGGTCGAATTCACCGTCGCCGGCATTCCCTGCATCGGCCTCAATGGCGGACCTGTGTTCAAGCACAATGAAGCCTTTTCCTTCCAGATCGCCACGGACGATCAGGAGGAGACGGATCGTTACTGGAACGCCATAGTCGGCAATGGCGGCGAGGAAAGCGTATGCGGCTGGTGCAAGGACAAATGGGGGATCTCCTGGCAGATCACGCCGCGCGTGCTGACCGAGGCGATGGCTGCCGGGGGCCAAGAAGCAAAACGTGCGTTCGAGGCGATGATGACCATGAGAAAGATCGATATCGCGGCTCTTGAAGCGGCAGTCCGCCAAAGCTGAAGATGCCGGACCTGACCACGCCGAATCGCCAACGGTCATCAAGAGCGGGACCCGAAACCGAATCTTGCCACGGCCCGCAAGACTCTAAGCTCTCTGTCCGCGAAGGCGACACCTCAAGCGAGGGACCGCAAGTATGGCTGTCACTCAGATCTGGCAGGTTTTTCGGGGCCGACGAGTTCAAGCCTCAAGGCCATCCACGCGGAAACCGCCGCCCAGGCGGCTTTCATATAGTCATTCGCCAGGTAGAGGCCGGAATCCGGGTCTGCCTTTAGTACCATCATTCGTGCGCTGAAGTCGTTGAAGTCATCAAGGATGCGAAGAGCATCCGCTACCTTGGCTGGGTGCTGGCCTGCCAGGCCCTTGATCTCCTGCCGCGCCCGCTTCTGGAAGACATGAAGGCCGCGACCTTCCTCCCGCCAGAGCCTTCGGGTCAGGAAATCAAGCGCCTGCATGCCGGTGGTTCCTTCGTAGATGGTCATCACGCGGGTGTCGCGCAGGTACTGTTCGAGTGGCCAGTCCTTCGTGTAACCGGCGCCGCCAAGCACCTGGATCGCGGCATTGGCGACGTCGAAGCCGGCGCCGGCACCGAAGTTCTTGATTAGCGGCAGCATCCAGCCGGCGAAGACGGAGAGTTCCGTACGAAGGGCCGGATCGGGCTCGAGGCGGGCAAGGTCCATGACGGTGGCGAGCTCAAGCACCGCAGCCCGCAGAACCTCGGTGCGTGATCGGATCTCATGCAACTGGCGGCGCACGTCCGGGTGGTTGGCGATCGGCACCGGTGGCCGATCGGGTGCGCCGCCCTGTCGCCGCTCCGCAGCGTAAGTCTCGGCGATGTCGGCGGATGCCGAGGCGATGCCGAGGCCCTGGCACGCGGTAGACAGGCGCATGAGTTCGATCATGGTGAAGAGTTCGGGCAGGCCCCGGCCCTCTTCGCCGAGCAGGATGCCGCGCGCGTCCTCAAAGCGCAGGGCGCAGGTCGGAGAACCGTGAAGGCCCATCTTCTCCTCGATCCGCTCGAGGGTGATGCCGTTCGGCCGGCCGTCGATGCGATTGGGCACGAGAAAGAGGCTGAGGCCGCGTGTGCCGGGCGCGTCGCTTGTGCGGGCCAGCATGCAATGCCCGATCCGCTCGGTCATGTCGTGGTCGCCGAACGAGATCCAGATTTTCTGGCCGCTGATCAGCCAGTCCCCATCGATCCGTTCGGCGTGGCTGCGCAGCCGCCCGACGTCTGATCCAGCGTCCGGTTCGGATATGCAGATGGTCGCGGCCCATTCGCCCGAAACCAGCCGCGGCACCCATTCGGCAGCGAGCGATGCGTCGGCGGACTTGGCAAGGAGATGCGCTGCCGCGCGGCCTGATCCCGCCGCCATCATCAGGGCGACGCAGCCGTGCTCGAAGAGCGATGCGCAGGCCGCTTGCAGGGTGAGCGGCAGGCCCTGTCCACCGAAGCCGTCCGCCACATCCATGCCGAGCCAGCCCGCCTCGCCATAGCGGCGATAGGCATCGGCAAAGCCGGCTGGCGTCCTGACCCGGCCGTCAACCACGGTGCAGCCCTGACGATCAGCCGGCGTATTCAGCGGCTGAAGCACACGCTCGGCAAATCCGGCGGCCTCGTCCAGAATGGCGCGCACCGTCGCGTCATCGCAATCCGGGTCCAGTTGCTGGAGCCGCTTCCAGCCGGGCGTGATCTGCAGCAGGTCTGCGGTTCGTTCCGCCTGTCGCGCGAAAACTGACATGGCGTCACTTCGGCTGCATGCGGATCGCTCCGTCGAGACGGATGACCTCGGCGTTGAGATATTGGTTCTCGATGCAGAAGCGAACGGCATCGGCATACTCGGCGGGATCGCCTAGGCGCGAGGGATAGGGGATGGCCGCTGCAAGGCTCCGCTGCACCTCGACGGGCAGCGACTGCAGAAGCGGGGTGGCGAAGATGCCGGGCGCGATGGTGTTGACCCGGATGCCGAAGCGGGAAAGCTCGCGCGCCGCCGGTAGGGCCATGGATATGATCGCGCCTTTGGAGGCCGAATAGGCCGCCTGGCCGATCTGCCCGTCGGTTGCGGCGACCGAGGCGGTGTTGACGATCGTGCCGCGCGCCCTGTCGTCGCGCTCGGGCAGCTCGGTCATATGCGCTGCCGCGAGCCGCAGCATGTTGAAGGTGCCGATCAGGTTGACGCGGATGACGCGCTCGAAATCGCCAAGTGGCATCGGCCCTTCGCGACCGATCACGCGGGCGGCCGGGCCAATGCCGGCGCAGTTGACGAGGATCCTGAGCCCGTCGCCGGCTTCCCCAGCCGTCCTGACGGCCCGTTCAGCATCCGCCTCGCTCGCGACATCGCCGGTAATCGCCACGCCGCCGATCTCGCTTGCCACCCGGGCGGCGGCGGCCTCATTCAGGTCCATCACGTGCACGATGGCTCCACGGCTCGCGAGCATGCGCGCCGTTGCCTCGCCAAGGCCCGAACCTGCGCCCGTCACCAGCGCACTGCTGCCCTCGATCCTCATGCTGCCTTCTCCTCCTTAAATCGAATGACGTCACCGCCGCCTTCATAAAGGGCTTCAACCAGATCCGCCCGATGCGACAGCATGGCGCGCTGGTTGATCGAGCCCTTGTCGGTGATCTCGCCGCGCTCGAAGCGGGGCGGGTCCTTCAACGCGATAATCCGCATGACCCGGGTGGCGGAACCGGACGCTGCGCGGGCATGGGCCATCAGCTTTTCCGCCAGGGCGGCGCGCACTTCGGGGCGCGCCAGGATTTCCGGATCGCTCAGGTCCTCGCCGCCAAGGACCAATTTCCTCAGGGCGGGATAGAAGGGCACAACCAGCGCGCCGAGTTCATCGCGGTCGGCACCGGTGATGACGGCATCGCGGATCAGGCCGCCGAACTGGTCGACCAGCTGGGCTCGCAGCTTGCCGACGGAAACCCAGGTGCCGGTCTGCAGCTTGAAGTTCTCGGCCGTGCGGCCGTCGAAGAAGAAGCCGTGCCGGGGGTCGCGGTCGACTGCGAACTTCACCGCGTCGCCGATCATGTAGAAGCCCTCGTCGTCGAATGCGGCGGCGGTCAGCTGCGGGCTGCGCCAGTAACCGGGCGTCACGTTGGGGCCTTTCAGTCGCAGCTCGTACTTCTCTTCGATCGGCACGAGCTTCAGGGTGATCCCCTGTGCCGGAATGCCGATATTGCCTGGCCGGTCCTGCGGATCGGTACAATAGAGCGAAAAGGGTGCGGTCTCGGTTGAGCCGAGGCCGGTGCCGATGTGCACGGGTTCGCCGCTTGTCTGTCTCGACAGCTCTTCCAGCGCATCCCAGGTGTGCTGCGCCATGCCGGCCCCGGCATACATAAGCATCTTCAGGTCGCGGAAGAAGGTGTCCCTCAATGCCTCGTCTTCGCGCATGGCGTGGACGAGTATTTCATAGCCGGCCGGAACGTTGAAATACCAGGTCGGCGAGACCTCGCGGAGATTGGTGATCGTTTCCCGGATTCCGTTGGGTGTAGGCCGCCCCTTGTCAATATAGAAGGTGCCGCCATGGTAGATCACCATGTTGAACACCTTGTTGCCGCTCGCCGTGTGATTCCACGGTGCCCAGTCGACGACGATCGGCGGATCATCGCGCAGGAAGGCGTAGCAGTCGGCGATCATCTCCTGGTTCGAACACAGCATGCGCTGGGTCTGGATGACCGCCTTGGGCGAACCGGTGGTGCCGGAGGTGAACAGGAACTTGGCGACCGTGTCGGGGCTGACCGCGGCATGGGCCGAATCGACAGCGGGGCCGGGCGCGACGTCATAAAGGTCTGACAGCAGGTGAGCCGGCCGATCGGTCGGAGGATTGCGCAGGCAGACCACCGGGACGTCGGGCTGGAAGGCCGCGGCCATGGCCGCACGGAACGGTGCCGCATCCTCGGCGAAGACGAGGCCGGGGGTGATCTGGCCGACAATATCTTTCAGCTTCTCGAAATCGCTCGATACCATGGCATAGGCAGGCGAGATAGCGGCCGAGGGGATGCCGACATGTTGCGCACCAAGCGCCACCAGTGCATGGCCGATCGAATTATCGGAAAGGATGATCAGCGGGCGTTCGGCAGAAAGGCCGAAATCGAGAAAGACCTGACCGATCGCCCGGATACGGGCCATCGCCTCGCCATAGGAGAGCTGTCGCCACCCCCCCTGATCATCGCGCTCGGCCATCCAGATCCGGTCTGGCGTTGTCGCGGCCCAATGGGCGAAACGTTCGGTGATCTTGTCTGGATAGGGTCCGAGCGCATCGTTCCGCCAGATCAGGATGGAGCCATCGGATCGCTCCTGCCACTCAAGCTCGGGTGACCACAGCTTGATGTCGCGCATGTGCCTTGTCGTCATGACTCTCCTCCCAGAACGTCAGCAACGATATCAACAGCCCCTCCCGGGCGTTGGAATTTTGTTTACAAAGAAACAATCCCCTTGTAAACAATCGACAAGAAAACAAAATCAAAATACGGATGAATGAAGGAGCTCCGATCATGGGTGTAGACGTGGCATCGCATTTCGTGACCTATGAGACGGTGGGCGAGATAGCGCATATCGGGCTGCATCGGCCGGAAAAGCGCAATGCGATCAGTGATCGCTTCGTCGAGGCCATTGCGGAAGCCGCTGCCCGGGCGGAAGGGGAGGCGAAGGCGGCCGTCCTCTACGGACATGGCAATCACTTCTGCGCCGGGCTGGATCTAGCCGAGCATGTGAAGAAATCGGCGATCGAGGGTGTGCGCGGCTCCCGCCGCTGGCATGCCGTCTTCTCCAGCATCGAACACGGCACTATTCCGTGGTTCTCGGCGCTGCACGGGGCCGTCGTCGGCGGCGGTCTCGAGCTTGCCGCCTCCACGCATATCCGGGTTGCCGATGAAACGGCCTTCTTCGCCCTGCCGGAAGGCCAGCGCGGCATCTTTGTCGGTGGCGGCGGTTCGGTCCGGGTAGCCCGTCTGGCCGGCGTCGCCCGCATGACCGATATGATGCTGACCGGGCGCGTTGCGTCATCCGCCGAAGCGGAGCGCTGGAACCTCGTGCAATATGTCGTCCCGCCTGGCGAGGCGCGTAAGAAGGCGCATGAGCTGGCGGTGATTGCCGCCTCCAACGCCAGCTTGTCCAATTACGCCGTGATCAATGCGCTGCCGCGCATCCAGGACATGGCCAAAGAGGATGGCCTGTTCGTCGAATCCTTCATCTCGTCGTTCACCGCCACCAGTCCAGAGGCGGAAGAGCGTCTGCAGGCCTTCCTGGACAAACGTGCGGCGCGCCTGAAGGCGCCCGGCGCGAACTGAGGAGAGCATCGTGGATCTTTCTCTCCGCAGTGTCGATCAGGTGAAGGTTGGAGCGCTTTCCGGTTCGCTGGGCTTCCTTTTGCGCTTGGCGCAGTTGCGTGCCTTCGAGGATTTCTTCTCCGACCGGGGGCCGCGCGGCCTGAAACCGGGTGAATTCTCCGTTCTCTGGGTCATCGCCTGCAATCCCGGCATCCGCCAGAGCGCACTCGGCCAGCGGCTGATGATCAAGCGTGCCCACATGACCAAGCTGATCCGCGCCCTGGAGGAGCAGGGTTTCGTTTCGCGGGAGATCCCGGATGCCGACCGGCGCGCGGTTGAGCTGACATTGACGCGGGCAGGCGAGGGTGCCGTCGAGACGGCAGCTGCGGCCTTCTTCGGCTACGAGGAGACAACCGGCGCGCCGCTCAGCAAACGCGAACAGGCGCAACTGATCACGCTTCTGCAGAAATATGTCGGTCTGGGGGAGGAAACATGCCGTTAAACATCGACGATCTGGTTGCGATCGACTTCCACACCCATGCCGAGGAGCCGTGCTGCGGAACGCGCGATGACGGGTATGATGAGTTCCAGGCCGGCATGGCCAATTACTTCAAGAATCCGGCCGGAGCACAGGGCATGCTGCCGACCGTCCAGGAAACGGCGACCTATTACCGCGAACGCAAGATCGCCTGCGTCATCTTTCCGGTCGATGCAGAGCGGGAGACCGGGTTCCGCCGCTATGAGAACGAGGAAGTGGCGCGGATCGCTGCGGAAAACGCCGACATCATGATCCCCTTTGCCTCGATCGATCCGGCCAAGGGCAGGATCGGTGCGCGCGAGGCCCGGCGGCTGGTGCGGGAATTCGGCGTCAAGGGCTTCAAGTTCCACCCGACCATGCAGGGTTTCTACCCTTACGACCGCAGCGCCTATCCGCTCTACGAGGCGATCGCCGAGGAGGGTGCGATCACCCTGTTTCATACCGGCCAGACCGGCGTCGGCGCTGGCATGCGCGGCGGCATGGGCATGCGGCTGAAGTATTCCAACCCGATCCATCTCGATGACGTCGCCGCCGACTTTCCCGACATGCCGATCATTCTTGCGCACCCATCCTTCCCCTGGCAGGAGGAGGCGCTTTCCGTCGCGACTCACAAGCCCAACGTCTACATCGACATGTCCGGCTGGTCGCCGAAGTACTTTCCGCCGATCCTGATCCGCTACGCCAATACCATTCTGAAGCACAAGATGCTGTTTGGCTCCGATTGGCCGGCGATTACTCCGGACCGGTGGCTCAAGGATTTCGAAACAATCGATATCCGCGATGAAGTCCGTCCGCTCATCCTCAAGGAAAACGCGCGGAGACTGCTCAGACTGTAAGACCTTATTGCCCGTAACGTGTTCTAAACTGGGAGGAAATGAACATGAAACGCATGCTGCATATGATTGTGGGGCTTGCTGCCCTGGCTGCCACTACCGCCGATGCCCGCGAATTGCGCGTCGCACCCGGTGCACCACCTGCCCATCCGTCCAACAGCCACCTCTATGGAAAGCTCGTCGAGTATTTGCCGGAGGTCTCCGGTGGAAATCTCACCGGGCAGCTGCTCGGGCCCGAAGTGGTCGGTCTCGGCCAGATGAAGGATGCGCTGCAGAGCCAGCTCGTCGAAGTAGGCAACCTGTTGCCGCTCTATTTCCCGGCCGACCTGCCGAACATGTCGCTGGCCGGAGAACTCGCCCTTTCCGGACGTGAGCCGCATGCCATGGCGGCCGCGATGACGGAATACATGGTGACTTGCGAAACATGCCAGGCGGAACTGAAGAAGTTCGGTGTTGTCTATCTGGGCTCGGGCTCCTCTGATGTCTATGCGCTGCTGACCACGAAGCCGGTCAAGACCGCGGCCGACATCAAGGGCCTCAGGCTGCGTAGCGGCGGCGCGCCTTTCTCTCGCTGGGCCGAGAATTTCGGTGCCGTGCCTGCCAATATCGGCGTCGGCGACACCTTCGAATCCATGTCGCAGGGCGTGATCGACGGCTCCATGGCTTCGATCGGCGACCTTCTGTCGTTCCGGCTGGTCGAACTGGTGAAGAACATCACTTTCATCCCGCTCGGCACCTACCACGCGACCTCGGATTTCACGGTCGCCAACTCCGCCTGGGAGGGGCTGTCTCCCGAGGAACGCAAGCAGTTGGCAACCGCTGCCAACAAGGCCAATGTCGTCTTCACCCAGCGCTGGGGCTACGAGATGGCCTCTATCGCCAGGGAAGCCGCACAAAAGGCCGGCATCCAGTTCCTCGAGCCCGATGCCGAGTTCCTCAAGGCGTCGGAAGCATTCGCTGAGGCCGACAAGGCGACCGCTGCCAAGGTCTCGCAGGAGCGCTTCGGTTTTGATGATGCCCAGGCTCGCGTCGACCGCTTCGTCGCTCTGGTCAAGAAGTGGAACGGCATAGTCAAGGAAGCAAACGGCGACACGGACGCGATCACGAAACGCCTGGACGAGGAAGTCTGGAGCAAGATCGACTTTGCCACATACGGCATGTGAGGTCGGGGCCGGCGGGCTAGGCGTCCGCCGGCCGGTCTCGTTCGACAATACCATTTCGAAGGGTCGCCCATGCCCCACATATTCTCTCTTGCCGACCGATTGTCGCGGATACTGGCGTTCGTCGGCGCCATCGGCGTCATCCTGATGATGATCCATGTCTGCGCCGATATCATCGCACGTGCGGTCACCGGCGCCTCGCTGCCGGCTACGGTCGAAATCGTTTCCTATTACTACATGGTGCTCGTCGCTTTTCTGCCGCTGGCGTGGGTCGAGCGCAAGGGCGGCATGATCTCCGTGGAACTCATTGAATTCATGATGTCGCCGCGGATGATGAAGATTTCCGATGCGACGGTCGCCGCGTTCGGCACGCTCATTTACGCCGTCATGGCCTATGCCACCTGGATCACGGCAGTGAAGAACTACGTGACCGGCACCTTCGTCGTCGCGCTGCAGGTGAAGATCATCACCTGGCCCGGCTATTTCCTGCCCTCCGCCGGATTCGCACTCGCGGCCGCCATCCTGGCGGTTCGCCTCCTTCAGATCGTGACAGACAGCGTCGAGACGATGCGGGAGGGTGAGGCATGAGCGTCGAAACCGGTCTCTATGGCATCGGCGTTCTGGCGCTGCTTCTCTTGATGCGGATACCCGTGGCGCTGGCGATGATTTCCGTCTCGTTCGGCGGCATCGCGGTTCTACTCGGCTTCAAGCCGGCGCTCGGCATGATCACGTCGACGCCCTACAGCTTCGTCGCGAGCTGGACCATGAGCGCGGTGCCGATGTTCCTGCTGATGGGCTTCATCTCCTTTCATGCCGGCCTCACCACCAATCTCTTCGATGCCGCCAAGGCGATCCTCGGGCGGGTTCCCGGGGGACTCGCGATCTCCTCGATCTTCGCCTGCACCGGCTTTGCCGCCGTCAGCGGTTCTTCGATCGCCTGCGCTGCCGCCATGGGGCGGATCGCCATTCCGGAAATGGTCAATGCCGGCTACCGACCCAGCTTCGCAG
Source organism: Rhizobium sp. (assembly GCA_041675415.1). Taxonomy (GTDB): domain Bacteria; phylum Pseudomonadota; class Alphaproteobacteria; order Rhizobiales; family Rhizobiaceae; genus Allorhizobium. Next base: position 2,474 of record JBAYTX010000074.1, on the reverse strand, counting down.
CCGGAGCGCTCGCTGCGGGCGGCACGATCGGCGCGCTGATACCGCCCTCGATCCTGATGATCGTCTACGGCGTCTTTGCCGAGACTTCGATCACGCAGATCTTTGTCGGGGGCATCGGCGTCGGGCTCCTGACCGCGCTGTCCTATTGCCTCGTCGTGCTGACAATATGCTGGCTGAGGCCGGACATCGTGCCGCGCACGATTACAGCCGTATCCGGGGAGGGCGGCAACCGGGCGGCGATCCTGCGCATCTGGCCGCTGGCGATTCTCGTGCTGCTGGTGTTCGGCGGTTTGTTTTCCGGCTATTTCACCGCGACGGAAGCGGGTGCGGTCGGTGCCGGAGGCGCGTTCCTGCTGTCGGCCCTCACCGGCAAGCTCAGCATGCAGGTCGTCCGCGTCTCGCTGTTGGAAACGCTGACCACCTGCGCGTCGCTGTTCATCATCGGCATTGGCGCCTCGATGTTCACGCGCTTCCTGGGCGTCACCGGGCTCTCCTCCTTCATCGGCACCTTCGTCGCCAGTGCGGATCTCGGCTATGCCGAACTGATGACCATCATCGTGGTGATCTATCTCATTCTCGGCATGTTCATGGAGCCCTTCGGCGCCTTGCTGGTGACTCTGCCGGTGCTGCTGCCTGTGCTCAAGAGTGAGGGCATCAGCCTCGTCTGGTTCGGCGTTCTGGTGGTGAAGCTGCTCGAGATCGGCATGATCACACCGCCCGTGGGGCTGAACGTCTTCGTCATCAAGAACGTGGCGTCCCGCTATGTGACCGTGGTGCAGGTGTTCAAGGGCGTGGCACCCTTCATGCTGGCGGATCTTCTGGTGGTGATCCTGACGATCGCCTTCCCGGCGGTCGTCCTCAGCTTGCCGCAACTGGTCTTCTGAAGGGTCACGGGCCAGTTATGTTGAGAGTCCAGAAAGGCGGGGGCAATTCCCGCCTTTGTCTATATTTGAATTTCGTCGTAGCTGAATGACGTGTCGCTACCTTGCGTCAGCGGTCCATCCGTTCAAGTTCGGCTGGCTCCTTGTCTTCCTGGCGCTCCACCCATTCGCTGGCGGCCTTAATGCCGCCGAGCGGGAAAAGGTGCAATTGTTCGATCAGGCTGTTCGGATTGCGGGCCTTGTAATCGGCGAGCCCGGCGACGACCTCGGTCGGCTCATAGGGGGCGAGGAGGCGGGTGACATCAAGCGCGCGCTTCTGCAGCACTTTGAGCGAAGGCCCGACGCCGCAGGACAGCGCATACTGCAACAGGGTCTTCAGCTTGGCGGGGCCGGCAATGCCGACATGGATCGGCAGCGTCATGCCAGCGTGCTGAATGCGCTCGGCCCAATCGGTCACGACTCGCGCGTCGAAGGCGAATTGCGTGACGATCGCCATGCTCGCGTCGGTGCGGGATGAAAAATCCTGTTTCCAGGCGAGCGCCTGGTCGACGCTGCGGGTCGAACCGTCGCGGTCGATGTCGCGGTTTCCCTCCGGGTGTCCGGCGACATGAAGGCGCGTGAACCCGTGCCGGTCGAACAGGCCGGTCTCTATCATCTGCATGGAGCTGTCGAGGCTGCCGGCCGGTTCCTGCTGGCCGCCGCCGAGCAGCAAGGCCTCCTGAACATCGGCTTCGTTGCGATAGCGCTTAATCCAGTCTTCCAGCGTTGCAGCATCGGGAATGCTGCGAGCCGGAAAGTGCGGCATGACCGGAAATCCCTCGTTGCGCAGGCGGCGCGCGGTTGCGACCATGTCTCCGATCGGCGTGCCGGCGATGTGAGCGATATAGACGCGCGTTCCGGCCGGCAGGAGTGCCCTGAAGTCGTCGACCTTGGCCGCGGTGCGCGGCATGACCTCGATCGACCAGCCGTCGAGGATGTCCCCCAGATCAGCGGATGGCGTTTGCCGGTCGGCGCGGCCTCTGAAATTCAACAAAGCCATTCTCTCCTCCTGAAACATCGATAATTGTCGGAGCGGTGGTCGGCGTCGCCCACGGTGGGATGGACACGCCGACGAAGGCTACTTCCGCGCCGTCATGGGTTCGCTGATGCGGTGTGACTGGAAGGAATCCGGCAGCGGCGTCAGTTCGATCGAGGCGACGATGCCGGCCCTGTTGAACGGGTCGCCCTCGGCAAAGGCGCGGGCCTGGGCGAGATCCGAAGCCTCCAGGATGCCGAAGTTGCCGATGGAGGCGCCATTCTCGTCGAGCAGGGCCGAGCCTATGAGTACGATCGCGGTCCCTTCGCCGCCGGACTGGACCCAGGAACGGTGCGCCGGTCGATGAGTGTCGCGAGCCGCATCTTGTTCCGGGTGGTGCAGGCAGCGCATGAGGAAGTACATGATCTCAAACCGCGTTCTCGAGAACGACCATGCCCGCGCCCGTCATCGAGGCCGGGGCGTGGTAGTGCTTGTGGAGCAGATTCACCTTGGGGTTCATGGCCGCGCGCATGACCAGCCACATGATCAGCTCCGCCCCTTCCGAGCCGAACTGCTCG
>JBAYTX010000073.1:0-15511 GCA_041675415.1 Rhizobium sp. | reverse complement strand
TCATGCCGAACTACAACGTCATGGGTGTTGCCAAGGCCGCCCTGGAAGCGTCCGTGCGCTATCTTGCCGGTGACTACGGTCCGCGCGGGATTCGCGTCAACGCGATTTCCGCCGGGCCCATCCGCACGCTTGCCGGTGCCGGAATCTCCGATGCCCGCGCCATGCTTTCCTGGCAGCAGAAGAACGCACCCCTGCGCCGCACGGTGACGATCGAAGACGTGGGTGGGTCGGCTCTCTATCTGCTTTCGGATCTTTCGCGGGGTGTGACTGGCGAGATCCACTACGTCGATGCTGGCTACAACATTACGTCGATGCCCACGCTCGATTTCCTGAACAAGGCAGACGCCGAGTAGCGCGTCCCTGCCAGCAGGCGATCAAGCCGGCTATGCTTCAAATACAAAAGCCCGGCGCGAAAAGATTCGCGCCGGGTTTTTCATTTCTCGCTTCATCACGACGCATCTGCGGGGAATTTGCCGACCTCGTGCGGAGATTCTATTTCTTGGCCCATAGAACCTTGAAGCGGGCATTCCGGCAGGTTTCGCCATGGTCGCGAAATCCTTCCGCCAGGATTGCCTCATATGGCAGGCCACGGTTGGCCACCAACATCAGCATTCCACCTCCGCGCAGCGCCTGGTTCGCAGCCTTGATCATCGCCTGCCCGAGGCTCGGTTCCGCCGCATGCCCCTGATGGAAGGGCGGATTCATGATGATGAGATCGTATTTTTCCTTGATCGGCTCATTGGCGAGATCCTGCCAGAAGAAGCGTGCCGTGACTGTCGGGCAATTGGCGCGCATGTTGACGCGCGCGCATTCGAGTGCCTGGTAGTCGGCCTCGAATAGGTCGATACGGCTGACGCGCGGTGACCGCTCGGCCAGCATGACGGAAAGATAGCCCCAACCAGCGCCGAGATCGGCGGCATTACCGTCGAAGTTCTCAGGCAAGCGGCTCACCAGCAGTTCGGAGCCTGCGTCGACGCGATCATGGGAAAACATGCCCGGCAGCGCGTGGAAGCGTCCTTCGACGATGACTTCATTTGCGGCAAGCTTGTTGATTGCCGCCGTCTTGTCCTCTGGCGCGTGAAACCATAGCGCCACGCCATGGTATTTCGGCAGGTGTTCGACGGCTAGACCGAGCGCGGTCAGGCGCTTGCGTAGGGACTGGATACCATCTTCCTTGCCGCCGGCGACAACGATGAGCCCGTCCGTCCTGACGCGCCTAAGCGCCTCGGCAATCCGGTTCTCGTTCTCTCCGCGGTGTTTGCCGCAAAGAATCAGTGCGCCGTCGAAATCTTTGCCCTCGGCCAGCGGCAGGGGGCTCTGACCCGCAGCTTCCAGCTTCAGGAAGTCGGGACGCGATCCTTGCACGGGTTGGATGCTCGCGTCGAAACCAGCCGGTGGAGCTATGCCGGCTTCGGCTCCCAGAAAGATATATCGCTGGTCGCTGCCGGGAAGTGGCAGGGCAGCCGAGGCGAAGGGGTGGAACAGGGTTTTCAGGGTGTCGCGGCTCATTGGCTTGGCTCTTTCTCCAGCGAATAAAAAAGGCGCGGAAAAATCCGCGCCTTTATAACAGAAAGCGGACCGATTATTCGGCGGCTTCGCCTTCTTCCTTCTTTTTCTCGACGATTTCCTTGCCGGTTGCCTGGTCGACAACCTTCATCGAAAGGCGGACCTTGCCGCGCTCGTCGAAGCCCATCAGCTTGACCCAGACCTTGTCACCTTCCTTGACGACATCGGAGGTCTTTGCAACGCGCTCGGAAGCAAGCTGCGAGATGTGGACAAGGCCGTCGCGGGCGCCGAAGAAATTGACGAATGCACCGAAGTCGGCGGTCTTCACAACCGTGCCTTCGTAGATCTGGCCAACTTCCGGCTCGGCGACGATCGAATGGATCCACTTGCGGGCCGCTTCGATCTCCTTACCCGAGGAGGAGGCGATCTTGACGGTGCCGTCGTCTTCGATGTTGATCTTGGCGCCGGTCTTCTCGACGATTTCGCGGATGACCTTGCCACCGGAGCCGATAACTTCGCGGATCTTGTCGACCGGGATGTTCATCACTTCGATGCGCGGGGCGAATTCGCCGAGCTGGCCGCGGCTCTCGGTGATGGCCTTGGCCATCTCGCCGAGGATGTGCTTGCGGCCGCCCTGTGCCTGGCTGAGCGCGACTTTCATGATCTCTTCGGTGATACCGGCGATCTTGATGTCCATCTGTAGCGAGGTGATGCCCTCGTTTGTACCAGCCACCTTGAAGTCCATGTCGCCGAGGTGGTCTTCATCGCCGAGAATGTCGGAGAGAACGGCAAAACGATCGCCTTCCAGGATCAGGCCCATGGCGATGCCGGCAACCGGCTTGGCAAGCGGAACCCCGGCATCCATCAGAGCCAGCGAGGTGCCGCAGACGGTAGCCATCGAGGACGAGCCGTTCGACTCGGTGATTTCCGATACGACGCGCAGCGTGTAGGGGAACTGTTCAGCCGTCGGCAGCATCGGACGGATTGCGCGCCAGGCGAGCTTGCCATGGCCGATTTCGCGGCGGCCCGGGGAGCCCATGCGGCCTGTTTCACCGACCGAGTAGGGCGGGAAGTTGTAGTGCAGCAGGAAGCGTTCCTTGTACATGCCGGTGAGCGAGTCGACATACTGTTCGTCTTCGCCGGTGCCGAGCGTGGCGACAACGATCGCCTGGGTTTCGCCGCGGGTGAACAGCGCCGAACCGTGGGTGCGTGGCAGGATGCCGACTTCCGAAACGATCGGGCGAACGGTTTCCAGGTCACGGCCGTCGATGCGGCTCTTGGTGTCGAGGATGTTCCAGCGGACGATTTTCGCCTGCAGGGTCTTGAAAACCGAACCGATGACTTCCGCTGTATACTTGGCTTCGCCCCCCTCGGGAAGGAAGTGCGCCTTGACCTTGGCCTTCACGGCGTCGACGGCAGCGTAGCGATCAGCTTTCTGGGTGATCTTGTAGGCGTCGCGCAGTTCGGCTTCGGCGATCGAAAGCATTTCGGCTTCGAGCGCGGAATAGTCTTCCGGATCGAAGTCACGCGGTTCCTTGGCGGCAACTTCGGCGAGCTTGATGATCGCGTCGATCACAGGCTGGAAGCCCTTGTGGCCGAACATGACGGCGCCGAGCATGATGTCTTCAGGGAGTTCCTTGGCTTCGGATTCAACCATCAGAACGGCGTCCTGCGTACCGGCGACGACGAGGTCGAGTGAAGACTCGTCCATTTCGTCGAGATGCGGGTTCAGCACGTATTCGCCGTTGATGTAGCCGACGCGCGCGCCGCCGACCGGGCCCATGAACGGAACGCCGGAAAGGGTCAAAGCGGCCGAAGTGGCAACCATCGACAGGATGTCGGGGTTATTTTCGAGATCATGCTGGATGACGGTGACGACGACCTGGGTGTCGTTCTTGTAACCGTCGGGGAAGAGCGGGCGGATCGGGCGGTCGATCAAGCGTGAAACGAGTGTTTCATTTTCGCTCGGACGGCCTTCACGCTTGAAGTAGCCACCTGGGATCTTGCCGGCGGCATAGGTCTTTTCCTGGTAGTTGACGGTCAGCGGGAAGAAGTCCTGGCCGGGCTTCGGAGACTTGGCGGAGACGACGGTCGCAAGAACCACAGTTTCGCCGTAGGTCGCGATGACGGCGCCATCGGCTTGACGGGCGATCTTGCCGGTCTCCAGCTTGAGAGGGCGTCCTGCCCACTCGATTTCAACGCTATGGATATCAAACATGTCTTGTCCTTCTTCCACGAGCCGCGGGCGCTGCGATCCCTCGCGGGGAGCATGCCGGCCACGGCCGTGAGAATGGTGACTCATCACGGGCAAGACAGCTGGAGGCTTTTCAAGGGAGCGTGGCATCTGTTCACAATGAACTGAAGATGCGGACTTGCCCCACGCAGTCCGAGAGCACGTCTTGAACACTGCTCTCGTCACGCATGCCAAATCACTTTGGCGAAAGCACCCGGCAATCCTGCCCCATGACAGGTCATCGGTTGGCTTTGGCAGTGCCGGCCCATCCGGCCTGCCATTCAGTCGGCCCCAGAACGCGGATACCGCTCTCTGAAGGCCATCGGAACCCAGGTCCCGAAAGAAAGCCGGCGGACTTCCCAAAGGAAAGCCCGCCGGAAGCAGTTAGCGGCGAATGCCCAGGCTTGCGATCAATTTCGCGTAGCGGGCCTCATCCTTCTTCTTGACATAGTCAAGAAGCGAGCGACGGGTGGATACCATTGTCAGCAGGCCACGGCGGGAATGGTTATCCTTCTTGTGGCCCTTGAAATGCTCGGTCAGGTTGTTGATGCGCTCGGTCAGGATTGCAACCTGGACTTCCGGCGAACCGGTGTCGCCTTCCTTGGTGGCATATTCTTTGATCAGCGCAGCCTTGCGCTCGGCAGTAATCGACATCGTATGATCCTTTCGGTAACAGGAGAAGAAGCCGCCATATGCCGAGATGTCGTCCAGCATTGGCCGTGAAAAAGCAGGCGGGCGGACCGCCATGCTGGGCTGCCTATAAACCATTCGGCATGGAATTGGAAGCTTTGTTTGCAGCGCCTCGCCGCCTCAGGTGAAAACCCGTCTCGGACGGAACTCACCCTCACCGATCTCCCCGATCGCCACGAGTTTGCCTCCCGCCGTCGCAAAGGCATCTACGGCCGCCACGGGGGCGTCTCGCCCGCGCACGAGGATCGGATTGCCCATCCTCAGCCGAAGGGCCTGATCTTCGGTGACCATGAGCTGCGGCAGCCCGGAAAGGGCCTCGCCCGTATCAATCAGGTAGGCGTCGAGGGCGGCAAGCCTCTCGTCGCGGTCCTCGATCTCCTCCAGCGCCACGAGCTCTGCAAGCGGAACCATGGTCTCTTCTGCGAAGGGTGCGACGAAGCTGCGCCGGAGCGTCGAGATATGCCCGAAGCATCCGAGTTCACGACCGAAATCGCGGGCAAGCGCGCGCACATAAGTGCCCTTGCCGCATTCGACCTCGAAATGTGCATGGTTCTTGTCTGGACATGCGATCAGGGTCAGCCGGAAGATCTCGACCTCGCGGCAGGGAATATCCACCGTCTCGCCTTCGCGTGCCAGATCATAGGCACGCTCGCCCGCGATCTTGATGGCCGAAAACTGCGGCGGGACCTGACTGATCACGCCGCTATATTTCGGCAGCAGGGCCCGGATTGCCTCCTCGTCGGGTCTGGCGTCGGAGCTTTGCGTCACTTCGCCTTCGAGATCGTCGGTCGAGCGCTCCTCGCCCCAGGTAACCGTGAATTCATAGATCTTGCGGCCGTCCATGACATAGGGAACGGTCTTGGTGGCGTCTCCAAGGGCGATCGGCAGCATGCCGGATGCCAACGGATCGAGCGTTCCCGCATGGCCAGCCTTCTGGGCATTGAATAGCCACTTGATCTTGGACACGGCTTCCGTTGAGCCGAAATCCACCGGCTTGTCGAGAATCAGCCAGCCCGACACCGGGCGGCCTTTCGGTTTGCGAGGTTTGGACATCGTGCCTTATTCTTGTTCGTCGTCGCCGTCGATCACACCCAGATCACGCTGGACTTCGGGAGAGCGCAAAAGGGCGTCGATCTTCTGATAGTTGTCGAAGCTGGTGTCGTCGCGGAAGCGCACCTCCGGCATGTATTTCATCTGCCTGAGCTGCGGGCCGAGGCGTCCGCGTATGAACTTCGCATTCCGATTCAGCGCTGCGATCACTTCTGTATGATCGGAAACGCCGAGCGGCGCCACGTAGGCCGTGGCAATCTTCAGATCGGGTGACATGCGGACCTCGGAAATCGAGATCACGGTCTTTTCGATCAGATCGTCGCGAACTTCGCCCCGCTGGAGGACCTGAGTGATTGCGGCGCGTACCTGCTCGCCGACACGCAACATGCGCTGGGAGGGTGCGGAAGAGGTTGGTCTGGTCATGGTTATCTTGCCTCAAACAAGGCGGGCGCCGGAATTCCGGCGCCCGTCACCTTTTCCAATTGGTTCGGGTGGTCTCAAAGCGTCCGGGTTACATGTTCGACGCGGAAACACTCGATCGTGTCGCCCGCGCGGATGTCTTCGTAATTCTCGAAGGCCATGCCGCATTCCTGACCCATCGGCACTTCGGATACTTCGTCCTTGAAGCGCTTGAGGGTCTTGAGCTTGCCTTCGTGGATGACGACGTTGTCTCGCACCAGGCGGACGCCTGCGCCTCGCTCGACCTTGCCCTCGACAACGCGGCAACCCGCGACCTTGCCGACCTTGGTAATGTTGAACACTTCCAGGATCTCGGCATTGCCGAGGAAGGTTTCGCGCCGTTCCGGAGAAAGAAGACCCGACATCGCCGCCTTCACGTCATCCACCAGATCGTAGATGATGTTGTAGTAGCGGATTTCGATGCCTTCGCGCTCGGCAAGCTGGCGTGCCTGGGAATTGGCGCGAACATTGAAGCCGATGATGGCGGCGCTGGAGGCTTCGGCGAGCGAGATATCCGACTCGGTGATGCCGCCGGCGCCCGAATGCACGATGCGGGCGCGGACTTCGTCCGTTCCAAGCTTGTCCAGTGCGCCTGCGATGGCCTCGATCGAGCCTTGCACGTCGCCCTTGATGACCAGCGGGAATTCCTTCACGCCAACCGTCTGAAGCTGCGTCATCATCTGCTCCAGCGAGCCGCGCGAACCGGACTGGCGGGCAGCCGCCTTGTCACGCGCCAGCCGCTGGCGGTACTCGGAGATTTCGCGGGCGCGGCTTTCGCTCTCGACGACGGCAAAGCGGTCGCCGGCAGCTGGCGTGCCGGACAGGCCGAGAACTTCGACCGGCATGGCGGGCCCGGCTTCCTTGACGTGTTCTCCCTTGTCGTTGACCAGCGCGCGCACACGGCCCCACTGGTCGCCGGCGACGATGATCTGGCCGGGCTTCAGCGTTCCCTTCTGGATCAGAACGGTCGCTACCGAGCCGCGGCCACGGTCGAGCTGCGCTTCAATGACCGTACCTTCCGCCGTGCGGTTCGGGTTGGCCTTCAGGTCCAGGATTTCCGCCTGCAACAGGATTGCTTCGAGCAGCTTGTCGAGGTTGAGGCCTGTCTTGGCTGAAACCTCGACGTCGAGCACTTCACCACCCATGGATTCCACGAATACTTCGTGCTGAAGAAGCTGCTGGCGCACCTTCTCCGGATTCGCCTCGTGCTTGTCGATCTTGTTGATCGCCACGATGATCGGCACATTGGCTGCCTTGGCGTGGTTGATCGACTCGATCGTCTGCGGCATCACGCTGTCGTCGGCAGCGACCACCAGAATGGCGATATCGGTGGCCTGGGCGCCGCGGGCACGCATTGCCGTGAACGCGGCGTGGCCGGGCGTGTCGATGAAGGTGATCTTGTGGCCGTTCTGTTCGACCTGATAGGCGCCGATATGCTGGGTGATGCCGCCGGCCTCGCCGGAAACGACGCTGGTCTTGCGGATGGCATCGAGCAGCGAGGTCTTGCCGTGATCGACGTGACCCATGATGGTCACGACAGGCGGGCGGGAAACCAGTTCGCCCTCGTCGTCAGCGACGTTGAAGATACCTTCCTCGACGTCGGATTCCGAAACACGCTTGACCGTGTGGCCGAATTCGCCGGCGATGAGTTCGGCAAGGTCGGCGTCGATGACGTCGCCCGGCTTCATCATCTGGCCTTCCTTCATCAGGTACTTGATGACATCGACTGCCCGTTCGGACATGCGCTGCGACAGTTCCTGGATGGTGATCGTTTCCGGCAGGATAACCTCGCGCATGACCTTTTCACGGGTCTCCTGCATCTGGCTGCGGCGGAATTTTTCCTGACGGCGGCGCATGGCCGAAAGCGAACGACCGCGCGACGGACCGCCCTCTTCGTCCACGCCGACCGTAGCGATCGTCAACTTGCCGCGGCGACGTTCTTCTTCAGTTTTGGGGCGCGCCGGAGCCTTGGCCGGTTCCGGGCGGACGATCTTGCCGCGTACCGGAGCGCCACGGGCGCCGCCGCGTTCTTCTTCCTCGTCCCCGGCCAGTTTGCGACCGCGGTTGAACGGCGGCTGCGCTGCGCCGGGCGCCGCTGCAGGCGCGGTCCGAACCGCAGGACGCTGCTCCGCAACCGCAGGTTCAGCGGCGGCTTCGGCCGACAAATCTTCGGCGGGTTCGGCAGGTGCAGGCTCTGCAGCCCGGCGGGCAGCTTCTTGAGCCTCGAGGCGGAGGCGTTCTTCTTCCTCTACCTTGCGGCGTGCTTCATCGATCGTACGCTGTTTGGCTTCTTCGATGTCCCGGGCCTGCGCTTCCATCAGTGCCCGGCGGCGGGCTTCCATCTCGCCAGCCGACAGGTCGTGCAGCACGGCTCCGCGCGGACGCTCCTGGCGAGCCGGCTGCTGCGGCTGCGACGAACGCTGTTGCTGCGGAGAAACCGGCTGGTGAATGCGCGGAGCCGGAGCGGCGGCACGCGGTTGCTCCGGCGCGGGGGCGGCCGGTTCGGGGGCGCGGGTCGGCTGCACGGCGACAGGCGCCTTCTCGTCTTCCGGGCGGGGCAGTCGGCGCTTGCGCGTCTCGACTACGACGGCTTTGGTTCGACCGCGACCCATATCCTGGCGCACGGTACCTTGGCTCACCCCCAATGGTTTCAGGGTGAGAGTCTTCTTTCCCGGTGCGCTGAGTGTCTTGTCGTCTTTGTTGTCGGTCATTCCGTTCCCGTTCCTTCGAGCGTGACCGGATGTCAGACATCAGACCACGCCGTTCAATTCCTGTTCATCGGTGCAGTGGCCGGCTGAAGCCGGTAACCGCATCATTGTAGTCGCTGGCCAGCGCCACCCCTCGTTTGCGGCTCACCGCCGCGATACGCCTTGAGCAGGTTTGCGCGTTTCACTACACCTTCACCCGCCTGCCCTGCAAGCGCGCAAGCATGGATAAAAGCATTCTGGCCCATCAGTTCGTCCATTTCGGCCCCCGAAAGGAGATGGAAGGCGGGAATCTCCGCATCTGTCTCCATTCCGAGGTGCCAGGCCTTGCGGGCCTGGTCAATCTTTCTCACGCCGTCGGCCGCCGCGTCCGTCGAATGGAATACGGCGAGCGCCTCTCCATTGCGGACCGCTGCCTCCACCTTCGCCGATCCCGTCACGAACTGGCCCGCCTTGCGGGCCAGGTTCATCATCCCGGCAAGCTGCTGGGCAAGGAGCCGGTCGACCGTCTGGCCAAGATCGGCATCCGCCTTCACTTCCCTTTTCAAGGCCCGGGCGAAGAGCTTCTTCGTCACGGCCTTGTCCACCAGTTCACGACGCGCCGTCACCCAGCAACCTCGACCGGGAAGCTGGCGCTTCAGGTCCGGTACGATGGTGCCATCCGGAGCGGCAACGAAGCGGATTAGCGTCTCGGGCGAGCCGCTTTCCCGCGTCACGATGCACATGCGGCCGATCAATTCACCCTCCGGAGCATCGTCCTCGGGCTCTCTTTCAGCCGCACCAGTCATGTTCATTCAGCCTGCTCGGCTTCGTCTGCCACTTCTTCTTCGGCGGGAGCCGCGAGATCTGCTTCGGTGATCCAGCCCGCAGCAAGCCGCGCCTGGACGACCATGTTTTCAGCTTCGGCCCGCGAAATGTCGAATTTCGAGAAAAGCCCCTCGAACTTCTTGGTTTCGCCGTCCTTGCGCTCCGTCCATCCGACAAGATCGTCGGCGGCGCAGCCGGCAAAATCGTCCATCGTCTTGATGCCATCTTCGCCAAGCGCGACCATCATTTGCGATGTCATGCCGTCGATCTGCCGCAGATCGTCGGAAACACCGAGTTCCTTGCGCTTGGCGTCCATTTCGGCTTCGATCTTTTCCAGGAATTCGCGGGCGCGCGTCTGAATTTCCTGGGCAGTATCCTCATCGAATCCCTCGATCGAGGAGATTTCGTCGAGGTCGACGTAAGCAAGCTCTTCCACTTGGGCAAAGCCTTCGGAGGCGAGAACCTGGCCGACCATTTCGTCGACATCCAGCGCGTCCATGAAGAGGTTGGTGCGCTCGTTGAATTCCTTCTGGCGGCGCTCGGATTCTTCCTGTTCCGTCATGATGTCGATGTCCCAGCCGGTCAGCTGCGAGGCAAGACGGACATTCTGGCCACGGCGACCGATGGCGAGCGAAAGCTGCTCGTCCGGCACCACGACCTCGATGCGCTCCGCATCCTCGTCGAGAACGACCTTCGAGACTTCAGCCGGCTGCAATGCATTGACGATGAAGGACGCAGGATCCTGCGACCAGGGAATGATGTCGATCTTTTCGCCCTGCAGCTCTCCGACGACCGCCTGGACGCGGCTGCCGCGCATGCCGACGCAGGCGCCGACCGGATCGATCGAGCTGTCGTTCGAAATCACGGCGATCTTGGCGCGCGAACCCGGGTCGCGGGCAACCGACTTGATCTGGATGATGCCATCGTAGATTTCCGGCACTTCCATCGTGAAAAGCTTCACCATGAACTGCGGATGGGTACGCGACAGGAATATCTGCGGTCCGCGCTGTTCGCGGCGCACGTCATAGACATAGGCGCGGACCCGGTCGCCGTAGCGAAAGGCCTCGCGCGGAATCATCTCGTCGCGGCGGATGATGCCTTCGCCACGGCCGAGATCGACAATCACATTGCCGTATTCGACGCGCTTGACGGTACCGTTGACGATTTCTCCGACGCGATCCTTGAATTCGTCGTACTGACGGTCACGCTCGGCTTCGCGCACCTTCTGTACAATAACCTGCTTTGCGGACTGAGCCGCGATCCGACCGAAATCCATCGGCGGCAGCGGATCGGCAATGAAGTCGCCGATCTTGGCTTCAGGATTGCGGTCGCGGGCAAGTTCAAGCGAGATCTGGGTCGAATAGTCCTCGACCGTTTCGACGACCTCAAGAAGACGCTGCAATCGGATTTCGCCGGTCTTCGAGTTGATATCGGCACGGATATTGGTTTCAGAGCCGTAGCGCGAGCGGGCCGCCTTTTGGATCGCGTCGGCCATTGCGGCGAGCACGATTTCGCGGTCGATTACCTTTTCGCGAGCGACCGCATCAGCGATCTGCAAAAGCTCGAGCCGGTTAGCACTGACTGCCATTGTCTTATGTCTCCGTCTTCCTGCCGGGGCGCAGTGCCCTTAAGGCGGTTAGTCTATCGAGGTTTCTTCGTCTTCGTCGCCGTTCTGATTGGCTGCCTTGGCTCTTGCCGCCTTGTCAGCCCTCAGGGCATCGCGGATAAGATCGTCGGTCAGGATCAGTTTCGCTTCCGCCAGCGCATTGAATGGAATGGTCGCGCGGGGCTCTTCGCCGTATGCAACCTGATCACGTTCGATCGTGAAGCCGTCCGCGTCGACACCCACGATCTTTCCGCGGAATCGTTTCCTGTTGTCGACCAGAATCGAGGTTTCGCATTTGACCAGGTGGCCCAGCCAGCGCTCGAAATCCGACTTGCGCACCATCGGGCGATCGATCCCCGGCGACGACACTTCCAGATGATATGCCTTATCGACCGGATCGTCGACATCCAGAACCGGCGAAATCGCCATGGACACTTCTTCACAATCCTCGACGGTCATGGTGCCGTCTTCTCGTTCGGCCATGATCTGAAGCGTGAGCCCATTCTGATTCATTAAGCGCACCCGGACAAGCCGGAAGCCCATGGCAACCAGCACAGGCTCAATGATCTCGGCAATGCGCCGATCCACACCCGTTTCCGTGATAATTCGCGGCTCGCGTTCCTGCGGCGCCGACATATGTTCCGACAATCGTCATCCTCCTGGAGAAATCCAGCGGTTGTCCCAATCGCCAACAAAAAAGAGCGGGTCCTTGCGGCCCCACCCTTCATCTGTCGATCAAGAATTTAAGGGGCTTATACGCCCGCCGGCGCCGAAATGCAAGCTTTTCGCGAACCCTATGTGGTGCCCCGGCATTTTCACCATTTCGGCGGTCGGCCCGATAGGCAGGGTGCGACACTTGCGCTTATAGTAGGTGTCGCAAATCGTCGAGAAACAGGTGAATAGGACGTGCCGGATCGCAAATCGCCATTGGCTCCCCTGAGGAACGAATTCTACCGGACCATATGGTTTGCCAGCATCTCCTCCAATCTTGGCGGACTGATCCAGGGTGTCGGCGCGGCTTGGATGATGGCCTCCATTTCGCGTTCCGAGAACATGGTAGCCCTCGTACAGGCCTCCAATACGCTGCCGATCATGCTGTTTTCGCTTCTGTCGGGCGCGGTTGCCGATAGTTTCGACCGGCGCAAGGTCATGCTTCTATCGCAATTCTTTATGCTTGCCGCCTCGGCCTTTCTGGCGACCTTTGCCTTTCTGGGGTTTATCACGCCGTGGTCCTTGCTTCTCTTCACCTTTCTGATTGGCAGCGGCACGGCCCTGAACAACCCGTCTTGGCAGGCTTCCATTGGGGATATGGTTCCGCGCGAGGATCTTCCGGCCGCGGTTTCGCTCAATAGCATGGGTTTCAACATAACCCGCAGCGTCGGCCCGGCGATCGGCGGCATGATCGTTGCCACGGCCGGAGCGGCGGCGGCCTTCGCGGTCAATACGCTGAGCTACTTCGCGCTGATCTTTGCACTCTATCGCTGGCAGCCGGAAGTTCCCCGGTCCACCTTGCCGCGTGAACAGCTCGGGGCGGCCATCTCTGCGGGCCTGCGCTATGTGGCCATGTCGCCGAATATCGGAAAGGTCCTGTTTCGCAGTTTCGTGTTCGGCCTTACCGCCGTCGCGATTCTAGCGCTTCTGCCGATCGTCGCGCGCGATTTGGTGGGTGGCGGCCCGCTGACCTACGGCGCGATGCTGGGGGCGTTCGGTGCGGGAGCAATCGGCGGAGCGCTTGCAAACGCGCGGCTGCGTGAAATCCTGTCCAGTGAAGACATCGTGCGCTGTGCCTTTGCGGGATTTGCCCTTAGCGCGGCGGTGACGGGCGCGAGCACATCCGGGTGGCTCACCGGTATCGCCCTTCTTCTCGCCGGGGCCTGCTGGGTGTTGGCCTTGTCGCTTTTCAACACGGTGGTTCAGCTTTCGGCCCCGCGTTGGGTGGTCGGCAGGGCGTTGTCGCTCTATCAGACCGCGACATTCGGGGGCATGGCGACGGGAAGCTGGCTATGGGGGCAGGTCGCCGAGAGCCATGGCGCGGGGAATGCGCTGCTTGCCTCGAGCATGCTGATGATCCTTGGCGTGGCAATTGGCGTCTGGCTGGCGATGCCCGCTTTCGCGTCCCTTGACCTCGATCCGCTCAACCGCTTCGATGTGCCGCCGCTCCGCCTCGAGATCAAACCGCGCAGCGGGCCGATCGTGGTTCAGATAGACTATGAAATCGACGACAAGGATCTTCCGGAATTCCTTGCAGTTATGGTCGAGAGAAGGCGAATTCGCATCCGCGACGGCGCGCGCAACTGGACGCTCATGCGCGATCTGGAAAACCCCGATATCTGGACTGAAAGCTACCATACCTCGACCTGGGTAGACTATGTGCGCCACAACCAGCGCAGAACCAAGGCGGATGCGGAGACCACCGATCGGCTATTGGCTCTGCATCGCGGCGCGGCCAAGCCGCGTGTTCACCGGATGATCGAGCGTCAGGCCATCCCGCCTGCCGACGATGTCTTCCATCAGGCGCATATCGACCCGCACTGAAGACGGTTATCGCAACTTCGTCTTCAGAGATGCATCCGGAAAACAGGTCGGCGATATCCCGTTCTTCTGCTGCCAGTCGCCCAGTGAGCGTCGAGTCTTGTAGCCGGGAAGCCCGTCGATATTGCCTACATCATACCCCTTCGCGACGAGTGCCTGTTGCATGGCCAGCACGTCCGAACGCAGCATCTTGCCTACGTCGGCCCAGCTTCCCGCAAATGCGCCGCTGCCATAGGCGATCCGGTCGGCGAGATTGCCGATGAAGAGCGCGTAGAGGTCGGAATTGTTGTATTCTTTCAGCACGTAGAAGTTCGGGGTGACCAGAAATTCGGGCCCGTGCGTGCCGGCCGGCACTAGCATCATGGTCGAGACGCCCATTTCGCCGGCCGGAAATCGCTTGCCCGAAATCCGCGTGATCCCCTGGGAGGTCCACGCGGACAACGGCTTGGCGCGATCCGGCCCCTCCTGCGCGCATGAAACGCCGGCCGGGATGGCGACTTCGAAACCCCAGTCGCGCCCGCGCTGCCAGCCGCGCTGCGACAGATAGTTGGCTATGGACGCCAGACTGTCCGGCACCGAGCCCCAGATGTCGCGACGACCGTCACCGTCGAAGTCGACGGCATGCTTCAGATAGCTCGTCGGCATGAATTGCGGTTGGCCGAGCGCCCCGGCCCATGATCCCATCATTCTGGAGGCGCTGATATCGCCGCCGTCGATCATATGAAGTGCTGAGATCAATTCGCGCCGGAATAGATCCTTGCGCGTGGACATGAAGGCCTTGGTCGCCAGCACTTCCATCGCGGAATAGGGGAGCTTTGCCTGGCCGAAGCCCGATTCGCGTCCCCAGATCGCGACCACGACGGAGCCCGGCACGCCGTAGGCGGCCTCGATTTTCTTGAGCGTCGATGCGTAGCGCTCCGCGAGGTTGCGGCCGCTGGCCGCCAGCCCCTGCAGTCGTTTTTCGGAGAAATAGGCTCCGGGAGATGAAAACTCCGCCTGGCTCTGCTTGCGTTCCTTCGGCGGCGTGGAGCCCGGGGGAACAAGATCCGGCAGGCCCCAATTGAGCCGTAAACCGGCGATCGCCTTTTCGAACCCCTGCCGCGAAACGCCGGCTTTCTCGGCCTGCGGCCAGAGATCCCTCTGCAGCCATATCTGGAACTGCTGTTCGACAGCGCTCTTGTCCACCGCCCCGGCGAATGCGGGGGCGAGAGCCAGAAGGAATGCGATTATCGGAAGGACAAGACGCATGGTAATCCTCTCAAGTCGGCTGCGCTGCTGCCGAGAGTTCAGATGGCGGTCCGTGCTCTTAGCGCAGCCGAGAGCGTGCCTTCATCGAGATAGTCGAGCTCGCCGCCGACCGGCACCCCATGGGCGAGCCGCGTGATCTTCACGTCCAAGCCGGCCAGATGATCGGTTATATAGTGTGCTGTGGTTTGCCCCTCGACGGTGGCGTTGACGGCTATGATGATCTCGCGGATACCGCCGGTGGACACCCTGTCGATAAGGCCCTTGATGTTCAGATCGTCCGGCCCCACGCCATCGAGCGGCGACAGCGTGCCGCCGAGCACATGATAGGCGGCATTCATCGCGCCGGCGCGCTCCAGCGCCCAGAGGTCGGACACATCCTCGACGACGATGATGACTGTCTGGTCGCGTCGCTCGTCGGTGCAGACGGTACAGGGATCGACGGTGTCGATATTGCCACAATGGGAGCAGATCTTGACCTTGTCGAAGGCCTCGCCCATTGCGAGCGCGAGCGGGCCGAGCAATTGATCCTTCTTCTTGATCAAATGCAGCGCCGCCCGTCGGGCCGAACGGGGCCCGAGCCCTGGCACCTTTGCCAGGAGCTGGATGAGTTTTTCGATTTCGGGGCCGGTGACTCGCTTTGCCATTGGCCGCTTTTAGCCGATATCACTCGCAAAC
>JBAYTX010000072.1:0-15583 GCA_041675415.1 Rhizobium sp. | reverse complement strand
CCTGGTCCCGGTCCTGTCGACGCGTCGGGCCAAGGAGACGACGCTCGATTACGAGCGCGGCAGTCTCTACCGCGATGCGCTGCGCTATGCCGAGGCGCGCGGTCTTCATCTGGTGCGTGTCGCACGAACCCTGATGGCCGACCGGCTGCAATGGACGGTCCGGCAGAAGGAGCGGCTGGCGGCGCTTGGAGAAAGACTTCTGGCGATCGGCGCCCGGCTTGGTATCGGCAAGACAATGCTCTCGCAGACGAAGACAGAATCCGTGGTACAGGAGGTCCATCCCATGCTAGCAGGCATCACAAGCTTCTCCAGATCCATTGCCGACACGGTCGAGGACCGGCTTGGCGCCGATGTCGCACTCAAGCGGCAATGGGAGGATGTCTCGTTGCGATTCAGGCTGGTCTTTGCCGATCCGGAGACGGCCTTCGGGGCGATCGACATGGACGCGGTGATTGCCGACACGCCGACCCGCGAGAAGACGCTCCAAGCACTCGCTAGCCAGCCGGAGAGTTTTGGGGCCATCCGCGGCAGGACTGGGCTGATGGCCTCGAAGGCCCAGAGACAGGTGCGTGCCCGGGCGGACGCCAATATCCCGGCCCTGGTGCTCGATATCGAGCACTACCTCAAAATGCGGGCCGAGGCCGAGACGAGGTTCAACGCCGAGGAACTGGCGGTCCGCCAGAAGCTCGCGATCGACATTCCGGCGCTCTCACCGCCAGCGCAGCGGATGCTGGAAAAGATCCGCGATGCGATAGACCGCAACGATCTGCCGGGGGCACTCGGCTTTGCCGTGGCCAATCGAGAGATCAGGGGCGAGATCGACCGGTTTACCAGCGCTGTCACGGAGCGCTTCGGGGAGAGGGCGTTTCTTGGGATTGCGGCTCGGAGTACGGACGGGCACGCGTTCCAGACCATCGCCGCCGGGATGACGCCGGCGCAGAAGGTCGAGCTACGGTCGGCCTGGCTGGCATTGCGGACGGTTCAGCAGCTTGCCGCGCATGAGCGGACGGTGGAGGCGCAAATACAGGCTGCGAAATTGCATCTCAAAATTGGGCATCGGGTGAGGATCGTTTGAAAAAGATCGTCCCAGTGGTCCAGTTATTCTGGCTTTGGCTGCAGCTTCAAAGCCTGCCAGCAGGCTTTGCTTCGTTGCGATGAGTTCGATCCATGAAGCAAGGGCTTGCCGCAAATTTCTCCACAGCTCGCAACAGGCGTGATTGAGCCTGCTTTCCAGGCTTTGTTTACTTGCTTCACGCGAGAACGGTGTAGCGAAAAACATCCAGGCACTCCGCGTCGCGACAGCCTCGTCGCGGTCGGATTGATAGATAGATGGCCAGATCACAGAGTCTGAGCTGATAAAGCGCCAAGCCTACACCTTAACTCAGTGTCCATGAAACCGGCAGCAGGCCGGGGATCCAATCATTGAAGGCAGGTTGCGGGCGAGCAGTGTTGCGTCACGCGCGCAACGCTCGGAGATTAGGTACAGCAGCGTGGTGTCGGTGTTGGAGAGCGGCGTGAAACCCAGCTTCAGCTGATCGGGCTGTATTATGTCTCCTCGGGGGCGTCGGTATGATGCCTGATTCGATCCATGGTGGTGTTTGGCTCACACCTAAGCCGCTCGCACAAATGCCAGTTGTGGATGCGGCGCCGATGACTACCCTCCTGTCGTCCCGGATTTGTTGCATGCCTTGCTGATGGGCCGCGATGCCCATCCTCGGCCGATCTGGATTGTCGGGCAGTCAGGAGAACACTCGCCGCCGGTCAGTTTGCATTTGGTTTTGTCGCCCAATACTCGGTTCACGACAGGGAGTGTGTGTTGAAGCCAGACGGTCGAAAAATTGGCAGCTTGGCTCTGCAGATCGGGTGGGCCTTGGCGTTCCTTATGGCCGTAACGGCCTTGGCCTGGATGGCTGGCCTTCGTGTCAATGTAACTCCGAGCGAACCTATGGGGCTCTGGCGGATCGGGCCGATCGCTCGCCGCCCCGCGGTAGGTGATCTGGTGTTCATTTGCCCGCCGGACACAGTGGCGATCCGTGCGGCCCTGGCCCGCGGCTATCTTCGCCGCGGCTCGTGTGCCGGTGGCTTCGCCCCCCTCATCAAGACCATTATCGCAACAGGCGGCCAGCGCGTCGCGGTAGACCGAAATGTGCGGGTGGATGGTCATGTCATTCCGGCTTCCTTCACGCGGCCAAGAGACGGAAGAGGCAGGTTGCTCACGCCCTATAGTGGTGGCACGATTGCCCCGGACGAGATTTTTCTGCTTTCGAGCTTCGTCCAATCCTTCGATTCGCGGTATTTTGGTCCGGTCCCCGCCACGGGTGTTCTCGGCTTGGCCCGAAAAGTGTTGACCTATGCGCCTTAGCTCGTTGGCTCCAGCCGTTTTGGCAGCGGTGTCGGTTGCGAGCGGATGGATCGGCTGGAGCGGCGTGCCGGAGCTTCTGCCGGTCACGTTGCTATTTCCGCTTGTTTGGTCGTTGGCGGCGACGAGGGCCGCCGCTATGCTTGTTTCGGCCAGCTATTTTCTGGCTGCGACGCGCAGCTTGCCACAGGCCGTCGCGATCTTTTACGCAACCGATATATGGCCGGGGTTGGCGTTGTGGCTGGTCGCATCTCTGACCTTTGTCAGCGTGCATACGGTGCTCTGGACGGGGAAGGGGGAGCTTGTTCATGCTACGAGGTATCTTATCGCCAGTCTGCTCATGGCGCTTCCTCCATTCGGGATTGTCGGATGGGCGCACCCGATCACTGCAGCGGGCGCTCTCTTTCCCGGATATGGCTGGTTCGGACTTGGAGCGACAGCAGCCGGGCAGATGATGTTAACGACGCGATGGCGGCCAGCTGCGGTTGTGGCTCTGGGCTTTTCGTGGGTGTGGTCGGCCTCAACCTGGACGCCATTAACAGTGCCTGAAGGCTGGCACGCTATGGATCTGGAATTGGGATCGAGCCTCGGTCGGAATTCCAGTCTTCTGCGACAGCGAGATCTGCTTTCAACAATCCGCACGAAAACTGCGGGCACGGCTCAAATAGTCGTCCTACCTGAGAGCGCACTCGGATTCTGGACGCCGACTGTCGAGCGTTTCTGGCAAGATGGACTCCAAGGTTCCCGCGTAACCGTGATCGCAGGCGCGGTGGAAGTAGACTCTTTCGGTTACGACAATATCATGGTCGCGATGGCGGAGAACCGACCCAGTATTGTCTATCGACAGCGTGTACCGGTTCCCGGCGCGATGTGGCAGCCCTGGCGCGTCTGGTTGGGGGAAAGCGGTGGTGCAACGGCCTCCTTCTTCCGCAACCCCTATGTGGATCTTCCTAGTCACAGGGTGGCAGCGCTCATCTGCTACGAGCAGCTCATCGTCTGGCCGATCCTGCAGTCAATGTACCGTTCCCCAGACATTGTTGTCGCCATTGGCAACGGCTGGTGGACGGGCGGAACGCCGATCATTTCTATTCAACTGGCTAGCGCGCGATCGTGGGCGCGCCTGTTCAACAAGCCGCTGATCTCGGCTTTCAACAGATGATTGCCACCGCCGTGTGAGTTCATGGTGAATCGCGACTTGGGGACTCCTAGAACCTAACCCGCGCACCCGTTATGGATACCTGTAAGGCTGCCGCTTTCCGGACCGCCGCAATACGACAGCACTGTTCTGTCGGCGGCACTGGCCGCGGATGACCTCGTAAGAGCATTCTAGATGTCCTAAATGGCAATCAAGTCCATCAGAGGTTCTCCTTCAGCAGGACCTCGATCCGGATCTTCTCCTGGGAGGCAAGCGGTTCGCGGAGATCCGTGCGTGCCCGCATGATGCGGATGGCGCTACGCACGGCATGTCCCGGATCCTGCGCGATGATCGCATCGATCCGCTCATCGCGCAGGGCTTCTTCGGTGAAGGGCGTGCGCTCGTGCACGACGACTGTCAGGGCGTCAAGCTCGCCGCTCTTTTCGATGGCCGCAACGGGAACGCGTGCTTCGGCGCTCAGTACGTAGACGGCCGTGATGTCCGGATTGTTCTCCAGCGTTCTTCGGATGATCGTCTGCGCCCGTCGCTCGTCGCCATAAGTCTCTAGCGAAGGCAGGCTCTTGAGGTGCGAGAACTGGCTATTGATGATGCCGTCGAAACCGAGGCGTCGCTCGATGCTGTCTTGCGCCATCATGGTTTCCGCCACGATCATGATCTTGCCCGGCTCGTTGCACAGGAACCGCCCAATGATCCTGCCGGCGGTGGCGCCAGCGGCGAAGTTGTCGATACCGACGAAATCGGTGTTTTCGAGCTTCTCCTGACCGGAGAGAAACTGGACAACCTTGATGCCCCGCTCGAAAAGACGAGCCATCGCATCGCGCACCTGGGGTGACTCCGGCACCATGATGGCCACACCGTCGACTGTGTTGCTGTCTATCGATGCGAGATACTTGGCGACGAAGTGCGGATCGCTGATGGGGATCTGCTTTACGTCGATGACGGTGAGATCCGATCTCAGTGCATCCCTGGCTTCCTCGACGCGCTGAAGCAACTCGCGCAGATACTGGTCGCCGGCGGTCGGCAGCACGAACAGAAACCGATAGGTCTTGTTGCGCGCGAGGTTCACGGCGGCCGGGTTTCGGACGAACCCAATTCTTTCAATGGCCTCGTTGACCTTCCTGGTCGCCGTCTTGCTGACGAATGGCCGGTCGTTGAGCACCCGGTCCACCGTGGCCAGGCTTACGCCGGCCGCTTCGGCAAGATCTTTCGCTGTGGGCCGCATGCCGTCTCCTGTCACACTCTTCAAAAATTAATCTTCCGACTTTTCCAACAGAATCAACCGAAAAGCAAGAAATTGAGGTGCGCACCTCAATTACTAACACTGGCAACATCAATTGCGAAGGGATCGAGCGAGATCGGAGGAGCGAATTGTTGTTGGAGGGGCCAGGGAGGATGGCGGTCTGCTGCAATTCCTCATGCTGCGCTGTTTGCCCTTGTAGGGCATTTTTCGTGTCCTGATGGAGGTCGGGATGCACAAAGGGAGGTTTTCAACCATGAAGTCCAGGTTATTGAATTCCGTAGTGGCCGTCGGAGCTCTTGTCGGTGCCAGCGCGGCGAGCGCGACATCCGCCCAAGCCGATGAATTGACCCTTTGCTGGGCGGCATGGGATCCCGCCAATGCTCTTGTCGAGCTCAGCAAGGATTTCGAGGCAAAGTCCGGCCACACGATGAAATTCGAATTCGTGCCGTGGCCAAACTTCGCCGACCGCATGCTCAATGAGCTGAATTCGGGCGGCAAGCTCTGCGATCTGATGATCGGCGACAGCCAGTGGATCGGCGGCGCGGCCGAGAACGGCCTATACATCAAGCTCAATGATTTCTTCGACAAGGAAGGCATCAAGATGAGCGACTTCATCCCGGCGACCGTGACCGGTTATTCGGAATGGCCGAAGAACACCCCGAACTACTGGGCGCTGCCGGCCTTCGGCGACGTTGTCGGCTGGACTTACCGCAAGGACTGGTTCTCGCGTCCCGAGCTGCAGGCCGAATTCAAGGCCAAGCACGGCCGCGACCTTGCCGTTCCGAAGACCTATACCGAGCTCAAGGACATTGCCGAGTTCTTCCAGGGTCGCGAGATCGACGGCACCAAGGTCTACGGCGCGGCGATCTATTCCGAGCGCGGGTCGGAAGGTATCACCATGGGCGCGATGGACGTGCTATACAGCTTTGGCTTCCAGTACGACAACCCGGCCAAGCCCTATGAGCTTGAAGGTTTCGTCAACTCGCTCGACTCCGTCGCTGGCCTAGAATTCTACAAGGCGCTCTATGATTGCTGCACGCCGCCCGGCTCTTCGGACGCCTACATGTCCGAGAACATTGACGCCTACAAGTCGGGTCAGGTCGCCCTGCAGATGAACTTCGCTTTCATCTGGCCCGGCATCCATGCCGACGCCAAGGTGGGCGGCGACAAGTCGGGCTACTTCCCCAATCCGGCCGGCCCGGGCGGCAAGCAGTTCGCTCAGCTCGGTGGCCAGGGTATCTCGGTGGTGTCCGCGTCTGAGAAGCAGTCGGCCGCGCTCGAATACATCAAGTGGTTCGCCCGGCCCGATATCCAGGCCAAGTGGTGGAGCCTTGGTGGTTACTCCGCCCTTCGCGCCGTGGTCGAAGATCCGGGCTTTGCCACAAGCCAGCCCTATGCGCAGACCTTCCTCGATTCCATGGCGATCGTGAAGGATTTCTGGGCTGAGCCGTCCTATGCGTCTCTTCTCCAGGCTTCGCAGAAGCGGTTCCATGACTATGTTGTCGCCGGTCAAGGCACGGCCAAGGAAGCGCTCGATGGTCTGGTCAAGGACTGGACCGACGTGTTCGAGGACGAAGGCAAGTACTGACCCTACGCTGCCGCCTCAGCGGAAAACCGAGTAAATGCAGGGCCGCAAACACGACGGGCGGCCCTGCCATTCAAAACACATTCTTTGAAGGGGGTATCATGTCCGATACACCGATAGATCGTGTCGCACGCGCCACACCGCCGGCGGTGGCCAAGCGGATCCGGGGCTTTTCGGACCGCGCCATAGCCTGGCTGTTTGTCGCGCCTTCGATCATCCTATTGCTGGCGGTCAACATATTCCCCCTCATCTGGACCGTCCGGTTGAGCTTCACCAATTTCCGCGTCAATCGGCCCAATGGCGGGATCGAGTTCATCGGCTTGCAGAATTATCAGCGGATCCTGACGGATGGCGATATTTGGCTGAGCATGCAGGCGACGGCCCATTTTCTGATCTGGACCATTGTCCTGCAGGTGCTGATTGGCTTCTCGCTCGCCTATCTGATCAACAAGAAGTTTCGCGGCAATGACATGTGGACAACCATCATCGTCCTGCCGATGATGCTGAGCCCGGCCGTTGTCGGCAATTTCTGGACCTTCCTCTATCAGCCGCAGATCGGCCTGTTCAATTATGCCGTCGGTTTCCTGACCGGCGCCGATCCATCCAGCTTCTCGATGATCGGCAGCGTGAACCTTGCGCCCTGGGCAATCATCATCGTCGATACCTGGATGTGGACGCCTTTCGTCATGTTGATCTGCCTTGCAGGCCTGCGCTCAATTCCCGACAGCATCTACGAGGCTGCCGAATGCGACCGGGCCAGCAAGTGGCGCCAGTTCTGGACCATCACCATTCCCATGGTGCTGCCTTTCCTCATGCTGGCGATCCTGTTCCGCGGCATCGAAAACTTCAAGATGTTCGACCTAGTGGTGCAGCTGACGGGTGGCGGTCCCGGGTCGATCACCGAACTCACCTCGATCAACCTCAAGCGCGAGGCGTTCGAGAAGTGGCGTACGGGCTATGCCTCGGCTTATGCGGTCATACTGTTCGTCACCGTCTTCGGCCTTGCGTCCATCTACGTCAAAGCCCTGAACAAGGTGAAGCAGCGATGAGCAGTTGTTCCGCCACAGAGCCGTCGTCTCGTCAGAAATGGTTTGCAGGCATCCTGGTCGTGTTCTATGCGGTCGTGACCATCCTGCCGCTTCTGTGGATCATCGCCACGGGCTTCAAATCGCCATCCGATGCGATCTCCTATCCGCCGAAGATCTTCTTCGAGCCAACGCTGGAAGGTTATGTAAACCTGTTTACCACCCGTACGCGCGTTTCGCAGGAGTCCCTGCAGCAGCTGGGCGAACCCAAGTCATGGTATGAACGGCTGGTTCGCAAGGACGGGCTGGTGATTGCCGGTCCCTCGCGCTTTGGCGAGCGTTTCACCAATTCTGTGATAATAGGTTTCGGTTCGACGGTGCTCTGCATCGTGCTGGGAACGGCTGCAGCCTATGCCTTCTCGCGCTTCAAGGTGCCGCTCAAGGACGACCTTCTGTTCTTCATCCTGTCGACGCGCATGATGCCGCCCATTGCCGTTGCCATCCCGATCTTCCTGATGTTCCGGTCGCTGGGCTTGAGCGACACCCATGCCGGCATGATTCTGCTCTACACGGCTGTCAACCTGTCCCTGTCGGTGTGGCTGCTCAAAGGTTTCATCGACGAGATACCGGTCGAATACGAGGAGGCGGCGCTGATCGACGGCTACACGCGTTTCCAGGCCTTCTACAAAGTCGTCCTCCCGCAGGCCGTGACCGGCATCGCCTCGACCGCAATCTTCTGCCTGATCTTCGCCTGGAACGAATATGCCTTCGCGGTCCTGCTGACATCAGGCACCGCCCAGACAGCGCCACCCTTCATTCCGACTATCATCGGCGTCGGCGGTCAGGACTGGCCGGCGGTGGCTGCCGGCGCCACGCTGTTTCTTGTTCCCGTGATGGTCTTCACCATTGTCCTGCGCAAACACCTGCTGCGTGGCATCACCTTCGGAGCGGTCCGCAAATGAGTGAGTTCGTCAATGGCTTATTCCGTCTGCGCCGCGGCGCCTGGGAATCGGTCGCCTCTTTCCTGATTGCCGCGGGCGTCGTCATGCTGATGCAGCCCTTCGCCCTTTGGATGTTCTCCTACTCCTTCGTCGTCACCCTGGTCGGCACGGTGATGTTCATCGTCGTCAGTCACTTTCCGGAGTAATCCATGGCACAGATAAGAATTGAAAATGTGCGCAAGGAGTTCGGAAGTTTTACGGCCGTCCAGTCTTCCACATTTACCGTCGAGGATGGAGAGTTCTTCATGCTTCTCGGTCCGTCAGGCTGCGGCAAGACGACGACATTGCGCATGATGGCCGGTCTTGAGCTGCCGACGAGCGGGGAGATCTATATTGACGGCGAGGAGGTGGGCATGAAGCCAGCGAGCCAGCGCGACATCGCATTCGTCTTCCAGATGTTCGCGCTCTATCCACATATGAACGTCCGTAGGAACATTTCCTATCCGCTGCTCAGCCAGGGAATGCCCAAGGCCGAGGTGAAGAGCCGCGTCGCCGAAGTGGCGCGGATCCTTAGGATCGAGGATATTCTCGACAAGCCTGTCGGGGACTTGTCCGGCGGCGACCGGCAGCGTGTGGCGCTCGGCCGGGCGATCGTCCGCCGACCCAAGGCTTTTTCATGGACGAGCCGCTCGGCGCGCTCGATGCGGAGTTCCGCGAGCACATGGCCGAGGAACTGCGCGCGCTTCACGATCGCATGGGGGCGACAACGGTCTATGTCACCCATGACCAGCTCGAAGCCATGCAGATGGGCGACAAGATCGTGGTGATGAACCACGGTGTCGTCGAGCAGTTCGGAAAGCCGCAGCAGATCTATGACTGGCCGGCGACCAAGTTCGTCGCCGAGTTCATCGGTTCGCCGCCGATGAACTTTCTGGAATTCGAGGGCATGATCGGCATTGGCGGAAACCACGTCGATATTTCGGACACGTCAGTTCAGATTCCGATCTCACGGCAAGGTGCAAAGGGAAAGCTGACGCTGGGCGTTCGGCCCGAGCACATTCACTTCTCGGACCGATCGAGCTTCCGCGGTCGGGTCATTGCGACAGAATATCTCGGCACGACACAGATCGTCACCATGTCGACGGCCAATGGAGCGGTGAAGGCGCGCATTTCCTCCAGTCAGGCAGTCAGTCCCGGAGAAATAATCGGCCTGGAATTCGATGCGCGTACGTTGACCGTTTTCACCGAGGAGAGGGGGCAGGCGCTCCTGTCGGAAGCAAACGAGGGAGTGTTGCGTCATGGCTGAAGTCGTCCTCGAAAACGTGACCAAAACGTTCGGCGACCAGGTGGCGCTGAACTATGTGTCGCTGACCATTCCGCACGGCTCCTTTGTCGTGCTGCTCGGTCCGACTGGCGCTGGCAAGACGACCACCTTGCGCATGGTGTCTGGTCTCGACCACCCCGACAGCGGCGAGGTCTATATCGACGGCCAGCCGATGCGCGGTCTGACGCCGGCCCAGCGCAACGTCGCCATGGTGTTCCAGCAATACTCGCTCTATCCACATCTGACGGTCCGGCAGAACCTGGAATTTCCGTTGAAGTCGCCGCTGCTAAAGACGCCACCCAACGAGATCTCGCGCAAGGTGAAGGCAATCGCCGACGTCCTGCAGATTGCCCACAAGCTAGACAACAAGGCGACAGCGCTGTCGGGCGGGGAGATGCAGCGGGTGTCGATCGGCCGCGCGCTCGTCAGAAATCCGCGGATCTATCTGATGGACGAGCCCTTGAGTTCGCTGGATGCCAAGCTGCGGGCCGATCTCCGCATCGAACTGAAGCGCATCCAGGCCGATTCCGGTGCAACACTACTGTATGTGACGCATGACCAGATCGAGGCGATGACCATGGCAACCCACGTCGGCGTGATGCATCATGGCAAGCTTGTCCAGTTCGGTTCGCCGCGCGAAGTCTACGAGAACCCGGTGAGCGTCTATGCCGCCACCCGTCTAGGCCAGCCGCGCATCAACTTCCTGCCAGCGGATCTCTTCCCCGGGGCTCCGGGTGGCGCCGTCAGCATCGGTTTGAGGCCCGAGCATATCGCCCAGGGATCGGGGGAGGACAGCCTGGTCACTCGGGTAGAACATCTTGGCGACCAGACCCGTCTGCACCTCTCGTTCAGGAACCATGACCTTGTGACCGTAACCGATGCCCACACCGGGCTGCGGAGTGGCGATATCGTGAAAATTCAGCCGGACAAGCCGCTCTACTTTGACGCGGACGGCCTGCGCCTAGTTTAAGGGAGTCCTCCAATGGCACATTTCATTAACAAGAAAGAAGACGTTGTCATCGAAGCGATTGATGGCTTGCTGGCAACCTCCCGCAGCCCCCTTGCGCGCCTTGACGGCTATCCGCATATCCGTGTCGTTGTTCGCAACGACTGGGACAAGTCCAAGGTCGCTCTGGTCTCTGGCGGTGGTTCCGGCCATGAGCCTGCCCATGCCGGGTTCGTCGGCGCGGGCATGCTGACGGCTGCGGTGTGTGGCGATGTCTTTGCATCCCCGAGCGTCGATGCGGTCCTTGCCGGCATCCTTGCCGTCACTGGCCCGTCAGGCTGCCTCCTGATCGTCAAGAACTACACCGGCGACCGCCTGAATTTCGGGTTGGCGGCTGAACGTGCACGCGCCTTCGGGCTGAATGTCAACATGGTGATCGTCGATGACGACATTGCTCTGCCCGATCTGCCGCAGGCGCGCGGCGTTGCTGGAACCCTGTTCGTGCACAAGGTTGCCGGTGCGCTGGCGGAAGGTGGCGCGGATCTCGACACCGTGACCACCGCGGCACGGAGGATGGTTGCGGGCACCAGGAGCATCGGCATGTCGCTCGATACTTGCACCGTGCCGGGTTCGCCGAAGGAAGACCGCATCCCTGAGGGCATGGCCGAGCTTGGCCTCGGCATCCATGGGGAAGCGGGCGTCGAGCAGGTCGACTTTTCCGATGCCCGTTCCGCCGTGGCCGCCGTCGCGGCAAAGCTGGCGCCGACCATCGAAGACCGGCCCCATGTCGCCCTGATCAACAATCTCGGTGGGACGTCCGTGCTGGAAATGTCTGTGCTGACCTATGAATTGATCAATTCGGCTGTCGGCAAGCGCATTTCCCATGTCGTCGGTCCGGCGCCGATGATGACCTCGCTCGACATGCGCGGCTTCTCGATCTCGCTGTGTCCGGTCGACAAAGCGGATCTGGACGCCCTCGGCCGGCCCGTCGCACTTGCGGCCTGGCCTGGCCTTGCAGCCGTGATGCCGGTTGCCATCGCCGCCCTGCCGGATGGTTTGAAGCCCATTACACCTCTGCCATCCGACCACAAGGAGACGCGCGAGTTCCTGCTCAACTGCTGCAATGTGATGATCGCTGCCGAGCAGGATCTGAATGCGCTCGATGCCAAGTCGGGTGACGGCGATACTGGCTCCACGCTCGCGGGGGCGGCGCGAGCCCTGATCAAGGCGATGGATCGCTTGCCCCTTTCGGATCATACCCAGCTCTACCGCGCCATCGGCCTGGAACTCAGCCAGACCATGGGCGGTTCGTCCGGGGTGCTGCTTGCCATCTTCTTCGCCGCGGCCGGTGACGGGGCATCGAGCGGCCTGCCGATGCGCGACGCGTTGAAGGCCGGACTCGCCCGGATGCAGGAGATCGGCGGCGCGCAGGTCGGCGACCGGACTATGGTCGATGCTCTCGCACCGGCTTTGGATGCTCTCGGGGACGGCATCCAGGCGGCCGCCGAAGGTGCCCGCTCGGGCGCCAACATGACCGCCAAGCTGGTCCGGGCCAAGGCCGGACGTGCGGCCTATATCAACGCCAAGCAACTGGAGGGTCATGTCGACCCAGGGGCGGAAGCCGTTGCGCTATTGTTCGAGCATCTTGCCAGGCTATAGAGCCTGTTGCTGCCTCACAAGAGGCGGGGTAGGTGCCGATGCTTGCGGCAGTGGACCATAATGCCTGACAGACGCGAAGCTTTGCCGAGGCTCCAGCCTGACGTGAGCGCGGGGTGTTGCTGGTACCGCGGCGGCGTTATTTGATATACCATCCCCAGGCCCCGTCGCGATTGAAGGTGGTGATTGCTTTCAACCCCATCTGCATTCTCCCAGCCGTCCTTCAACCGCGGGGAGGTGACATTCCAACTTTGCAGAAACAGGACATTCTGACTTTGCGGCTACAAAGAAGTGTGGCATAACATATATTATGGAACATCTAGGCGGTTTGCTGGCTGTTGCGTTCTGGCGGATTCGTCGATGATCGTCGCCACCTTGGTGTTTCGAACGACAGGGCCAGTTTGATCCACGCTCCGGCTCTGTCGGAAAGCTCGGCTGCACGCCCCTTGATAACGGCTGGAAAAGGCAGCACGCAGTGTGATGTCCGCGCCTCTTAGGTCCCCACATTGGCTTGAACTACCGTGACGGCGATCATGTGGAAGACGTCAGAAGCGTCGCATCCGCGCGAAAGGTCGTTTGCTGGCTTGGCGAGGCCCTGAAGGATTGGGCCGACAGCCACAGCGCCGCCAACCCGCTGGGCGATTTTGTAGCCGATATTCGCAGCATCAAGATTCGGAAAAACGAAGACATTGGCCTCACCGCGCAATGAAGATCGCGGCGCCTTTGCCGCGCTGACGGCTTCGACGAAGGCGCTGTCAAACTGCAACTCCCCCTCAATAGTGAGATCGGATGCGGCAATACGTGCCATCTTCGTCGCCTCGACCACTTTCGATACACGTTCGTGGGCGGCGCTGCCTGCGGTAGAGAATGAGAGCATCGCGACCTTAGCCGGCATACCAACGAGCGCCTCGTAAGAGCGAGCCGACATTACCGCTATATCGGCCAGGCCAGCGGCATCGGGATCGACCACCAGCCCGCAATCGGCGAAGACGAAGGCCCCTTTCTTCATATGATGCGGTTCACACAGCATCATCAGGAAAAAGCTCGAGACTAGGTCAATGCCGGGTGCCCGGCCGATGGTCTGAAGTGCGGCC
Source organism: Rhizobium sp. (assembly GCA_041675415.1). GTDB lineage: Bacteria > Pseudomonadota > Alphaproteobacteria > Rhizobiales > Rhizobiaceae > Allorhizobium. The sequence continues at coordinate 2,257 of JBAYTX010000072.1, read as the reverse complement.
CGCACCGTATCAGCGGTAGTGGCCACCGCCCCTCCCACTGTGCCGTCGGCCTTGCCCTCGCGCACCATCATGCCAGCAAAGACGAGAGGAGCGCGCACGGCTTCCATCGCAGCCGCCTCGTCGACGCCCTTGCTCTTGCGAAGTTCGTAATAGGCGGCCGCGAGTTGTGGCACAAGCGCAGACGAGGCCGGGTCGAGAATGCGGATGTCCCGCGGATCCGCACCTGCCGCGGCGAGCCGCTGTTCGACAATCTCGGGAGTTCCGATCAATGTAATCTCGGCGATACCCTCGCGGACGGCACGCGCCGCCGCCTGCGTGACCCGCGGGTCTTCTCCCTCGGCCAATACAATGTGTTTGGGCGTAGATCTCGCTGTATCGAGGATGCGGTCTAATGGTTTCATCAGGCGTGTCCCAGGTAATGAATGCCGACGAGAATGAAGAGAGCGATGAAGAGGGTCTCCGCGACGATGAGGGCGACGGCATCGCCACCGACATCAAGCACGCGACGCAGCGAGGTCCGCATGCCCACCGCAACAATGCCGGTCAGCAGCGCCCAGCGCGAGGTTTCCATGCCTGCCTTCGCCACCATTCCGGGAACGAGCCCGAGAGAGTTGACGGCCGCCAGGATCAGGAAGGCAACGACAAAGCCCGGTAGGAGCGGCGGACGCTTGCCGCCCTCACCTTCACCCCGCGGCACATTGCGCAGCACGATCGAGAAAGTCAGCACCACGGGCGCCAGCATCGTGACGCGGATCAGCTTGACGAGCGTTGCCGTCTCGCCAGCTTCCGGCGAAACGGAAAAGCCGGCTCCGACGACCTGCGCCACGTCATGGATGGTGCCGCCGAAGAAGATGCCGGTCGCCCGCGCATCGAGCCCCATTGTCTGGGCGATCAGCGGATAGGCGATCATGGCGAGGGTAGAGAGCACTGTGACAGAAAGCACGGTGAAGATCAGGTTGCGCTCGGAGAACTCGTTCTTCGGCAGTACGGCTGCGATGGCCATCGCGGCGGAGGCGCCGCAGATGGCGACTGAGCCACTGGTGAGCAATGCTAGCCTCCACCCGCGACCGAGCATCCTTGCAGCAAGTAGCCCAAAGCCGATGGTGGCGCCCATCGCCGAAACGAGCAGTAGAATTGTGCCGGCACCAAGCCCGATCAGGAGGTCGACGCTGATGCGGATGCCGAGAAGCGCGACACCGATCCTCAACACCGTCTTTGCACAGAAGTTGATTCCGGCAACGCAGCGCCCCTCTTCCGAAAGGAAGTTGAATGCGATGCCGAGCAGGAGGGCCAGGAGCATGGCTGGTGCGCCATAGTGGTCGGAGAGGAACTGAGCGGCCACGGACACGGCCGCAGTGACGGCGAAGCCCGGCCACAAGGTCGCAATTTCGAAGTGGATTCCTCGCAAGCGTTCGTGGGCAGAGACGGCTAAAGTCATGATTTTGTTCCGGTTGCTTCATGGACGCGTGTCCCACCCGACGGGGCCAGGCGGGACATCGTCATGTGGGCAGTGTCACGCGCGCTTCTGCGGACGCATGTCGGCACGACGAATGCCGGCGACTGGCACTGGCTTCTTCATCGCGTCGCGGCGGAATGGTTCGCCAAGTTCCTGGTTGAGGATGACCTCCACGAAAGTCGTCACCCCCCGCTTCTGGTCAGCGATCGCATTGGTCAGCGCCTCCGTGAGCGCTGCCGGCGTGTCAACGGCAACACCTTTCAGCCCGCAGCCCTCGGCCACCTTCGCGTAGCTGAGATTGGGGTTCAGCTCGGTACCGACGAAGTTGTTGTCGTACCAGAGCGTCGTGTTGCGCTTCTCCGCACCCCATTGGAAATTGCGGAAGATCACCATTGTGATCGCCGGCCAGCCCTCGCGGCCGATCGAGCCCATCTCGTTCATCGAGATGCCGAATGCGCCGTCGCCGGCAAAGCCGACCACCGGCACATCCGGGCAACCAATCTTGGCGCCGACGATCGAGGGGAAGCCATAACCGCAAGGACCGAACATGCCGGGTGCGAGATATTTCCGCCCCTCCTCGAAGGTTGGATAGGCGTTGCCAATCGCACAGTTGTTGCCGATGTCGGTCGAAATGATCGCCTCCTTCGGCAAGGCCGCCTGGATCGCCCGCCAGGCCTGGCGCGGCGACATGCGGCCCGGTTCGCGGTTACGCGCCGTCTCGTTCCATTCCGTGCCCGGATCGTCGTCCTCGTGGTCCATCGAGGAGAGCTGCTGCTGCCAGGCCGAGCGGGTCTGGTGGAT
>JBAYTX010000071.1:0-15668 GCA_041675415.1 Rhizobium sp. | reverse complement strand
GGTGCCGATCCGGATCTCGCGCACCGTCTTGCCGGCAACCGAGCGCGCCATCTCGGCCGAGAGCTCCAGATCGCTCAGCATTCTGACACAGCGATCGTAGAACACCTCCCCTGCCCTGGTCAGTTCCACCCGCCGCGTCGAGCGCAACAAGAGCTGCACCCCTAAGAACTTCTCCAGCGCCTGCACCTGCGTGCTGAGCGCCGGCTGGGCGATGTTCACCCGCATGGCTGCCCGTCCGAAGTGCAACTCCTCGGCAACGGCCACGAAGTAGGAAAGCTGGCGGATTTCCATGATATCCACATTTCGTTGTATAGAACACCCACATAATGTACATAGACCTGTTTGGTTTGTCATGAACAAATCGTGGTATGGAGCCATTCGCCACAAACCTACGTCGCCGTGCTGAACAACTCGGTATATCAAACGCCGAGGTAGCGCGGCGTGCCGGGCTTAGTGATCGCCGGTATGGGAACTACGTGAGTGGCCGGCGTGAGCCGGACTTGTCCACGCTTATTCGGATTGCAGCAGTGTTGGCCGTGAGTGTGGATGAGCTCGTTGGGGCAAACGAAGTACATCTGGCGCGGACATCGGAAGAGATATTTCAGGAGCGCATAGTCGCGGCTCTCCGCGCACTGCGCAGTGACGATCTGCAGAGGCTTGCAGTGATGATCGAAGCTTTGGCAGTCACGCCACGCACATCAGCAGCCTAGAATTTACCGCTCGCGGGTTTGCATCCTCCGCAGTTGAGCGGAATCGAACTCTCGACACCATGTTTGTCTTCGCCACTTCGAATCAAATCAACTCCTTGGCTTTCGAAGCGGACGACAGCCTATTCTCCAAACGGAAGCTCAATTTCTTCGCGGTTCTTCTTTGCTCCCTCGATCAGGGCCGTCTTGAACCGCTCGGCATCTTGTGCCGGCAGCATTCCCGCCCCGGTTCGGATACCTTCCTGCCACGCAGGTCCGCGCTCCCAAGCTTCGTTGTAGACTAGAGCCAGGTCGGCGGATCGCCTCGTCTGCTGCAGGGCTTCAAAGAGCAGCGCAGCTTGACGAATGTCCTTGTCTCGCTTCGCCGGCCCCTGCCCGTCAGTGTGTCGGCGGCTGGCGACGATGAGCTTGTGGACCGCATACCGGGACGGTTCGGGGACGACGACTGGGACACCGCTTCGGTGGAGCAGCATCGTTCGGACTGGATCCCTGATGAGGAAGTCGAGAAAGCGCAGCGGATCCGCGCTGGCACCGCCGAGGGCGGGCATCTTCGCCGGCTGGTCGATGTAGTCGTCCGAACCACGGTTCGACGTCAGGAATTCAACTCGGTAGCCGTCGGCATTCTGGAACGCCGACGAGGCCGCGGATCCTGATCGATGGGGAACTGGCCGGAAGCTGGCGTCGACGCCCTGCAGCAGTTTAATGATCGGAGGCAGGCTGTCTTCAACCTCCCGGCTGATGGCATAGTCCTGGGCGATGTCCGCATCGCCGGTCAGGATCGCAGCCATGGGAAGGCGGACACCCAGCAGTCCTGAATAGCACTGGAAGGCCACCGTGCCGATGAGAACACCCCGGAGGCGAAAGAGACCGCCGTCGGCGAGGGCCTCGACGATGTCACCCGACATGGCGTCAGGGGCGATCATCCCGCCTTCGCGGGTCAGGGTATTTACCAAGCGCCTGCGAGCGCGTAAATCGTCCTTGTCCCGCTTATGATCAGCGACGCGCTGCGATATATCCGGATCGTCGGCAGGACCGACGTAACGACGTTTCGTACCACCGTGTCCATCCGGGATGTCGAAGTACCAGTACTTGCGCCCCTTGATGTTTGCGGGGGTGAACCGACCCTCCGGAGGGAAATCGGCCGTCCAAGCTGCGTCGAGCGAGCGTTGACCTAGCTCGGCAAGCATCGTCTGGTACATGAGGTCAATAGACTTCATAAGCTCGATTCCATCGTTATACTGTTTTTCAAAAACAGTATAACCGGCGATAGGATAGCGGGCAAGGTGGGATGGTAGCTCGATCGCCTTGAAGGGATTCGAACCGCCGACCCGTTGGCTACCAGCTTCATAGTCCGCTTGATTGTGTAGTCAGTGCAGTGGCTTAGCTTCCGGTGGTCCGCTTAGGCGGGCGACAGCACCACCGGCAGCGATCACTGGCGCGAATCGGTTATACTGCCGCCAGCACTGGGGAGGACGGGCATGGGGAAGAACATCATCATCTACTCTGATGGGACGGGGCAGCGCAGCGGCCTTTTCCTCGATGAAAACCGTAGCAACATCTACAAATTGTACCGTGCCACGCGGTGCGGACCGGACAACGAAGTGGATCCGGCGGAGCAGTTGACCTTCTATGATCCTGGCATCGGCACTAGTCCGATTGGAGAGAACTTCGTGCTCCGACTGTACCGCCGTGTATACAATGTCGTGAGCCAAGCCACTGGTCTCGGCCTCACACGCAATGTCATCGATTGTTATGCGGCGATCATCCGGATGTGGGAGCCCGGCGATCGTATTTTTCTCTTTGGATTCAGCCGCGGTGCCTACACCGTTCGGTGCCTTGGGGGCGTCCTGGCCTTCTGCGGAGTTCCAACAAAAATGCCTGATGGCAGTCCCGTTCGCCGCGATCAGAAAACCTCGAAAGCAATCGCCAGGGAAGCCGTGATGAACGTCTATCAGCACACGGCATCAATCCATCCCGACAAAGCCAATCCGCGAGAGAAGGAGTTGTTGGAGCAGCGCAAACTGCTCGCCGCGCGCTTCCGCAAGAAGTATGGAAGCGGTGACGAGACCGAACCGGTCGAGGCGCCGTACTTCATTGGCGTATTCGACACCGTGGCGTCGCTTGCTAATCCAGTCGTCGTCTTTGCGATCGGTTGCTTTGGGCTTCTTCTGATTGCTGGGATCGCGCTTCTACTTTCAGTCTGGTCGCTGTCGTGGCTGTCGTGGATGGTCATTCTTGTGGGTGCCGCCGGCCTATTCTTTGGCGGCTGGTACGCGCGGACGCATTTCAAAATGCCGGGAGCTCTCCCAGGCCATTCGTGGTGGAAGACGTTCACCCACACCGAGATGTTGATGAACTTCTACGACAACCGGCTCAGCCCCCGCGTAAAATACGCCCGCCACGCCATCTCCATCGACGAAGATCGGAAAACCTTCCAACGAGTCGGTTGGGGGACCAAAGGCGTTTTCAACGAGCCAGATGAGAATGGCGTTGCGTGGTTCGAGCAATACTGGTTCGCCGGGAACCACTCCGATATCGGCGGCAGCTACCCGGAGAACGATGCAAGGCTATCAGATATTGCATTGCAATGGATGCTTGATGCTGCCGTTAGCGTCGGACTCAAGTACGATCCGCGCTATATGCATCTTTATCCGGATCCAACCGGGCCCCAGCACGACGAACGTCGTTCTCTGGTGTTCCGTTACGCGGGCATGAAGGTTAGGGACATCGTTCCTAATGCGACACTACACGGATCGGTGGTGAAGCGTTTCGAAGCTCCCGCGGTACTTCATTACGACGTCATGAAAGCGTATCGGCCAGCTTCACTGCGGGAGCATGAAAGGGTCCGGCACTGGTACCTTTAGGTGCGACTTCGATCACTTCGGTCCTTTGATGCGCGCTTCGGGAGGCTGGCCGACCGAAGCAAATTTGGAGAGTACCCTTCCGAACGGCCAGCATCCCGACAAACCGCAAACAAGAACAAAGAGTAGACAAAAATCAATCCCTATAGGATAGGTAGCCGACACGCAGCGGACATACGAGTGCACGATTAAGGAGCTAGAAGTGACCTCCGTTACACATCGCGACCCTACGGACACTCCCATTCTCCGCAAAGAGAGAGGCGCGTTCTTTACCCCCGGAGGGATTACCCGTTTCATTTCGCAATGGGCCATTCGCGCCCCTGGCGATCGTGTGTTCGAACCTGCAGCCGGCGATGCTGCGTTCCTGGTTTCGGCGGTCGAGCGTCTTCGCGAACTCTCCTCGCCGAGGAGCCGGCCCCCGCAGGTCCATGGCGTCGAAATCCACCCGCACAGCGCGGAAGTGGCCCGCCGGCGCATCTCGGATGCCGGAGGCGAGGCTAGTATTCAGATATCAGACTTCTTCGTCGTACCGTCCAGCCCGGAGTTCGACGTCGTCATCGGGAATCCCCCCTACATCAGGTACCAGGATTTTACCGGGGAAGCGCGGGCGCGTGCCCGTGAGGCGGCCATCAGGGGGGGTATTTCGCTGACCGGGCTCGCGTCAAGCTGGGCTGCCTTCACCATACACTCGGCGTTGTTCCTGCGACCAGGCGGCCGCCTAGCTTTCGTCCTTCCCGCCGAGCTTCTTTCGGTGAACTATGCCGCTCCCGTACGGAAATTCCTCCTTAGTCGCTTCCGCGACGTGCAACTCGTATTGTTCGACGAGCAGGTGTTCCCCGAAGCAGAAGCGGATGTCGTGCTTCTTCTCGCTGAGGGATATCTTGAAGCGCCGACAGGTCACGCAACCATTCGCCAAACGAAGAACGTCGCGACGCTCGACACAGTCGGGCCTGGACTGAGCTGGACGCCGACCGACCCAGCGGCCAAGTGGACTGGCAGCCTCATCGATGCTGAGGCAGTGCATCTTCTGAAGGAGCTGTTGGAAACTGGCCTTTACACCCACTTGGAGACTTGGGGCGATACGACGCTCGGTATGGTGACCGGCAACAACAAGTACTTCACGTTGTCTCCCCAACGCGCGGCCGAGCTCGGCATTGGTCCCGACGAGCTGCTTAGCCTCTCCCCCCCAGGAAGCTCCCACTTGCGAGGCCTCTCACTTACGACTGCGCAACTGAGGAAGCTTGGCGACGACGGTAATGCGATCCACCTGTTCTATCCAGGCGATCCGCCTTCTGAAGCTGCTGCTTCATATATCGCTGATGGCCACAGGACGGGCGTCGATACCGCCTATAAGTGCCGGGTCCGCAAGACGTGGTATCGAGTGCCACTTGTTTCTCCCGCGGACCTTTTGCTGACATGCATGAACGCGGACACGCCCCGTATCACGGAGAATGCCGCCAATGCCCGTCACCTCAATTCCGTGCACGGCGTCTACCTGAATGACGCATATAAGGTCTTGGGCGGTGAGCTTCTCCCTGTCGCCAGTCTGAACTCGGTCACTATGTTGCACGCCGAGATGGTCGGTCGCGCTTACGGGGGCGGAATTCTAAAGATCGAGCCAAAGGAGGCCGACATCTGGGCCATGCCCTCCCCTGCCCTAGTTGCGGCTCGCGCCGATGAGCTTCGTAGGGTCAAGCGAAGTGTGGGGAAGCTCCTGGACAAGGGCAGACTGCTCGAGGCCGTGGATATCGTTGATCGGGTGCTGCTAAGCGATGACCAGGTTTCGCAGACGCAGCTGGCAGCCGTGCGGAAAGCACGCGCTGAACTGGCGGCCCGTCGCAGTTTGAGGTCAGCAAGTGGTCGCTAAGCCGAGTTCCAAAGCAGAAGCCTGGGAGATCTTCGATCACATCGTCGAAGCTGCTGCACCGGGCGGGGAACACAGCAACCCCTGGGTTCTTGGATCGGACGGCCAGCCATCAATCCGTCCCGACTACGAAACCCTTGCGCTGCTGCTTGGCGTTCCGCTACACTTAAAAGTGGGCACGCAGACAGGAGTACCTGCCCTCGCGCTGGATATCTGGCTCAGCTATGAACTGAGAAGAGCTGGGTTCGGGACGGATCAAGTTTGGCCGAGACCTGCGAATCCTCGCGTTCTTCCGGCGCCGGTGGCAGCCTTCGTCCAGTCGCTCCCTGCGGCGATCCGAGCTAAGGCGGAGTCCCATCTATTGTCGAGGACCTCGATTCCCGGCGTCACATCATCCTCGGCTTCGATTTTGGGAAAGAACTACCTGAAGCAGGTTGATGTGATCATCACCGATTGGGTGACCGGCCCGGAATTGTTGATCTCGACCAAGCGAATGGATTCTTCCTACGGAAAGAATGCGCCTAACCGCATCGAAGAATCCTATGGCGACGCCAAAAATCTGCGCCTGCGCCACCCGCTAGCCGCCTTGGGGTTCTTGTTCGGCCTACGCTCTGACATCATGGAAAAGGAACCCAAGACTGCAGAGTGGTTGTTCGATCTTCTGTCGAAGCTCGGCCGTGAGGATGATGCCTATCATTCCACGTGCCTGGTATTGATGGAATATTCAACTGATCCAGTATCGGCAGCCGATGAGGAAGAACCCACTGACGGCATATTGGAGCCGGGCCCGCAGCCAATAACAGATCCAGCCGAGGGTGAGATTGCCCACCTTGCTGACAGCACGGTCGAGAGCATCGTCAGATCCCTTCCCAAAGTTTCGATCCTCGAAAACCAAACTCCAGAGGACCTTTCACCGGGCCGGTTCCTCACGTCTTTGGTAATGCGCGTTCTCGCAACGACACCTGTCAACATGCATGAGGAGGCGAGAAGGCGTCGCGTTTCATGTCTGCCAACAAGATCGGGGCTAACCTGAGAACCACGATGCTCGATGCTGACGGTTCTCCGTTGCACCGTCCAATTTCAGCCAAGACACCGTGCTCCCGATAAATAACGCTCGACGATGACCTACGATTTTAGAACGCTCTCGCATCCAGACTTCGAGGATCTTGTCCGCGACTTGATAGGGCAATATCTCGGCGTGACGTTCGAGGGGTTTTCTGCCGGCTCAGACCAAGGAATTGATGGGCGGCATTCGAAGGCTGGCGAGACGACAATATTGCAAGCGAAGCATTATGCGGGCTCCCCATTTAGGACGCTCAATTCTGCGATGAAGAAAGAGCGAGCCGCGATCGATGCACTAAAACCTGATAGATACCTACTTGCCACCTCTGTGGGCCTTACACCAGCTCGGAAAAGGAGTCTCGCCGCGACGATCGGACCCGCGCTGACGGATGAGAAGCATATTTTCGGCCAGTCGGAACTTAATGGACTGCTGCGAGCCTATCCTGAAATCGAGAAGAGCCACATCAAGCTTTGGCTATCCAGCACAGGTGTTCTGGACCGTGTCCTGCACGCCGCGGCACATGCTTTTGCTGCAATCAGCCGTGCGGAGATCGAAGCAAAAGTCAAAGTCTACGCACAAAACCCCAGCTTCTCCCAGTCGGCGACGAAACTGGAGGACCAGCACGTCCTGATCATCTCAGGCCCTCCGGGCGTCGGCAAGACAACGCTCGCCGAGATGCTGGCCTACGCTTACCTTGCGGAAGGCTGGGAGCTTATTCCGATCATGAGCCTGACTGACGGCTTTGCAGCAATTAACGACACTAAGAGACAAGTTTTTGTTTTCGACGACTTCCTAGGGCGTATCGCGCTTGATCGACATGCCCTATCGATGAAAGATTCAGAACTTGCGCGTTTTCTACGACGGATCAAAGCCTCACCCAACGCCCGGTTCATTCTTACCACCCGTGTGTTGGTTTCCACGCAGAACTGAGCCGGTTAGGCGCATAATTTCCATTGAGAATTGAGCCATGTGATCTTTTCCCCAACGCGGTGAGCGACGGGGCAACGGAGTGATCCACATGGGACTTTTAAACATCATCCGTCGGATGGCGCTGCGCGAGAAGCAGTCGATCCGCGAGATCAGCCGACGCACTGGGCTGTCACGCAACACGATCGCGAAGTATTTGAACGCGGGTACGATCGAGCCGACGTTCACGATACCGGAACGGCCGAGCAAGCTTGATCCTTTTGCCGACAAACTGGCTGGCTGGCTGAAGACCGAGGCGGGGAAGTCGCGCAAGCAGCGCAGAACGTTGAAGCAGCTTCACGCGGATTTGGTGTCTCTCGGTTTTACCGGCTCCTACGGTCGAGTAGCGGCTTTTGCGCGAGATTGGCGGGCTGATCGGCAACGTGAGCAGCAGACGACTGGTCGCGGCATATTCGTTCCGCTGTCTTTCCGCCCAGGCGAGGCATTCCAATTCGACTGGAGTGAAGACTATGCCGTGATAGGCGGCGAGCGCGTCAAGCTACAGGTCGCTCACATCAAGCTATCGCACAGCCGCGCCTTTCTGCTGCGGGCCTACTTGTTGCAGACGCATGAGATGCTGTTCGATGCCCACTGGCACGGCTTCAGGGTGTTTGGTGGTGTGCCTGGCCGCGGCATTTACGACAACATGAAAACGGCGGTCGATCGCGTCGGCCGCGGCAAGGAGCGGCAGGTCAATATCCGTTTCCTCGCGATGACGAACCACTACGTCTTTGCGCCTGAGTTCTGCAATCCAGCGGCAGGCTGGGAGAAGGGTCAGGTCGAGAAAAATGTCCAGGATGCCCGACCACGCTTGTGGCAACAGATGCCGGACTTTCCAGATCTGGCGGCGTTGAATACTTGGCTGGAACAGCATTGCCAGGACCTGTGGCGGGACACGGCGCATGGCACCATGTCTGGTTCGATCGCAGATGTTTGGGCTGATGAGCGGGCAGCATTGATGGCATTGCCTACCGCGTTTGACGGCTTCGTCGAGCAAAGCAAGCGCGTCTCGCCGACATGCCTGATCACCTTCGAGCGGAACCGCTACAGTGTGCCTGCATCGTTTGCGAACCGGCCTGTCAGCCTGCGGATCTATCCCGAGCGCCTTGTCGTTGCGGCCGAGGGCAATATCCTATGTGAGCATTCGCGGGTGATTGAGCGCAGCCACGACAAGCCGCCACGAACGATTTACGACTGGCGGCATTACCTTGCCGTCATTCAGCGCAAGCCCGGTGCCCTGCGCAATGGCGCACCCTTCCTGGAATTGCCGTTGGCCTTTCGACAACTGCAGGACCAGATGCTTCGCCGCCCCGGTGGTGATCGTGAGATGGCGGACATCCTCGCTCTGGTGCTTCATCACGACGAGCAGGTCGTCGTCAGGTCTGTGGAACTGGCCCTGGATGCGGGCGTGGCGACCAAGACGCATGTGCTGAATCTTCTGCACCGTTTGATCGACGGCAAGACGACCGATGGTCCCGACATCGATACGCCACAGGCGCTGACCTTGCTGCGTGAACCCAAGGCCAACGTCGAACGCTATGATGGTTTGCGTGTCCGGATCGCAGGAGGTCGCCATGCGTCATGATCCTGCCAGTGCAGCCGTCGTCATCATGCTCCGTAGCCTGAAGATGTATGGCATGGCCCAGGCCGTCACGGACCTGATCGAGCAAGGTGCTCCAGCCTTCGACACGGCCGTGCCCATCCTGTCCCAGTTGCTGAAGGCCGAATTGGCTGAGCGCGAGGTCCGCTCGATTGCTTATCACATGAAGGCCGCCCGTTTCCCGGCCTACAAGGATCTCTCTGGCTTCGACTTCGCTTCCAGCGAGATCAACGAAGCGACGGTGCGCCAATTGCACCGATGCGAGTTCATGGAGGGAGCACAAAACATCGTGCTTGTCGGCGGGCCGGGCACAGGCAAAACGCATGTCGCGACCGCCCTTGGAATCCAGGCTATCGAGCATCACCGCCGAAAGGTCCGCTTCTTCTCGACCATAGAATTGGTCAATGCGCTCGAGCAGGAGAAGGCCAAAGGCAAGGCAGGCCAGATCGCTGAGACGCTGGTTCGCCTCGATCTGCTGATCCTCGATGAGCTCGGATACCTTCCGTTCAGTGCTTCAGGCGGAGCGCTGCTCTTCCACCTGCTGAGCAAACTTTATGAGCGCACCAGCGTGGTGATCACCACCAACCTCAGCTTCAGCGAATGGGCGACCGTCTTCGGTGATGCCAAGATGACCACGGCTCTGCTCGACCGCCTGACCCACCGTTGCCATATCCTGGAAACCGGGAACGACAGCTTCCGCTTCAAGGCCAGCTCGGCCGCAGCAGCACAGAAGAGAGGAGAAAAAACCAATCCCTTGACCAAACCCTGATCAGAAAACCATACTCAGAGGTGGCTCACTTCTCGGTGCAAAAACCGGCTCAGTTCCGCGTGGAAACCAACACGCGAAGGCCAACAACCTGCCTAAGAGATTCTAGCGATGACCGAATTTTCAGTCTTTCCTCCGTCCCGTGGCGATCCAGAGAGCTTTCAAGGCATTGGACTCCAGCAGGATAGATGGAACGACTTCAGCTTCATGACGCAGTACCACCTCTATGTAGCTGTGCCGGAGTTCACGGGACGCATTGGGACGGTAAAAATCCTGCGGCGAGGCCAGACAGACGCGGATGGGTTACAGCTCGAACTTGGCGCACTTACGCCGCTCGGTGAAAACTTCGTATCTCTTGGACAGGATCTCGATTACTACGAGCGCCTAGCAAGCCTTCCTGACGAGCTCCGGCTGGAGATCTTGAACGGACTTCAGGACGCAGTTGCCTTTCCTGACCATGCCGAGACGTTCTTTAACGAGAAAGGATGGGCGACGTCTGTGTTGCGCGACATTCAGTGGACTAGTTTTCGTCAAGACGCGAGCATCCTGCTTCAAAGGGATTATAACCGGGTTGCTCGCCTCGGCCTGGACATTTTGTTTCATGTGACCGGTTGGAAAGACCCACTGAAGTTGAACTTTCAAGCTCCGGGCACTCTCTTTCCTTGGGATGCACCTACTGCGGCGCTGCCAGATCGCGTCGCTGTTCTCATCGGACGTAATGGCTCGGGCAAGAGCACGTTGCTCTCACGACTCGCACGTGTCTTGCACGCCTCCCAGCGCGAGAGGCGGACAGAAACGTTGCAGGCGCTAGGCAAGATCGAGCCGCCTGGGATCGGATTTACTCGAATTATCAACATTGCCTATAGTGCCTTTGACGTATTTCAGCTTCCCGGCGTGGACTATCGGGATCGAAAACAAATCGTCGACGACTTAGAGCGCGGCGTGGGTCGCTACCACTATTGCGGCCTTCGCGACATTGCGCGAGAGGTACGGCGAGCAGACGGTGTCGGAGACGTCGACGGCCAACCCATTCAGGCTCAGGATCTCGACCGACAGGAGCTCGTCGTTCTCAAGACAAGCGAAGAGCTCGCGGCTGAATTTGGCAGGATTGTCGGGCGCGTGAGTGGAAGCGGTCGTGCAGACCTTTTCAACCAAGTCTGCAAGATCCTCGCGACGGATACTTCCTTTTCTGATCTCGGAGCCAACCCTGGCGGTTCAGTCATCGAACACGCGGTGGCCTGGTTCAGAGTTTGGAGTACCGGGCACAAGGTCGTAATGCACGCCATTGCGTCGCTCGTGGCCTACACCGAGCCAAAAACGATCGTTCTCATCGATGAGCCGGAGACGCATTTGCACCCCCCGCTGCTCGCGGCATTTATGCATGCGACCAGACACGTGCTTCGACATAACGACTCTTTCGCTGTGATCGCCACCCACTCACCAGTCGTAGCGCAGGAAACACTTGCGAGGCACACGTCTATCATTCGACGCTCCGGGAGCGAGACGACCATATCGGCACCACGGATTGAGACTTATGGAGAAAGCATAGGTGAAATAACAAACGAGATTTTCGGACTGACTGCCGACGCTACAGATTTTCACCAGATACTCACCCGACTAATAGATGCCGGCTACAACCTGGACCAGATCGAAGGCCTTTTCGACCAAGGTCTCAGCCTGCAAGCCCGGGCATTCGTCATGACCAAACTCGCAGACAAACGAGCCTGACATGTGGATCCTTCCACCTCAAGAGCTTGGTGATCTCGACCAAGCCCTGGATAGGGCGTTGACGCTCGTGAACGGCACGGCAGTCTACGAGCTCTCAGCGGCAGAGCGGGCCGCAATCCATGTCGTTTACCAGCTTTATGAGGCTCTATCCGGCCAACCCCATACGGATCTTACTCCAGCGGTTCTGAATACGGCCCGAGCAAGCCTATACTCCGCTTATGATCAGGTTCAAATCGGTGGCCGACTGGTTTCGCTTCGTGAGCGCATTTTGGCATCGACAAACCAATGCCCGTACTGCGGCTTTGGTGAGCCACGCGATCTGGACCACTATCTGCCCCGTAGTGTTTTTGGCGAACTCGCAATTTATCCCCGGAACCTCATCCCGAGTTGCAGCCCATGCAACAATGCAAAACGAACAGTAGTTCCCGGATTGGATCCAGCGAGCGGGCCGAGCCTGATCCATCCTTATTTTCAGGAGCTACCGGACGTTGAGTTCCTCGTTGCCGATGTGGCCTTCGAGAACGGAGCGCTTCAGGTAAGCTATCGGATCGATGCCGAGCTCCTTGAAGAGGCGCTGGCAGCGAAACTCCAGTTCCAAATTGACCGCCTCAAACTCAATGAGCGCTACAAAGGACAAATCAACAAGTTTCTGTCTGAGCAGCGCGCTGCGATGTTGATGCTCAGGGAAATCGGAACTGCTGTGTTCTCGGAGTATCTAATCCGGTGCGCTGCAAGTCTCAGAAATTCTTTCGGCTTTAATGATTGGCGGCCGGCCTTGCTGCGAGCGCTCGCAGGGAATACAGACTTTTGCAGTTCGCCGGCGGAGTATCTCGGCAGCTAACCACAATCTACCGATCCGCAACTTTCCTAGCCACTCCAGCACGCCTTTTCTGCAAATCCCTTCCTCCAAGATAAGAGTTCATAGTATCCCCCACGCCCGAAACCTCCCCCTCCCCGTCATCTCGCGAAGACCGAGTTCCTGAACAATACGCCGCGCGCCTTGGGGCGTGACCTCAAGCGTCTTCGCCACCATTCCGGCCGAGATCAACGGCCGCGCCATGACCAACTCGACCAGCTCCGGCAGCCTCGACGACGTTCGCCGTCCCTCCAGCTTGCGCATCATCATCTGCCGCGCCAGCACCAACCGGTCATGTTCCTTGAGCCCCGTCTCGGCGGAGATTGTCATCGCCCTTGCTATCGCCAGCAACCGTGTCTCGCGATCACGATGCCGGCGCCGATCGACAGGGATCGCTTTGAGCCCAAGATTGATCGCCGGGAGATGGGTGCCGGTGGTAACGCCGCCCTCGCGCAGGACCGAGGAGGCGAGCAAACGCCCGAGCCAAGGCGCATGCTGCAGGACGGAGATCTCATTCCACGCATCGAGGGCGACGATCGCCTGAAGGACCGGTGGCAGATCCTGGGCGCGAGCCAGCACGGCCTGCCACTCCGCCAGCCGCTCGTCCTCATCCCAGTCAAGGTCGTAAACGAACGGATCCTTTTCCGGAGCGTCTTTGACACGGCCCGGCTTCTTCGCCTCTTCGATCGCGGCTTCCGACCGGGCGAGCACCGCATCGATCGCGGCAAACGCATCACTCAGACCGTCGGCATCAGGATCTTCGGCCTCCCCTACCCCAGCCCGAGTGTCGCTGACCTCAATATTCCCATCCGGCAAACCCTCCCCGTCGTCACCCGATGATGCTGCAGGCCACGCCCGCCCGCGCAGCGACGCGAGGCCTTGGGCAGAGAGCGCCCAGGCCGGGGAATGGGCGGCGATGCGACGGCGGATTTTCAGGGTGTCGCGGGCGATGGTGAGTTCGTGGGTGGGTGCGCGGATGTCTCGAAGGGCGTCATGCAGGACGAGGTCCTCGAGATGAACGAGTTCGCCATCGACCCAGAGCGAGGCGTGCGCGTCGAGGAAATGCGAGCGCTCGAGAAAGCCCTCACCGACGGCAGAACGGGCGACGCGCTCATCGAGACGGGCAAGAGCGACGGCGGCCTCGGAGATCGGCCTCATCAGGCCCTGGATGGGCAATTTTGTGAGATCGTAAGACATTGAATTTATGGTAAATGATTCGTTAAGAGAAAGCTATATGCGCAATAAGGTTCTGTACCTATGATAAATGAGCTCGGAGCGTCTGACCTCCGATAAGTAACCCTTATCGGAAGTTATATGTACACAGTGCTTGTACGTCAATTAAAACGGTGATACGGTACGCCTGCAACAAATTTCGGAGGCCGCTATGCCCCAGACGAGCTACAATATCAGCGAAGCCCGCAAGAATTTCGCGGAAGTCCTCGAACGCGCCAACCGGGGTGAGGAAATCATCATCATGCGCGGAAGCGATATCTATGCCCGCATCGGTCCGGCCGATCTGGGTGGGAAACGACCATTTGGGCTGTTGCGGCAACGTGGCCTTCCTGACGATCTGTTCGATGATCACGACGCCGAACAGGCCGCCATCGACGCCGGCGACTGGAACGATGACGCTGGCGTCTGGCAAGGTAAGCCGGCAGATCAAGAGACCAGCTCGTGAAAATTCTGCTCGACAGCCATGCCATCTACTGGTGGGCCATCGGCAGCGAGCGCCTTTCATCGAGAGCGCGATCGCTGATTGAGGACAAGGCCAACACCATCATGGTCAGCGCCGTGTCATTCTACGAACTGGACAACAAGATGCGCTTGAAGAAGCTCGACCTGAAGCCCCAGGAATTACGGGCCGCGGTCACTGCCAGCGGGCTGCAAACGATAGCCATCAGCGATCTCCACGCAGAGCTTGCCGCCGCTTTCGACTGGGAACACCGCGATCCCTGGGACCGGATACTGGCGGCCCAGGCACGGCTGGAGCATTGCGCATTTATCTCGACAGACGTGGTGTTCGACGCAATTCTCCATGAACGGATCTGGTGAGAGGCTTCAGCGTTGAAGATACTGGTGGAGATTGCAGAGGCCGCAGACCGGCTTGAGGAGTTGATCGACCTTGCCCTGCGTGAGGATGAAGTGGCATCTGCCGAAAAGGCGATCCCATTGCTGTCATTTTGCCCATCCCCAATAGGGGACAAGATATGATGGCCGACTTTATGAGATTGGCAGAGGACGGCCGTCCAGCGGACAGTGGCCAGACGTCGAACCACGATGAATTCTATGACGAGAACGGACTGCCGAAATGAGCAAACCGTCGTCAATTTCAGTCGCTAACCGTACAAAAGAGATCGACACGATCGCTGCTGTCCTGCCGATGGAGCGGCGCGACGAACTGGCGGAGTTGCTGACGGACCAGGATGTCGAAACCCTGCGCCATCTTGTCAATCAGGGCATGGGCGTAAACACCCTGCGCGCGCTTACCTCCGATCTCGCCTATTTGCAGGCCTGGTCGCTCGCTGCAACCGGAAAGTCCCTGCCCTGGCCGACGCCAGAGGCGCTGCTGTTAAAGTTCGTCGCACATCACCTCTGGGACCCGCAGAAGCGCCTGACGGATCCGCAGCACGGTATGCCGGCCGACGTCGAGGATAAACTTCGTGTCCAGGGATTTCTGCGATCGGCCGGGCCGCATGCTCCGGACACCGTGCGCCGTCGGCTCGCAACTTGGTCTACGCTTACGAAATGGCGTGGCCTTGAGGGTCAGTTTAGCTCCAGTGCCCTCAAGTCGGCCATCCGACTTGCGGTTCGTGCCACGCCGCGGCCCAGAAAGCGCAAAAGCGCTAAGGCGGTGACCGGCGATGTCCTGTCAAAGCTCATCGCCACCTGCCGGACCAACAGCCTGCGCGACATCCGCGACCGCGCAATCCTGATGGTCGCCTTTGCCTCCGGTGGGCGCCGGCGCAGCGAGATCGCAGGCTTGAGAAAAGAGCAACTGACCCTCGAGGAGCCGATCCGTGTCGATGGCGCCCCTCCCCTGCCCTCGCTCTCCATTCATCTCGGCCGCACCAAGACAAGTGGCGCAGAGAACGACGAAGTCGTCTATCTCACTGGCCGACCCGTTGATGCCCTGAACGCCTGGCTGGCGTCACGACACGAAAGTGGCGAATCTGTCCGACTTTTAAGAACGTATCCGGAACTCAGGTTGGTTTGACCGTGGATGTCGTTGCTTTTTCGGCCTTGAGAGCTTCGTAGAG
>JBAYTX010000070.1:0-15690 GCA_041675415.1 Rhizobium sp. | reverse complement strand
TTCTGCGACAACACCGTCGTGATCGCCGCCGTCAAGGTCGTCTTGCCGTGGTCAACGTGTCCAATCGTCCCCACATTCACGTGCGGCTTCGTACGCTCAAACTTGCCTTTTGCCATGATCGCTTCCTTCTAAAGAACAGTTATTTCTTGTTGATAACGGCCTCAGCGACGTTCTTCGGCGCTTCGGAGTAGTGCTTGAATTCCATGGAGTAGGTCGCGCGCCCCTGTGACAGAGAACGCAGCGTCGTCGAATAGCCGAACATCTCGGCTAGCGGCACTTCCGCCTTCACCAACTTAATGCCACCGACCTGATCTTCCATTCCCTGGACAATGCCGCGACGACTGGAAAGATCCCCCATCACGTTACCCATGTAATCTTCCGGGGTCTCCACTTCGACAGCCATCATCGGCTCCAAAAGAACCGGGCTGGCCTTGCGCATGGCATCCTTGAACGCCATGGATGCGGCCATCTTGAATGCATTCTCGTTGGAGTCGACGTCATGGTAGGAACCGTCGAACAGGGTGACTTTGACATCCACCACTGGGAAGCCGGCGAGAACACCATTCGGCAGAGTTTCGCGAAGCCCCTTGTCTACGGCCGGGATAAATTCACGGGGCACCGTACCTCCCTTGATGGCGTCGACAAACTCGTAACCCTTGCCAGCTTCATTCGGTTCCAACTTGATCCATACGTGCCCGTATTGACCACGGCCACCGGATTGCTTGACAAACTTACCCTCCTGTTCAACCGCCTTGCGAACCGCTTCGCGGTAGGCCACTTGCGGAGCGCCGACATTGGCATCAACGCTGAACTCACGCTTCATGCGATCGACGAGAATTTCCAGGTGCAATTCACCCATACCGGAAATGATGGTCTGCCCGGACTCCTCGTCGGTACGGACGCGGAAGGACGGATCTTCTTGCGCAAGGCGGTTAAGAGCGATCCCCATTTTTTCCTGGTCGGCCTTGGTCTTCGGCTCAACCGCAACATGGATCACCGGCTCAGGGAACACCATGCGTTCCAGCGTAATTACGTTGGCGGGATCACATAGCGTTTCGCCCGTAGTCGCCTCCTTAAGGCCGACAGCCGCAGCGATGTCACCCGCGCAGACTTCCTTGATTTCTTCACGCTGGTTGGCGTGCATCTGCAGAATGCGGCCGATCCGCTCTTTGCGCCCCTTGATCGGGTTGTAAACGGTATCGCCTGAATTAATCACACCGGAGTAAACGCGGAAGAACGTTAACTGACCAACGAACGGGTCAGTCATGATCTTAAACGCCAACGCGGAGAAAGGCTCGTCATCCGCGGCCCGGCGCTCGCCCTGCTGTTCGTTTTCCAGAATGCCCGTAACCGGCGGAATATCCGTCGGCGCCGGCAAGAACTCGATAACCGCGTCGAGCATGGCCTGCACACCCTTGTTCTTGAAGGCGGAGCCGCACAACATCGGAACGATCTCGGCATTAATGGTACGCGTGCGCAAACCGAGCTTGATTTCCTCCTCGCTCAGAGCACCATTCTCCAGATATTTGTTCATCAGGTCTTCGGACGCTTCGGCAGCGGCCTCAACCATCTTTTCATGCCACTCGGCGGCAACCCCCTGCAAATCAGCGGGGATTTCACCGTACTCAAACTTGGTGCCCTGGCTATCATCATCCCAGATGATCGCTTTCATCTTGATGAGATCAACCACTCCCTCGAACTTGTCTTCAGCACCGATCGGCACTTGCAGGGGAATCGGATTGGCCTTGAGGCGCAGACGCATCTGGTCGTGGACTTTAAAAAAGTCCGCTCCCTGACGATCCATCTTGTTAACAAAGGCAAGACGCGGAACACGATACTTGGTCGCCTGACGCCACACCGTCTCAGACTGAGGCTGCACACCACCTACCGCGCAATACACCATACAGGCGCCATCCAACACACGCATTGAGCGCTCCACCTCAATGGTGAAGTCCACGTGCCCCGGAGTATCGATGATATTGATCCGATGCTCGGGGAAATTATTGGCCATCCCCTTCCAGAAACAGGTGGTAGCAGCGGACGTGATGGTAATTCCACGCTCTTGCTCCTGCTCCATCCAGTCCATCGTGGCAGCACCGTCATGCACCTCGCCGATCTTGTGATTGACGCCGGTGTAGAAGAGGATGCGCTCGGTGGTCGTGGTTTTGCCGGCGTCGATATGCGCCGAGATGCCTATATTGCGATAGCGCTCGATGGGAGTCTTGCGGGCCACTTGAATTACCTGCCTTATCTAAGCCAAACCGCCTTGGCTCCGCTCAATGCGAACGCCAGGGCGGCTGATGACGAACCTGCGAAAAGCGGCCCCGTCGCTACAGGACCGCACTCAAAACATCAAAAGCGGAAATGCGAGAATGCCTTATTAGCCTCAGCCATACGATGAACTTCCTCGCGCTTCTTCATCGCCGCGCCACGGCCTTCCGATGCCTCAAGCAACTCGCCAGCCAAACGCTGACCCATGGATTTCTCCGAACGCTTGCGCGCAGCCTCGCGCAACCAGCGCATGGACAAAGCCAAGCGGCGCGAAGGGCGAACCTCCACAGGCACTTGATAGTTGGCACCACCAACGCGACGACTCTTGACTTCGACGATAGGCTTTACATTACTGATTGCCTGACCGAAGACCTCAAGCGGATCCTTGCCGGACTTTTGCTTGATCTGCTCGAAGGCACCGTAAATAATGCGCTCGGCGACCGACTTCTTGCCGGCCGACATCAGCACATTAACGAACTTGGAGACATCCACATTACCGAACTTGGGGTCAGGGAGAATCTCGCGCTTAGGTACTTCACGACGACGGGGCATAACGGACTCCTAATCGACTTACGCAGCTTTGGGCCGCTTGGCGCCGTACTTGGAACGGGCCTGTTTACGATCCTTGACGCCCTGAGTATCAAGACTGCCACGGACGATGTGGTAACGCACGCCAGGCAAATCCTTCACCCGGCCACCGCGAATCAGCACTACCGAGTGCTCTTGCAGGTTGTGCCCCTCACCACCGATGTACGAGATCACCTCGAAGCCGTTGGTCAGGCGCACTTTAGCCACTTTCCGCAGCGCGGAGTTAGGCTTCTTCGGCGTCGTTGTATAGACGCGAGTGCAAACACCGCGCTTGGCAGGGCAATTTTCCAGGGCAGGCACTTTGCTCTTGGACTGCGGAGCCTGCCGGCCCTTCCGTACCAGTTGGTTAATGGTTGGCATAAGTCTTTGTTCCTAATACCTAAATAAGCGTTGAGCCAGATTATCCCGACTGCGTGCCGAGGCAAAGAGGCGGGATTATATTGATGCTTCTCTAGCCAGTCAAGCGACTTGGGTTCCTTGCGGAGCTTCCTCTTCTTTTGCGGACGGTAAATCGAACGCGCCTTCCGCCGCATCCAGTCCGGACGACTGCATCCGCCGGGTGCGGTGATAGGCCAGACCCGTACCCGCCGGAATAAGTCGACCGACAATGACGTTTTCCTTGAGTCCGCGCAACTCGTCGCGCTTGCCCATGATGGCAGCCTCGGTGAGCACGCGCGTGGTTTCTTGGAACGATGCCGCAGAGATGAAAGAATCCGTCGACAACGAAGCTTTGGTGATACCCAACAATACGAACTGATATTCGGCTGGGCGCTTCCCCTCCGCGATCAGCTTGTCGTTCTCATCCAGCACTTCAGCACGCTCGACTCCCTCTTCTTTGATGAAGCGAGAGTCGCCTGAGTCGGAAATCACTACGCGGCGCAGCATTTGGCGAACGATCACCTCAATGTGCTTGTCGTTGATTTTCACGCCTTGCAGACGATAGACGTCCTGCACTTCGTCGATGATGTAGCGCGCCAGTTCCTCGACACCCTTGAGACGCAGGATGTCGTGCGGATCGGCGGGGCCATCCACAATGACTTCGCCCTTGTTCACCACTTGGCCATCGTGCGCCATGACGTGCTTGTCCTTCGGGATCAAGTACTCGTGAGCGGTACCGTCGGGCTCGGTAATGACCAGACGCTGCTTCCCCTTAGTGTCCTTCCCGAAGGAAACCGTACCGGTCACTTCGGCCAAGACACCAGCATCCTTCGGTGAACGAGCTTCGAACAATTCGGCGACACGCGGCAAACCACCGGTGATGTCGCGCGTCTTGGCAGATTCCTGAGGAATGCGCGCCAGAATTTCACCGACGGAAACGGGCTGGCCATCCTTGACGGTGATAATCGAGCCGACTTGGAAGGTAATGGTCACCACGTGATCCGTCCCGTGGATTTTTACATCTTGCCCGGCTTCGTCAAGCAGCTTCACCTGAGGGCGCAGGCCCTTGGCCGTCGCCTTGCCACCACGCTTGGAGTCGATCACGACCAACGTGGACAGCCCGGTTACGTCATCGATCTGCTTTGCAACGGTAACCCCTTCTTCGATGTGTTCGAACTTCACCGTACCGGCGTATTCAGTCACGATCGGGCGGGTATGCGGATCCCAGGTAGCGAGTTGGACGCCGGCCTTGACCTGTTTGCCATCCTCGCCCAAAAGCGTCGCACCGTACGGAACCTTGTGACGCTCGCGTTCGCGACCTGCATCATCCGTAATCAGCACCTCACCGGAGCGGGAAATCACCACCTTCTCGCCCTTCGGACTGGTGACGTAACGCATGGTCGCCGTGTAGCGCACCACGCCCGAGCTCTTGGCTTCGATCTGGCTTTGCGCCGCAGCACGGGAAGCCGCACCGCCGACGTGGAAGGTACGCATGGTCAGCTGCGTGCCGGGCTCGCCGATCGACTGAGCCGCAATCACGCCCACCGCTTCGCCAGCGCTGACCAACGAGCCGCGACCGAGATCGCGGCCGTAGCATTTAGCGCACAAACCGTAACGCGTTTCGCATGACAGAGGCGTACGTACGCGCACTTCGTCGATGCTAAGCGCTTCGATCAGATCCACCGCATCTTCGTCGAGCAGGGCGCCGGATTCGAACAATACGTCTTGCGTCTCTGGATTCAGTACCTCGGTAACGACAACGCGGCCGAGGATGCGCTCGCGCAACGGCTCAATCACCTCACCGCCCTCGACCAGTGCCTTCATGGCAAAGCCGTTCTGGGTGCCGCAATCGTCTTCGGTCACCACCAAATCCTGGGTCACGTCCACCAGACGACGCGTCAGATAGCCAGAGTTGGCCGTCTTCAACGCCGTATCCGCCAGCCCTTTACGAGCACCGTGGGTGGAAATGAAGTACTGTAAAACGTTCAGGCCTTCGCGGAAATTAGTCGTGATCGGAGTTTCGATAATCGAGCCATCGGGCTTTGCCATCAAACCGCGCATACCAGCCAACTGACGAATCTGCGCGGCGGAGCCGCGCGCGCCGGAGTCGGCCATCATATAGATGGAATTGAAAGACTCCTGAGTGACGACCTTGCCTTCGTGATTAGTGACCTGCTGATGGGCCAATTGGTCCATCATCGCCTTCGCCACCTGATCTCCGGCACGGCCCCAGATATCAACCACCTTGTTGTAGCGCTCGCCGACGGTAACCAGACCCGAGGTGTACTGCTTTTCAATTTCCTTAACTTCAGCTTCGGCCGCGTCGATCAGCGCGTGCTTCTGCTTCGGCACCAGCATGTCGCCGACAGCGATGGAAATACCGCCACGGGTTGCCAAGCGGAAACCCGCCTGCATCAACTGGTCGGCAAAGATCACAGTGTCCTTTAGGCCGCAACGCCGGAAACTCTCATCGATAAGCTTCGATATCTCCTTCTTTTTCAGTGGCTTGTCGATTACCTTGAACGGCAGCCCCTTGGGCAGGATCTCCGACAGAATGGCACGGCCAGCGGTGGTCGAATGACGGACCAGCATTTCCTTCCAGCCTTCGCCGTCGCGTTCGTATTCTTTGAGGCGCACCGTGATCCGGGCATGCAGATCAATCTGGCGCGACTCCACGGCGCGCAGTACCTCGGAGACGCCGGTAAACATCATGCCTGTACCGCGCGCCGCCGCGTTCTCGCGGGTAGCGTAGTACAAACCAAGCACAACGTCCTGCGACGGAACGATGATTGGCGCACCGTTAGCGGGCGACAGCACATTGTTGGAAGCCAACATCAGCGTGCGGGCTTCCATCTGCGCTTCGAGCGACAGCGGGACGTGAACCGCCATTTGGTCGCCGTCGAAGTCGGCGTTAAACGCTGTACACACCAACGGATGCAATTGGATGGCCTTGCCTTCGATCAACGTCGGCTCGAAAGCCTGGATGCCAAGACGGTGCAGTGTCGGCGCACGATTGAGCAATACCGGGTGTTCGCGGATAACCTCTTCGAGAATATCCCAGACCACGGCGGTTTCAGCTTCGACTTCCTTTTTCGCCGCCTTGATGGTGCTGGCGATGCCCATTTTTTCCAGGCGCTCGAAGATGAACGGCTTGAACAACTCCAGCGCCATTTTCTTTGGCAACCCACACTGGTGGAGCTTGAGCTGCGGGCCCACCACGATCACCGAACGGCCCGAGTAGTCGACGCGCTTACCGAGCAGGTTCTGACGGAAGCGGCCGGATTTGCCTTTGATCATGTCCGCCAACGACTTCAGCGGGCGCTTGTTGGCGCCCGTCATAGCCTTGCCGCGGCGACCGTTGTCGAGTAGGGAATCGACCGACTCCTGTAGCATGCGCTTTTCGTTGCGCACGATGATGTCCGGTGCCTTCAGTTCGAGCAGGCGCTTCAGACGGTTGTTACGGTTGATGACCCGGCGATACAGGTCGTTCAGGTCGGAGGTGGCGAAACGACCGCCATCCAGCGGCACCAGCGGGCGCAGGTCGGGCGGCAGTACCGGCAGGACTTCAAGCACCATCCATTCCGGCTTGATGCCGGACGACTGGAATGCTTCAAGCACCTTCAGTCGCTTGGCGATCTTCTTGCTCTTGGCTTCTGAACCGGTGGTTTCCAGTTCCTTGCGCAGGACACCGACTTCGTGGGCGATATCGATGGTGCGCAGCAGTTCGCGCACGCCCTCGGCGCCCATGATGGCGGTGAAATCGTCACCGTATTCTTCAACCTTGGCGAGAAAGTCGTCCTCGGTCAGCAACTGTCCGCGGCTCAGCGGCGTCATCCCGGGTTCGACGACGACGAAGGCTTCGAAGTACAAAACCCGTTCGATATCGCGCAGGGTCATGTCCAGCACCATGCCAAGACGACTGGGCAGGCTCTTGAGGAACCAGATGTGGGCGACCACGCTGGCTAGTTCGATATGCCCCATGCGCTCACGGCGCACCTTGGCCTGGGTAACTTCAACGCCACATTTCTCGCAGATCACGCCGCGATGCTTGAGTCGCTTGTACTTGCCGCAAAGGCACTCATAATCCTTTACCGGCCCGAAAATCTTCGCGCAGAACAAGCCGTCCCGTTCAGGCTTGAAGGTTCGATAGTTGATTGTTTCCGGCTTTTTTACTTCGCCGTAGGACCACGAACGAATCTTATCGGGCGAGGCGAGCCCGATGGTGATCGCGTCGAATTCCTCTTCCTGCGTGACTTGCTTGAATAGATCGAGCAATGCTTTCATGGTTTCACTCCTGTCGCGGGTCGAGGTTCAATCAATAACGTTCCAAGTCGATGTCAATGGCCAAGGAACGAATTTCCTTGACCAGGACATTGAAGGATTCGGGCATGCCGGCGTCGATCTTGTGCTCGCCCTTGACGATGCTTTCATAGACCTTGGTTCGGCCGTTGACGTCATCAGACTTGACGGTCAGCATTTCCTGTAGCGTGTAGGCCGCTCCATACGCCTCGAGTGCCCATACTTCCATTTCGCCGAAGCGCTGTCCTCCGAACTGCGCCTTGCCGCCCAACGGCTGCTGGGTAACCAAGCTGTAGGGACCGGTTGAACGAGCATGCATCTTGTCGTCGACCAAGTGGTGTAGCTTCAGCACATGCATATAACCGATGGTCACCGGACGATCAAAGGCCTCGCCAGTACGGCCGTCGAAAAGCACGGCTTGGGTTTTCGAATCGGTCAACCCCATGCGCTTGGTGACGTCGGCCGGGTAGGCCAAATCAAGCATGGTACGAATTTCTTCTTCCTTGGCGCCATCGAAAACCGGGGTAGCAAAGGGCAGCCCGCTACGCAAATTGCTTGCCATCTCCGATAGCTCAGTGTCGCTCAAGCTGTCGATATCGGCGCCGTGGCCGGCGCTGTTATAGGCCTTGCCGACGAACTTGCGCAATTCGGCCACGCTCGCCTGCTGGCGCAGCATTTCGTCAATGCGGTGGCCGATGCCCTTTGCCGCCCAACCCAGATGAGTTTCCAGAATCTGCCCGATGTTCATCCGCGACGGCACGCCGAGCGGGTTGAGCACGATATCGACCGGAGTGCCATCTTCCATGTGCGGCATATCCTCGATCGGAACGATCTTGGAGACCACCCCCTTGTTCCCGTGACGACCGGCCATCTTGTCACCCGGCTGCAAGCGACGCTTGACCGCTAGATAGACCTTAACCATCTTTTGCACGCCCGGCGGCAACTCGTCGCCCTGGGTAAGCTTCTTCTTTTTGGCTTCGAAGGCCACATCGAAGTCTTTGCGGGTCTGTTCCAGACTGTCGCGCAGGCTTTCCAGTTGCTGTTGTGCCTCTTCGTTTTCCAGGCTGATATCAAACCAGTGATAGTGTTCGATGGACTCCAGATACGCTTTGGTGATCTTGGTTCCCTTGATCAGCTTCTTCGGGCCCTTGCTGGCGACTTTACCGGACAGCAGCTTTTCGATCCGGGCGAAGGTGTCGCGTTCGACGATCCGCATCTGGTCTGCCAGATCTAGCTTGTAGCCTTTCAGCATATCGTCGATGATCGACTGGGCGCGCTTGTCGCGCTCGATTCCCTCGCGGGTGAACACCTGGACATCAATGACGGTGCCGGTCATCCCCGAGGGGACGCGCAATGACGTGTCTTTGACGTCGGAAGCCTTCTCGCCAAAGATCGCACGCAGCAATTTCTCTTCCGGCGTCAACTGGGTCTCGCCCTTGGGGGTGACCTTACCGACCAACACGTCGCCAGCCTCGACTTCGGCGCCAATGTGCACAATCCCCGATTCGTCTAGCCGACCGAGCTGCGCTTCGCCCAGAGTTGCGATATCGCGAGTAATTTCCTCGGCACCGAGCTTGGTATCGCGGGCGACGACGGTGAGTTCCTCGATATGAATCGAGGTGAAGCGATCCTCGGCCACCACGCGCTCGGAGATGAGAATTGAATCCTCGAAGTTGTAGCCGTTCCAAGGCATGAACGCCACCAGCATGTTCTGGCCCAGAGCCAGTTCGCCAAGGTCGGTGGATGCGCCGTCAGCCACCACATCGCCCTTGGCGATGATGTCACCCACGCGAACGATCGGGCGCTGATTGATGTTGGTGTTCTGGTTCGAACGGGTGTACTTAATCAGGTTGTAGATGTCGACGCCGACTTCACCCTGCACGGTTTCCGCGTCATTGACGCGGACCACGATACGGTTGGCATCGATGTAGTCGACCACGCCGCCGCGCAACGCCTGCACCGCCGTGCCCGAGTCGACAGCTACCGTGCGTTCGATACCGGTACCGACCAGCGCTTTCTCGGGGCGCAGGCAAGGCACTGCCTGACGCTGCATGTTGGCGCCCATCAGCGCACGGTTGGCATCATCGTGCTCAAGGAAAGGAATCAGCGAAGCAGCAACGGAGACAATCTGCCCCGGAGCCACGTCCATGTATTGAACTTCCGCCGGCTCCTTGAGCTCGAATTCGCCCTTGAAGCGGCAGGACACCAGTTCGTCGGTCAGCTTGCCCTTTTTATCCAGTTCGGCATTGGCCTGGGCGATGATGTACTTGCCTTCTTCAATCGCCGAGAGGTATTCGATCTGATCGGTGACGTGGCCGTTTTCCACCTTACGGTAAGGCGTTTCCATGAAACCGTATTCGTTGGTGCGCGCATACAGTGCCAGCGAATTGATCAGGCCGATATTCGGACCTTCCGGGGTTTCGATCGGGCAGACGCGCCCGTAGTGGGTCGGATGCACGTCGCGCACTTCGAAACCGGCGCGTTCGCGGGTCAGACCGCCCGGGCCCAGCGCCGAAACGCGGCGCTTGTGGGTGATTTCGGACAATGGATTGGTCTGGTCCATGAACTGCGACAACTGGCTGGAACCGAAGAACTCCTTGATTGCGGCGGAGATGGGCTTCGCGTTGATCAGGTCGTGCGGCATCAGGTTGTCGGATTCAGCCTGGTTCAACCGCTCCTTGACGGCACGCTCCACGCGCACCAAGCCGGCGCGGAATTGGTTCTCGGCGAGTTCGCCAACGGAACGCACACGGCGGTTGCCAAGGTGATCGATATCGTCGATCTCGCCGCGGCCGTTGCGCAATTCCACCAGAATGCGCACGACGTCGACGATATCTTCGTTGGACAGCGTTCCGGAGCCGAGAATTTCCTCGCGCCCGACTCGACGGTTGAACTTCATCCGACCGACGGCCGACAGATCGTAACGATCCTCGGAATAGAACAAACCGTGGAACAGGGTTTGCACAGCCTCTTCGGTAGGCGGTTCGCCCGGGCGCATCATGCGATAGATGGCAACGCGCGAAGCCCACTCGTCGGCGGTTTCATCGATGCGCAGTGTGGAGGATATGTAGGCCCCGCGATCCAGATCGTTGACGTACAGCGTCTTGACCTCGGCGATCCCGGCCTCTTGCAACTTGGCAAGGATGCTTTCGGTAATCTCTTCGTTGGCCGGGGCGAGAATCTCGCCGGTCTCGCCATCGACAATGTTGGTAGCGAGAATGCGGCCTACGAGGAAATCGTCGGGCACGGCAATCTTTTTCACGCTGGCTTCGGCCAAATCGCGAATGTGCTTGGCGGTGATCCGCTTGTCCTTGGGTACGATGACTTTGCCGGCCCGATCCAGGATATCGAACTTCGCTACTTCGCCACGCAGGCGTTCGGGAACGATCTCGAAGCTGACGCCCTTCTTCGAAAGCAGGAACGTGTCGAACTCGTAGAAGGTAGCGAGAATCTGCTCCTGCGTCATGCCGATGGCCTTGAGCAGGATGGTTGCCGGCATCTTCCGGCGACGGTCAACACGGAAGTAGAGAAAATCCTTCGGGTCAAACTCGAAATCCAGCCAAGAACCGCGGTAGGGGATGATGCGCGCCGAGAACAGCAGCTTGCCCGAACTGTGGGTCTTGCCCCTATCGTGCTCGAAGAACACGCCGGGGGAGCGATGCAGCTGCGACACGATCACGCGCTCAGTGCCGTTGATGACAAAGGAGCCGGTGGTGGTCATGAGCGGGATTTCGCCCATATAGACTTCCTGCTCCTTCACTTCCTTGATTTTCTCGCTGCTGCTTTCGCGGTCGAGAATCACCAGGCGCACCTTGGCACGCAGCGGAGACGCGAAAGTCAATCCGCGCTGCTGACATTCCTTGACGTCAAAGGCGGGTTCGCCCAGGCGATATTCGACAAACTCGAGGCGGGCGGCGCCGGAATGGGCCACGATCGGAAAGATCGAGCCAAAGGCGGCCTGCAAGCCCTGGCCTCGCCGCACCGGCGGAGACACATCGACTTGCAGGAACTGGGTATAAGACTCGAGCTGGGTAGCCAGCAGGAAAGGTACGTCAAGCACATTGGCGCGCTTGGCGAAACTTTTGCGAATCCGCTTTTTCTCGGTGTACGAATACGTCATGGTCGCTCCGTTCGATTCAGACGTCGGAAAGTCAAACGACAGGGCAGGAATTCCGTCCGCACTCTCGATTGACTACCCAACATTCCAGCAACAGCTACAACTCCAACAACAACTACAAAGCAGAAAAGGGCTGGCGGCAAACGGGCTCAAACCTCACGGTTTCAACCCTGTGCCGCCAGCCCGTCAGGGCCGAGGAAATTACTTGACCTCGACCTTGGCTCCTGCGTCTTCCAATTGCTTCTTGAGAGCCTCGGCATCAGCCTTGGCAATCGCTTCCTTGACAGCCTTCGGTGCGCCGTCGACCAGATCCTTGGCCTCCTTGAGGCCCAGACCGGTGGCTGCACGAACGACCTTGATGACTTCCACTTTCTTGTCGCCGGCGGCGAGCAGCATTACGGTGAACTCGGTTTGTTCTTCAACCGCAGCGGCACCGCCGCCAGCGCCCGGAGCAGCCACAGCCATCGAAGCAGCGGACACGCCGAACTTCTCTTCAAAAGCCTTGACCATCTCGTTCAGTTCGAGAACGGTCATGTTGCCTACGGCGTCCAGAATTTCTTCTTTGGTAATTGCCATGCTAAATAACTCCTAATTCGAATGTCGAGTGAATACGATCAAGCGGTCGCTTCGGCTTCGCGCTTCTTGGCGAGCGCCGCCACGGCACCAACAAACCCGGAAAGCGGGGCCTGCATGACACCGAGCAGTTTGGCGAGCAGTTCTTCGCGGCTGGGGATGCTGGCCAACGCTTGAACGCCTGCTTTGTCGAGCACCTTGCCGGAATAACAACCTGCCCGCAGCACCAGCTTGTCGTTGGTCTTGGCGAAGTCGTGCAACACCTTTGCCGGCGCCACAGCATCGGGAGAGATGCTGTAAATCAGCGGGCCGGTAAACGCATCGGACAGCCCCTCGAACGGGGTACCTGTCACGGCACGACGGGCCAAGGTGTTCTTCAGCACGCGCAGATACACGCCAGACTCGCGCGCCTTCTTCCGCAGCTCGGTGAGGTCGCCCACCTCGATGCCACGGTATTCAGCGACGACGATGGTCTGGGCGGTCGCTACTTGCGCTGCCACTTCGGCCACTACAGCCTTCTTGTCGTCCAGATTCAGACTCATGAAGTCTTGCCTCCTTTAAAGTCAACACACGGTGGAAATCCACCGCACCCACGGCGACCTTCAATCAGGAGAACTTCTATTCCTGTGTTCGGGAGCGCCATCTGCGTAGGCTGGCGAATCGCTTCGCCGACAATTAAGCCCTCGCGGGCACCTACGGTCTTTGATAACCCGCCGCGCCCCGAGCGGGCAGCGCGACGGCCCAAAGTACTTACGCCGACAGATTGGCCTGATCGACCCGCACGCCCGCACCCATGGTGGTCGTGACGGAAATCTTCTTCAGGTACTGCCCCTTCGATGCGGCCGGCTTGGCTTTTTGCAGGGCATCAATCAGCGCGTTGAAATTCTTTTGCAACGCTTCCACCGGGAACGACGCGCGGCCGATGGTGGCATGAACGATGCCGCCCTTGTCGGTACGGTACTGAACCTGGCCGGCCTTGGCGTTCTTGACCGCCGTGGTCACGTCCATAGTCACCGTGCCAACCTTGGGATTCGGCATCAGGCCGCGAGGGCCGAGCACTTGGCCAAGAGCACCGACGACCTTCATTGCGTCCGGCGTGGCGATCACCACGTCGAAATCCATGCGCCCGCCCTTGACTTCGGCAGCCAGATCGTCGAAGCCGACGACATCCGCGCCGGCCGCTTTGGCGGCTTCGGCCTTGTCGCCCTGTGCAAACACGGCAACGCGCACGCTCTTACCGGTACCGGCAGGGAGCACGACGGAGCCACGCACAACCTGATCGGATTTCTTTGCATCCACCCCCAAATTGACGGCAACGTCAATCGATTCGTCAAATTTGGCGGTGGCGATTTCCTTCACCAAGCCGAGAGCCTCGGCGATCGGGTAAACCTTATTGCGGTCAACTTTGGCACGCAGCGCCTGAACACGCTTGGACAATTTGGCCATATCACACGCCCTCCACGGTAATGCCCATGCTGCGAGCAGAACCCGCAATGGTGCGAACGGCGGCGTCCATATCGGCGGCCGTCAAATCCTTCATTTTGGTCTTAGCAATTTCCTCGGCCTGAGCGCGGGTGATCTTGCCAACCTTGTCGGAATTTGGCTTCGGCGAACCCTTCTGGATGCCTGCCGCCTTCTTGATCAGGATGGTGGCAGGCGGAGTCTTCATCACGAAGGTGAAGGATTTGTCCGCAAACGCGGTAATCACCACAGGGATCGGCAGGCCCGGTTCCACACCCTGCGTCTGGGCATTGAAGGCCTTGCAGAATTCCATGATGTTGAGACCGCGCTGACCCAGCGCGGGGCCGATCGGGGGCGACGGATTCGCCTTACCCGCCGGCACTTGCAACTTGATGTAGCCGACTATCTTCTTAGCCATGTTGGCTCCTGATATAAATGAGTCGTAACGCGCTTTCGTTCATCGCCGATGATCTACTGACGCTCCTCTTTGTCCGGATCGGGGTTCCGGGCCAACCCTGAAAACTCAACTCTTCTCGATCTGGGAAAATTCCAGTTCGACCGGGGTTGCGCGACCGAAAATCGTAACCGAGACGCGCAGGCGGCTCTTTTCGTAATTCACCTCTTCCACCGTACCGTTGAAATCGGTGAACGGACCTTCCTTGACACGCACCATCTCGCCCGGTTCGAACAAGACCTTGGGGCGCGGCTTCTCCACGCCCTCCTGCATCTGCTGCATGATCTTCTCGACTTCCTTCTCGGAAATCGGAGTTGGTTTCGTCGCCGTACCGCCGACGAAACCGGTCACCTTGGGCGTACTCTTGACCAGATGCCAGGAGTCGTCGTCCATATCCATTTCCACCAGCACATAGCCAGGAAAGAACTTGCGCTCAGAAATGCTCTTCTGGCCACCCTTCATCTCGACAACCTCTTCCACCGGCACCAGAATCTGACCGAACTTGCCTTCCATTCCGGCACGCGCAATGCGCTCGACAAGCGCTTTCTTCACGCTCTTTTCAAAACCGGAGTAGGCATGCACAACGTACCAGCGTTTTGTCATAGTTATTTATTTCCAGCCCAGCACGAGGTCGTAAAGCACCCATTCGAGAGTCTTGTCGGTGACCCAGAGCATGATGGCCATAGCCACGACAAACGCGAACACAGCGGCCGTCATCTGCAAGGTTTCCTTGCGACTGGGCCACACGACCTTCTTGGCCTCAACCACCGACTCCTGACCAAAGACAAAAAACCGCTGCCCTGGTTCCGTAAACCACGCAACCGCTCCCCCAGCGCCAACGCCGGCGAGCACGCACAAAACGCGCAGAATCGTCGGCTGCTCGGATAGCAGGTAGAAACCCACCACCCCAGCAATAACCAGCAAAAGCGCCAGTGCAAATTTAATCTTGTCAGCCATGTCGGGCAATCGCGAAAAGGGTTTGGCAGGGGCAGAGGGAATCGAACCCCCAACCTGCGGTTTTGGAGACCGCCGCTCTGCCAATTGAGCTATACCCCTGCGGCAGAGACTACAAAGGCGGCACCCCGAAAAGCGCCGCCCCACTACACTGCAAAACCCCGCTTACTCGATGACCTTAGCAACAACGCCGGCGCCGACAGTACGGCCACCTTCGCGAATGGCGAAGCGCAAGCCTTCCTCCATGGCGATCGGAGCGATCAGCTTGACCGTGATCGAGATGTTGTCGCCCGGCATCACCATTTCGGTCCCCGCCGGCAGCTCGATACTTCCCGTCACGTCCGTCGTACGGAAGTAGAACTGGGGGCGATAGCCGTTGAAGAACGGGGTGTGACGCCCGCCCTCGTCCTTCGACAGCACATAGATCTCGGCCGAGAAGTGGGTATGCGGAGTGATCGATCCCGGCTTGGCCAGCACTTGGCCGCGCTCGACATCTTCGCGCTTGGTGCCGCGCAGCAGCACGCCAACGTTGTCGCCCGCTTGCCCCTGGTCGAGCAGCTTGCGGAACATTTCAACGCCAGTACAGGTGGTCTTG
>JBAYTX010000069.1:0-15883 GCA_041675415.1 Rhizobium sp. | reverse complement strand
GGACATCTGCCAGAACGCCATCGACCTCATGCACCTTCTCGGCAACAGAGAACCGAAGGTGGCTGTTCTTGCAGCCGTCGAGACCGTCAATGACAAGATGCCGGCCACGCTCGATGCCGCAGCACTCACCGTCATGGCCGCCCGGGGCCAGATCACCGGCGCTCGCGTCGACGGGCCGCTCGCTTTCGACAATGCGATCAGCCTGGAAGCGGCCCGCACCAAGGGCATCGTGTCCCCGGTGGCGGGACAGGCCGATATCCTGGTGGTGCCCGATCTGGAGGCCGGCAACATGCTTGCCAAGCAGCTCCTCTATTTCGCAGGTGCTGATGCCGCTGGCCTCGTTCTGGGTGCGCGTGTTCCGATCATCCTGACCAGCCGTTCCGACAGCCTGAAAGTCCGCATCGCCTCGGCGGCCCTTGCCAAGCTCGTCGCCGCCCGTCGACTGGCCCAGGGACTGCCCGCCCGATGAACGAAAAACTGCTGCTGACCTTCAATGCCGGTTCGTCCACCGTGAAGATTGGTCTTTTCCTGCGCGAGGGCACCTCGGTGCGCCGGATCGGCAAGGGCATGATCGATTTCCGCCACAAGCCGCTGACTTTCCATCTGGTCGAGGGGCCGGAGGTATTCGACGTTCCCCTTAAGGCCGAAGCCGGCGACGTGCTCCACGAAGTGCTGGACGAAACCTTCAACTGGCTCGGCCAGCACTTCAACATGGATGCCGTTACCGCCGTCGGCCACCGTGTCGTGCATGGCGGCGACATCTTCGAAGGTCCAGTCCTGATCGATGACGCCAGGATCGAGACGATCGACACGCTGACACCGCTCGCCCCCCTGCACCAGCCACAGAATGTCCGGCTGATCCGGGCGATCCGGGATCTGCGCCCGAATTTGCCGCAGACCGCCTCGTTCGACACCGCGTTCCACCGCACGCAATCGCCGACCGTGCAGCGCTTCGCCATCCCGCGCGACTGTTTCGACCAGGGCGTCAAGCGCTACGGATTCCACGGCTTGTCCTACAAATATATCGCCGCGGAACTTGCACGCCGCCGACCGGATCTCGCCATGGCAAGGACGGTCGTCGCCCATCTCGGAAGCGGCGCCAGCATCTGCGCGATCGAAGGGGGCTCAAGCCGCGACACTTCGATGGGCTTCTCCACGATCGACGGCATCCCGATGGCAACCCGGTCGGGCGCCCTTGATCCCGGCGTCATCTTCCACTGGATGGCGCGCATGGGGCTTTCGCGCGAAGCCGTCGAGGACATTGTCTATCACAAGTCCGGCCTGCTCGGGCTTTCCGGGATCAGTGCCGACAGTCGGGTGCTGCTCGAGAGCGATGCGAGGGAAGCAAAGGAGGCGATCGACGTCTTCACCTTCCGCATCGCCGGTGAGATCGCAAGGCTCTCTGCCACGATCGGTGGGCTCGACGCGTTGGTCTTCACCGCCGGCATCGGAGAGAACCAGCCGGAAATCCGCACCCAGGTGTGCCGCCGGCTTGCCTGGCTCGGCGTGGAACTCGACCCCATCGCGAACGCGGCAAATGCGCCGACGATCAGCAGCCCGGCAAGCCGCGTCGCGGCCATGGTCATCGCCACCGACGAGGAACAGGTGATCGCCGACGAGGCGCTTTCCGTCCTCGGCGCAGTTTAGCTCCGGCCGGGACACACAACTGTCACATGCCCTCGCTATGCAGCCGTGATGGCGGCGCGGGCGATTCCAGACGCCGTGCTTCCTTATCCCTTTGTCCCCAGCCAGGCTGCAAGGCCTGGAACCGACAGGCATCGACGCGATGCCGGAGATTGTCAGACCCATGAACCAGATCGATGCATCGCTCCGTCTTAAAAGCGCCAACAGCTGCGTGCTCGCCAATGCCCGCATCGTGCTGGCCGGCGAGGTCATCACCGGCACCGTTACCGTCGAAAACGGCGTCGTCGCGGCGATCGATAGCGGCGCCGCACCCCGACACGCCCACGACCTCGGCGGCGATTACCTCCTTCCAGGTCTGGTCGACATCCACACGGACCATTTCGAGAAACACGTCTACCCTCGCCCGCATGTACGCTGGGACTATGTTCGCGCTGCCCTTTCCCATGATGCCCAGATCATCGGCGGCGGCATCACGACGGTCTTTGACAGCCTTTGCGTCGGCGCCACATCGGACAATCCGGAGCGCGGCGAAATCCTGGGTCCTATGATCGACGCGCTGGAGATGACCCAGGCGGCCGGCATGCTGCGCGCCGAGCACTTTCTGCACCTGCGCTGCGAGATCACCGATCCCGACACGCCTGAACTGACCGCCGCCAATATCGACCGCGCCATCGTCAAGATGATCTCGGTGATGGAACATCTGCCGGGGGTCCGTCAGAGCCGCGATCTCTCGCAATATATCGCCCGCAGCCAGAAGCGGACCGGCGAAAGCGAACAGATCATCCGCGCCCATATCGAACAACTGATCGCAGAGAAGTCCGAGATCGGCGCGCAGGTTTGGCCGAAGATCGTGGAACTGGCCAGATCGCGTGGCCTGCCGCTCCTGAGCCACGACGACACCGACATCGAACATGTCGATATGGCGGCGAATGACGGCGTGGCGATCTCGGAATTTCCCTGCACCTTGGAGGCCGCCCGCGAGGCGCGCGCACGCTCGATGTTGATCGTCGCGGGTGCCCC
This sequence comes from Rhizobium sp., assembly GCA_041675415.1. GTDB lineage: Bacteria > Pseudomonadota > Alphaproteobacteria > Rhizobiales > Rhizobiaceae > Allorhizobium. Next base: position 13,219 of record JBAYTX010000069.1, on the reverse strand, counting down.
AAACATCCTGCGTGGGGGATCGCAGTCCGGCAATGTCGCCGTCCGCGATCTGCTTGGCGAAAACCTCGTCGATATCCTCGCGTCGGACTACGTGCCGCGCTCGCTGCTCGACGCCGCCTTCATGATCGCCGCCGACGGCGCGCTCGATTTCGATCTCCCGGCCGCGCTTCGCATGGTCACCAAGACCCCAGCGGAAGCAGCGGGCCTGACGGATCGCGGCGAGATTGCAGTCGGAAAGCGTGCCGACCTGCTCCGCGTTGCGACGCACGAAGGCCATCCCTTCCTGCGGCAGATATGGCGCTCGGGCGAACGCATCGCTTGATCAGGTTCAGTCGCGCGTGAAGCCTTCGCTCGCAGTGAGCAGTTCGCGGGTGTAATCTGTCGAGAACTCGCGACGCCTGAGATTGTCGACCTTGAGCTGTTCCACCACCGCGCCGTCGCGCATGACCGCCAGCCTCTCGCACATGTGGCTTATGACCGCGAGATCATGGCTGACCATGACGAAGGTGAGGTTCCGATCCCTGCGGGCCTGCTCCAGCAGATTGAGGATCTCCGCCTGGATCGACGCATCGAGTGCCGAGGTCGGCTCGTCGAGCAGGAGAATCTTCGGCTCGACGATCAGAGCACGGGCAATCGCGATACGCTGACGCTGGCCACCCGATAGCTGGTGCGAGAAGCGGAAACGGAACCCCGAGCCGAGTCCGACCTCGTCGAGCGCGCGGGCGATCCTCGCATCGATATCGGCAAATCCGTGGATTGCCAGAGGCTCGAGAAGCAGCTTGTCGACTGTCTGGCGCGGATGAAGCGAGCCGTAGGGGTCCTGAAACACCATCTGTATGGTGCGATAGAATTCCGGGTCCCGCCTTTTGCCGGTGAAGCTCCGGCCATGGACAGCCAGCGTCCCGCTCTCGAAAAGATTGAGCCCCGCCACGGCGCGCAGAAGCGTCGATTTGCCGGAGCCGGATTCACCGACAATGCCGAAGGATTCGCCGGGGGCCACATCGAGGCTGACGGTATCCAGCGCGCGAAAGCCGCTGAAGGAGACGACCATGTCCCGGATCGAGAGTGCGGGTCTCATAGCGCCCACTCCGCCTGGCGCTTCAGGGTCGGGAGCGGATGCCGATCGCCATTGATCTGGGGAAGGCAATTCAGAAGTCCTTGCGTATAGGGATGCTGTGCCTCCGAAAGGCGCGACGCCGCCAGTTCCTCCACCACGCGTCCGGCATACATGACGACGACACGGTCGCAGAACGACGAGACGAGACGCAGGTCATGGCTGATGAATATCAGCCCCATGCCGCGCTCGGACACCAGCTTGTCGAGAATGCCGAGAACGTCGAGCTGCACCGTTACGTCGAGCGCCGAGGTCGGTTCGTCGGCAATGAGGAGTTCAGGCCCGCAGACCAGCATCATCGCGATCATCGCCCGCTGCCCCATGCCGCCGGATACCTCGTGCGGATAAAGGTCGAACATACGCTCCGGTTCGTGGATCTGCACTGCATTCAGCATTTCGAGCGCGCGCTCGCGTGCCTCGGCCTTGGAGATCGGCTCGTGCGTCAGCAGCGTCTCGACGATTTGCCTGCCGATGGTCATCACCGGGTTCAGCGAATATTTCGGATCCTGCAGGATCATCGCGATCTTCTTGCCACGCAGGGAGCGGCGCTGCCGTCCGGAAATCGACAACAGATCGGACTCGCCGAAGGTCAGGCGATCAGCCGAAACCCGCGCCTGTTTGGGCGTGAGCCCCATGATTGCACGGCCCGTCTGCGACTTGCCGGAGCCTGACTCGCCGACGATGCCGAGCCGCTCCTTGCCGAGCGTGAAACTGACGCTGCGAACGGCCTCCACGAGGCCCGTTCGGGTCGGATAGGTCACCCTGAGGTTCTGCACATCGAGGAGCGGCGGCGTCATTGTCCGGCCTCCTTCGGATCGAGCGCATCGCGCAATCCGTCGCCCAACAGGTTGAAGCCGAGGCTGACGATCAGGATCGCAAAGCCCGGCATCGCCGCAACCCACCACTGGTCGAGGATGAAGCGGCGGCCCGAAGCGATCATCGCTCCCCATTCCGGCAGCGGCGGCTGTGCCCCGAGGCCGAGAAAGCCGAGGCCGGCCGCCGTCAGGATGATGCCGGCCATGTCGAGCGTAACGCGAACGATCAGCGAGGAAATGCACAGCGGCATGATGTGGAAGAGCACGATGCGGAATGGCGATGCGCCCATCAATTTGACCGCGGCAATGTAGTCGGAATTGCGGAACGTCATGGTTTCCGCCCGCGCGATACGGGCATAGGGCGGCCAGGACGTCACCGCGATCGCGAGAATGGCATTCTCGATACCGGGACCCAGGGCAGCGACGAGAGCAAGCGCCAGCACCAGCTTCGGAAAGGCGAGGAAGATATCCGTGAGCCGCATCAGGATCGCATCGACCCATCCCCCCGCATAGCCGGAAACCGTTCCGACGATGAGGCCCACCGGAGCGGCGATGATCGCAACGAGGAAGACCACGAGCAAGGTGAGCCGCGAGCCATAGAGCAGACGTGACAGGATATCGCGCCCCTGGTCGTCGGTACCGAGCAGGTAGCCCGCGGTTCCCGGCGGCAGAAGCCGCGAGTAGCGAAGATCTCCCTGAACGGGAGAATGCGGGGCAAGCACATCCGCAAAGGCCGCGACGAACACCAGTCCGATGAGGATGGCGAGCCCCGCGACGGCCAGCCGGTTTTCGGAGAACCGCCGCCAGATGATGTAGAGGCGGCCAAGGCGGGCCTGCCTCCGCGATTCCGGCTTGTCGGAAAGCAGCCATTCGCGCAACGTTGGAGTAGTGGACTTCATCTCGATCTCGCTCATCGGCTGCGCGTCCTCGGATCAAGGATGTGGTATAGGACGTCCGAGAGCAGATTGATGCCGATGAACACGGCGCCAATGATCATGGTGCCGCCCAGAACAGCGTTCATGTCCGCATTCTGCAGCGAATTGGTGATGTAGAGCCCAAGCCCCGGCCAGGAGAAGATCGTCTCGGTCAACACCGAGCCTTCCAGCAGCCCGGCATAGGAAAGCGCGATGACGGTGATCAGCGGCACGGCGGCGTTGCGCAGCGCGTGGAACCAGATGATACGCGTCTCGGAAAGACCTTTGGCACGAGCCGCGACGATATATTCCTGGGAAAGTTCGTTCAGCATGAAGCTACGGGTCATTCGGCTGATATAGGCGAGAGAGAAATAGCCGAGCAACGAGCCGGGCAGGATGATGTGACGGAAGAGGTCCCAGAGCACATCCCATTGCCGTTGCATGGCGGCATCCAGAAGATAGAAGCCCGTCACCGGCGTGAAACTGTATTCATAGACGATATCGATGCGACCGGGATAAGCGACCCACTTGAGCTTGGCATAGAAGAATACCAGCGCCAGCAGGCCGAGCCAGAAGATCGGCACGGAATAGCCGATCAACCCGATAATACGGACGATCTGATCGGCGATGCTTCCGCGCTTGACCGCAGCCAGAACTCCGAGAGGAACACCCAACAATGCGCCGATCAGCGTGCCTACGGTGGCAAGTTCGATCGTCGCGGGAAAGACCCGGCGGATGTCGGTCATCACCGGATTGGTGGTCAGCACCGAGGTGCCGAAGTCGCCGGTCAGCGCCTGGCGGACATAGATGAAGAATTGCTGATAGAGCGGCAGATTGAGACCGAGCTCCTCGCGGACCCGCTCCACGACATGGGCCGGCGCGCGGTCTCCGACGATCGCAAGCGCCGGATCGATCGGAACGACGCGGCCGATGAAGAAGGTCACGGCCAGGAGGCCGAGATAGGTCGTCACTACGGTCACAAGGAACCGCAGCGACGTCATGGCGAACGCCGAGGCGCCGGCGCCGGAGCGCCACGCCTCGGTTTTTGAATCGAGGATGGTCAAGGGACCTTAATCCTTGGAAACGGTGTAGACGAAGTTCGTGTCAAAGCTCGGTCCGAGCTTGTAACCCTTCAGCTTGTTCGAATAGCCGGCGTTTTCGATCTGCTGGAAGATGACGACGAACGGACCCGTGGTCAGAACCTGCTTCTGCAGGTCTTCATAGATGGCGGCGCGCGCGGCCGAATCCTTCTCGAGCAGGGCGCCCTGGGTCTTTTTCGTCAGCTCCGGAACGTCCCAGGCATTGCGCCAGGCGAGCGTCTTGGTCTTGCCTTCGTCCGAATTGTCCGGGTTGTAGGTGAAGGTCTCTGCGTTGGAATTCGGGTCGAAATAGTCCGAACCCCACTGGCCGATATAAATGTCATGCTGGCGGGCACGGTACTTGGTCAACGTCTGCTTACCATCCCCCGGAATGATTTCCAGCTTGATGCCGGCCTGGGCAAGCGTCTGCTGGACGTTTTCGGCAATGCCGGTGACCGGCTGCGTATTGCGCACATCCATGGTGACGGTGAAGCCGTCGGCGAGACCGGCCTTGGCCAGCAGTTCCTTGGCCTTGGCAACATCGAGCTTGTAGGGCTTGTCGTCGAGAGCGCCGAGCTGGCCGGCCGGCAGGAAGGTCTGGTGGATCGTGCCTATGCCCTTGAGCAGGGTTTCGCCGATTGCGTCATAGTCGACGAGATACTTGAAGGCCTCGATGACCTCAGGCTTGGCCAGCTTCTCGTTCTTTTGGTTTAGGCTGAAATAATAGAGCGTTCCCTTCGGTGCGGAGGTGATCGCCATGCCATCCTTTTTGGACACGGCATCGATGTCGCCCGGCTCAAGGTTGCGGGCCACGTCGATGTCGCCGTTCTCAAGCGCCAGGCGCTGGCCGGCGCTTTCCTTCATGTGGCGATAGATGACGCGGGCGAGTGCCGGCTTCTCGCCGAAGTAATTGTCGTTGCGCTCCAGCACGACGACTTCGTTGGCGCGCCATTCGCGGGTCTTGTAGGGGCCGGAACCGGCATAGCCGGTCTTCAGGAATTCGTTGCCGAAGTCGGTGTCGTACTTGTAGTCATCGCTCGGGGTCACGGCCTTGGCGTTCTCCATCACGACCTTCTTGTCGAGGACGGAGGCCACGGTGGAGGTCAGGACGTTCAACACGAAGCTCGGTGCGTAGGCCTTATCGACGGTCAGCACGAAGGTCGTCTCGTCGGCGGCCTTCGCCTTTTCGGTGACGTTGTCGCCGGTGAGGCCGAACTGGGTGAGCAGGAAGGCCGGCGACTTGTCGAGCTTGACGGCACGCTCGAAGGAGAAGGCGACATCTTCCGCCGTGATCGGATTGCCGGAAGCGAACTTCAGGCCCGGCTTCAGCTTGAACGTATAGGTCATGCCGTCGTCGGAAATCGTCCAGCTGTCGGCAAGTTCGCCGACGACCTTCGACGTGTCGTTCATGTCGAGGTTAACCAGCTTGCTATAGGTGTTGGCGGTCACTTCCGCGGTCGATATCTCGAAGGCTTCGCCCGGATCGAGCGTGATAATGTCGTCGATGGCCCAGCCCTCGACCAGTGTATCGGCCGGCGTTGCTGCAAACGCCTGCGGCGCGGCTGCCAGAAGCAAGGCCATTGCCGCGCTGGTCGTCATCAGGCGCATGTGCTTGTTGAGCAAGTTCATCATTTTTCAGTTCCCCTGTTTACCTCGGTTGACGCCTATCGAGCTTGCCCCGGCTTACTCGTGCCAGGCGGAAGCCAATACCCTCAGCCAGTTTTCCCGGCATATTTTCCTCAAGTCCTGATCAGCGTATCCGGCACTCTTGAGCGCCGCAACCAGTTTCTGATTGCCGCTTGCGTCGGCAATATCAGCCGGAATCGTGGCGCCGTCGAAGTCCGATCCAATTGCCACGCAATCGATTCCCATGCGCTCGACGAGATAATCGACATGACGAACCATGTCCGACAGCGGCGTGTCCGCGTCGTCCCTGCCGTCGGCGCGCAGCATCGTCACGGCATAGTTCAATCCGACGAGGCCGCGACTTTCTCTGACGGCGTCGAGTTGGCGGTCGGTCAGGTTGCGCGCCACCGGCGTCAGCGCATGGGCATTGGAATGGCTGGCAATCAGCGGTTGATCCGTCGTCTTGGCCACGTCCCAGAACCCCTTCTCGGTAATGTGGGCGAGGTCGATCAGGATGCCGAGACGATTGCAGGCGCGAACGAGCTCGAAGCCCGCATTTGTCAGACCCGGGCCTGTATCGGGCGACATCGGGTACGCGAAGGGCACACCATGACCGAAGATGTTGTTGCGGCTCCAGACAGGTCCCAGCGAACGCAGGCCTGCAGCGTAGAAAACGTCGAGAGCGGCAAGATCGGCGTCGATCGCCTCACACCCCTCCATGTGCATCACAGCCGCGAACACATCCGCATCCATGGCCGAGCGGATTTCTCCGGTTGTCCGGCAGAGCCGCCACGCTCCGGCCCGATCGAGATCGAGTGCGATCGACGCCATCTGCAATGCCGTGTCGAGCGACGGCGCCCGCATCAGCGGGTCGGCGAGCGGAGTTGAATAGTGGCCGTTCGCGTCCGGCTCCTTGAGCGCAAAATCCGCCAGATTGGGAATGTAGATCGCGCAGAGTCCACCGGCCAGTCCACCGGCTTTGGCACGCGGACCGTCGATATGGCCCACGCTGGTGCCGTTGACGAATTCGCTCACGGGATCCGCCCCGGCCCCTTTCGCCCTCCAGAGCCTCAGGAGGACATCATTGTGACCGTCGAATACCAATTCCATGATGCGAAAATCCCGCCGAAAAATCAGAACTTAACAAGGTGGATAGGACAAGCGGGATCCCGCCTTCGCCGCAACAGATTGCGGCCTCTCCAACCCGAAGCGCTGATCGTAGGACCAAATCCATTGCCGGTTCAAGCCAAAAAATGTCTTCGGAAAGGCTCCGATACCCGCCTCGGGAAAGCGCCTCGAGGGCCCCTGGAAAATCTGGGAAGAACGATGAAATAAAAATGGTCAAACGACCAAAATTGAGGCACCATACCGTTCGCTTGTATTCGCCGCTCGAGGAGGAACAGGTCCGGGCGAGGAGGACGCCGGGGCCTATTTTATGCGGAAGACAGGCCAGTCCCGTCGCGAAGAGTTGGAAAGCGGCGCGGACGAAGGGGAGGAAATCAAGATCGAAGCGCGTGGCACGCTTATTGCGTGATCTACACCGAGGAGTCGGCTGCAGGCACGCTTGGTCCCGTCCCCTCAGAATGCATGACTGCTGGCAAAGACATTTGAACCGGGGATGTTTTCTTGACTGCAAATAGCGACAGGGCCGCGATCGAAGTCCGAGACGTAAGTCGAATATACGGTTACGGGGGAGGTCAGGTCACCGCACTTGGCGGTGTGTTTCTGACCATTCGGGAAAATGAATTCTTCACGCTGCTCGGCCCCTCAGGCTGTGGCAAGACCACGCTTCTGAGACTGATCGCCGGCTTCGACTTCCCGACCACCGGCGAGATCCTGCTGCACGGCGAGGATATCGCGCCGCTGCCGCCCTTCAAGCGTCCGGTCAACACCGTCTTCCAGAGCTACGCGCTCTTCCCGCACATGACCGTCGCCGAAAACATCGGCTTCGGCTTGAAGATGCTCGGCCGCCCCGTCGACGAGGTGAAGGCCCGTGTCGCGGAGATGCTCGAACTCGTGCACATGACGGCGATGCGCGACCGCCAGGTCAGCCAGATTTCCGGCGGCCAGCAGCAGCGCGTGGCGCTCGCCCGGGCGCTGGCGCCGAAGCCGAAGGTGCTGCTGCTGGACGAGCCGCTGTCGGCGCTCGACTACAAGCTGCGCAAGGAAATGCAGATCGAGCTCAAGCGCGTGCAGGCGGAAACCGGCATCACCTTCATCTTCGTCACTCATGATCAGGAAGAGGCGCTGACCATGTCGGACCGCATCGCGGTCATGTCGAGCGGCTCCGTGCGCCAGGTCGGCAGCCCCTGGGAGATCTACGATCGCCCGGCCGAGCGCTTCGTCGCCAACTTCATCGGCGAGACGAATTTCCTCGAGGTCGAGGTCGCCTCCGTCGGAGGCGAACGGGCCAGGGTTCGCCTGCGGTCCGGCGCCGAAATCCCGGCAAGCTTCCCGGAAGACACCGCCCCGAGCGGCAAGGTGACGATCGTCATTCGGCCCGAGCACGCAACACTGGTCGAGCCGTCCGCCGCCGCGACATTGTCGGGCATGATCGAAAGCATCGTCTATCTCGGCACCGACACCAACATCAATATTCGGCTCGATGGCGGATCGCTGTTTACCGTGCGCCAACAGAACAACCGCAGCGGCCCTTGCGGGTACCGCGAGGGCCAGATGGTCGGCATCATGCTCAGCGACGATGTCGCGCAGATCCTGAAGGATTGACGATGACCGGAGCACAGCATGCTGCCGAGAACGCCAGGCGTCGCGATATCAGCAACCGCTGGCTCCTCAGCACCCCGGCGCTTCTGATCATCGGTCTGGCCGGCGTCGGCCCACTCGTTATTGTTCTCGTCTATTCCTTCCTCGCGCCGGGTAACTACGGCGACGTGAAATGGGAATTCTCCACGGACGCCTGGTTCAACGTATTCCTGCAAAGGGACATCTTCGATGACACCCTGTCGCTGGCCGATGCCCATGTCAGCATCCTCTGGCGCTCGATCAAGCTGGCGCTGGCAACCACCGTCCTGTCGCTGATCCTCGGCTTTCCGACCGCCTATTTCATTGCCAGCCGCGCGGCCAGCTACCGCCAAGTCTGGCTCTTCCTGATTACCATCCCCTTCTGGACCAACATGCTGATCCGCGGCTTCGCGATCCAGGAGATGATCCGCAACGAGGGGCTGGTCAACACCATCCTGATGAAGCTCGGCATCATTTCCGCGCCGATCCAGATGCTCTATACCGATTTCGCGATCCTGCTCGGCATGGCCTATGTGCATCTTCCGCTGATGGTCCTGCCGCTCTATGCCAGCATGGAGAAGCTGGATTTCCGTCTCGTCGAGGCCGGCTACGATCTCTATGCGACGCGCTTCCAGGTGCTGCGGCGGATCATCATTCCGCTGGTGAAGCCGGGTATCATCGCGGGCTCGATCCTGGTCTTCATCCCGGCGCTGTCGTCCTATGTCATTCCGCGCATTCTCGGCGGCGGCAAGAACCTGATGATCGGCAACCTGATCGAGCTACAGTTCGGCCAGGGTCGCAATTGGCCGCTCGGGGCCGCGCTGTCGATCACGCTGGTCATCATCGTGCTGGCTGCCATGCTCTACTACGTCAAGAATGCCGGAAAGACCGGAGGCGGCCATGCATAGGCGCTTCGACATCCGTGTCCAGCCAGGCTTCGCGACCATCGCGATGCTCTGCTTCTTCATCCTCTATCTGCCGATCGCGACGCTCGTCGTCTTCGCTTTCAATTCCGGCACGTCGATAGCCCGCTGGGAAGGCTTTTCCCTGCAATGGTTCGCGGCCGCCTGGAACAATACCCAGGTCATCGAGGCCTCCATCCGCTCGGTTGAGATCGCCGCCGTTGCCGCCGTGATCGCCACGGCGGCAGCCACTCTGGCGGCCATCGCCACGACCCGTACCGAGGCCTATCTCGGCCTCACCTTCAAATATTCCTTCATCAACATGCCGCTGATGGTGCCGGAAATCGTCACCGCCGTGGCGCTCCTGATCCTCTTTTCGCGCATCAAGGTCTGGACCGGCTATTCCGGTCTCGGCTACCTGATCATGGCGCACACGGCCTTCTGCATACCGTTCGCCTATCTTCCGATCAGGGCCCGCCTGGAGAACATGGATCTTGCTCTCGAACGCGCGGCAGCCGATCTCTACGCGACTCCGTTCAAGGCCTTCCGCTACGTCACCCTGCCGCTGCTCTGGCCAGGCATTCTCGCCGGCCTGATGCTCGCCTTCGTCATTTCGCTCGACGACGTGGTGATCACCGAATTCGTGAAATCCGGCGGTCAGGACACACTCCCGACCTACATGCTCGGCCAGTTGCGCCGTGCCATCACGCCGGAGATGAATGCCATCTCGACAGTGTTTCTGCTGCTGTCGCTGGCGGTTGTCACGATCTTCTTCTTCCTCAGCAGATCCAACGAAAAAACCGAGTAAAAACAGGAGTGGGAACCATGAAGCATACCCTGAAGCTCGCCACCGGCCTGGTGGCCCTGCTGGCATCGGCGGCGATCGCCCATGCGGAAGGCGAACTGAACATCTTCAACTGGGGCAACTACACCAACCCCGAACTGATCAAGAAGTTCGAGGACACCTACAAGGTCAAGGTGACCCTGACCGACTACGACTCCAACGACACGGCCCTCGCCAAGATCCGTCAGGGCGGCCACGGCTTCGATATCGTCGTGCCTTCCGCAAGCGCCATGCCGATCTTCATCAGCGAGGGCCTGCTGATGGAATCGCGTCCCGACCAGATGGAAAACTTCAAGAATGTCGATCCCAAGTGGGTGGACGTACCCTTTGATCCGGGCCGTCACTATTCGGTTCCGTGGCAGTGGGGTACGACCGGCGTCGCCGTCGACAAGTCGGTCTATTCCGGCGACCCGAACACTTCGGCGATCTTCCTCGACCCGCCGGCGGAACTGGTCGGCAAGGTCAACGTCGTGCCGGAAATGTCGGACGTCATGCACCTCGTGGTCACCTACGCGGGCGGCGAGCCCTGCACCGGCGACCTGGCGATCCTGAAGAAGGCGCGCGACCTTCTCGTCGCCGCCAAGCCGAAGTGGATCTCGATGGATTACGGCACGGTCGAGAAATACACCAAGGGCGACCTTGCCGCCTCCGTGGACTGGAACGGCGCCACCTTCCGTGGCCGCCTCGCCAACCCGAACATCGTCTACGGCTATCCGAAGGAAGGTTATCCGATCTGGATGGACAACGCCTCGATCCTCAAGGACGCCAAGAACGTCGAGAACGCGAAACTCTTCCTGAACTTCATCATGGCCCCCGAGAACGCCGCCCTGATCTCGGCCTTCGCCCGCTACGCGAACGGCATCACCGGCTCAGAAGCCTTCATGCCCGAAGACATGAAGACGGCGCCGGAAGTCAATATCCCGGAGGAATTCAAGGCAGCCGGCAAGTTCAACCTCGCCTGCAAGCCGGAAGTCCAGGAACTCTACACCAAGATCTGGACCGAAGTTCAGAAGTAAAGCGCAAGGCACAACGCCGATATACAAACGGGGGAGCCTCAACGGCTCTCCCGACTCCAAGGATTGTTTCGCGATGACGACAGAGTTCAGGAAAGCCTACGGTTTCGAACGCAGCGACGTGACGCTCGCCAACTGGCGAACGTCACCCTTCAGCCGCTGGAGCTTCCAGAACGCCCGCGAACTGGTGCCGACCGCAGAGATCCGCGCCACTGCTGAGGAGCCGGAAGCGGCCCTGGTTCACTCGCCACTTCTGGATGCCCCCCTCGAAACCGGCCTTGCAGGCGCCGGCAGCGCGCGCGCCTTCCTGAACTATGCCCACACAGATGCCTTCGTGCTGATGCGTAAGGGAGAGATCATTGCGGAGCATTATGCACCGCATGCCGATGTGAACGCCAAGCACGTGGTCTTTTCCGTCAGCAAGTCGCTGACGGCCATCCTTTCCGGCATCCTCGAAGCCGAGGGCGTGATCAATCCGGACGATCCGGTTCTCCATTATCTTCCCGAGGCGAAGGGCAGCGCCTATGGCGATTGCAGCTATCGGGACGTACTGGACATGCGCGTCAGCCTCGCATTCGACGAGGCCTATCTCAACAAAGACGGCGCCTATGCCCGCTATCGCCGCTCGACGCTATGGAATCCGCCGGAGGTGGACATGCCGACCGAGACGATGGGCGAATTCATCCTGACGCTCAAGAAAGCAGACAGGCCACATGGGGGACCTTTCTTCTATGCCTCGCCCAATGCCGATCTGCTTGGAATCATCATCGAGCGCGCCACCGGACGCCGCTTCACCGACCTCATGTCGGAACACGTCTGGAAACCGCTCGGAGCGAAGAACCATGCCGTGGTAACCGTCGATGCCGCCGGATCGTCGCGCGCGGCGGGCGGAATCTGCGTGACCGCTCGCGACCTTGCCCGCGTCGGCGAAATGCTGCGCAACGGCGGCCGCATCGACGGTCGGCAGGTTGTGCCCGAAACATGGCTTTCCGATATGCTGACAGCAGGCGACCACGAGGCGTGGATGGCAAGCCAGCCCACCATATTGCCGAATGGCCGATATCGCAGCCAGTGGTACCAGACGGGAGAAGCTGACGGCGTATTCTTTGCGCTCGGCATTCACGGTCAATGGCTCTATGTCGATCCATCGCAGGAGACCGTCATCGTCAAGCTCTCCTCCCAGCCCAACCCGCTGGACGACGAATTGAAACAGGACAATCTCGCCTTCTTCCGCGCCATCAGTCGGGCACAAGCCTGACAGCGGAACCGACAAAGCAGGACATTCAGCCATGCAGCAGACCGCCAACATCATCATCCGCAATGCCAAGGTCCTCACCATGGATCCGGCCGCCCCCAGGGCCGAGGCTGTCGCAGTCTCGGGCAACAGGATCATGGCCGTCGGCAAGGAAGAAGTGGTCACGGCCCTTGCCGGCCCCTCTACCCATGTCATCGATGCCGGCGGCGCAACCGTCATGCCCGGCTTCAACGAAGCCCATATGCATATCTTCATGGGCGCGCTGTCGCTGGTGCAACTGAACCTCCACGGCGTCCAGGGCTTCGACGCCCTGAAGAGTGCCGTGCTGGGCTATGCCGCAAGCCAGCCAGACGAACCCGTGTTGATTGCCCAATCCGCCGACTACACGATTCTGTCGGCACATGAGCCGGTCACACGGCATCATCTCGATGCGATCCTGCCCGACCGGCCCTTCCTGATGTATGCGCCCGACCATCATACGGCATGGGCCAATACCGCCGCGCTGAAGCTGGCTGGCCTGCTGCATGGCCGCGACGTCGGCATCGGCAACGAGGTCGTGATGGGGCCGGATGGGCTGGCGACCGGCGAATTGCGCGAGGCCAATGCGATAAGCCCGGTGGCAAAGCTCGCTTCGACCGGTGGGCGAGAGGGCCTCGGCATCCTGACCGGCGGCGATCCCGAGAACCTGACGCCAGAGCAGCGCGCCACCGACCGCGCGATCCTCAAGCGCGGGCTTGAATATTGCGCCTCGCAAGGTCTTACCTCGCTGCAGAATTTCGACGGCAATCTCTATCAGCTCGAGATCATGGCGGATCTCGAAAAGGCCGGCGAACTGCCGGTCCGCATCCGCTTCCCCTTCCATATGAAGAATTTCATGGACCTTTCGATGCTGGATACGGCAGCCGAATGGAAGAG
>JBAYTX010000068.1:0-16960 GCA_041675415.1 Rhizobium sp. | reverse complement strand
TCCCGGTGCCAGCGAGGTCTTCACCCACGGCTTGGATTTCAGCCCCTTGGCAACCGCGTTGCGGGCGAGAAGCCCGGCGGCGATCAGCACGGATGGGTTCGAGGTGTTGGTGCAGGACGTGATCGCGGCGATCGCGACGTCGCCATGGCCGATGTCGTAGTCGGTGCCTTCGACCGCATAGCGGTTCGAAAGCTGGCCCGGCTTCTTGTAGTCGTTCTCAAGCGCGACGGCGAAATTGGAAGCGATCGTTTCGAGCGGCAGGCGGCCTTCCGGACGCTTCGGGCCGGCCATCGACGGCACGACGTCGCCGAGGTCGAGTTCGAGCGTGTCGGTGAAGACGAGGTCGGACCCGTCATTGTCGCGCCACATCCCTTGCGCCTTCGAATAGGCTTCGACCAGCGCGATGCGGTCCTTGGTGCGGCCCGACATGGTCAGGTAGTTGATGGTTTCGCCATCGACCGGGAAGAAGCCGCAGGTCGCGCCGTATTCCGGGCCCATGTTGCCAATGGTCGCGCGGTCGGCGAGCGACATCGAATCAAGGCCGGGGCCGAAGAATTCGACGAACTTCGACACGACGCCCTTCTTGCGCAGCATCTGCACGACGGTCAGCACGAGGTCGGTCGCGGTGACGCCTTCCTTGACCTTGCCGGTCAGCTTGAAGCCGATCACTTCCGGCAGCAGCATGGAGACCGGCTGGCCGAGCATGGCGGCTTCGGCTTCGATACCGCCGACGCCCCAGCCCAGAACACCGAGACCGTTGATCATGGTCGTGTGGCTGTCGGTACCGACGCAGGTGTCGGGATAGGCAACCGTTTCGCCGTCATCTTCCTTGGTCCAGACGGTCTGGCCGAGATATTCGAGGTTGACCTGGTGACAGATGCCGGTGCCCGGGGGAACGACGCGGAAGTTCTTGAACGCCTGCTGACCCCACTTCAGGAAGCGGTAGCGTTCGCCGTTGCGCTCGTATTCGAGTTCGACGTTGCGGGCAAAAGCGGTCGGCGTGCCGAATTCGTCGACGATGACCGAGTGGTCGATGACGAGGTCGACGGGAACCAGCGGGTTGATCTTTTCCGGATCGCCACCCAGCGCCTTGATGCCGTCGCGCATGGCGGCGAGGTCGACGACGGCGGGAACGCCGGTAAAGTCCTGCATCAATACTCGGGCCGGACGGTAGGCGATTTCGGCTTCAGCCGTGCCCTTGTCGACGAGCCAGGCGGCGATCGCCTCGATGTCCTTCTTGGTGACCGAGCGGCCATCTTCGTTGCGCAGGAGGTTCTCAAGCAGAACCTTCATCGAATAGGGAAGCTTCGACACGCCCGCCAGGCCGTTGGCCTCGGCCTTGGGAAGACTGTAATAGACATAGTCCTTGCCGTTGACGGAAAGCGTCGAACGGCAATTGAAGCTGTCGATGGATTTGGACACGGATAAAACCCCGCTTATTCTGATAGCCTACACTCGTCGTGCGGACGCCTATGCACTTCATGCACATCAGGATGCGGGTACGGCCATTTCCGCTGTCCGCACGTGGAAGATGCTTTGCAACCCCAGGTTCGGCACAAGGATGATATTCACGCCGACCGCTGGCGTGGTTGCAGGTCTTATAGATAATTTCTAAGAAAGGTGCCAGACCAACGAATGGCGAATGTCGACAATTTTTTGCACGGCCGTTGAGGCCATTGCTGGAAGGCGAATCCAATGCGGCTAAATGCCGAAGACCTGGCTGCCAAACGCGGCGAAGACCTTATTTTCGTGAATGTTTCCTTCCGGTTGGCACCAGGCGAGGCGATGGTCCTGACCGGCCGCAACGGTTCCGGAAAGTCGACTCTGCTGCGCGTCGTGGCGGGTCTTCTGCGGCCGGAGAGGGGACGGGTGGAGGCGGTGTTCCGCGACCGCCGGGAACGGCGTCCGGCACGCGAGGTCAGCCACTATCTTGGGCATCGCAACGCGATGAAGCAGGAGTTGACGGTGATCGAGAATCTCGCCTTCTGGCAGGCCTTCCTCGGCAACTCTGAAGGAGGCGAGGGCCGTTCCGTCGAGGAGGCGGCTGAGACGGTCGGTCTGGGCGGCATTACGCACCTTCCTTTCGGCTACCTGTCGGCCGGCCAGCAGCGCCGATTCGCCATGGCAAAGCTGCTCGTCGCCCATCGTCCCGTATGGATCCTCGACGAGCCGACCGCTGCGCTGGATGCAGCCGCCGACCAGATGTTTGCCGGCCTAGTGCACGAACACCTTGCCAAGGGTGGCATCGCTATCGCCGCCACTCACCAGCCACTCGGCTTGAAAGATGCGAAGACTCTGGTGATGAAGGGGTTCGCGTATCATGAGATGGAAGGAGCGGTAGCATGATGTCCCTCTTCCTTCGCGATCTCAAACTATCGGTGCGCGCCGGCGGTGGCGCGCTGATTGGTGTCCTGTTCTTCATGACGGTGGTTGCAGTCATTCCCTTCGGCGTCGGACCCGATCTCAACCTTCTGGCACGCATCGGCCCGGCGATCGTCTGGATCGGCGCACTTCTCGCGGCCCTTCTTGGCCTCGACCGGCTGTTCCAGGCGGAGCGCGACGATGGTTCACTGGACCTCATCCTGATGCAGGAGACGCCGCTGGTGCTCAGCGTCTTCGTGAAATGCCTGGCACATTGGGTCGCGACCAGCCTGCCGCTGGTGATTGCCTCTCCGCTGCTCGGACTCTTCATGAACATGAACGAGGCGGCGATCGGTGCGGTCATGCTGACGCTTTTTGTCGGATCACCGGCAATCACTTTCATAGGAGCAGCCGGTGCCGCCGTCGCGGTCGCCTTGCCGCGCGGCGGGCTTCTGGTATCGATTCTCGTCTTGCCGCTTGCCATCCCGGTGCTGATCTTCGGGGTTAGTGCATCCTATGCGGCCGTTGAGGATCCCGCCCCATTTATGCCGCCCTTTCTGTTTCTGATTGCGCTAACGCTGTTTTTCGCCGCAATCGGACCGCTTGCCGCAGCGCTGGCCTTGCGCAGCGCCTCGGATTGATTGGTATAGTTTGCAGCTGTGCCGATCTCAGGTTAGAAGGGTTCCATGAACGAAACGAGCCTTGCCATTTCAAAATTCAGAGATCTTGCCAATCCGACACGATTCCTGGCGCTCGCCGGTCGGGTCATTCCATGGATGGCCCTGCTGACCTCCCTGCTTTTCGCTGTCGGGCTCTATATGAGCTTCACGACCGAGGGCGACTATCAACAAGGCATGACGGTGCGCATCATGTATGTGCATGTGCCGGCGGCCTGGTTATCGATGATGTGTTATTCGGTCATGGCCTTGTCGGCGATCGGAACACTGGTCTGGCGCCATCCGCTGGCCGACGTGTCCCATAAGTCCGCCGCGCCGCTCGGGGCCGCTTTCACGCTGATTGCGCTCATTACCGGCTCGCTCTGGGGCAAGCCGATGTGGGGCACCTGGTGGGTCTGGGACGCGAGGCTGACGTCGGTTTTCGTGTTGTTCCTTATGTATCTCGGTCTGATCGCGCTCAACCGGGCGATGGATGACCCGTCCAAAGCAGCGCGCCTCAGCGCCGTGCTGATCCTCGTCGGCTTCGTCAATATTCCGATTATCAAATTCTCTGTCGAGTGGTGGAACACGCTGCATCAGCCTGCAAGCGTGATCCGTATGGACGGGCCGACGATCGACCCGGAATTCCTGCGTCCGCTGCTGGTCATGGCAATCGCCTTCACGCTCCTGTTCTTCACGCTCCATCTTGCTGCCATGCGCAACGAGATCTGGCGCCGACGCATCGCCGCGCAACGTCGGCTTGCCGCTCGCATGGCGGGACGGGAGGCGCCGCAATGAGCCACGCTTTCTATATCTATGTATCCTATGCAGTATCGGCGGCGGTGGTTCTGGCGCTGATCGGCTGGGTGTGGCTCGACGGACGAGCCCGACAGAAGGAACTCAAGGCGTTGGAAGCGGCAGGCATCCGCCGCCGTTCGGCGTCTTTCGCAGAGGACGGCAAGTCATGAGTGATACCCTGGGCGAAAAAGAAATCCGGTCGCGCAGGGGCATCGGGCGCTATGCGCTCGCGATCGCGCCGCTCGCGGTGTTCGTCGTCATTGCAGTAACTGCCGGCAAGATGCTTTACGATCAGGACTTCAACGGCAAGAACAACACCGATATTCCCTCAGCCCTGATCGGGACCAAGGCGCCCAGTCTACAACTCCCGATGCTCGAGGGTGCAAACGTCCCCGCCCTGACGAACACTGCAATTGCGGGGAAACTGACCCTTGTAAACGTCTTTGCTTCCTGGTGCGTCCCGTGCCGGCAGGAGCATCCGATCCTGAAGGAACTCTCGAAGGACCCGCGGCTCAACGTCGTTGCGATCAACTACAAGGACAAGAACGAGAACGCGCTCAGGTTTCTCGGCGAACTGGGCAATCCTTACAAGGCGATCGGAGTCGATCCGAATGGCAAGGCCGCGATCGACTGGGGTGTCTACGGTATTCCGGAATCCTATCTCGTCGCAGCTGATGGCACGATCGTCTACAAGAAGGTTGGCCCCTTCGATGCGCTCTCGCTCGAAAAGGGGCTCTACCCTGCTATAGACAAGGCCCTCGCCGGAAGCTGAGCGCGGCTGTTCAGAGCGCCGACTGCCACGCCTTGACGGCCTCGATTGGCCACAGAAGCATCACCACGTTCAGCGTCAGATTGTCGCGAATGATCCAGCCGACCAAAACCTCCAGCAGGAGGGCGATGACGACCGTCGCCCAGACGGGCGCACGCGCGGCGAAGAGAAATCCTGCGACCATGAATACTGTGTCCATCGCGGAGTTCAGGATGCTGTCGCCCTGATAGGTCACGGCCATTGTTGCCGTGCGGTATCGTTCTATGATGAGTGGCGAGTTCTCGATCAGTTCCCAGCCGACCTCGATGACCATGGCGAGGAGCAGCTTTGCCCAAAGGGACTGCTTCCTGAGGGTCACGAAACCGACCAGATAAAAGAGGAAGCCGTGAATGATGTGCGAGGGGGAATACCAGTCGGATAGATGCTGGGAATTCTCGGCGGAATTCACGGCAGAATCGAAGAGCCGGGTGAAACCGCATTCGCAGAATGGAACCCTGCCCATCAAATAGAGGGCCACGATCTGGATGACGAAAACCGCGGCTACGGCGATCAGCCAGAAGCGCGCCGCCTGATTGTCTCGGCCATTGGGAGCGAGGATCACGGCAGTCACTTGTCCGTACTCGCGGTTTCGTCCTCGAGCGTATGACGCATGATCAGTGGCATCTGCGCGAGCGTGAACAGGATCGTGATCGGCATGGTGCCCCAGACCTTGAAATTGACCCAGACGGCGTCGGAGAAATTGCGCCAGACAACCTCGTTGAGCACCGCGAGGAACAGGAAGAACAGGCCCCAACGCAGGGTGAGCTTCTTCCAACCGTCTTCATCGAGCTGGAAGGCGGCATTGAACACGTAGCCGAGCAAGGACTTGCCGAAGAACAGGCCGCCGAGCAGGACCACGCCAAACAGTGTGTTGACGATGGTCGGCTTCATCTTGATGAAGGTTTCATCCTGCAGCCAGATCGACAGAGATCCGAAGACCATGACGACGATGCCCGAGACGAAGGGCATGACCGGCAGGTGCTTGAAGACGATCTTGGAGACGATGAGCGAGATCACCGTCGCTACCATGAAAAGGGCGGTGGCGATCAGCAGCGGCCCACCGACGACCGAAAGCACCGGAAAGGTCTTGGCTAGCCACTCGCCGCGCAGGTTGCCGAAGAAGAAGACGAGCAGCGGCCCGATCTCCAGCGCCATCTTCAGCAGCGGATGATGGCGTTCCTCAACCGTCGGTTTTGTGTCGCTTTCGAAATTGCTCATCGTTTCCATCTTTCACATCTCTTGTTCGACCGGGTCGCGGCTCAATGTTGCAGGCCTGCAATGGCAGTGGCGAAATCCTCGGCCTCGAACGGCTCAAGGTCGTCCACCCCTTCGCCGACGCCAATGAAGTAGACCGGCAGCTTGTGCTTGGCGGCGATGGCCACCAGGATACCGCCGCGCGCCGTACCGTCCAGCTTGGTCATGATCAGGCCGTTGACGCCGGCGACATTGCGGAAGATCTCGACCTGGTTCATGGCGTTCTGCCCGGTTGTCGCGTCGAGCGTCTGCAGCACGGTATGCGGTGCGTCCGGGTCGAGTTTGCTGAGCACGCGGACGATCTTCTCGAGCTCCGCCATCAGCTCAGTCTTGTTCTGCAGACGGCCGGCGGTGTCGATTATCAGCACGTCCGACTTTTCCGCCTTCGCCTTCTCGAAGGCCTCATAGGCAAGGCCGGCAGCGTCGGCGCCGAGCTTGGTGCCAATGAAGGTTGAGCCGGTGCGGTCGGCCCAGATCTTCAGCTGCTCGATCGCTGCGGCGCGGAAGGTGTCGCCGGCGGCCAGCATGACCTTGAGGCCGGAAGCCGAGAGCTTGGCGGCGAGCTTGCCGATGGTGGTCGTCTTGCCGGTGCCGTTGACGCCGACGACGAGGATGACATGCGGCTTGTGGTTGAGGTCGAGCGCCAGTGGCTTTGCCACCGGCTTCAACACCTTGGTGATCTCGGCCGCCATGATGCGGGAGACGTCCTCGCCGGTCACGTCTTTGCCATAGCGCTCCGAGGAGAGTGTGTCAGTCACGCGCATCGCGGTCTCGACGCCGAGATCGGCCTGGATCAGCAGGTCTTCGAGTTCCTCCAGCGTGTCCTCGTCCAGCTTGCGCTTGGTGAAGAGGGCGGAGATTTGTCCAGTCAGCTGGGATGAAGTACGGAAAAGCCCGGCTCGCAAGCGCTGGAACCAAGTGAGTTTCGGCTCCGGGACTGGCAGAGACGGCTCCGAAACCGCGGCCTTAGCCATGAAGCCTTTGGGAAGGATGGGGGCGCCGACGGTTCCTCCATCGGCTTCTTCGTCAACTGGGCTGGCGCCGCCGTCCGTCTCTGCGGGAAACTGCTCGATTTCCGTTGAGATCGCTTCGTGAGACACCGCAGGCGCATCGCTGTCGCTGGATGCAGCCGCGACCACCTCCGGTCGTTCACCGATGTTTGCCGTTTGAGCGCCAGAGGTTTCCGTTTCCGTCGGCAGTGTCGGCTCTTCGGTCGCGGTCAGAGCCACATCTTGTGTGCGGATTTCGCGCCCGGATTCGATGGCGGACTCCTGGTCTTCAGCCGTGCCTTCGTCGGCGGAAGGGGCCGCGTCAACGGGCTTCTCCTTGCCGAATGTGAAGACTTTTTTGAAGAAACCAAGCGCCATGAAACTGTCCGTTCGAAATCAGGCCGCCGTGCGGTCGGCCAGTTGCATTTTCAGATGCTTACCGTTGTGGCCGGTGATCGTGACCGTCACAACGTCGCGCGGCGCCAGACCCGGAGCCGCGACAAGCGTGAAGTTCTCCGTGTGGGCCATGCCACTGTTCTCGACAAGGATTGTCTGACGCGTGCCGACCATTGCGGCAAGGTGGCGCGCCTGCAATTCTTCGGCCGTGCGGCGCAAGCTGGCTGCACGCTCTTTGACTAGCCGGCGGTCGAGTTGAGGCATGCGTGCAGCGGGCGTTCCCGGGCGAGGGCTATAGGGGAAGACATGCAGATAGGCAATGCCGATCTCCTCGGCGAGACTTGCGGCGTTGTCGAACATTTTCTCAGTCTCAGTCGGGAAACCGGCGATCATATCGGCACCGAACGTCATGTCGGGGCGGCGCTTTCGTACATTGTCAGCGAAGCGAAGCGCATCGGTGCGGCTGTGCCGACGCTTCATACGTTTGAGCATCATGTCGTCGCCATGCTGCAATGAAAGATGCAGATGCGGCATGAAACGCGGTTCATCGGCAATCAGGTCGAGGAGATAGCGGTCGACTTCGATACTGTCGATCGAGGACAAGCGCAGGCGCAGGATTTCCGGTACTTGTCTCAGAACCGTCTTTGCCAAAAGGCCGAGCGTCGGTGCCCCCGGAAGGTCGGCACCGTAACTGGTGGCGTCGACACCAGTCAGGACGACCTCGCGGTAGCCGTTTTCAACCAGTTTGCGGGCCTGATCGACGACCGCGCCCATCGGCACCGAGCGCGAGTTGCCGCGGCCGAACGGAATGATGCAGAAGGAGCAGCGATGGTCGCAGCCATTCTGAACCTGGATGAAACCACGGACATGGCCGTCAATATGACTGATCATCTGCGGAGCCGTCTCGGTCACACTCATGATGTCATTGACGCGGAGTTTTTCTTCCGCCGACACGCCGAAATCGGGAAGCGTTCGGTAGCTTTCGGTCCTCACCTTTTCTTCGTTGCCGAGGACAGCGTCTACTTCCGGCATATCGGCAAAGTCGTGCGCCCCGGTCTGGGCAGCACAGCCAGTGACGATGATGCGTGCGCCTGGGTTTTCCCGCCTGGCCTTGCGGATGGCTTGGCGGGCCTGGCGCACAGCCTCGCTGGTGACCGCGCAGGTGTTGAACAGGATCGCGTTGTCGAGCCCGGCCTTGGCCGCCTCGGCCTTCATCACTTCGGATTCGTAGGTGTTCAGGCGGCAGCCGAAGGTGATGACTTCGACGTTGCTCACTGTGCCAAGGCTCCGGCTTGCGGTTCGCGCTGCCAGACGCCAGTCACGGGATCCAGGTGGCCGGACCATTCCCATTCTGCGGGACCGGTCATGATCACGTGGTCATCGCGCTCGCGCCATTCGATGATCAGAGGCTCGCGGGTCGGGCTGGTTGCCACATCGACCGTCACCTTGCGACCGGTCCTGCCGGTCCGCGCGGCGCTGGCGGCGGTGGCGCAAGCAGCCGAACCGCAGGCGAGCGTCTGCCCGACGCCGCGTTCCCAGGTGCGCATGGTCAGGGACGAGGGCGACGTAATCCGGGCGAGGGTAATATTGGCCTTTTCAGGAAACATCGGGTGATTTTCGAGCAGCGGTCCGAAACGATCGAGATCATAAGACATGACGTCCTTGTCGACCCAGAAGATCGCATGCGGATTGCCCATCGAAGCTACGGATGGCGAATGCAGCACAGGATCGTCGATCGGTCCGATCTGCAACTCGATGCGGCTGGTGTCGTGGAATTCCTCCGACAGTGGTATCTTGTCCCACTCGAAGACCGGCTTGCCCATGTCGACGGAGATCAGCCCGTCCTGTTGCTCGACCGCATTGAGGATGCCTGCGACAGTCTGGAAAGTGAAGGCCTTCCTCCCGGTTTCGGCGGCAAGCGCCTGCACTACGCAGCGCGTGCCGTTGCCGCAGGCCTGGGCCCGCGACCCATCCGAATTCAGGATATCGATAAAAGCGTCAGTACCCTCGAGCTTCGGATCGTGGATCGCCATGATCTGGTCGAACCGGGTAGCGGGATCGGCGTTGAGTGCTATTGCGGCTTCCGGTGTCACCCTGTCGGCACGACCGCGCATGTCGACAACCAGGATCATGTTGCCAAGCCCGTTCATCCTCGCGAATTCGACCATGTTGCTCATCGGATCAATCCATTGTTCTCGGCGAGTATATGGCGGAAATGCGCAGAAATTACCAGAGGCGGGCCGATAACTCCCGTGCCCGCACTAAACCTGTGGGACGTCAAAAAAGTCGCCGGCGCGCAACGGACGGAAGCTGTCCGGTGGGATACCCTGTGTCGCCAGCGCTTGCATGAGATCCTCGACCGGCGTTTCAATTGCCTCGTCGGTCAGCTGGAAGGTGCCGAAATGGTGGCCGACGGCGTGGGCGGCGTTGCAGAGACGAAAACCTTCGACGGCTTCCTGCGGGTTCTGGTGCTGGCCCTTCATGAACCAGCGCGGCTCGTAGGCGCCGATCGGCAGGTTGGCGAGGCGGAAGGCGCCGTGCTTTTCCGCCGCGGCGCGGTAATTGATGCCGTCGTGAAAGCCGGTGTCGCCGATGTGATAGATCTTGCCGGCCGGGGTAGACAGCACGAAGGCGGCCCACAGCGCCATGCGGCGGTCGCGGATGCCGCGCGCCGACCAGTGGTGGCAGGGCTCGGCATGGATGGACAGTGCGTCCCAGTATTGCAGGTGGTCGCCCCAGTCCATGTCGGAGATCTTGGCGTCGGGCAGGGCGCGATGGATGATCGTGTCGTTGCCGAGCGGGGTGACGATGTGCGGGGCATGCTCCGCCTCGAGCCGGGCGAGCGTTGCAAGGTCGAGATGGTCGTAGTGATTGTGGGTCACGAGCACGATGTCGATCGGCGGCAGGTCGTCGAAGGCGATGCCGGGCTCGGCCACCCGTTTGGGGCCAGCAAAGGAAAAGGGGCTGGCGCGGGGCGACCAGACGGGGTCGGTCAGGATGTTGAGGCCGGCCACCTGAATCAAAAGCGTGGCGTGGCCGACCATGGTGACGCGCAGGTCGGTGCCGTCGACGCGTTCCCGCAGCGTCGTCGGGCCGGGGCCATGCGCCACGCGCTTCGGCCAGCGGGCGCGCTTGCCGTTGGTGCGCCATTTGAGGAGGTCGCGCATGCCGCCGGGCTCGACGCCTTCCGGGTTGAAGAAGCGCTTGCCGTCGAAATGGTCGGAGACGGGGCCGGTATAGTAGGGATTGGCGGGTTTGTCGGACATGGTGGCCAATACTGTTGCGGGAACCGTCAATCTGGGTTGGCCGGGCGCGATTGCAAAGGCCAGTGCCTGCCAAATCGGCTGTTTTCCTTGCCAGCCTTGACTTTTCCGGCTCTTTCCTGTTTATCGCCCTCAATCTGCGACGAGACAAGCACTCCGAGCCGCCGACCGGGACCCGTCAAGGTATAAAGAGATCCCGGAGGTCAACACCCGACAGCGCGATGCGCCCTCGGGTGCATTTTGGCTTTGCGTCTTGTTTTCAGCGGTGGAAAGACCGACGTTTCGGAGACCCGAAACGATAAGGAAGAGCCGATGTTTGATAACCTCCAGGACCGCCTTGGTTCCATCCTGAATGGACTGACCGGCCGTGGCGCTCTGTCGGAAGCCGATGTTTCCGCTGCGCTGCGCGAGGTGCGCCGCGCGCTTCTGGAAGCCGACGTGGCGCTCGAGGTCGTGCGCAACTTCACCGACAAGGTGCGCGAGAAGGCCGTCGGCGCCGCCGTTCTGAAGTCGATCAAGCCCGGGCAGATGGTCGTCAAGATCGTCCATGACGAACTGGTCGAGATGCTCGGCTCGGAAGGGGTCGGCGTCGACCTCAACGCGGCAGCCCCGGTCGTCATCATGATGGTCGGCCTGCAGGGCTCGGGAAAGACGACGACCACCGGCAAGATCGCCAAGCGGCTGACCGACCGCGAGAAGAAGAAGGTCCTGATGGCCTCGCTCGACACGCGTCGTCCGGCCGCCCAGGAACAGCTGCGCCAGCTCGGCGTCCAGACCGGCATCGACGTGCTGCCGATCATCGCCGGCCAGTCGCCGACCGATATTGCAAGCCGGGCCGTTCAGGCCGCCAAGCTTGGCGGCCATGATGTGGTCATCCTCGACACTGCCGGCCGTACGCATATCGACGAGCCCTTGATGGTCGAGATGGCCGACATCAAGAAGAATGCGAAGCCGCATGAAATTCTGCTGGTCGCCGATGCGCTGACCGGCCAGGACGCCGTCAACCTCGCCCGCAATTTTGATGAACGCGTCGGAATCACCGGCCTGGTGCTCACCCGCATGGACGGTGACGGCCGCGGCGGTGCGGCGCTTTCGATGCGCGCCGTCACCGGCAAGCCGATCAAGCTGATCGGCGTCGGCGAAAAGATGACGGAGCTCGAGGAGTTCCATCCGCGGCGTATCGCCGACCGCATCCTCGGCATGGGCGACATCGTCTCGCTGGTCGAGAAGGCGGCGGAGAACATCGACGCCGAGAAGGCGGCCGCCATGGCCGCCAAGATGGCCAAGGGCAAGTTCGACCTCGACGACCTCGCCGACCAGTTGCGCCAGATGCAGAAGATGGGTGGCATGGGCGGCATCATGGGAATGATGCCCGGCATGTCGGGCATGAAGGACAAGATGGCCGCCGCGGGGCTGAACGACAAGCTGTTCGGTCGCCAGATCGCCATCATCCAGTCGATGACCAAGGCCGAGCGGGCCAATCCCGACATCCTGAAGCATTCCCGCAAGAAGCGCATCGCAGCCGGCTCCGGCACGGACGCCGCCGAAATCAACAAGCTCTTGAAGATGCACCGCCAGATGGCCGACATGATGAAAGCCATGGGCGGCAAGAAGGGTGGCGGCATGATGAAGCAGATGATGGGCGGCATGGCGGCCAAGATGGGTCTGGGAGGCTTAGGCGGCATGGGGGGCATGCCCGATTTGTCGGGTATCGATCCGAAGCATCTCGAGGCCTTGCAGAAGCAGGCGGAAGCCGCAGGCCTCGGCAAGGCCGGTGGTTTGCCAGGTCTCGGCAGTGGTGGGTTGCCGGGCCTGGGCGCGCCGAAGCTCCCCGGTCTCGGTGGCCTTCCGGGTCTTCCCGGATTGCCGAAGAAGAAGTGAGGGGGCAGATAGCATGAGCGAATCGAATGCGAAGGAGCTGCTCGCCGGCTACCGCCAGTCGATCGATAATATCGATGCCGCACTGGTTCACATGTTGGCGGAGCGCTTCCGCTGCACCAAGGCCGTCGGCATGCTGAAGGCCCAATACGATTTGCCGCCAGCCGATCCGGCGCGCGAAGAATACCAGATCGAGCGCTTGCGCCGTCTTGCGCAGGATGCCCATTTGGATCCGGATTTTGCAGAAACCTTTTTGAATTTTATCATCAAGGAAGTGATCCGGCATCATGAAGCAATCGCCGCCAACATCGGTGGCAACACGGAAAAAGCCGTCTGACAAACAGGTGGCCTGGAAAAGCCCTAAGGAGTGAAGAAATGGCATTGAAAATTCGTCTTGCACGTGGTGGTTCGAAGAAGCGCCCTTATTACCAGATCGTCGTTGCCGACGCCCGCAGCCCGCGTGACGGCCGCTTTCTCGAGAAGGTCGGCGCGTGGAACCCGATGCTCGCCAAGGACAATGAAAAGCGCATCGAACTGAACGTGGAGCGCATCAAGCATTGGATCGACAACGGCGCGCAGCCAACGGACCGTGTTCTGCGCTTCCTTAGCGAAGCCGGTCTCGCGCAGCGTCCGGCACGCAGCAATCCGGAAAAGGCAAAGCCCGGCAAGAAGGCTCTCGAGCGTATTGCCGAGAAGCAGCAGAAAGCCGAGGAACTTGCCGCAGCGGCTGCAGAAGCAAACGCAGCGGAATAATTCGCATTCATACGGAAGTCGGCGGGCGGCAGCATCATTGCCGCCCGTTTTTCGTTTCAATTCGCCAAGCTTCATCATAAAAGAAGTAAGGAACCGAAATTGCAGACATGGACGGCCTGCACCCATGACGAAGCTTGAGAATCCCGTATTGATGGCAACGATCGGCGCCGCCCAGGGGCTGCGAGGAGAAGTGCGGGTGAAATCCTTTACCGGTGATCCGATGGCACTGGGCGATTACGGCAATCTGCGCAGCCTTGATGGCCGGGTGTTCGAAATCCTGGAGATCCGGGAAGCCAAGAATGTGGCGATCGTGCGCTTTCGCGGCATCAACGACCGCAACGCCGCAGAGGCGCTTAACGGTCTCGAGCTTTATGTCGAGCGCGAGGCGCTTCCAGACTCCGAGTTGGATGAAGACGAATTCTACTATACCGACCTCGAAGGTCTCGACGTGCACGATGCCGCAGGCAACCACTACGGCGCCGTCAGCGGCGTCTATGATTTCGGAGCCGGCGATCTTCTCGAGTTGAAAGGTCCGGGCAGGCGACCGGTTCTGATCCCGTTTTCCGAGGCTGCTGTGATAGAGATCGACCTCGAAGGCGGACGGATCCTGATCGATCCGGTTGCGGCCGGGCTGCAGGACGATGAGGAGACGCCACCCTTTTCGAGCAGATCAGGACCGAACTCCCCGGATGAGAATTGAGTTACCGGAGATGACCTTCCGGGCGACGATTCTTACTCTCTATCCGGAAATGTTTCCAGGCCATCTCGGTCTGTCGCTTGCCGGCCGCGCCCTTGAGCGCGGCCAGTGGTCACTGGAGGCTGTTCAGATCCGCGACTTTGCGACCGACAAGCACCGAAGCGTCGATGACACGCCTGCGGGCGGCGGCGCCGGCATGGTGCTGAGGCCGGACGTGTTGGCGCGGGCCATAGACCATGTCTCCTCCGAGACCAAGCGGCCGCGGCTCCTGATGAGCCCGCGTGGCAGGCCGCTGACCCAAGAGCGCGTGCGCGAGCTTGCTTCTGGCGAGGGCGTTGTCATTGTCTGCGGCCGCTTCGAGGGGGTCGATCAGCGAGTGATCGAGGCGCGTGGTCTCGAAGAGGTTTCCATAGGCGATTACATTCTCTCCGGAGGTGAGCCAGCCGCCCTGGTGGTCCTCGATGCCGTCGTGCGGATTTTGCCGGGAGTCATGGGCAACGAGCTTTCCGGCGTTCATGAGAGCTTCGAAAGTGGATTGCTGGAATATCCGCAATATACTCGGCCACAGGTCTTCGAGGGCGTTGAAATCCCGGCGGTCCTGACTTCGGGCAATCACGGGGCCGTCGAGAAATGGCGGCAGGAACAGGCGCGCCAGTTGACGGAGCAACGGCGTCCAGATCTCCTTGCCGATAGGGAGGGTGGTCACACCTTCAGGAAATAATAGACTGTCAGCCCCAAGCCGACGGCGACGACGATTGCGCGCATTAGCGATTGGGGGACGCGCCGTGCCGCCCAGACGCCAGAATAGCCGCCGAGCGCGACCGCCGGGATCATTACCGCGGCCTTGGACCAGACCACGACGCCCCCCGAGACAAAGACGGCAATGGCCACCGTGGCGATCACTATCGACAGCAGGTTCTTCAAAGCGTTGAGACGATGATAGTTGCCGCCGAGCGTCACGCCCAGGATGGCGAGCATCATGATCCCCATTCCGGCGCCGAAAAATCCGCCATAGACGGCCATGAAGAACTGTGACACGGCGCTGGCGAAGGGATGGGACGGATGTTCGTTGAGGGCCTTCGGCTTCAGCCAAGGGCCAGCGGCAAAGACGAGAGTTGCCGCGAGCAGCAGCCAAGGCACCATCCTGGCAAAGGATGGATTGTCGAGAGACAATAGCAGGAGGGCGCCGGCAAGCGCACCGATGGCGGAAATTGCGGCTAGCAGGAAGGTGCTACGGAGCCGAGCGCGGATTTCCGGCCAATAGGCAATCGTCGAGGTTATGTAGCCGGGAAACTGGACGATCGATGAAGTGGCGTTGGCGGCGATCGGCGGCAGACCGACAAGGGTGAGTGCACCGAAAGTCAGAAATGTACCGCCACCGGCAATGGCGTTGACGCCCCCCGAAAAAAAACCTGCTGCGAACAACAGGCCGATCATTGCAATCGACATTCAAGCCTCCCTCTTCCCGACCGGAGCCGGGTTTAGTCGCTCGCGGCGGGACCTGCAAGCCTTGCGGACTGGTGCGACAGCGATAAAAATGCTTTCAAAGGGATGACAAGCCCTGCCGATTGGTGTATCAGCACGCCCGGAAATGGGCTTTGTCCCGTCTGCCAGCAAATAAAGAATGGCGAATCCGCTCCAGCCTGAAAAGGCCTAGCCCAGAGGCATTGACCGAAGGGCGACTGTAGAGCGCTCTGGCTGTTTCAGAAGAAATAGAGGTTAGACATGAATATCATTCAGCAGCTGGATGCCGAACAGGCCGCCAAGATCGAAGCCAAGCGCAAGCTCCCGGACTTCTCGGCCGGCGATACGCTCCGCGTCAACGTCACCGTCAAGGAAGGCAATCGTACCCGCGTGCAGGCCTATGAAGGCGTCTGCATCGCCCGTTCCGGCGCCGGCATCAACGAGAGTTTCACCGTTCGCAAGATCTCCTACGGCGAAGGCGTGGAGCGCGTATTCCCGGTTTACTCGCCGATGGTCGAAAGCGTCGAAATCGTTCGCCGTGGTAAGGTCCGTCGCGCCAAGCTTTACTACCTGCGCGATCGTCGCGGCAAGTCGGCTCGTATCGTCGAGAACACCGGCACCCGCGCCCGCAAGTTGAACGACGCCGAGCGCGCCGCCGTTGCTGAAGAAAAGGCACGTCTGGAAGCTGAAAAGGTTGCAGCAGCACAGGCTCTGGCCGCGGAAAAGGCAGCCGCCGAAGCGGCCGAAGCAAAGGCAGCTGCCGAAGCCGCTGCTGCAGCGGAAGCTGCACCGGCCGAAGGTTCGGCAGAATAATATTTCCCCTAACCGGGATTTGGAAAAAGGCGGCTCGAAAGCCGCCTTTTTCTTTGGAGCCCCGGTTCTTGCCAGGACGGAATGTTCTGTGACAGTCTGGTGTCTCCACACTTTCAGGAGGTATCCGATGCCGTTCAGACGCGCTCTTCTTGCCGGGCTCGCAGCCCTCGTCGTCGCGCCCCTGTCGACCTTTGCCGCCGACCTGCCGGATCTCGGTGGAAAGACGGTGGTCGTCGTCACCGAAAACGCCTATCCGCCGCTGCAGTTCGTCGACCCGAAAAGCGGCCAGGCAATCGGCTGGGAATACGACGCGATGAACGAGATCGCCAAGCGTTTGAACTTCAAGGTCGAATACCAGAACACCTCGTGGGACGCGATGATCCAGGCGGTGTCGGACGGCCAGTACAATATCGGCATGACCGGGATCACCATTAAGGACGACCGCAAGGAGAAGGTCGACTTCTCCGACCCCTATATGCGCTCGGAGCAGTTCATGCTGGTGCGCGGCGACGAGACCCGTTTTTCCGATGGCAAGAGCTTCGCCGCCGTCGAGGACGCGCTGGTCGGCGCCCAGCCGGGCACCACCCCCTTCTACACCGCCGTCTACGAGGTCCTGGATGGCGATGAAGCCAATCCGCGCATCAAGCTGTTCGAAACCTTCGGCGCAACCGTCCAGGCTCTCAAGGCCGGCGACGTCGACATGGTGCTGACCGACGGCACCGCCGGCAAGGGCTATGTCGAAAACTCCGGCGGCGGGCTGAAGCTGATCGGCGGGCCGCTTGGCACCGAGGATTTCGGCTTCATCTTCCCGAAAGGCTCCGAATTCATCC
>JBAYTX010000067.1:0-17207 GCA_041675415.1 Rhizobium sp. | reverse complement strand
TTCCTGTTCGCGAGTGCCGGCTCGGCCAACATCAAGCTGGCCGGCTGGGGCGTCGTCACAGGATGCGTCGCGACGATCTCGGTTGCCGCGCTGCGCGTGACGGTTCGCCTGCTTGCGCTGGCGGGCCAGCTGCCGGCCAGTCGATCGGTGCTTTCCTATGCCGATCCTGCGACGATGTTCGGGCCAGGGGCGGCAGCATTGGTCGCCTGTTTCGCGTTGCGGGTTTCGGTCGTCGGCAACGCTGCCTTTGCGAGATCAGAGCCCCGGCGCATTCGCGGCAAGCGGGCGCTGCACGGCGAGGCCGACTGGATGAAGCTGGCGGAAGCCGGAAAGCTCTTTCCTGATGCGGGCGGCATTGTCATTGGCGAGCGCTACCGTGTCGACAAGGATAGCGTCGCGTCCAAGTCGTTCCGGTCCGATAGCCCGGAAACCTGGGGCACCGGTGGCAAGGCCCCGCTGCTCTGCTTCGACGGCTCGTTCGGCTCCTCACACGGCATTGTGTTTGCCGGTTCCGGCGGTTTCAAAACAACGTCGGTGACGATACCGACCGCGCTCAAATGGGGCGGCACGCTGGTCGTGCTCGACCCATCGAACGAGGTCGCACCGATGGTCATCGATCATCGCGGCAAAGCTGGACGAGACATTCATATCCTTGACCCCAGGCGGCCGGACACCGGCGTCAATGTCCTTGACTGGATTGGCCGGCACGGTGGAACCAAGGAAGAGGATATCGCATCGGTCGCCTCATGGATCATGAGCGATAGCGGACGAGCGAACGGCGTACGCGATGACTTCTTCAGGGCGTCTGGTCTGCAACTGGTGACCGCGCTGATCGCCGACGTATGCCTCTCCGGCCATACGAAAAAAGAGCATCAGTCGCTTCGCCAGGTTCGCAAGAACCTCGCCGAGCCTGAGCCGAAACTGAGGCAGCGGCTGGAGGCAATCCACGCGAATTCGAAATCCGAATTCGTGAAGGAGAATGTCGCCGCATTCGTGAACATGACGCCCGAGACATTCAGCGGTGTCTATGCCAATGCCGTGAAGGAAACCCACTGGCTGTCCTATCCGAACTATGCGGCCTTGGTCTCTGGTTCGAGCTTCTCGACCGACGAGCTTGCGACCGGCAACCTCGACGTATTTATCAACATCGACCTGAAGACGTTGGAAACGCATTCGGGTCTTGCCCGCGTCATCATAGGCTCGTTCCTCAACGCGATATACAATCGCGATGGCAAGATGCAGGGGCGGGCGCTCTTCCTGTTGGATGAGGTCGCCCGTCTCGGCTATATGCGCATCCTGGAAACCGCTCGCGATGCTGGCCGCAAATACGGCATTACCCTCACCATGATCTATCAGTCGATCGGCCAGATGCGCGAAACCTATGGTGGACGTGACGCGGCCAGCAAATGGTTCGAGAGCGCCAGCTGGATCTCCTTTGCGGCGATCAACGATCCGGAGACGGCCGACTATATCTCGAAACGCTGCGGCACGACCACCGTCGAGATCGACCAGGTCAGCCGGAGTTACCAGTCGAAGGGTTCGTCGCGGACACGGTCGAAGCAACTCGCTGCCAGGCCGTTGATTCTGCCGCATGAAGTTCTGCGCATGCGCGCCGACGAGCAGATTGTCTTCACGGCAGGAAACGCCCCGCTCAGGTGTGGCCGCGCAATCTGGTTCAGGCGCGGCGATATGATGGCATGCGTTGGAACGAACCGGTTCCACTCGAGGGCGCGCAACGAGGCGGAAAGCTCGAATTCGACTGATCCGGACAAGCCCGTTGAAACCAGGGCGGAGGTATCGTCAACAGAAGATGCAGGAGGAGAGATTGGCCCCGAAGCCCACGAACCAGTTCCGGACGAGCCCGAAGTTTGGCAGCCATCGCCGTGAGGGAAATACACGCAGCGTGCAATCCAGGCGTCCCGATCGGCGGAGCGGCTGGGGAGTTCCGACCGTGATCGTCTGGGTTGTGGTGATCTGCGTTGCCGGCTGGTTCTATCTTGATCGGAGCGGCAATCTCGATAGCATCGTCGCGTTTGCCCGAACACCGGCCACCGATACGCTTTCGGCCTCGTTTTCGATCTGCGGTGAAGGTCGTCGGGCCAACTGCGTGGTCGACGGTGATACGTTCTGGTACCAGGGGCAGAAGATCCGCATTGCTGACATCGACACGCCAGAACTCAGCCCGCCGCGATGCGAGGCCGAACGGGTGAAAGGTGAAGCTGCGAAAGCAAGATTGCTCGCGCTTCTCAAGGCAGGAAAGTTTTCGCTCTTGGCAGGCATCCGGGATGAAGACAAGTACGGACGCAAACTGCGGACCGTATCGCGCGACGGTCGGTCTCTCTGCGACGTTCTGGTCGCCGAAGGACTTGCTCGATCATGGGACGGAGCACGGCGCAGCTGGTGCGATCGATCCGATTGAGCAGATTCAGATTCGGCGAGCGCACGGGAGAGGAGAAAGGGGTTTGGGGAAAGAGGAGGAGCCATCGTGGTCAATGGCGGCAGGTCCTCGCCAACGGTCTTACTGTTGGCAACACTTCTTGCCACGAGAGGATCGTAACCCGGATGGGTCGAAACCGCATCGCGGGTTCGGTGCGCGTAGCGCATAGAGCCGTCCGCCAAAGGCGGCTCGCCCAGATTTCCGCAGGCCAGATGCACAAGCCGTCGATCATCACGAAAATGAATCGAACCACGCGAACCGATTCATAACTGTCGTTGGACCGGAGCATGCTGATCGGCGATTCTTCGCGCATGGTCGCTCAACCCTACCACCTCTATATCGAACGGACGGACCCTGCGAAAAATATGGCACGCTACTACGCCATGGAGATTTCAGGGACGTTGTTCGGCGAGGTATGTCTGACTCGTGCATGGGGACGTATCGGCAGCAGGGGGCAGAGCAAAGTTCATCATTTCGGCAGGGAAGAAGAGGCGGTCAGCCTGTTCCTGGAGCTAATGCGCCGCAAGCGTGCGCGGGGCTACCACCCAAGATCGATTCTCCAACAGTCGGGAAACTGACTCACGATCCGGATCGCGCTGAAGGGAAAAACAAGGGACCGCCGAAGCGGCCCGCAAGGGGACCTCATCGGTGCCGGTTCCAGTCTTTCTCAAAGTTTACCTCGATCTCGACGAAGAACGGGATCTTGATCGCGAGCTTCAGGCGGAGCTTACCCTTGCGGAAGAAGTGACAGATCACTTTGGCGAGGACGCCGAGCTGGCGACCGGTGGCGGTTAGGAATCGGGCGAGCTGTCGCATGATGGTTTCCTTTCGATTGCTGTCATTGCGGGATGAGAGCGCAGATCGGGAAGGAGGGACGCACCGGAACGGACGTAGCGTGAGCGAAGGACTTGACGGCGCCTGAATTTTGGTGCGCAAGGAGCAGCTCAAGCGGCGGGGAAAATTCTGGCGGCATCAGGTTGCGTTACGACGACGGGCTGCACCCTCCCCGAGGTCGATGACATGGGATCGAAAGGAAATGTGCGGCAGGTCCAGTGTCCCTGTTTGAAGCCGGCGTCATCTGTCTGCCGGAAGCGCAGCGCGGAAAATGAATGCCGCCTCAGAAGGGCGGCTCGGCGTCGACGGTGCCGTCCTGCTCGGCCAGCGCAACCATCAGATCGGCCTGGGCAAGTTCGAGTTCGGCCTCGATCTGGCGCCGCTCGGTTGCGTCGAAGGCGTTTTTCAGTTCGGCGCGCAGTTCCTCAATGTGCTGTTCGATTGTCATCGTCGTCATCTCCTTGACGTTTGTGAAAGATGACGATGCGGGGCGGGTGGGGATGGCGGGGTCAGGGATCGCGCAAGCGACCGGCAGCGCCGGCGAGTGGGGGAGCCGATTTTCTGACGTCGGCCGTCGGTCGACGGCTGAAAATTGGGGGAACCGCTCGTCCTTGACGCCGGCATGCCCGCCCGTCACACTCAGTTGATCTGAGCAGACTTTTCTCTCTCCGTATGGCACCAAAAAAGCCGGGCGCCAGCTCGACGCTGGCAACCGGCTTCTCTCTTGCGACGAAGTGTGAAGTAAGAGCCCCGCCGGTGAGGCGGGGCCGGGCTGGTGAACCTCAGTCGCGGTTCGGGCGAGACCAGATCAGCTGGTAGCCGTCCTCGCCTTCGACCTCGGTGAGCGTTGCGTAGATCGGCGCGGGAAAGCTCGGGTCGTCCAGCTTGACCGAGAGATAGTCGCGGTCGGTCTCCGAGCGTTTTTGCCAAGCGGCACCCAGTTCAACGTTACCCGCGAAGATGCGGAACTGCGGACCCTTGTCGGAGGGGTTTTCGACGCGGGCGATGCGAGCCTTGACGTTGAGTGCGAGAGTGCGGATCGAGCCGTTGAAGCCGTTTTCAGTGGAGGTGAAGGTGCCGATGGTTGCCATTGTCATGTTCCTTTTTGGTGTTTCGGGCCGCGCCATTGCGGCCTCGATGGCTGTCGCAAAGACCGGAGACGATCGAACCGCACCCATAGGGCCGCAATGCAATGGAGGGCGGCAAGTCGCAATTTTGTTAGTTGGCGAGGAATGACGGCGCAGCTGTCAGGGGTAAGAAAATTGCGCCTGGCCGTTGCGGGAAGGCGATCGAGGCGCAGCCGGTCTCCGGTCAGACATGCCTCATCGAGCCCGCGGATGGAGCGCCGGCAACAGTGAATTGGAGGGACATGGCAGTGGCTGGGTCCGTCGCATTCGCGGTCGCCTCCGAACGGCGACTTGGGGATCGGACTGTTCGACACACTCGTTACGGCCCGCGATCCTCTTATGAACGCACGGGAAGGGCGATTGCGTCCACCGAATCATCGGTATCGTTCGAACGCGATCGTCGCCTGGAGGAACTATGCGCCAGCAGCCAAAACCGTTTATCGTCGAAATCAAGCCGTCCCGCAGAGTGAAGACCGATACCGGGAAACCATCGATCTGGGGGAAGTTGAACCTCAGCGTGGAACCCGATCCTCAGGTGCAGGCGGTTGCGAGTGATGAGCCAGCCGTTTTCGTCGAGAACGGCCGGCGGTGATTTCTTGAAGATGTTGTTCGAGAGCGATCAAGCCGCCTGCCTGTCTTCGTCTTGCAGAGGCTGCAGGCCATGCAAATAGGCGACCGCGCGTTGCGCATGCGCCGCCGCCCTGAATATTGCGCGCTTATCTTCGGCCAGTACCGATAGCCACGACTGAAGATAGGACGCGTGATCCGGTCGCGGTTCGAGCTCCGGGGCAATCCCGAGATCAGCGCATAGGAAGCAACTGCCGAGTTCGGCGATCAGCTCCTCTCGCGCCCGCTCAGTTCGGTCCTTCGCGTATCGGCTGAGATCGCGACCGACACGCTCAGGCGCCGCGGTCCAGTGCGTTGCCTCGTGACTCAAGGTCGCCACATAAGCACCGGCGTCACGGAAGGTCTCAAACGGGGGCATCTGAATGTGATCGCTGGCCGGTGAATAGTACGCCTGCGAGCCGCCATGGCGGATAACAGCGCCAGTATTACTGAAGAAACGATCGGCCTGCTCGATGCACTCGACCGGGTCGAGAACCGGCTCTGCGCGTTGATAATAGTGCTCGGAAAGTCCATCGATCTGTTCGATGTTGAACACCGTGTAGGCTTTGAGGAAAGGAATATCGCGTTCGACCTCGCCGCCATTTCCATCGGCCTCTGATTTGGTGAAGCGGCTGGCAAAAACGACTGTCGTGCCGGACTCGCCCTTGCGGACTGAGGCACCCGTTTCCAACGCTTGCTTGAACGTCATCCACATGGGCGAGGAAAAGCCTCGCGCAATACCCTCCGACCACAGCAGGAGAACGTTCATGCCGCTATAGGGCTGACCGTTGTGCCGGAGCGGGCGGGTGATCCGGCCATCGATGTTGGCCGCGTTCCAAGGCTTCATCCAGGGCTTCACACCCTGCGCCAGATCCGCCACGATCCTGTCGGTGATCCGCGTGTAGATATCGACGCGCTGGCTTTCCTGTGTTCTGCTCATTGTCTCAAACCTCCATTTCGGAGGCCGCGCCCATCGCGGCCCCGTCACGGAGGTCCGAAAGCAGGAGCCGTCAGGCGGCAAGCAGCACCGAAACGGCCGGAACACCAGTGAAGGACGGCGAAGCCGTTGCAGCTTGGCGCCGGATCCTGCAGGACCGCCCACCGGGACGGGACGCGATGGGCGGCAATGTGTCCTCTTTTCCTCCTTCCTCGTTTCTTACGACACGCGAAAGGCCGGCTCCGGAAGGAGCCGGCCGTCAGGAAAGAGGCTAGGGACGGGCGGGGCCTAAGCCCCGCCCCCAGCGCCTCAGCCGAAAGCCGCCAACTGCGCTTCGGCGGCCTTGCGGTCGAGCGAGGCGCCAGCGTTTTCGACCGGGCGATCGAAGGGCTTCCAAGCTTCGCCAACCACCTGTTCGTAGGCGGCAACGGCACCTTCGGAAGCCATCCGGAGCGCGTGCGACTGTACGCCCATGTCGGCGGCGAATTCGCGCTTGCGCTGGGCGGCACTGTCGTAGCCGACCGGACCGTCGCGGTCCTCGTCGCGAGCGTCATTCGAAGCCTTGGCGGTGGCATCGCGCGCTTCGGTCACGGCGCGGGAGTAGAATTGCCCGGCGCCGTGCGCCGATCCGACGAATGCGCCGACGATGCGCTGCAGGTGGATCTGCATCGCCCTCTCGCCGAGGCCTTCGCTGAGCGCATCAGCGGTCTCGATGATCAGCCGCTCGTGCAGGTCGCGGATGCCGTCGCTGTCGACGATTGCAGTCCCAAAACTCTCGGCGATCAGCAATGCCTGGGCGGTGTCGGGGCACGTGAGCCGGACCATTTCGAGGGTAGCGCCCTTGCGGAGCTGGACGACGCGGGCGGACTGGCGATTGGTTGCGGGCTTGGCCATATTAGGTTTCCTTTCCGGTTTTTTCCGAAGGCTGGCGCCGACCCCTTGCCGGTACGTCCTTCGGTACGGGCGAATAAGCCGGCGAGAGACGGGCGCTTTCAGAGGTCCGAAGCCCCTGAGCGAGCGAGGCGGATTTGCGAACAAGCGGGGTCAAAACCCTGCGATGGACGCGGAGCCACCTTGCGAGGGAGGGGGAGGAGGCCGCATCGCGGCGCGCAAGCGGCCTTGAAACGACCGACCGCCGGCTTACGACCGTGACAAACCGAAGGGCGTTCCGGCAAGGGGACGTGTCGACCGTCAAACCGGACGTGGGGAAACTGCGCCAATGCCCGCCACCTATGACGCTTCCGCGAGCATGCAGCTCTCGGGAGGCTGGACATTCCATCGGCTCACGCCGACACACTGCCTGCATTCTCGCCGAGTTTTTCGCGGACCAGGGCCAGAGCACGTTCCTGCCGTACCAGCTTGCGTGACAGGGCATCGATTTCGCCGCGGCGCTCGAAGCTCAGTCGATCGAGATGATCGCGGAACATCTGTTCGTCGGAGCGGGTCCAGTTCGATCGGTTCCGGCGATGCGACCGGGCTTTCGCCTTCTCAGTGATCGTCATGCGTTCGGCCCGCGATTCAATTTGCCGCTGCACGAGATCGAGGTGATGAGAGGTTTGGCGGCGCGCGGCATCCATCGTCGCGAGCAATACACGTGGGCTGACCGCGATCATCGCGCTTTCCTCCGAGCCTGCCAGCCGATGAAGGACGACGGCCCGTCATAGCCGGCATGGCGGGCGTCATCGATGACGAAGCCGAAGGAGCCACGGTCGGTATATTCCGCGCTCGGCACCAGGAAGCGGCGTTCATCGGCGCGATCGGACCGCGCGCCACCGATTGTGGCCACCACCTCCGTCATGCCGGGATGGTGGTTCGAGAGGATTGCCGAGATGACGATCCAATCGCCGGCATGTTGACGTTCGAATTCACGCCGGTCCTTCGTCCGGGATTCGCCCGGCCGCAGTTCGCGTCCGAAGATTTTCTCCCAGGCGTCGGGCCAGGAGCCGCGGATAGTCTCGTCGGCACATTTCCGCTCGTAGGCCGTGAACAGCTCGGGGAAGGTGAGGGCAACGATCGCCCACTCGGCGTCCTCTTCGTACCACGGCAGATCCTTGCGCAGCATGGGATGGATAAGGGCATTACGTTCTGCGGTCAAATGAAACCCGCCATGACCGGCGGTCGTATGGGAAACCACGCCCTCGGCATAAATCGTCGCGAGTTGCGAGGACCCCCACGGCGTGCTGGACGACATCCGGGTCTGAACCCGGCGGAGTGCCGCAAGTTCACGCTTGTGGCCTGCCATCTCAAACACGCGCTCCCGAAACGCGGTTTCGTCGGCAAGTCGGCCGTCGTGCCCAGAAAAATCCGCGCGTTCGAGCTCGGAGAGCGGCCGTTGGACACGCCAGGCACTGGCGAGAAAGCCGCCGCCGTCGGTGAACGGTATCATCGCCAGCACGGTGTCACCGATCCGGGCGACTGGAAAGCCATCGGCGCTTTCGCCAAACTCCACCCCTGAACAATCAGGGGTGGAGGAAGAGTTCCTCTGAAGATCGGGCGCATTCATGCCGCAGCCCTCCCTTCGATGTGATCGGCCGCGACTTCGTCGGCGGTCACCTCCTCGAGCACGGCGCTCGGATAACCATGCGTTTTCAGCCAGACCTCGGCCGCTTCACGATTTTCGGCCAAATGGACGAGCTCTGCGGCCGAGCCGGAGCGGTCGAAAACGCGGACCGATCCGAGCGGCGGACGTTCGAGCACCTTGAAGGTCAGGCCGGAATCGAGGCCGAAGGTGCGGTGAACCCGCAAGACGACGACGTTGTTGCCACCGAAATCCGCCTCATGCAGCTTGAAATACCCCGGCGACGAATAGTTGCCGAGGGTGCGCGGACCGTCCTTGCGAATAAGGCGACCTTTGCTGTTGCGAGTCTGCCAGGCGGCCAGTTTCTTGTTAAAACGCTCCGGCGGGCGCGGTGTGCCGTCGGACCAGGCGACAATGGAGCCGATGGGAGCGAGATCGTAGATCAGTGATGCAGACATGGAGTTCTCCTTCGGGTTCTGCGGTTGCTGGAAACAGAACCGCCGCCGATGGTGGCCGGCGGCGGGATATCGGTCGGAAATGAGGCGAGCGGTTACTCGGCGGCGACGTTGTAGGCGCCGACATCCTCGTCGGAAGCTCCGTCCACGCGCGAATCCTCGGCGACCTGACTGGAGGCGTCATTGGGCTCTTCGCCCTCCGGATCAACGGCATCCGCGTCGGTCATGGCATCTGGATCAACGTCCGACGGATTGTCGCCAACCGTTGCATCCCCGATAGCGCCGCCTTCGGCGTCGTCCGGGTGGCTGTCATGGCCCTCGGCGGGAACGCCACGTTTGAGCCAATCGGCGAGTTCCGCGGCGTCCGGCGCGAAGAATGCTGCCGGAGGCACGAAATGCCCCTCGTTGAAGTGAGCGACGAGCGCTGCGCGCGTCTCCCTGACCCGCGGGCGCGGCTGGACGGAGGCGTCCTTGCACGAGGCTTCGAGAGCCTGCCGGGAAAGGCATAGCAAGAAGTCTTCGGTGCCCATATTTGGCAGATACGCATCCGCGCCGATGGTGTCGCCGACGACCCGGGAAACCACACCACTGTTCGACATGCCGCGGCGGCACGACAGCACGTCGATCAACATCGACCGAGCGACCACCCGGAGTGTGTCCATGTCGAAGGCAAGCTTGCCATCGTCGTCAAAGAGATTGGCGGCGTGGCGGGTAAAGCGTGTCCCGCCGTACATCGCCCCACCAGCACCGGAGTCGATCCGGACGTTCAATCCAGTAAATGCCAGCACCAGCAACGCCATCAACATGTCGTCCTCGATTGGCGCGCGACCGAGCGCGTCATGAAGGGCGTCGGTGCGGTAATCGCCGATCATATCCTGGCCTTTCTGGGTGACGTCGGGGCGCGGCTTCGACGCAACAACGGTCTCGTCCTCCACCTCGTTTGCGTCGCCGTCAACGGCTCCCTGCTTGCCCTTCGGTTTCTTCGCTTCGGGCAGCCGGTAGTGAACCGTCTTCACCTTTCCCTCGCGGTCGAGATACAGGCCGGTGCAATCGGATTTTTGGGGCTTGCCGTGGATCTGTTCGGCCTTGGCCGGCAGGGCCGGCTGACCCCAGTTGTTTAGCTCGACGATGGCACCACGCTTCGGAAGGTTGGCGGTCATCCATTCGTGCTGGGCGCCAAGGAAGCCATCGACATTGGTGGTGTAGCGGCTGTCTTCGTCGGCCGGCGCGAAGAGGTCCTCGACCCATTCGATACCGTAGGCCGCCGCAAGGTCGTCGCCGAAGCTCGCATCCTTGGCGTACATGCGCTTCTTCGTCAGCGCGTTGGCGATGGACCACCAGGACGCCGTGTCGCCCTTCTTCGGTTTGTTCGCCTTCCATACCTCCTTCTGCTCTTCGAGCGAGGCGGCGGCGATCGTGCGCAACTGCTGCTCGGATGGCATGTCGCCGAGCGCGATCTGGTCGAGCATTGCCGGCAGGACATTGGCGAGAAGGCGCAGCTTGCGGATCTGGCGAACGGTGACAGTGAGCGCGACGGCAATCGCTTCTTCGGTCCAGTCCAACGCCACCAGACGTTCAATCCCACGCCATTGATCGACGGGGTTCAGCGGCTCACGCGCACTGTTTTCGATCATGCTGCGCATGGCACCGTTGTCGTTGGCGGCCTCGGCGACGAGGACTTCAATTTCCTCGAGGCCTGCCGCGATCGCCAAGCGGACGCGGCGATGACCGGCATCGATCACATAACTGTTGCCGCCATCCTTCTCAGGGGCCACGACCGGGGGCTGGATGATACCGACCGCCTTGATAGTGGCGAGCAGCAGCGCGTCGGCCTGGGGCGAGGATTTCGTCTGCCGCATCGTATCGGGATTGTCCTTCAGATCGCGCGGATCGAGCTTTAAAATGTACATGGTTTTTCTCCTTCAACCGGGTGTGGAACCGGCCCTTCGCCAGTCCCTACTGTCTTCATTTTTTCCGAAGACACCCTCCGGACCGCAGGGCGGCCGGACCGGCGCAACTGCGGCCGAGCATCCCTGCTGCGACGGACAAGCGGGGGCCACGCCCCTGCGAAGGACGAGCGGCCGGGATGGCGCAGGCGGCGGTTGAGCGAAAGCGGCGGCGGGAGACCGATCTGCGACCGAATGCTTTCCTTTTTCCATCTTTCCGTTTTTACCTTCTCATCCATTTCGACGCTTGTTTTGACGCAGTTCAACGTCTATATTCGAGGCAATGAATGCGAGAGAGGTATCTGATGGGACTGGTCCAATATTCTGATGAAGGCTTCTTCGCGCCCCGTAAGATCGCGGCGGCTTTCCGAACCACCAGTGAGGAAGTCGCCCGCACGGCGGGCCTCGGAAAGGATGCCGTCCAACGCAAGGATCGTGTTCGCTCAGATCGGACCCAGCGGCGGCTGCGCGAAATGATCGAGATCATCAATAAGACAGAACCTCGGTTCGGCTCCGGCCTGATGGCTTATGCGTGGTTTCGATCGGAACCGCTGCCTGGTTTTTCCGGGCAGACGGCGATGCAGCTCGTCCGCAGCGGCCGGGCCGATGAAGTGCTCGACTATATCGACGCCGTGGATGCCGGTATCCACGCTTGATCGCGCCATACCGCCACGATGGTAAGCTCTTTCGTGCGCTCAATCCGATCTATGCGCGCGAACCTCTGTCGGGTCGCGGCGCCGAACTCTATGGCGGGCGGTTCAATCCAAGAGGAGTGGCAGCCCTCTATTCGTCCCTGTCGATCATGACGGCATTGAGAGAGGCTAACCAAGTTGGTAATCTTCAACCGACAACGCTCGTCTCCTATGATGCCGAGATCGATCGTGTCTTCGATTGTCGAGACGAAGTGGCACTGGCCACCGAGCATATGGATGCGGAAGGTCTGGCCGACCCCACATGGCGCGACCAGATGAAAGCGAACGGCGAATCCAGGACGCAAGCTTTCGCGCGGCGCTTGATCGCATCCGGCTACAATGGCCTGCTTGTCAGGAGTTTCGCACCTGGAGCGACTAGCAGCGACCTCAATCTGGTGCTCTGGAAATGGGACAGTACCGGTCCATCCCGTGTGGTCCTGATTGACGACGAAAATCGCCTGTCGAAATAGGTTCCGATGCGGCTGCCGAGTTCTCCCGTTCCCCTAAGTCATTGGCGAGCGCCTCGTCGACGTCCCGGAGCTGCCGGCGCTTTTCGGCAAGTTCGTCCGCGAAAGCGAATGTGCCGCCCTCGCGTGAGCGATAGGAGGCGAGGCGCCGGCGCGCTTCCTGCAGACGACGACGATAGCGTTCCCGCTCCTCCTCGAACCCGTCGAGCCCATGCTCAAGCCGGGAGACGGCGCCGAGCGGCGTCACCGTGATGGCGAGGTCGATCTCGTAGTCGGCGCCGGTTCGTTGCAACATGGTCGTGTAGCGATAGCCGTCGCCCTTGCCGAACCGCTCGCCAGCGTAGACGAGATCGAAGCCGCCGATGGAAGCAAGGTGAACGTCGCCCTG
Organism: Rhizobium sp.; assembly: GCA_041675415.1. Classification (GTDB taxonomy): domain Bacteria; phylum Pseudomonadota; class Alphaproteobacteria; order Rhizobiales; family Rhizobiaceae; genus Allorhizobium. The sequence continues at coordinate 4,800 of JBAYTX010000067.1, read as the reverse complement.
CTGTTGGAGCTGGGCCAGGGTCAGGATTTCCTTCATCAAAGCGCGGCCGGCCTCCTTCCGCTCCTTGTAGCCTTTGCCCACGACAGTCATAGCAAACGTATCGCTTCCGGTCGGGACGAGCCGGCCGATATCCTGGCCGATCTCATCGATACGCCGGGTTGAGACCTCTATGTCACGCTCAGCCTCGCGCATCTGGCGACGAACAGCATATTGATCGTCGTCATGGGCCGCGCGCAGCCGCTCGAGCCGGGCGATATCGGCTTCAAGCCCTGCCTTCTGCATCAGCCGTTCGTCGCCGGAGGCAATGGCCTTGGCCATGGCGAACTGATTGGCTTGGCCCTCGCCAAAGTCTTCGAGCCGCCGGATTGAGGTGTCACCGGACAAAGCCGCAGCGATGAATCGAGCCTTGCGCTCATTGTTCTGCCACATGCTGGCGTCAAGACTGCCCTCGGTGGCGTAGGCGATGATATCGACCTCATCATGCTGATTGCCCTGACGGACGATGCGGCCTTCGCGCTGCTCAATGTACGATGGCAGCCACGGTACATCAAGATGATGCAGTGCCTTGAGGCGGAGCTGGGCATTGACCCCGGTCCCCATCGTTTCAGACGAGCCGATCAGGAAGCGGACCTTACCGGAGCGAACATCGCCGAACAGGCGTTGCTTGGCCTCAGTCTTCTTTAAATCCTGCATATAGGCAATTTGCGAAGTTGGCACGCCCAGGCGGATCAGTTCATCGCTTATCCAGCGATAGGCGGAAAAACCCCGCGTTTTCTCGACGTTGATGGTCCCGAGATCGGAGAAGATCATCTGCGCGGCACCCGGCAACTCGAAGGACTTGCCATCTGGCCGGACATAGGTGCTTTCCGCCGTCTCCTGCCAAATCCGGAAGGCGTTGCGGACCAGCAGGTTAAGCTTGTTGTCCTCCTCGTTGTCGTTGGCTGGAACGACGAGGCGAAGGTCGATGGCGGCGTGACGGCCGTCGGTGATAACCGAAAGCAGGATGTCGTCGCCAGGCTGAGCCGGTCCTTCGCGCATCTCAATCGCCTTGATGCGGGCATCGAGGATTTTCTGGTAGGCTTTGAAGGCTGGCGTCGGCTTGGCGGTGAGGATCTGGCGACGGCCGGTCGAGATCGCCGGAACCTTGACGTAGTCGCGAAGATCCTCAGGCAGCACCACGTCCGCGAAGCTCCGGAACATCGCGATCAGCTCCGGCACGTTGACGAAGCTCGCAAAGCGGCTGACCGGCTTGTATTTACCGGAGGGCTGGATCTCCAACTCGGTCGTCGTATCGCCAAAGCAGGAAGCCCAGGCATCAAATTCGTGCAGCCCGCGCTCGACAAGAGCTTGGTGGCCGAGCAATCGCTGGATCGAGAACATCTCGCCGAGTGTGTTGGTGATCGGCGTGCCCGAAGCGAGCACGAGTGCGCGGCCGGGATTTTTCGTCTCGACGAAGCGGGATTTGACATAGAGGTCCCAGGCCCTTTGCGATCCATTCGGGTCGATACCCTTGAGCATCGACATGTTGGTAGCAAAGGAGAGCTTTCGGAATTCTTGGGCCTCGTCGACGATGATCTGGTCGACGCCGATTTCCGAGATGGTCAGAAGATCGTCCTTGCGGGTCGATAGAGCTTCCAGCCGTTCCTTCAGACCTTCCTTCAGACGCTCGAGCCGCTTGCGCGACACACGGTCCTCACTGTCAACCTTGGTCAGCAGGTCCTCGTAGAGCTCCAACTCGTCATGGATCATCTGTTGCTCAAAGGCGGAAGGCACCGCGATGAACCTGAACGCCGAATGGGTGATGATGATTGCATCCCAAGTCGCAGTTGCGGCGCGCGACAGGAACCGGCCGCGTTTGTCCTTGGTGAAATTCGTCTCGTCGGCCACGAGGATCCGCGCATTGGGATAAAGCGCCAGGAACTCGCGAGCCGCCTGCGCAAGGCAATGGCCGGGCACGACCAGCATCGCCTTGGCGATCAGTCCAAGACGACGTTGCTCCATGATGGCCGCGGCCATTGTCATGGTCTTGCCGGCGCCGACGGCATGGGCGAGATAGGTCGAGCCGGAGGAGACGATGCGCCAGATGCCGCGTTTCTGGTGCCCATAAAGAACGAGGGCGCGAGAGGCGCCGGGGAGGTTTAAGTGGGAGCCGTCGAATTTTCGGGGCGCGATGTTGTTGAAGCAGTCGTTATAAACCCGCGCCAGTCGATCGGTACGGTCCGGATCGGTCCAGACCCAGTTCTGGAAGGCGCGCCTGATTTTCTGGAGCTTGTCACGGGCGGCTTCCGTGTCGATGACGTTCAGCACGCGCCGCTCACCATCGCTGTCCTTGAACACGTCGAAGATCTGGGGGACACGGCTATTGAGCGCATCGGCGAGGAGTTCGCCGGCGTGCCGGCGGCTCATGCCCCATTCGGAGGTGCCGACGGCACTGTAACCGAGCGGACGCGCCTCGACGGTCCACGATCCCAGTTCCGGCATATGGTGGATCCGGATTTCGACGCCCATCATCTCCTTGACAAAGGCGACGACATCGCCTGCCGGGATCCAGGGAGCGCCAAGGCGCGCGGTGATGTCGGAAGGACGCAGATCGGCGGGCTGCACATCCTGAAGCGCGCGTACATTGCGCTCGAACGTCGGATCAAGTGATGCGGCGGCTTCGGCCGCTGCCAGCTTGGTGCGGACCGCGCCGGACAAATAGGCATCCGATGTCTGCCAGGATCCATCGGTGGGATCGCGGAAGATTGCCTTGTCCAATGTGTCGATGACCACCTCAGCATCAACGTGCAACAACTCGGCGATATGCTCGATGTCCACACGGCCCCGCTCGTTCAGCACCACGGCGAGCGCATCGGCAGCACTTGTGATATCAGGCGGGGCAGGGGGCGAAATCACGCGTTCGGAAAAGATCGGCCCAGGCTTTGCCGTATCGGTGTCGAGATCGTAGTCTTCGATCGATGCAACGAGCCAGCAATCGGGATCGTCGCGAAAGGGCTGGAGGTTCGGTTGGCGATGGGTTTCTCTGATCTCACCGGTTTCGTCGTCCTCCGATATTGAGACGGTGGTGTAGTTGATCGGCCCGAAGTCCCGAACAAAGCTCGACCAAGCGATGCGCAGACGGACTTGCAGATCGCGCCAGGGTCGGTCCAACTCCTGTGCTTTCAGAACATCGCGCACGGCGTCGCGGACCGGGATGAGCTTTCTGATGATCCTGACGTGCTTTTCCGAGATTCCGTCGCCAAACCGACCCTTACGAACGACGATCGTAACGGGCGCGCCGTCGATCATCTGCATGAGGCCGTGTCTGTTATCGAGGAAGAAGCTGCCTTCGCGGATGTTCGCGTTGTCCGGCCGGAGATCGACAATCTCGCCAAGCTCCGCTTCAAGATCGATGTCGATTGGCGCCGGCTCGCCGTCATAGAGGCCTTCCGGAAGCAGGCCAATCGCAGCTTCAAGGGCCGTTTCGAGATCCTTGCCGGCGCGTGGTAGGCACGTATAGGTCTCCCCGAACGGACCGGACGTCAGTGCATGGGTGCCGAGCACAAAATCCGGGTGACGCGCGAACCAGCGGTTTACGAGAATTGCCCCGTCATCGTCGGTCACTGCGCGGATCTCCTCGAGATCGAGCCATGACAGGTCACCTTCAGCCTCGCCGGCTTTGCGCTTGCGGAAAAAGAGGAGATCGACCACGACGTCGGTGCCGGCATTCGCCCGGAAACTGCCTTCCGGAAGCCGAATTGCCGCGATCAGGTCGGCCGACTTGGCGATGTGCTTGCGGCAGGTTGCGTTCGCCTTGTCCATGGTGCCTGCGCTCGTGACGAAGGCCGCAAGCGCGCCGGGCTTCAACAGATCGATGGAGCGCGCGATGAAATAGTCGTGCAGGCGAAGCCCGAGCGATCGATAGGCGAGGTCGGATCGCACCGTCCGATCGGAAAAAGGCGGATTGCCGATCGCCAGATCGAAAACCGGGGCAAGGTCGGTCCGTGCGAAGTCAGTGTTGATGATCCTTGCCTTTGGCTGCAGCAGTCTGACAATCCGTGCCGTGACCGGGTCGAGTTCGACACCGGTGACAAAGGTCTTGCCGCGATACTCGTCCGGCATGAGTGCTGGAAACAGGCCCGTGCCGATACCAGGCTCCAGCATGCGGCCGCCCCTCCAGCCGAGCCGTTGGAGACCCGACCAAATTGTTCGCACGATAAATTCCGGCGTGAAATGAGCATACTGGGTGCAGCGCGCCAATGAGGCGTAGTCCGCGCCGGTCGCAGCTCTCTCCAGCGAAGTGCCCAGATCGTCCCAACCCTCCGGGAAATCGACCTCGCCCGGCCGCCGGAACATGCCGTTGGCAAGGACGGAGGATGCAAAGCCTGTGAACCGGATAAGCCTCGCCTGTTCGTCGCAGGTCGCAGGCCTGTCCTGCTTTTCGATCTCAGCGGCAAGCAGGATTGCCGCGACATTCATTTTGCCCCGTTCCTTCCAGCTGGCAGCGAGGTCACGCTCACCATCGAGGTAGAAATTGAGCCGATCGCCCTGCTTTCTGTGGGCTGGCCGTTCGGTCGAACCGAGTGGTAAAGCCGGGGCAGGGGCAGGTGGCGTCGGCTCGGGATCATCGTCGTTCGCAGGTTCCGGCGCGAAGTCACGGAACGCCGTGACGCCGTGACCGAGACCGAGACCGAGACCTGAGGACAAGGCACTGCTGCCAAACATGTCGAGCGTGAAGGGATCACTCATGGGAAGCTCCTTTGATTTGGGGATGAGACACGCGCGCTGACCCGATCGGCATGCCGGTTAAGTGAAAGGGGG
>JBAYTX010000066.1:0-17746 GCA_041675415.1 Rhizobium sp. | reverse complement strand
CGCCGGTGAGAATTGCCAGGCCCAGAAGCAGCATGATGCCGCCCAGGGCCTGCTTGCCAATTTTGCCCACGGCCAGGAGGCGACCGCGGACGCGCATCATCGCCTGGCGTGAGAGAAGCCCTAACGCCACCAGAGGCAGGCCCGCACCGATCCCGAACAAGGCCATTAGCAAAGTGACTTGCGCCAGGCTTTGCCCCTGGCTCGCGAGCGTCACTACCGCTCCCAGGGTCGGTCCGACGCAGGGGCTCCAGACGACGCCGAGAAGCAGTCCGAGGATGAATTGGCCGGGGAGGCCATCGAGGGTCAATCTGGTCAATAAGCTCTGGCCGGCGCCCGAGACCCCCGAGGCGGCGACCGCGAAGCGCGCCTGCAGTCGGGCCGACAGCAGCAGCGTGCCGAAGGCGATCAGCAGCATGGCGGCAATGGTGCGGAACAGCGCCGGGTCGAGTCCCAGCGCGACACCGGCACTGGCGACCAAGACGCCGAGCAGCGTGAATGACAGGGTCAAGCCCGCGGCCAAGGCATAGGGACCGAAGCGGTGCGCGGCCACTGCCGCGCCGAGCAGGATCGGTAGTAGCGGCAGTACGCAGGGGGATAGCGTGGACAGCCCGCCGGCGACGACGGACAGCCCATAGGAACTCAATCCGAATTCCATGTCGCCCTCAGAGCGCTTTCTTCAATAGCGCGGCGATGCTGTCCTTGTTGGTGTCGCCGGTCGAACGGCCAACCTCCTTGCCGTCCTTGAAGACGATCAGCGTGCTCTGATATTGGACCTTGAAGCGCTTGACGATGTCTTTCTGCTTGTCGAAATCGACCCGCAGCGTGGTGATACCCTGAAGCGCTGGCATCTTCAGCAGTTCGGATACGATGGGATCCTGGGCCTTGCAGGTCGGGCACCAGTCGGCGTGAATGGCGACTAGGATAGGCTTACCTTCCTTGTTCAGGGCGTCGAACTTCGCGGCGTCGAAGGGGGCACCGGCGGCCAGGGCCGTGCCGGCGAAAAGCAGGGAGAGCAGCAAGAAACGAAAAGTTTTGAGCATCGGATATCTCCAGGAAGAACGGGGTGGTATTCTTTAGTCGCTGGGCGGGCCGATTTCTTACAGCGACGGTTACGCTCGTCGCGCGAGGGACTGTAAGAAATCGAACGGCTCCTCCGACTATTGGCTAACCGAGTAACGGAGAGCCCCATGCGCGACGCCCTGCCGCTGTTGATCAAGACCGGTTTTCCGCCCTTGCGCCGGGGACGGCTGGAAACCGTGCAGGCCAATCTCGGCTATCGCTGCAACCAGTCCTGTTCCCATTGCCATGTCGCGGCCAGCCCCAGGCGCACCGAGGAGATGGCCTGGGAGACGATGGAGTTGATCCTGCGTTTTGCCGACCGGCAACGTGTCGCAACGCTCGATCTGACCGGTGGCGCGCCGGAACTCAATCCGAATTTCCGCCGCCTGGTCGAGGAAGCGCGCGACCGGGGCCTGCGTGTGATCGACCGCTGCAACCTCACCATCCTGAACGAGCCCGGCCATGAAACCCTGGCCGACTTCCTGGCGGAGCATGGAGTCGAGATCACCGCCTCCCTGCCCTGCTACCTGGAAAAGAACGTCGATGCGCAGCGCGGCAACGGGGTCTTCGCATCCAGCCTCGCCGGCCTGCGCAAACTCAATGCGCTGGGCTACGGCTGCCCGGATAGCGGACGAATCCTGAATCTGGTCTATAACCCGATCGGCGCGACTTTGCCGCCGAATCAACAACAACTGGAAGCGGACTACAAGGAGCAACTGGCGACGCGCTTCGGCATCGTCTTCAATCGGCTGTTCGCCCTGGCCAATATGCCGATCCAGCGTTTCGGCAGCCAACTGGTCTCCCGCAACGAGTTCCACGACTACATGCGCCTGCTCAAGGGAGCACATCGTCAAGACAATCTCGCCGGCGTGATGTGCCGGACGCTGATTTCAGTGAGCTGGCATGGCTATGTTTTCGATTGCGACTTCAACCAGATGCTCGGCCTGCCGCTGGCCGGCGGCAGGACGCATGTCGAGCGCGTCCATCTCGCCGACCTGCTCGATCACGACTTCACCGACCGTCCGATTCGCGTGGCTGACCATTGCTACGGCTGCACTGCCGGCCAGGGCAGCAGTTGCGGCGGCGCCCTCGAATCGCGAAGAACCTTTTACATGGAAATGCTATGAGCAAACTAATCGAAATTTCTTCGCCGGCGGTCTGAAAAACTGGCCCGCAGGATCGCCCGCCCCGCGTCCCATTTTGATCGGATCATTCAGGGTCCGAGTCACTTTCTCGATCAGGTGTATTCTCGATGACGCACGAACGCCCGACGCTCGTTCCCAGCATTCTATGAGGAGCCTACCGATGCCCCAGCGACTGAACGACATATCCGCCTGTGTTTTCGATGCTTACGGCACCCTGTTCGACGTCAGCAGTGTGGCGCGCGGCGCCCAGGACGCGTTGGGCGAGCGCTGGCAGGCGCTCTCCGACCTGTGGCGCACGAAGCAGTTGCAATACACCTGGCTGCGCGGCTTGGCCGGCCATCACGCCGATTTCTGGCAAGTGACGGGCGATGCGCTCGACTATGCCATGAGCAGTCTTCGCATCGACGATGAGGGCGTGCGGCAGCGGCTGATGAATCTGTATTTGAGCATTTCAGCCTATCCGGAGGTGCCTGGGATGCTGGATCGGCTAAAGAAGCGCGGGATGAAACTGGCCATTCTTTCCAACGGCACGCCCGCCATGCTCGATGCCGCGGCCAAGAATGCCGGCATAGCGGCGGCTTTCGACGCGGTGTTGTCGATCGAGGAGGTTCGCGTATATAAGCCCCATCCGAGCGTCTACAATCTCGCGCCGCAGCGGCTAAGGATCCCGAAGGAGAACATCTGCTTTCTGTCGTCCAACAGTTGGGATGCCTGGTCGGCAAAAGCCTTCGGCTTGCGGGCATTGTGGTGCAATCGGTTTGGCCAGGTCGCCGAGAATATTCCCAGCGCACCCGATGGCGAAATTCCCGATCTTTCCAAGCTTCCCGACTTGGTCTTGCCCCAATGAGCCATCCGCCCGGCCGCCCGAAGGATGGCTCGCTCTCGCTTGGCGGGATGGCGCGTAGCGCCAAGGGTGCCTCGATGAGCAATCCGTCCTCGCTCCAAACTCAGTCGACGATTACCTGTCCAGCATGCGGTTTCGTCAAGACGGAGACGATGCCCACCGATGCCTGCCAATGGTTTTACGAATGCCAAGGCTGCCATGCACTTCTAAAGCCGAAGCCCGGCGACTGCTGCGTATTTTGTTCCTACGGCGATGTCCCATGTCCGCCGGTACAGCATACAGGATGCGCCGGACGTAGCGAATGACAGCCTGGTCGGCGGCTTCGGTTTGGCACCTTCGTGGCAGCGGTCGATGGCCTGCGACGTCGTCGGCTAGATGCCCGCTAGGCCTCCCCTCGTGCGGGGTAATTCCGGAGGTGTGTAATTCCTTGTAAGGAATCGAACGGCTGCCGCGACTATTGAAGTGATCTTCAACGTTCGGGGCATCCGTCATGCATGACATCGTTCAAGACTATTACGGTCGCCAGTTGCAGCATTCCGACGACCTTAAGACCAGCGCCTGCTGCGACATCAGCCAGGTTCCGGGATGGCTGAAGCCACTGCTCGCCCGCGTTCATCCGGAGGTGCTCTCGCGCTATTACGGCTGCGGCCTGGTGTGTCCTCCCCTGCTCGAAGGCTGCCGCGTACTCGATCTGGGCTGCGGCTCGGGGCGCGACGTGTATGCGCTGGCGCAGCTCGTCGGTCCGACGGGGGAAGTGGTCGGCGTGGACATGACCGAAGAACAACTCGCCGTGGCCGAACAGCACCAGCAATTCCATCGCGAGGCTTTCGGCTTTGACAACGTGCACTTCCTGCACGGCTATATCGAACACCTCGACGAACTCGATCTCGAGCCGGGCAGCTTCGATGTGATCGTGTCCAATTGCGTAGTCAACCTGTCGCCGGACAAGGACGCGGTACTGCGCGGCGTGTACCGGTTGTTGAAAGGCGGCGGCGAGTTTTATTTTTCGGACGTGTATGCGGACCGGCGCGTGCCGGCCGCCGTGCGCAACGATCCGGTGCTGTATGGCGAATGCCTGGGCGGCGCATTGTACTGGAATGACTTCTTGCGCTTGGCGGCGCGGCACGGCTTTGCCGATCCGCGCCTCACGGCCGATCGGCCGCTCGCCGTCACCGATCCTGTGCTTGCGGCGCGCATCGGCGCGATTCGCTTCTTTGCCGCCACTTACCGTCTGTTCAAGCTGGACGACCTGGAGAGTGCCTGCGAAGACTACGGCCAGGCGGTGATCTATCGCGGCAGCATTCCCGAGCATGCGCACCGCTTCGTGCTCGACAAGCATCATGACCTCGAGAGCGGCCGGGTATTTCCGGTGTGCGGCAACACCTGGCGCATGCTGCGCGATACCCGCTTCCGTGAGCACTTCACTTTCATCGGTGACTTCAGTCGACACTATGGCTTGTTTGCGGGCTGCGGCGGCGCCTTGCCCTTCGCGCTGGACGTTGGTGCGACCGGCAGCGCCTGCTGCTGACGCGGGAAGAGACACATGGAATTCCTGTTGATTCTCGTTGCGCTTGTTCTGGCGTTCGGCAATGGCGCCAACGATAACTTCAAGGGCTTTGCCACGGTGTGGGGCTCGGATACGCTGAGCTATCGCAAAGCCTTGCTCCTGGCGACGGTCGCCACGCTTGCCGGCAGCTTGCTATCCGTGTTTTTGGCGGGAAGCTTGGTGGAGCAGTTCTCCGGCAAAGGTTTGCTGCCGGCCCTCATCGTCAGCACACCGCACTTCATCTGGAGTGTCGGCATTGGCGCCGCGCTCACCGTCATGATCGCGACACGAGCCGGATTGCCGATATCCACCACCCACGCCCTGATCGGTGGCCTCGTCGGTGCGGGCTTGGCGGCAAGCCCGGGCGAGTTGCAGCTCGGCAAGCTTTGGAATACCTTCTTCGCGCCCTTGCTGTTCAGCCCGGCCGTGGCTGCACTGCTCAGCTTCGCCGCCTATCGGCTGTTGCGTTTGCGGGCGGTCCAAAACGATTGCGCCTGTGTGATGGCACCGGAGTCGACCGTAGTGCCCGCGCAGGGCGTTGCAATGTTCCGCATCGCAATGCCGCGCCTGGTCATTGCCGAGGACGCCGCCTGCAACGGCGCGGCGCATCCGGCGGCGCGGTTCTCGATTACGCGCATCCTCGACCGGCTGCACATCTTCTCGGCGGGCTTGATCTGTTTTGCGCGCGGTGTCAACGACACACCCAAACTCACGGCGCTGCTGATTGCGGCACATTTACTCGATGGGGGCATGCCGGTCACGTTAATCGCCGTCGCGATGGGGGTGGGCGGCCTGATGTTTGCCAGGCGCGTCGCCGAAACCATGAGTCGGCGCGTCACGCGCCTGGACCACACCCAAGGCGTGGCAGCCAATCTGATCACCGCCACGCTGGTGCTAGGGGCGAGCCACTTGGGCTTGCCGGTTTCCACCACCCACGTGTCGGTTGGATCGATCGCCGGTGTCGGCGCGAGCGCCGACGCCTTGAATTGGGGCACGCTGCGCAACGTGCTGCTCTCCTGGGTCGCGACCTTGCCGATGGCGGCAGGCATCGCCTGGATCGCGCTGAAAATATTGTGAGCGGGTGAGCCGAAATGGTCGCAATCACGACACCGGAGTCATATAGATTTTCCTGGTACGTCAAGCTCTTTTTCTGGAACCAGAGACGCCGCTATGGCGCAGTTCTGGAGCCGGCGCGGCTGTGGGGACGTACACCCAAGGTGTTCGCTGCCCTGGCGTTGCTGTACGGCGCCTTGGACCGGCGTTCTTCCCCGATTGAGCCAGCGTTGCGCACGCTGATCAAGGTACGCGTGTCGCAAATCAACGTGTGCAGTTTCTGTGCCGACGTCAACGCCGCCACGGCGCTAAAGCGCGGTGTCGCCGAGGGAAAACTAATGGCCATCGCGGCATTTGCCGATAGCCCATTGTTCTCGGAACGTGAAAAGGCAGCACTCGTGTATGCCGAAGCGGTGACCTATACGGACCGGCAGCCTTCGATAGAAGAGCTTAGCGAGTTGCGCGATCACTTCAGTGACGACGCGATCATCGAACTCACCGCACTGATTGCGTTTCAGAACCTGTCGAGCAAATTCAACGCGGCCTTGCAGGTGCCGCCGCAAGGGTTTTGCGCAGTGGCGCCGGCGCTTGTACGTGGCGACGAAACGGCATGAGAGCCGCACTCGATCTTCGGTACGCCGAATTTTGCGTACCAGTTTCGATTGGCACGGAAAGCGGCATCGCTTTCGAGGTCAGGATATGCTGTTCGGGATCCAGCGATTCACCATGACTGCAATGTTCGAGGCATGCCCTCCGGTACGGCAAGCGTTAGCCGGGTGAGCCACTTTGCCGCTGCCATGCCGACGGGCTCACACCCAACGTCCGGATGAAGGCGCGCGAGAACGCCGGCTGACTGTTGTAGCCGGCTTCCTCTGCTACCAGGGCGACGGGGCGGCCGTTGCGCAGCAAACGTTGAGCCTGTGCGATGCGGACGCTAGTCAGAAATTCCGCCGGCGTTCTGCCGACAACGGTCCGAAACTCGTTTGCGAATCCATTACGCGAGAGATTGGCACGCGCCGCCATGGTGTCGAGCGACCAAGCCTGCCGTGAATTGGCGAGCAGATCCCCCATCAGCCTAGCCAAGCGCGGATGGGCGAGACCGGCGAGAACCCCCCGTGTCACCAGATTTTGCTGGATTGCGAAACGAACGATGTGTATCAGCAAGATGTCGCAAAGGCGATCGAGCATGACTTGCCGCCCGGGATTGGCTTCCTCGGCTTCGGCAAACAGTGTCTTCAGCGTCATGTCGATGTGCTTCACGGCGCTGAAGGAGATGATCACCACGGCGGGAAGGGACTGGGTAATGGCATTTTCCAGACCGGCATCGTAACGAACGCTGGCGCACAGTACATCGGCAACAACCGCTTCCTCGATATCCAGACGATGATCGAGCGGCCGTGGATAAAACAGCAGGGTTGGTTCCCGCACGATGACATCGCTATGACCCGCGTGCAGCGCGCGCAGCGCGCCGGAGCGGATCACGTGCAGGTGGCCTACACCTTGGTCGTCGCTGAAGCCGTGCCGGCCGCACAGGGAGCCCGCGTAGAAAGTGTTGGCACGCAAGCCGACGTGCTCCAGTAGTCGCGAGATGCCGTCAGAAGTCATGTCGAAATGTACGAAGAGTTATGAATTAAGTACTAATTATAACCCCGCCGCTGTACCGGCGTCTTAAGCTGTGTCCGCGCTACCCGGAACATGTAGCGATCAGGAATGCAAGACATTAGCGCCCAACCCATTCGTTTGGAGAACATCATGTGGCAACACTTTGTCGCCAAGAATCTCAAGGCGATCACAGCCGATACGGCCAACCCCGCCCAGAAAGAGGTACTTGAGGCAGCGCAGAAACAGGTCGGCTTCATACCCAACATGTACGCCAACATGGTCAACGCTCCTGGCGTTCTGACCACCTATCTGCATGGCTATAACGCCTTTCGCCAGCATTCGGGCCTCACGCCTGCTGAACAGGAAGTGGTATTTCTAGCTATCAGTCAGCAGAATGGCTGCACCTACTGCATGGCCGCGCACAGCATGATCGCCGACAAAGTGTCCGGAGTGCCCGCGCCGGTGCTAGCAGCTATCCGGGCAAACCTACCGATTCCTGATCCAAAGCTCCGGGCGCTGCACAACTTTACGCGCGAGTTGGTGGCAACGGCGGGTAAACCCAGTGCGGCGGTGGCCGATGTCTTTCTGTCCGCCGGTTACAGCGAAAGCCATGCCTTGCAAATCATCCTGGCAGCGGCGGTGAAGACGCTTTCGAATTACACCAACCATCTGTTCCAGACCACAGTCGATGACAAGTTCGCCGCTTACAAAGTGGCCTGAGAGTGAATTCAGCTATGGATTTCGCGATTTCACTTTTTCATGGAACAAAACAGAGTCGGAGATCGCCAGTATGGCAACAGTCAAAATGCCGGATGAAACTCAAGTCAGTGCAGAGGTAAGCGAGGTGTTTGCGGACATCCGCCGGACGTTCGGGATGCCGTTCGTACCCAATCTCTTCAAGGTCATGGCCCACAATCCGGCCTACCTGAAGGCCAGTTGGGAACGGGTTAAGATCATCATGGGACCGGGGCTGATCGAGCGCAAGACCAAAGAAATGATTGCCGTCGCGGTGTCGGCCGCCAACGGCTGCGATTACTGCGTCCTCGCACATACCGCCGCATTGAAGTCGATGGGGGTCGGCGATGGCGAAATCGTGGAACTCATGGCTGTGGTCGATCTTTTCAGCGGTTTCAACAAACTGCTGGAGGGCCTGCAAGTGGCGCCGGATATCGGTGTGGCCGTGTGATCCAGCTAGGCATCACGGCACAGGCGGGCAATTTCGTCGGCATTGTCAGGCTTATTCGGAGGGTCTAACGGATCATGGTTCGTCTTGCTGATCTTACGGAACCGGAGCGCAACCACCTACTCGGCAGAATCAAGGAACTGTCGGGATTCGACCGACGTCCCTGGGTTGCCGGACCACCGCTGAATAAGCGCCGGGTTGCGATCGTTACAACCTCAGGTATTCATCGCGAGGGAGACCGGCCGTTTGGCGGTGGTGCAGCGGATGTGGACTACCGTGTTATTCCGGGCGACGTGAGCGCCTGCCAGATGGTGATGAGTCACGTTTCAGTGAATTTTGATCGAACCGGTTTCCAGCAGGACATCAACGTCGTCTTTCCCATCGACCGATTGAAGGAACTGGCGGCCGAGGGTGTGATCGGCGACGTGGCCGACTACCACTATTCGTTCATGGGCGCGCCGCCGCCGCGCAGTCTCGAGCCGAGGGCGCGTCAACTCGCCGGGATGCTCAAGAAAGATCGTGTTGATGCCGTACTGCTGACACCGGTCTGACCGAACTGCACGGGCGCCGTGGGCGCCCTTGGTCATTTCCTCGAAGACGAGGGTATCCCGACGACGCAGATTTCACTCGTTCGGGAACACACCGCGGTGATGAATCCGCCTCGGGCGCTGTGGGTCCCGTTCATTCTCGGACGACCCTTTGGTGTCCCCAACGATGCGGCGTTCCAGCGGCGTGTGCTGCTTGCCGTCCTGGCCCTTCTGGAGGCGAAGTCCGGCCCGGTGCTCGAGGACTACGCGGAAGATGCCCCACGTCCCGTTGAGCAGGAGATGGAGGGACTCGCCTGTCCGTTTTCCCTTAGCCGGCGAACTGAGGACACCGATCTTGCGTACGCTCTGCAAAGGGAAATCGCCGAGCTCGTACCCTGGCATGAACTGGCGAGGAAGGAGCGCGGGCGCACGACGGCGGGGCTCAGCGCCCTGCCTGCAGAAGCGGCGGCCAAGTTTGTGACGGAGTTCATTGCCGACACGTCGATTCCGACCTATCGCGACGACCTGACGCCCGTGGGCGCGCTACGGCTCGCTTGTCACGATTTGAAGGCTTATTATCTTGAAGCGGCAGCGGCTCAGCCGGGCGCGCAGGCGGCGATGCAAGCAGAGCAGTGGTTCTGGCGCGAAACCGTGATCGGTCAGGTGTTTTTCGAGCTGCGCAAAGCCTGTCTGTCCAGCGAGGACGAGGCGCTGCGGCACTTCGGAGCAAAAAACGTGGTGCCGATGGCGGTGACGGCGCGGGCCTGAGAGTTCTGATGATATATCTCTGCCAAGGCAGGCGCGCGGAGCTATGCGCTTCTGCTGGTTCAGCGCGGTACGGATCTTGGATCACCCCCGGAGGTATGTAAGGAATTCGCAATGTCGGCGACTAATCGTGCAGCAGGCTCGCGAATGCTGATCACGTCGTGACGCTTTGCGACTCCATCATTACAAGGGGGAATCATGTTGTTCACGGGGACAAAGAAAACTGTCGTCGGCCTAAATTCCCGTCTGGCGGCGGCCCTGCAGGAATGCGAGGCGCTGCGGCACGAAGGCGATGAGACGCGCGCCCAACTGACCGCCGCTGAAAGGCGGATTGCGGCGCTGGACGCTGAGAAGGAGCTTTCGGCCGCCGTTGCTCAGGCGGCGACCTGCTTCGGGGAGTCGTTCGCGGCCGTCCGAGGTTCGCTGCAGTCGCTGGCCACGGACATGGAGGGGAAGCGCCGCAAGGCAGCCGAATCATCGACCAAGACTTTGACCAACCGCGATTCGATGCGACGCATTCTCGGCTATTTCGATGTGATCGCCGAGGGTACGCAGGCCACCATGAGCCGGATCGAGACGCTGGCCGAGCGCGCCGGCCAGATTGGCGGCATCATCCAGATCATCCGCGAAGTTGCCGATCAGACCAATCTCCTCGCGCTCAACGCCGCGATCGAAGCCGCGCGCGCCGGCGAGCACGGGCGAGGTTTCGCCGTCGTCGCCGATGAAGTGCGCAAGCTCGCCGAGCGCACCGCCGCCTCGGCCAACGAAATCACGACACTGGTGACCGCCAATCGCAACGAGATGCAGGCGACTCGCCAGCACATCGGCGAATGGACGACAAACGCGCAAGCATTTGGCAGCGAGGGAAAAGCGACCGCCGACATGATGGAATCCCTCTACAAGACCACGAGCAGCATGGAGATATCCGTTGCCCAGAGTGCGCTGCAGGCGTTCGTGGAAGCGGCCAAGGTGGAGCATCTCGCCTACAAGTACGAGGCTGTCGAGGCGTTGGTCTCCGGCAGCAACAGTCTCAGTGTGGCGGCCACCGACGATGCGGCCTGTCAACTGGGCCATTGGCTTCGGACGGGGAATGGCAAGGTCTGCTTCTCCCGATTGGGTGCCTTCCGACAGTTGGAGCGGGCGCATGGCGAATTCCACCGGCGCACGGCGGCCATGTTGCTGGCCGATGCGCCGTCTGCAAGCGCCCTGCAAGGCGTCACCGCCATCGACGTGGCCGAGCGTACGTTGATGCGCGCTCTTGACCAGTTGATGGTTGAGGCCGAGCAGAACGCGGATGTGTTCTGCTCGGCCTGACCACGGCCCAAATGGACGTGTCAAAGGAGAGGGCATGACGCTACGCAAGACATGGGTCGTTCTGGCCGTGGGTGTGGCGGCGATTCTCTACTTCACCTTGGACCTGGGCCAGTATATTGGCCTGGATGCGCTCAAGTCTCGCCAGGCGGCCATCGAGTCTTGGCGCGTCGCGCATCAAGGGCCTGCGCTTGCAATATTTTTCGCGACCTACGTGGTGATGGCGATGCTCTCCCTGCCCGGCGCGCTCGTCATGACGCTCGCCGCTGGCGCGATCTTCGGCCTATGGTGGGGCAGCCTGATCGTCTCCTTTGCCTCCAGCCTGGGTGCCACGCTGGCGTTTCTGCTGTCGCGCTTCCTGCTGCGCGACTGGGTGGCGCAGCGCTTCGCCCAGCGTGTGCAAGCCATCGACGACGGCATCCGGCGCGAAGGCATGTTCTATCTCTTTGCACTCCGGCTGGTGCCGATCTTTCCCTTCTTCCTGGTCAATCTGCTGTTCGGTCTCACCACGATGAAGGTGCGCAGCTTTTACTGGGTGAGCCAGTTGGGCATGCTGGCGGGCACCGTCGTCTATGTGAATGCCGGCACTCGCCTGGCCAAGATCGATTCGCTGTCCGGCATCGTCTCGCCGGGCCTGTTGTTCTCCTTCGCCTTGTTGGGTATCTTCCCGCTCATTGCCAGAAAAGCCGTCGGGACAGTGCGCGCGAATAAGGTCTATGCAGGGTGGACCAAGCCACGCCGCTTCGACCGCAATCTCGTCGTCATCGGCGGCGGCAGCGCCGGCCTGGTGACGGCCTATATCGCTGCCGCGCTAAAGGCCAAGGTCACGCTGATCGAGAAGCACAAGATGGGCGGCGACTGCCTCAACACCGGTTGCGTGCCGTCCAAGGCCCTGATCCGGTCCGCGAAGCTGCTCTCGCACATAGCGCGGGCAAGGGAGTTCGGCTTGCGTAGCGCCCGCGCCGACTTTTCCTTCGCCGAGGTGATGGAGCGCGTGCAGCGCGTGGTGCAAACCGTGGAGCCCCACGATTCCGCGCAGCGCTACACCGCGTTGGGCGTCGAGGTGATCGCGGGCGCGGCGAAGATCGTATCGCCCTGGGAAGTGGAGGTAACGAGCGACAGTGGCGCGACTCGCCTGCTGTCGACCCGCAGCATCGTCATCGCGGCTGGCGCCCGTCCCTTGGTGCCGCCGATACCCGGCATCGAGGAAGTGGGCTATCTGACCTCGGATAACGTCTGGGATCTGCGCGAACTGCCCCGACGTCTGCTGGTGCTGGGCGGCGGGCCGATCGGGTGCGAACTGACCCAGGCCTTCGCCCGTCTCGGCGCCAAGGTGACCCAGGTCGAAATGGCTCCGCGCATCATGATCCGGGAAGATATCGAGATCTCCGCGATCGTGACGCGACGTTTCCGGGCCGAGGGCATCGATGTCCTGGTCGATCATCGCGCCAAGCAGTTCCTGATCGAGAACAATGAAAGGATTCTGGTCACCGAATACGAGGGGAGGGATGTGCGCATTCCCTTCGATGCCGTGCTCATAGCTGTCGGCCGCATCGCCAACGTGACGGGATATGGTCTCGAGGATCTGGGCATTGCGGCGACGCGTACCGTGGAAACCAACGCGTTCCTGCAGACCAATTATCCCAATATCTACGCCGCCGGAGACGTCGCCGGACCCTTCCAATTCACCCACACCGCCGCGCATCAGGCGTGGTACGCGGCGGTCAATGCCTTGTTCGATCCGTTCAAGAAATTCAAGGCTGACTACCGGGTGATACCATGGGCCACTTTCGTCGAGCCGGAAGTCGCGCGCGTCGGCCTGAACGAGCAGGAAGCGAAGGAAAATGGTATCGCCTTCGAGGTCAGCCGCTACGACCTGGCCGACCTCGACCGGGCGATCGCAGACGACGAGGCCCACGGCTTCGTCAAGGTCTTGACCATGCCGGGCAAGGACAAGATACTCGGTGTCACCATCGTCGGCGAGCATGCCGGCGACCTGCTCGCGGAGTATGTCCTGGCCATGAAGCAAGGCATCGGGCTGAACAAGATTCTCGGCACCATCCACATCTATCCGACGCTGGCCGAGGCCAACAAGTATGTTGCCGGCGTCTGGAAGAAGGCGCACGCACCTGTGCGGCTACTGGCCTGGGTCGGGCGCTTTCACGCCTGGCGGCTGGGCGGGTGAACATGGCCTCGATGTCTATCATCGTCCCGGTGTTGAATGAGGCGCCGTGCATTGCTGCCATGCTGGAAGCGCTTGGCGACCTGCGGGCTGCCGGCGTGGAGATCATCGTCGTGGATGGAGGCAGCACGGACGCCACGGTGGAATTGGCCTCGCCTCTCGCCGACCACGTGTTGATCGCCTCGCCGGGCCGCGCCTGCCAGATGAATGCCGGGACCACTGTCGCCCGAGGCGATATCTTGTTGTTCCTGCATGCCGACACGTTCCTGCCGACTGGAGCCGTGGACCTTGTCAACCACGCTTTGAATGCCGTTCACTCATGGGGGCGATTCGATGTGCGCATCGAGGGCCGGTCCGCATGGCTGCCCGTGGTCGCCACGATGATGAACTGGCGCTCGCGTCTGACTGGCATCGCCACCGGGGATCAGGCCATGTTCGTTTCTCGCGCGGCAATCGATGCGGTCGGCGGCTTTCCGGACATTCCGCTGATGGAGGACATCGCCTTGTCCCGACGGCTTCGAAAAATCGGCCGCCCAGCCTGCCTTAGGGCACAAGTAGTGACCTCGGGTCGGCGCTGGGAGAAGAACGGTTTCTGGAAGACGATAGCCTTGATGTGGCGGTTGCGGCTGCGCTATTTCTTCGCCGCCGATGCCCGCCAGTTAGCGGTCGAGTATGGGTATGTGTCTCGTGAATCCCGAATTGCCTGAACGCGTCGGCGTCGCCATATTTTCCCGTGCGCCGATTCCTGGCGAAACCAAGACGCGATTGATTCCTGCGCTCGGTGCCGAAGGCGCCGCACGCCTGCAACGCTGGCTCCTGCAGCGTACCGTGGCCATGGCACTGGTTGCCGATGTCGGTCCCGTCAGCCTCTGGTGCGCCGGCGACCTTATGCATCCGGATTTCCTGCTTTGCCGCGCGTTCGGTGCCGTAGCCTTATGTCGCCAGCCCGAAGCCGATCTGGGTCTGCGCATGTTGGAGGCGGTGCGCCAGTCACCGGCTAAGGCGGGTACCCTGGTGATCGGCACGGATTGCCCGGCTCTCGGGATCAGCCATTTACGCGAGGCCGCACAGTCCCTGCGTACTGACGATGCCGTTATTTGTCCGGTCGAGGACGGTGGCTATGTGCTGATCGGCATGAAGACGCCGGCCGAGCAAGTATTCTCGGGCATAGACTGGGGCACAGATCGGGTCATGGCGCAGACACGACAGCAACTGTCCGCAATGGGATGGCGCTGGAAAGAGCTGGCGACGTTGTGGGACGTCGATCGCCCGGAGGATATCGAACGACTCGCTGCGTCCTACCCGGAAATTACAGTCGGGCTCATCGCTAACGGGAAGACGACATGAAACAATACGATCTCATGCGGGGAGAGACAATATGAGTCTACTGAAGGATATGAAGCGACTACTGGGGCCGGGTGACAAGGGCTCACAGGCAAGCCTCCATGAAGACTTGCTGACCAGTTTGCTGGTCATGGCCTGGATGGTGGAAGCGCGCGACCCTTACACCGGGGGTCACCTGTGGCGTGTTTCGCGCTTTTCGCGTCTGCTGGCGACAGACGCTGGATTACCCGCGGCTGACGTGGCACGCATTAGTGTCGGCGGCTTTTTGCACGACCTGGGCAAAATCAGCGTGCCTGATCACATCCTCGGCAAGAAAGACCGTCTCTCGGACGAAGAATACGAAGTGATCAAGACGCATCCCGAAGTCGGCTGGCGCATGCTGGCCGGGCATCCGCTGGCGCAACTGGCCGAAGCTGCCGTGCGCGCGCACCACGAGACGCCGGACGGCCGGGGCTATCCACGCGGGCTTACTGGCGGGGCCGTACCGGTCGATGCACGCATTGTTGGTATCTGCGATGCTTTCGATGCGATGACCAGTACGCGCCCGTATCGGCGCGGCATGCCCATCGAAAAGGCACTAGCCATCATCGAAGAAAATCTCGATCGCCAATTCAATAAGGAATTCGGCAGCCGCTTTGTCGCTCTTGGACAAACCGGCCATCTCGACCATATCGTCGGCCACAGCGATGAGGGCATCCCTTTGCACGAATGCATGATGTGCGGTCCGACGCTAGTCCTGCGCCAAGGGCAGGGCGCCGGCGAGCACGTCTTTTGCCGTAGCTGCACCAGTGAATATGTGACCGAAACGCGCGATGGCAAACTTGTTACCCTGCCTACAGGGCGCCGGGGATCGCCGAAGGATCTCGAACCGGAAGCGGATACAGTATTGATCGCAGGTTTCGTTCGCGAGTCTGCGCGCGCGCTGCTGGCGGCATAATGGGTGCAAGCATGGGTCATCTTGAACAATTGGTACGTATTGCCTGCACGCGACCGATCGTCATTGCGGCGATCAAGATTTCATTAATAGTCGGAACCGTTCTCAATATGGTGAATCAGGGCGGCCGTATCCTGGATGGACTTCCGCCATCCTGGTTCCATGTTGCGCTCAATTATTTCGTGCCCTATTGCGTATCCACTTATAGCGCGGCTCGTAACGAAATGCGGCGCTCCTGGAATCACGTATGACAGACCCAAGCGCAGCACTTGGCAGAGACCCGAAGCTCCTTGAGGATCTGAGGCGGGACATGCTTCGCTTTGCCAACCTCCAGCTGCGTGACGTGCACCTGGCGGAGGACGTAGTCCAGGAAGCCATCATGGGAGCACTAGCCGGGCAGCAGCGTTTTGCCGGACGGGCAGCGATGAAGACCTGGGTATTCACGATACTTCGCCACAAGATCGTCGATGCCATTCGCCAACGCAGTCGATCGATTAACCTGTCTTCGCTTTCGCCTGAAGAGGAAGACCTCGATAGCGCCTTTGAAGCATTATTCAAGGCGAACGCACACTGGCGTCCGGAATCGAGGCCCAACAATTGGGGCGACCCCGAGGCTGCGCTACATCAGGAGCAATTCTGGGCCGTATTCCACGGCTGTCTCGACCACTTGCCGGCAAATACGGCGCGCGTGTTCATGATGCGCGAATTCCTTGAATTTGACACCGCGGAAGTGTGCGCCGAACTTCAGATCAGCGTCAGCAATTGCCATGTCATCCTGCACCGGGCACGCAACGGTTTGCGCCGGTGCCTCGATCAGAGCTGGTTTGACGCAGGAGAAAGATCATGTTGAAGTGCAAAGAAGTGACCTATCTGCTCTCTCAGGCCCAAGATCGCCCATTGAAGCTAGCCGAACGGATGAATCTAAAGATGCACTTGGCAATGTGCGTGGGTTGCACACGGTACCAGAAACAGATCAACTTCATTCGGCATGCGTGCCGGAAGTTCGTTGTAAGGGAAACCAGGGAGGGTGACGGGCAGTCATGAGCAGGTGCAACGAATCCAAGACCATCGATATGCGGAGGGTAATGTCATGATCAAAGAGCAGTACAACTACAGCGAGTTTGTCGCGACGCCAAACGAATTTCTCGAGTTCGCCGAGCATGCGCCCAGGGCGACCATGCGGGCGCCCTCATTCCCGCTCGAAGACCTCGCAACCGGGGGTACCGTGGAAATGAAGGATCTCTGGAAAACCGGGATCACGGTCATAGAGTTCGGATCCTTCACCTGACCCTTTTGCGCTCTGGCGGCGGAGTCGATGGACCGGCTCGCCGACCAGTTCGCCAACCGGGCCGTGCGCTCGGTTTTCATCTACACCAGGGAAGCTCATCCCGGCGAGAATTACCGGCACCACCAGTCTATGGACGATAAGCGGCGCAATGCGCATGCATTCCGCGAGCACTCGAATGTGAGACGGCAGATCCTGCTCGACGATCTGGATGGGGCGGCACATCGCGCATTCGGCCAACTGCCCAACATGACCTGGATCATGGGACGCGGCGGGCTGATACACTACAAGTCGTCGTGGACCAGTGCTGCGGACGTAGCAAATGCGTTGGAAGGCGTGCTCGATTTCCAGGCCAACCGCGCAAAGAACCAATGGGCCTTGTTCTACAGCGAGCGCAGTGCATGGAGCGCTCGCAACAAGGATCGTTTCGACGAGGGGTTGGTGCGAGCCGGGCCGCAGGCCGTCGCCGACTACGAGCGCATGCTCAAATCCGCCGTCTTCTCCCGAAGTGCCCCGTCCCCGGAGATTGGGCCGCGGGTGCCGGGAAATTTCTACAAGACCGAAGAGGAGAGCGGGAAGAAGTAGAAGAGCAAGGACATGCTACCTACAAGCATGAGGTAGCGGTGCTCGGCAATCTCCAGGCGCGTTTTGGGCGTTCAGGTTACTGATGTCCAGTGGTTCGATTTTTCAATGCTGATTTATCGTTCGGCGGAATTCGATTGGCGGGCGTGTCGGAGGGGCACCTACCGCTCTCGCCAAGCTTGTGAGCGGCGGCTCCATGGCGAATTGAGTCAGCGAGAGTTTCAAATTCATAGCCGAAAACCGGACGCTCAACCTACCGCTGTATCAGCGAAAGCTATTGAAATGGAATAGCCATCTCGACCGGCATTTAATTGGCCGGGTGCCGACCCAGCGAAATCCTATCCTAGTGGCCCTTTCACTACACGCCTTTGGCATTTCGCAGTT
>JBAYTX010000065.1:0-17766 GCA_041675415.1 Rhizobium sp. | reverse complement strand
GCTGATCGCCGACGAACCGACCACGGCCCTCGACGTGACCATCCAGGCCCAGGTGCTCGAACTGATCGCCGATATCCGCCTGCGTCTCGGCATGAGCGTCGTTCTGATCACCCACGATCTCGGCGTGGTCTCAGAATATTGCGACCGGGTGATGGTCATGTATGCCGGCCAGGTGGTCGAGGAAGGGCCGACCACCTCGGTGATCCAGAAACCCCAGCACCCCTATACGCGAGGCCTGCTGCAATCCATCCCGCGGCTTTCCCTGCGCGGCCAAAAGATCAGGCCGATCGAAGGCCAGGTGCCCGACCTGATCGATCTTCCGCCGCAATGCCGCTTTTATTCTCGCTGCAGCGAACGCCTGGACGCCTGCATGAACAGGATCGACATGCGCGAACTCGGCGACAAGCGCCGGGCGCGCTGCATCCGCCTGCCGGAGGTCGAGGCATGAGCGAGATTTCGAAAACGCCGCTGATCACCGTCGAAAAACTTGTGAAGCATTATGGCGGCCGGCGCGGCCCGATTTCCTGGGCGACCGGCAAGCCGCCGATCAACATCCGCGCGCTCAACAGTGTCTCCTTCGAGGTCCGGCGCGGCGAAACGCTCGGCCTGATCGGCGAGAGCGGATGCGGGAAATCGACGCTCGGACGCGCGCTACTGCGTCTGCACGAGCCGACCTCCGGCAAGGTCGTCTTCGACGGGGCCGAGGTCACCGCGCTGAAGCCCGAGGCGTTGAAGGCGATGCGCCGGCACATGCAGATCATCTTCCAGGATCCCTATGCCTCGCTCAACCCGCGCCGCACGGTCGCCGACATCATCGGCCTGCCGCTGATGCTGCACGGGCTCGCCGCCAACCGGCACGAGATGCGCGATAAGGTGGCGGCGATCATGGACAAGGTCGGGCTGAAGACCAATCACCTCGACCGCTACCCACACCAGTTCTCCGGCGGCCAGCGACAACGCATCGGCATCGCCCGGGCCCTGATCAGCAATCCACAGTTCATCGTCTGCGACGAGCCGGTCTCGGCCCTCGACGTGTCGATCCAGGCACAGATCATCGAACTGCTGACCGGCCTCAAGCGCGACATGGGGCTGACCTACCTGTTCGTCTCACACGACATCTCGGTCATCGGCTATCTGAGCGATCGCGTAGCGGTGATGTATCTCGGCGAAATCGTCGAGATGGGACCGGTCGAGACCGTGCTGTCCAATCCGCGTCACCCCTATACACAGAGCCTGATGTCGGCGGTGCCCGATGTCGACCATCCGGGCAGGCACCAGCGCGTGCGGCTGACCGGCGACCTGCCCTCGCCGCAATCGCCGCCGCCCGGCTGCAAGTTCCACACCCGTTGTCCGCTGGCAACCGATCCGTGCCGGGTCGAAGCGCCGCCGCGCCATGATCTCGGCGACGGCCATACGGCATCCTGTCACCTGATAAACGACAATGTCTCGATTCTGAGGTAGTGCGATGTCGCCCTTCGATCCCAAGCCGGGCGTTCCGGTTATCCTCTCCGGCAACCCCTATGAGCGGGGGCTAGGCCAGGCGGCAAAGGCCGGCGTGAGCGACGAGCAGATCCGCTCGGCAGTCCTCGGCCGCATCGACCAGGCCACAGCTGCCGGCCTCCTCGACGCGGGCGGCTTGCGCTATATCGAGGCCCAACGATCCTTTCTCCTCACCGAGGACCCCGACACGATGGAGGAACTGGCCGGCATTGCCGACGGTTTTGGTTTGTCGGAAAACGATCTCTTCGTCCACCAGCACATCACTATCCTTCGCGACCTTAAGACCGCTGCGGAAATCGATACTGACGGCTGCAGTACCTGGGCGGTCGGCGACAGTGACGACGGGCCGCTCGTCGTGAAGAACCGCGACTTCTCCGGGACGCATCTCGGCGTGCAGCGCGTCTTCCTGCACGAGGGCCCGGACATCGCGACGGGCCGGATGATCTGCGTCGGCAGCGCCGGCAGCCCAGGCGCCTATTCAAGCGGGATCAATGCGGCCGGCCTCGCGCTTGTCGACAATCATGTCGGAACCAGGCGCCATGGGGTCGGCTGGCTGCGCTACTTCGCCATGACCCGGATACTCGCCACGTGCCGCACGGTCGAAGAGGCAATAGCGTTCATCGCCGCGCGACTTCATGCCGGCGGCGGCAACCTGGTGATAGCCGACCGCAGCGGCGCCACGGCAGCGATCGAATTCGGCACCGACACTTTTGGCATCGAGAGGGGCGCGGCTTCGTGGCGGACCAATCATTTTGTAACAACGGAAATGGCCGGCTGCAATCTTCTCGAGGATGACGAGCGGATCGATGTTAATTCATCGATCCGGTTCGACTTCCTGTCGCGCATGGTGCCGAACCGGCGCTGGGCCCTTGCGGCAGCAGCAACCCTGATGGCGAGCCATGCCGAGGACGGGCCAGATATGGCGCCGCTCTGCCAGCATCCCAGCCGCGACGACTCCCAGACCATTTCGACCGTGATTTACCGCTGCGACAAGGCGAGCCTTTATTTTCTTGAGGGCAATCCCTGTTCGGGGCAGTGGCAGTTATTCGAAATGCCGGTATAGTCGTCATGTCTCAACCAGGGCGGCCCATGGCAAACTACGAGCGCGATCTGATCGGCGAGCATGCAAGCATCGGTGCCCTGCGGAAGCTGATCACGCGCGTCGCGAAGAGCCCCGCCCGCACTGTTCTCATCTACGGCGAAACCGGCACCGGCAAGGGGCTGGTCGCCCGCATGCTGCACCAGCAGTCGGCGCGCGCGGCCAGCGAGTTCGTCGACATCAACTGCGCGGCGATCCCGTCGAGCCTGCTCGAATCGGAACTGTTCGGTCACGAGCGTGGCGCCTTTACCGGCGCTCAGGTCAAGAAGGCCGGCCTCGTCGAAACGGCCAACCACGGCACGGTGTTTCTTGACGAGATCCGGGAGATGGACCTCGTGCTGCAGGCAAAACTCCTGAGCTTCCTCGACACACAGAGTTTCCGCCGGGTCGGCGCCGTCACCTCGACTTCAGTCGACGTGCGGCTCGTCGCGGCAACCAACAAGATCCTCCTCGGAGAAGTCAATTCCGGCCGCTTCCGCGAAGACCTTTACTACCGGCTGCAGGTGGTGGCGATCAATCTGCCGGCCTTGCGCGAACGGGCCTCGGACGTCCTCATCCTGACCCAGCATTTCGTTGACAAGTTCAACATCCAGTACAGGCGCAAGATCCGCGGCCTCGACGACGAGACAAAGGATATCTTCCTGCACTATCCATGGCCGGGAAACGTCCGCGAACTGGAAAACCTGATCGAACGCATCTTCATCCTCGAGGATGACGACGTCATTATGCCGCGCCATCTGCCCGACCGGATCCTACGCACGGTGAAGGCCACGGCGAAGGCGGTCATGCCCTTCACTCAGGGGCAGGCTGACGGCGTCGATTTGGCGCTTGGATTCCACGGCGCCACAGCGCGCTACCAGAAGCACCTGATCGAAAGCGCGCTTGCGGTCAACGGCGGCAACCAGCAACGCGCGGCCTCAACCTTGAAGATAAGCCGTCACGCTCTGCGCCATCAGATGATCAAGCTCGGGCTGATCAGCGACTGAAACCGCGCGCGTTGCACGACACGTTGCGTGCATTTCGCGCAAGCTTCGCCACCACTCCGCGCCTTGTTATTTTTCTCAATGGAATCCAGTAGCTTAGAAAGCAAACCTGGTTTGGCACGATGCATGCATTCGTTGAAGAAAAACGAATTCCGTTCCTAATGGAGAAGGTTGCATGCGGTCTATGAAGATAATCTGCCCCAACGGGCACCTCGGTTTTGCACCCTTAAAACCGAAGAGTTTCCACATCGGCGTCGACGCCAGACCCGACTTCATCGCGGCCGACAGCGGTAGCGATGACATCGGCCCTGTCCCGCTCGGCGACGATACCTGCGCCAGCCCCAAGGCGTGGCAGGAGCACGATCTGGAAGAAATGCTGCTGGCCTCGCGCCGCATCGGCGTGCCGATGATCATCGGCTCAGCTGGCGATACCGGTACCAATAGCCGGGTCGACATGTATGTCGAAATGATCCGCGAGATCGCCGCCAGGCATGACCTTCCACCCTTCAAGATCGGCTGGTTCTATTCCGAGGTCGACAAGGAACTGGTGCGATCCAAGATCCGCAACGGTTCGCCGATCCTCGGCCTTGACCGGCGGCCGGAGCTGACTGAGAAAGACCTTGATTCCACCGACCGCATTGTCGCCATGGCCGGCGTCCATCCTTTCCGAGCCTTGCTGGACGAGGGCTGCGACGTCATTATTGGGGGCCGCTCCTCCGATAGTGCGGTCTTTGCCTGTGCCGCGCTTGCTCGCGGTTTCCCCGAAGCACAATCATACTATCTCGGTAAGGTGCTTGAATGCGCCTCCTTTTGCGCCGAACCCTATGGCGCAAAGGAAACGGTCCTTGGCGAAATCACGGACAAGTGGGTGGAAGTTACCGCCATGGCACCGGAGCAGCGCTGCACGGTCGCGTCCGTTGCCGGTCATGCGATGTACGAGCGCTCCAATCCTTTCTTCGAATTCGTCGCCGGCGGCATGCTCGACATGACCAATTGCGTCTATGAACAGGTGTCGGAAAAGACCACGCGCGTCACCGGCATGGAATTCGTTCCGGCTACAGACTTCCGGGTCAAGCTTGAGGGTTCTGGCAAGCTCGGCGAGCGCTTCGTCGGCATGGCCGGCATCCGCGACCCCTACACGATCGCCCATGTCGATGAAGTCATCGAATGGGCTCGCGCCCAGGCGCGCGAGCGCTTCGGGCCTGACGGCTGGGAACTCCACTACAACGTCTTCGGCCGCAACGGAATCATGGGCGACATGGAGCCACTGAAGGACAGGCCGGCTCACGAATTGATGATCGTTGTCCAGGGTATCGCTCCGACCAAGGAAATGGCCGAGGAAGTCACCATGACCGGAACGCGCCAGCTTTTCTATGCGCGGCTGCCCGACGTGAAAGGGACCGCCGGCGGCGTTTCCTTCGTCCTCGACGAAGTTATGCCGGCAAGCCCCGCCTATCACTGGACGCTTAACCATACCATGGCAGTCAGCGATCCGCTTGAACTTTTTCCGACTCATAGCGCCATGATCGGCGCTGGCAAGCTTGAGGCTGCACAATGACCGCGACCAGACTTTCCGACCTCGCCAAGACGATCCGCAGCAAGAATGCCGGTACCGACAAGATCACCTTCGACATCATTTTCCGGGAGCGTGACACCTATGAAATGGTCAAGCGCTCCGGCGCGTTGACGCCGGATTCGGTTTGCCGGATTCTCAATGTCGACCGACAGAGGCTAACCGACTTCGTCGAATACGATCCGGCTTTTGCTATCAAGTTCACGATCCTACGGATCCGTCCGAGCGGCAGCCCGGGCGACGCCGATATCTTCGGCGCTCAGCAATACGCACCGTTCCTCGACGTCGAGATAGAGGCTGGATAGCTCGTCTTCCCGTCTTTTGGCAAGCGACGAATTGAAGTTCGCAAGTCAGATGGCGATTGGAATTCTGGAGCCAAGCCTCACTGGATTGGCTTCGGAGATGCTCTTAGCAGGATCGTTGCCGAAGCCATGATCGGCACTGAGACGTCTTGTAGCCCGTCGAGACACAACGTTCAAGACAAGCGCCGGCCGCGCCCATCAGCGATCTCGACAGGGAATATTCGACATGGTCACTGCTCAACTCAGGAGGTGGAATGTCGTCGGTCTGCTCTCATTAGACCGTCGCCTATCCCCGAGGCGAGCTGACCGAACGGCGGGCAAGGAAGGTCGGCGCCCTGAAGCAGGGATCGGACGCTTTCGTCGTGATGCGGCGCCGGGCGATGCGCTTCCACGGATTCCGTCACAGCAAGGAGTCGGCGGCGCTGGATGCATGGATCGATGACGCGACCGACTCCGTGCTCATTCCGATCATGCGGTTCGCCCGCGTCCTGCGCGGAGACATCCACGCCGTCAATAACGCCACCGAGCTGACCTGGAGCAACCGGCAAGCCGAAGGCCAAATCATCTGCCAGTTGTCGTGGGCTCACTTCAGACACCTGTTGCCGGGCGACCGATGATGTGTCCGCCCCCCGGAACACATCTGGTTTGAAGACTTCCGTACCAACTTCCATGGTCCGAGCAGCCGCCCGCTGCGTCCGAGTTGGGAGGGGCAGCGGTACCCGCGAGGCTTCTGGGCCTTGGTGCTATATGGGAAGATCGCAGGATGCAGAAGCCAACGGACGTTGGACGAGGTTCGTGCGAGGCGCAACAATGAGATTCAGCCTCGCAAAGTGTGGTGCCCCTATAGGGCCTCGAGAGCTAGACGGCCAGACAGGGCGACGTGAGACGCGTCGCCCTGCCTTGCTTCGTTTACCTGTCCCCGTCGAAAACCACGCTTCGCGCGCAGCGGAGGTACTCCTTGTTGGGGATACGTTAGTCAGCCGCCAAAGCCGAAGCCGACCGGCATGTCGGTCAAGGTGATGCCAAAAGGCTCGAGGCTCTTCAGGATCCAGGTCTGGTTGTTGCCGATGCGGCGATTGTATTCGGCCCAGGCAGAAACGAAGCTCTTGAAGGTTTCGTCGGCGCCGTAGTTGAGGGCGATGACCGAAGGCGTGGAGAGAACCGGCGTCGGGACCTGAACGGCGCCGATGTTCGGAGCCTTCTTGGAGATAACTAGGCCATTCAGCATGGTGTTGACCAGCGCATCGGCCTTGCCGGTGGTGACGGCGACGATCGCCTCGTCGCGGGTCTTGAAGCGCAGGATATTGGCCTTGGGCAGATATTGCTGGCTGATCAGGTCTTGGGCGGAGCCGAGATCGACGGCGAAGGTGTATTTCGGATCGTTGAGTTCCGTCCAGGACTTGCCAGACAGCTCTTCCTTGGCGGAGACCAGCACGAAGCTGTTGTAGTAGGTCGGGTCGGAGAAGGAAACCGACATGGCGCGGACCGGCGTTGCGGTGACTGCAAAGGCCATATCCACCTTGCCGCTCTGGACGTCGAGAATGGCATTGGCCCAGCTGGATTCGACCACTTCGAGCTTCACATCGAGGGTCTTGGCGATGTCGTTGGCCATATCGAGCACAAAGCCCTGCCACTCGCCGGTGCGTGGATCCTTGGTGAAATAGGGCGTCTCATTGAGGATCGCCGGAATGCGAAGCACGCCGCGCGAGCGGATGTCGTCAATGGTGCCGGCCGAGGCCGCGGTGCCGCCCAGCAGCGACAGCGCCACTGCGGCTGCGCCACAGATCTTCGAAAGCAAATTCATGGTCTGGTTCTCCTTTGTTCCCCGAAATCTCTCAATGTCCGTCCCCCTGCGCTCATGCCTGAGCATTGCGGGCTGACCGGCCGGAAATCAGCCTATCCGCGAATCGACCGGGAACAATGCTAGAGAGTCCGAGCCACTTATCGGCTTTTTTATATGTCGTGCTCAGAGCGGCGGCAGGGAGAGTTCGCTGCTGCGCGGCGGATCGAGCACCGGACCGACCAGTTCACGGCGACAGTCCTCGAACAGTTGCTGCACCATCGGGTGCTTCTGCAGGAAGCCGGCACTGCCGAAATAGACGCGCACTTCCGGCAGGTTGGTGAGCTTCGTACTGCGGATCGACACATCCTCGGGACCGATGCACCAGGATGGAATGATCGAGAAGCCTAGCCCTTCCTCGACGCAGCGCTTGACGCTGGAGCTGCCGGAGGTGGAGACAGCCGGCTGTATGATCGCGCCGTCGCGGCCAAGGAAGTCGACGGCCAGGTTGCGCAGTGTCTGGCCGGGCTCGTAGGTGATGAAGGAACGGCCCTCGGCCCAGCGGGGAATGTCCTGCTGGTCGGGCGGCTCGCCCCAGTCTTTGGGGTAGACAAGGCTCAGCCGGTAGCTGCCGAGCAGTCGCTGCGGCACGACGGGATCGCCGAAATAGCGTTCCGAAATGCAGACGTCGAGACTGCCGTTCTTGACCAGTTCTGCGAGCACCGTATCGCGCTCGTAGACGGCGAACTCCATCTCAGGAAAGGCTTCGCGGAAACGTGAGAGAACCCGGGGGAACAGGTAGAAAAAGATCGCCTGCGGCATGCCGACGCGCAACGACGAGCGCTGGTTTTCGATCAGCTTGGTCAGCCGTTCCAGCATGATGTCCAGCTCGGGATGGAGCAGGCTGTAGAGCGCCCGCCCGCGCGGGGTGAGCGAGATGCGCTTGGCCCCCTGCTCGGAATCGATCAACTTTCCCTGCAGGATCTGCTCCAGCCGGCGCACATGATTGGCCGCCGACTGGTAGCTCAGGTTCAGATCGCGTGCCGCGCCGGAAAAGGATCCGTGGCGAGCCACCTGGTAGAAAGTCTGGATGAGTGTGAGGCTGATCTTGGCCATGAAGTCTGTCCCCCTCCTTCTCTGTTAAGGGGTAGCGACTTTGTAGCGGATACAAATTTCGTGAACAAGCAAGGCCGTCATCTTGTATCGACGGTCAAGCCCTGCCGCCGCCAATATTGGTCCACAACCAACAAGGCCGGCCACGAACCCATGCAACCCCGCCCCCCGTCCAGCGTTATCGTCGTCGGCTCTGGCATCGTCGGAGCGGCCACCGCCTATTTCCTGACCGAGCGCGGCGTTGCGGTCCGACTTCTCGACGCTTCTGCCCCGGCCGCCGAGGCGACGGGTGCCGCCGATGGCGCCGTTTCGGTCGCCAGCAAACGGCCGGGCCCAATGATGACGGCAGCCCTCAAGGGGGTCCGGCTCTACGGCGAGCTGGCAGACGCGGGATTGTTTGCCGGCGCCTTCAAGCGTCGCTCGACCTTCATCGTTGCGGCGTCGGACGAGGAATGCGCCATCCTGATCGCCCATTCGGAAGCTCTCGCCAGCGCCGGCGTCAGGGCCGAAACCCTGTCCCAGGCCGACCTGCGCCGGAACTTCCCTGCCCTCTCGCCGGAAGCGAAGATGGCGGTCGAGGTGCATGGCGAGGGACACGCGATCGGCTACCAGATCGTCCACCGACTGCTGACGGCATCCGGCATTTCCGTCGACCGGGATACGCGGGTCGAGGGCCTCAGGTTCGACGAGGGAAACAGGCGGATCACCGGTCTCGCGACAAACCGCGGTGAACTCACCGCGGACGCGGTGGTGATTACCGCCGGCACCGGTTCGGCCGACCTGCTCGGGCTTTCGGGCGTGCTGACGCCGCGCAAGGGCCAGTTGCTGGTGACCGAACGGGCGGCGGCACTCAATGCCTCCATGCCCGGCGCGATCATGTCCGGCCGCTATCTGCTCAGCAAGGGCAGCCAGAAGGTGGGTGACGCACCGCCGCCGCGCGGACTTGGACTGGTGATCGACCCGCTCGTCACCGGCCAGTTCCTGATCGGCGGCACACGCGAGGATTTCGGCAAGCGCGAGACCAATGACATCGATGCAGTCGCGCGCATTCTCAGCGATGCCGTTGCCCTTGTTCCGGGCCTTGCCGGCGTCAGGCTGCTGCGGACCTTCGCCGGAGTGCGCACCGCGGTCATCGACGGGCTTCCTTTGGTCGGTCGGATTGGCGGCCTGGAAAACGGCTTTGTCGCGACCGGCTTCGAGGGCGACGGGATCTGTCTCGGCCCGGTGACCGGCAAGTCGATCGTCCAACTGATCTGCGGCGAGGAGCCGGATCTTGATCTTTCATCCTTCGATCCGGCGCGCTTCGCCGGCCAAGGAGTGGCTGCATGAGCGCGCAGACCTTCGACTGGAGGGGGCGGAGCATTCCGTTTCGCGCTGGAGAAAGCCTCGCGGCAGCGCTGGAGGCCGCCGGCATACTGACCTTTGGTCCTGACGCGCTCGGCCAGGAAACGCGCTATTTCTGCGGCATCGGCGCCTGCCAATGCTGCCTGCTACGGGTCGACGGTGTCGTGCGGGAAGCATGCATCACCCCGGCAAGGGCTGGAATGAAGGTCGAAGCGCTGGAGGGCCAGCCATGATTGAGCCCAATGTCATCGTCATCGGTGGCGGTCCGGCCGGACTTTCAGCAGCGACCGAAATTGCACGTTCCGGCTACGTCGTCGAGATCATCGAGCAACGAGAGAGCCTCGGTGGCGCCATCCATCGTCAACCGATCGAAGGCGTCCATCCGATCCACCAGGCGGCCGGCCCCAAGGCCCGCTGGCAAGCCCTCGCGCAAGCCTTTGCGGCGGCGCGCATCCCGGTGCGTCATGCTTCGGTCTTCGTCGGCGTTGACGGCGACGGGCGGGTGCTGATCGAGAACCGCCGGACCGAGCGGGTCGAACAATTGGCCCCCAAGGCTGTCATTCTCGCGACCGGCGCGGTCGAAAAGATCTATCCGCGGCCCGGCTGGCAGATGGCCGGGGTTTCGACTGCCGGCGGGTTGCAGGTGATGATGAAGGAGACCGGACTTGCTCCGCAAGGTCGCGTTCTGTTGGCCGGCAGCGGGCCGCTTTTGATCGCGGTGGCAGCGCAAATGGCACGGCTCGGCAATCCGCCGGTGGCGATCGTCGAGGCTGGCGATCCAATGCGGCAGATCGGACCAGGGTTTGCTATGCTCGGCCACGCCGCCCTGTTGCGCGAAGCAGCCGGCTATCTATCGGAAATCTACCTGCGCCGCATTCCCTGGATGCGTGGCACGCATGTCGAGGCGATCGAAAAGGAGGGCGAGAGCCTTCGCGCGACCCTTAGGCGGCACGATGGCAGCGTAGAACGGGTCACAGTCGATCGCATCTCGCTCCACGACGGTATCCGCCCCAACGATTTCGGTCTGCCGAAGGAGACCATGGAATCCATGACCGGTCCGTTGATCCTGCGTGCCGGGGATTGTCGAGAGGCGCTCGGCGCATTCGCCGCCGAGGCTGACGGACGGCGGGTGGGCCGCGCGGTCGTGGATATCCTGTCGGGGAACCGCGACTGCGCAGAGCTCGACCGGACGATCGAGCGCGCCCGCCTGGCGCAGACGACCTTGGCCGCGCTGTTTGCGCCGGTCGATCCGCGACCGCCGCTCGGTCAGTTGCCCGATGAGACGATCCTCTGCCGCTGCGAAGGCAAGACGGTCGGCGACTTGCGCCGGCTCTGCGACCGCGCCGATCGGCTGACGGGTCGGGAAATTAAGCACAACGGCCGTTTTGCCATGGGCGCCTGCCAGGGCCGGTTCTGTGCTGCCAACACCGCAGCGCTGATGGCCGAAATCAATCCGGACGCCCCCACACCGTCGAGCGAGGACCTCACCGGCCGCCGCTGGCCGGTTCGGCCGATATCCATCGCGGCGCTGACCGGCGCCACTTCCCAGAACACTGAAAACGAATGACGAGGTTTACCGAGATGACGCAAGCGCAGCGACTGGCCCCGGAGACGAGCAACGCGATCCTGGTCCGCAACCCCTTCGACGGCACAGCGGTCGGCGAGATCGCCGTGAGCTCGACGGCCGAGATCACTGCAGCCGTGATCCGCGCCAAGGCGGCACAGCACGACTT
The DNA here is from genome assembly GCA_041675415.1 of Rhizobium sp. Classification (GTDB taxonomy): domain Bacteria; phylum Pseudomonadota; class Alphaproteobacteria; order Rhizobiales; family Rhizobiaceae; genus Allorhizobium. The sequence continues at coordinate 6,339 of JBAYTX010000065.1, read as the reverse complement.
TCGCCGCTCGACCCCGGCCGTGCGCCGCGCCATGCTCAATGCGTTGGCAGCCGAAATCGCTGCAGATGCGGAAAACCTCGCCCGGATCATTTCCAGCGAGATGGGCAAGACCATCCGCGAGGCGCGCAACGAGGTGCGCCGGGCGCAGAACACGCTGAAGCTTTCGGGCGATGCCGCGACCTTCCTTGACGGCGAGGCGCTGCACTGCGCGATCGTCGAAGGCGGCGCGGACCGCCTGGCGACGATCACCTACGAGCCGGTCGGCGTCGTCGGGGCGATCACGCCGTTCAACTACCCGCTCAACCTGCTCTGCCACAAGCTGGGCCCGGCGATTGCCGCCGGCAATGCCGTGGTCGCCAAGCCGTCTCCCAAGGCGCCGCTTGCCGCCGCGCGTTTGCGCGAACTGGCGCTGAAGGCCGGCTGGCCCGCCGACCTGTTCCAGATCGTGCACGGCGCGGCGGAGGCCGCTCTGTCGCTCGCCCGCTCGCCAATCGATCTTCTGTCGTTTACCGGCGGGCCGGGAGCGGGGCTCGCGCTGAAGAATGCCAGCGGGCTCATTCGTTGCCTGATGGAACTTGGCGGCAACGACCCGCTGTTCGTGCTGCCCGATGCCGATCTCGACAAAGCGGTCGCCACGACCATCGGCCATCGCTTCGAGATCGCCGGCCAAAGCTGCGCCGCCGTCAAGAAGCTCTACCTGCACCGGGCCATCGAGAAGGCATTCACCGAGAAGCTGCTGGCTGCCGTCGACGCCGTCGAATTCGGCGATCCGTCGAAGGACGATACCGACATGGGAACGGTCATCGACCTCGCCGCCGCCAGGGCTGTGGCCGAACGCGTCAATGCCAGCATTTCCGGCCATGGCGGCAAGCTGCTGACGGGTGGCACCCATGACGGCACCGTCTTTGCACCGACCGTCATTTCGGAGGTCGCCGTCGATGCACCTGTCATCGCCGACGAGACCTTCGGCCCGATCATCGCGATCCGCAGCTTCACCGATCCGCGCGCGGCGATCGCCGAGGTCAATGCCGGCGCCTATGGCCTGCAGGCCGGCGTCTTCACCAACGATCACGCGCTGATCAAGACCTTCTCGCGCGACCTCGTCGTTGGCGGCGTGATGATCAACGAAGGACCGGATTTCCGCGCCGAGCATGTGCCGTTCGGCGGGGTCAAGCGCTCCGGCCTTGGCCGCGAGGGTGTCCGCATCGCGCTGCGCGAAATGTCGGAGCCGAAGGTCGTGATCGACTGAGGAGCCCTGCCATGCGCATTGCCATCATGGGAGCATCGGGCCGGGTCGGAACCCGGCTCGTCGAACTCATCCTCGCCAATCCGGGACTGGAACTGGCAGCAGCCCTGGTCTCTCCCGGCTCGAAGCTTGCCGGCACGCCCGTCGCCGGCGGGAGCATCGAGTACCGTCCGGCGGATGCGGCGATGAAGAGCCATTGCGATGTGATGATCGATTTCTCCACGCCGGCCGCAAGCCTCGCCTTACAGGAAGAGATCGACACCAAGGCCATCCCGATGGTGATCGGAACCACGGGCTTCACGTTTGAGGAGCAAGAGCGGCTGACCGCGTTTAGTCAGTATCGCCCCCTGCTGGTCAGCGCCAATTTTGCCCATGGGTTCGAGGCATTCCGGCAGGCAGCCGTCGATTTTGCCCGGCGCATGCCGGATGCCGACGCGGCTGTCGGCGAAATCTACCATGCCCGCAAGAAGGCAGAACCGTCCGGCACCTCGCGTCTTCTGGCCCGCCAGGTGTTCGAAGCGCGCAGCCGCGCCATGGGTTTTGCCGCACCAGAACCGTCCATCGTCGTCAACCGCGAGGGCGACACGGTTGGTGTCAACGAGATCCGCTTCGACATGGGCACGGCCGAGGCAGTGTTCACCTACCGCGTCCATACGCTCGCAGCCTACGCCGAAGGGGCAATCGCCGCAGCGCAATGGCTGGTTTCCACGCCACGTCCCGCCGGCCACTACAGCCTGGCGGACAGCCTGAACAACTGATGATATTAGAGAGGAACATGACCATGCTGGACCTTCGCAACCGCTTCAACGGCGTCTTTACCGCCCTCATCACCCCTTTCAAGGACGGCGCTGTCGACCTTCAGGCCTACGACGCACTGGTCGAGCGCCAGATCGAAGCCGGGGTCGCCGGCCTTGTTCCGGTTGGAACGACCGGTGAAGCGGCGACCCTTTCCGACGAGGAGGCCGACGCGCTGATCGCCCGGACCGTCAAGCTTGTGGCCGGCCGCGCGCTCGTCATGGCCGGTGCCGGCGCCAACGACACGAAAAAGACGGTCGACAAGGTGAAGCGCGCCGAAGAGGCCGGCGCCGACGCCGTGCTCATCGTGACCCCCTACTACAACAAGCCGACCCAGGCGGGCCTCGTCGCGCATTACAGCGCGGCGGCCGAGGCGACCTCGCTGCCGGTCATGCTCTATTCGGTTCCCGGACGCTGCGGCGTGGAGATTGCGCCCGAGACCTGCGCAGTCCTCATGGAAAAGCACGACAACATCGTCGCGATCAAGGAAGCAGGCGGATCGGCCGCCCGCGTCACCCAGTTGCGCGCCGCCTGCGGTGACCGACTGATCATTCATTCCGGCGATGACGGGCTTACCCTGCCCTTCCTGTCGCTCGGCGCCGTCGGCGTCACCAGCGTCGTTGCCAATGTCGCGCCGCGCGAGATGGTGCAACTGGTCGAAGCCTGGAAGACCGGCGACACGGCGCGGGCGCTGGCCCTGCACGAGCTTATTGCCGAACTGACCGACGGCATGTTTATCGAATCCAATCCGGGGCCGGTCAAGGCGGCGCTGGCGCTCTCCAACCTTGCCGGGCCGGAAATGCGCCTGCCCATGGTTCCGGTTTCGACTGCCAACCGAGAAAAGCTCGCCGGCATCCTCGGGCGCTTTGCCTCGGCGTCTGCCGCCTTCCAAGAAATGCGCTAAGCAGCGACATCAGCTTTGCATTGTCCGTGGCGAACGGACGTAGGACTATCAATCGTCGGCTTCTGGCCTCATCCGGAAGCCGACGCGAGACCAGGGGAACAAGAATGACAAACAGGACTGACGAAGACCGGTGTCCCCGGTGCAGGCATCACCCGTCTTGCCAGGCGGCGAGAATCGCGGGAGCTGGCCGATGAACTACAGCTGGGACTTCCATTCCGTATGGCAATACTGGGACCTCTTTCTCTGGGGTCTGTGGATCACCGTGCTCTACACGTTCGGCTCGATCTTCTTCGGCGTCCTGATCGGCTTCCTCACCTGCGCGGCGAGACTGTCCGGCTGGAAGATCCTGTCGGGCATCGCGCGGGTCTACCAGGAAATCTTCCGCTGCACGCCTCTGCTGGTCCAGCTTCTGTGGTTCTACTATGCGTTTCCGTTGCTGGTCGGCACCTCGATCGACAATCGCATCGCGGCCATGCTGACGTTGTCGCTCTATGTCGGCGCCTTCTACGCGGAAATTTTTCGCGGCGGGATCGTGTCGATCGACAGGGGACAGCGCGAGGCGGCGGCCGCGATCGGCATGAGCCCGTGGCAGTCGATGAAACGGATCATCCTGCCGCAGGCGATGAAGCGAGTGCTTCCATCCTTCATCAACCAGTCGGTCATCCAGTTCAAGAACACTTCGCTGGTCTCGGTCATCTCGGTCGCCGATCTCGCCTACATGGCGGCGGTGGTGAACGGCCAGACCTACCGGCCGCTCGAATCCTACACCCTCATGGCCGGCCTCTACATCGCCATGCTTCTGCCGCTCACCCAGGCTGCGGACTGGATCGAACGACGCCTCAGGGTCAGCGATTAACGGAACGGAAGCACGGACATGACACAGAACTCCACACCCAAGGCACCCGTGATCGAAGCTTCCGCTCTGCGCAAGAGCTACGGCACGCTTGAAGTCCTCAAGGGCCTCGATCTCAGCCTCGAGCGCGGCGAGGTCGTCGCACTGATCGGCCCTTCCGGGTCGGGCAAGTCGACCTTCATCCGCTGCCTCAACATGATGGAAATTCCGACCGGCGGCACGATCCGCTTTCGCCAGAAAGCGGTCGGCGAACGGTTTCGCGACAAGGGAGACGAGATCGGCATTGGCACGCTGCGCCGGCATGTCGGCATGGTGTTCCAGCACTTCAATCTTTTCCCGCACAAGACGGTGCTGCAGAACGTGACGGAAGGTCCGATCGTGGTCTGCAATCGGCCGAAGCGCGAGGCGGAAGAACTGGCCATGGACCTGCTGGCCCAGGTGGGACTTGCGGAAAAGCATGCCGCCTATCCCAACCATCTGTCCGGTGGCCAGAAGCAGCGCGTGGCTATCGCCCGGGCTCTGGCCATGGAACCCGAAGTGCTGCTGCTCGACGAGGTGACCAGCGCACTCGATCCCGAGCTGGTGGGGGAGGTTCTCGCCGTCATACGCGGTCTGGCGGAGAAAGGCATGACGATGGCAATCGTCACCCATGAGATGGCCTTTGCCGCAGATGTCGCGAGCCGTGTCCTGTTCCTCGACCAGGGCGTGATCGCCGAGACCGGCACCGCCGAGGACGTGATCCTCAATCCGCAGAACCCGCGACTGCAGGGCTTTGTCGCACGGTTCAAGGGCTGAGCATCATGGACAAACTGAAGGTCAGCATATTCGGCGCCGGCAAGATCGGTACGGCGTTGGCCGTAACCTTGTCGGAAAATCCGGACTTCTCCTTAGAGGTTATTGATCGTTCCGACGAAGCGCTGAATCAACTTCGTGCGATGCATATCAACGCGACGTTGCGCACTTTCCGCCATCCTGAAGAATTGCAGGCACTCCTGTCGGGACGGGATGTCGCAGTGGCGGCCGTAGCTGAAACGGCGGTTACAGAAATCGCTCAGGCGGCGGCGAGAGCAAGGGTCCACTACCTGGACTTCTGTTGCGCGCGGAAGGAAACGCGGGAAATACTAGGGGAGTTGTCCACGCGACGCGCCATATTCAACGGATGCGGCGTCTCGCCTGGACTAATCGGCAACGTCGCCTGCGGTCTGCTGGATGCAACCTGTGGGGTGACGGATCTCACGATTCGGGTGGGCGCAGTCCCGCGCTATCCTACCAACCGGCTCGGCTATGGTCAGATCTGGAATGTCGATGGCCTGATAGACGAATACACGCGACCGAGCGCCGCGATACGGGACGGCCGTCTGGTCACATTGCCCCCCCTTGAAGACCATGGGAAGCTAAGCATAGATGGCGTAAACTATGAGGACTTCATCACGTCCGGTGGAATCGAGGATCTCTCGATCTTTTCCGAGTTCGCGCCGAAGAATGTCACGTTCAAGACAATCCGTTATCCGGGTCACCTCGATCATATGCGCTTCCTCATGGATGACCTTGGCCTTCGCACTCGCCGTGACATGCTGCGGTCGCTGCTCTACAATGGCCTGCCGGTGATCGAGGACGACATCTTGCTGCTGATGGTGACCGCTCGCGGCAGCCGAGGTCGCCAGCCTACGGAACGTACAGTCTGCTATCGTTTTTCACCAGACGAGAAAAACAGGCCGTTCAACGCGCTGACATCGGCCGCAACGGGCTACGCTGCCACCTTGCTGTCATTACTCCAGCGCGGCGACATTCCATCCAGCGGCTACATCGCGCATCATCGTTTCGATACCGAAGCTCTCCTCTCCGGTCCCTTCCTCAAACCGTTGCTTGATCGCGCATGAAAATAGGTCGCGAAGACCACTTTCTGCCCCCCTGCTTATTGCAGCCGGTTTCGGAAGATTTGCGACAGCTCACGAGCTCTAACCTCGCATTCTGTCAGTTCACTGTACCGCCTGTTCCCGTCGGCTGTCTGGCACTCGTGAGGGCACATGACGGAGGTGTGGCGTCGCTGCATGCTGAGGCCTCACCGGACTGGCCCCCCACTGGTTCCTGCCCCATGCGGATTCGCGCGAAAAGTTGGAGCCTTGGCGGCGATCCTACAACGAGGAACGTCCTCACAAAGCGATCGGATACAACGTCCCGATTGCCTTGCATAATCCGGATGGAGCAACCAGCCAGCCATCGGGATCAGAGCCAGAAAACTACAGCTTCCGGCGCTCCAAGGTGAGGTCCCAGGGCAAAGAAACCCGAGGCTTTCCCGAAAACTGGAGGGAAATTGGGTCTCAGGCCGGAAGTTCAGGGGGCTCGGGTCAAGTCCTCGAAACGCAAAAAGCTCCTCGAGGCCTATGCCGAGGAGCTTTTGGTTCGGTTTCCCGAGTGGGAGAACTTACAAGTCTCAGTGGTTGCGGGGGCAGGATTTGAACCTGCGGCCTTCAGGTTATGAGCCTGACGAGCTACCGGGCTGCTCCACCCCGCGTTATATGTGAGCGCCGGGACTTCCCG
>JBAYTX010000064.1:0-17768 GCA_041675415.1 Rhizobium sp. | reverse complement strand
GGTGCCGATCCGGATCTCGCGCACCGTCTTGCCGGCAACCGAGCGCGCCATCTCGGCCGAGAGCTCCAGATCGCTCAGCATTCTGACACAGCGATCGTAGAACACCTCCCCTGCCCTGGTCAGCTCCACGCGCCGCGTCGAGCGCAACAGCAGCTGAACGCCTAAGAACTTCTCCAGCGCCTGCACCTGCGTGCTGAGCGCCGGCTGGGCAATGTTGACCCGCATGGCTGCCCGTCCGAAGTGCAGCTCCTCGGCAACAGCCACGAAGTAGGAAAGCTGGCGGATTTCCATGGCAAATCCTGCTGATTAATAGCGGCACCCACTTCGCATACAACTGCAAAGTGGTTTATGCATTTGCGTTTGTAGAGAATACTCCGTGGATGAATACTCTACAAGCCGATTTCCTCACGCTTATGGAAATTCGCGAGGTCTTTGCCAAAAATCTGCGCCTCATAAGACAGTCGAAAGGACTGTCGCAGGAGGAACTTGCTCACCTTGCGGATATCGATCGGACATATGTGAGCTCTCTGGAACGCGGTGTGTACAGCCCGACACTTGACGTAGTTCAGCGGCTGGCGAAGGCTCTCGAAACCGATGCGGCTGAGCTCTTGAAGAACTAGCCATAAAAGGCGGCGGCGGAAACCAAAGAGATGGTGGTTTTACGCTAACACCGATAAGCAGCGTCACGAACGCCATTTTGGCGATGGCCGCTCCCTGGGCCGGCATGCGAATGTCTTGTCATTGCTGGCTGATGCGCTGGTTCCATTGCGCAGACACGATGCGTTGCGATGAGCCATCCTTCAAAACGCGGATAGAAATCGGTGTCAAAGACGCGGTGGCATCCCTTTGTTTTAGTTTAGAATTCTTCTCAACTTCTGCCGGGAACGAGTTCTGGACCGACCGAATCTGATATAAGGGGATAAAAACGGATACGAACCGCCCGACCCAGGTTCTGTGCGGGTGAGCGCTCGGATGACGTTTGCACCCATCTAACGAAACGTTCCAACGAAGGTCAGGCGGTAGTCATCAGCGTTACGATCATCGCTCTTTCGTGGGTCCAGCACGAGGAAATCGGTAACGCGGGCGTCCGATCGGCCAAGCTGAACCGTCGGACACGGTAGGGACCCCGAAAGAAGACTCCTTTGAACCTTGATGAACCAACGTGGTTCAGTTATATTCAAGGTGAACTGAAAGGGGCTCTCCATGACAGCATTCACGATCCGCGTCCCGGACGACGTTGCCGACCGTCTGAACCAGCTCGCTCAAAAGCTCGACCGTTCCCGCTCCTACATGGCCGCACAGGCCATTGAAGACTTCGTATCACGCGAAGAATGGCAGCTTGCGGAAATTGAAGCCGGAATTGCCGAGGCGGACCGCGGCGAATTCGCAAGTGACGACGACGTGGCACGCGTGGTCGGCAAATACGTCAAGGCGACTTCTGGTTCATGAAGCAGAGGCGCATCCGCTGGACCGTGCGGGCGTTGCGGCGGCTTGACGAAATCGGTGCGTACATCGAGCATGACGACCCCGGTGCTGCTGCACGGGTCATTGCCCGTCTTGTAGCCTCCGTCGACATGCTGGTAGAGCTGCCGGCAGCTGGACGCATCGGTCGCATCGCAGGTACGCGCGAAATCGTATTGTCCGACATCCCTTACATCATCCCTTATCGGGTTCGCCAGGACATTGAAATCATTACCGTGATGCACGCTTCTCAGAAATGGCCAAAGAGGCTGTAAGCGAGTGCGTCCAGTGGACTGCATCCCAGCAGCGCCAAGCGAAAATGCGAAAGATAGTTCTCAAGCTCTTGAACGGATCTGAAACGTCGACCCGCTAGGCATTTCTCCAGCTCGGAACTGCGAACGGTTGCGAACGCCTCGCGGGAAGGTACCAATGCCTAATCCGCGCAAGTGCCGAGGATCGGCGTCATCAGTTGGACATGCGCATCAATCCGCTCGAGCACCTTTTGGGGAACGACCTCGCGCTCTGGCAGAGACCACCAGAACTGGTTGACGCGTTCAACTGTTTCGGTGACGGTTTTAAGCACGGCAGCTTCCGGCAGACGTGCACGATTGGCAAAGGTCTTCCATCCCTGCGCATTCATCGCCTTGAACGAGCGCTCGCCTGCAAGAGACAGAGCCATGGCATCGGTCGGAATGTAAGGGACCGACGAGAGCACGTCGTAGACCGGAGCGAGTGCTGGCCGATCACCCGCACCACGATAGATCAGCGACCAGTTCTTCAGATGCATGTCGCCATTGCCGGTAATTGCGGCCAAAGCCAGCCGGCGGACGAATTCAAGCGCCGCCGCAGAAGAGACGGCAATGCCGAGTGCGGCGGCGATATCGTGATAGGCAGCTCCCCCATATTTACGCGAGGGGTAGACGCCAAACACCTGAGCAAAATCCTCGATATGGATCCGCTCGCCACCGGTGCCACGGTCAAAGCGTTGGACGAGCAGTACCTGACCGTCCGATAGCGTCTTGAATTCCCGCGGAATCCCTTCGAACTCCGATTGCTCGACTAGCTCTCGTTCCGGCACGTCCATGCCGATAGCTTCGGCCAAAGCGAGAATTGCATATTCGTTTTCCGAGACGCCGGGGAACGACGTCGATGGAAACTTGGCTATATAAGACCCCTGCTCATCCCCCAGCGGTATCGTGAGGCCACCACCCTTGCCCGTGTTCTTGATGACGGAAAGCTTCAATTGTACGCCGGCGAGCGAAAAACGCGCTTTCGTTTTGAGGGCTGACTGATCGTCGGCCTGAGCCACCATTCCTTCGCTTGGCACAACGCGGACGGCACCCGGCAGATCCGACCCGAGTGCAACCAGCAGATCAAAGTCGTTTCCGGCGCGAACACTGCCTGCGTGGTGCTTCTCCATCGCCTCGCGCAACTTGTCCTCAGGAAGAAGATTGGCAAAAAACGCAGGCAGAGCCCTGGCTACAGGTTTTGGATCCTTACGCAGTCCGCCTGTTGCCGCGCGGAATGACAGGCTCAGCACAGGGAAGCCAACCGTGGCACGATAGCTATCTTCAAAGCTGAACGCGTTGAAATCACCGGGCGTCCTGACAATCGTGCCCACTTTCAGATCGTTCAGCAGTACCTCCAGCGATAAGACCGACTTTGGGTTGAAAATCGTCTCAGGCATCGGCGTCGCCCCCGGGGCTCGCGACAAAGGCGGGCAAATCATCGTCATCATCATGCGGCTGCAGCAAGGCGTCGATTGCTGGGACCATCGCCTGCGGGATGAGCATCAGTTCGAGACCTAGCGCGCGAGCAATGTTGATCAGGGTCGTTGTGCGGGCCGCAGCGCTCCCCGTCTCGATCTCGCGATACCGAGGACGCGACAGTCCCGCCATGTCGGCGACCTGCTCTTGCGTGAGCCCCTGGCCCTTGCGTGCAGTCTTCAACAGCCGACCGATTTCCAGCAGCGCATCTGACACAGTCCTCATTGATCTCCAAACCTATCATTTCCTGTAGGATGATATGTATTCGTATCTTTACCCTACGTATTTAGTCAAGAGAAATGATATGTGAAAGGATCATATGTGCAGAATTGATCTGTCTGCGGGTCTTTTCTTCAAGCGACTCCTCCAGGGCGAGCACCACGGCGAAATTGTCTCTCTACCGATACATGTTTTATTAAAGGTTGCCTCCTATTCCCGCTCGCCCTCGGCACCAAGGCCTCAGAGAAATGGAGTGAGCATGCCCAAACAAGATCTTTCATCACGTCATTTTCAGCGAAAAATCTCGGAATTTTGCGAGGTGCGTATCGCGCCGATCGCACCGAAGCGGGTGGTGGAAAATGTCCTCCCTTATCTCATCAGCCTGATCATATATCGCAAGCCGCCGCCGATCTTGAATGGCCGCATCGACTGGACGACGATTGCGCACGCCTGCGGGATCGAAGACGAACTGACCGCAGAGTTGAAGAAGCAACTCCGCCTCGGCCTGGACGCGATCATCCGATGGCTCGGCGCCACGCCCGCTGCTGATGACGAACGACCGAAAAGGCCAGTCGCTCGGACAAGCAAGGCAAAGCAGGTCAAGCCAGCGAACGCCGCCACCTCCACTCGCAGACCGCAGCGCGCTGCGGCCGACGGCTCCTTTGCCCAGTCTGCTTCCGGCTCTGCTGGCCGGGATAGCTATCGTTGAGCGTTCAGGGCCAGAGATGCTCCAAATGCTCCACGGCCAAATGAGAGGTGAGAACAAGGCGCGCTTCAGCGGTGCCATCGAAGAGATCATAAACAGTTCCTGCCGGCCAACCGCGTCATCTCAATTGCAGTTAATCTGAGAATCTTCCCAGGGCAGATTCTCAGATTAACTGCCAACACGGATCAATGCGGCCGCATTCTCACGGTTAAGTGCCAAGTGACACGTGGTGTTCCTCTTCGGTGCTCTTGATCGAAGCGCCGTCGAATAACCTCGTCTCTTGCTGCCCTTCGACCACGAGCTTGCCGACCAGCCCTCGCGCTGCCCGCGACAGGGCATGGTCGACAAGCACGTATTCGCCAGGAACCTCGAGGGTCAGGTCGACCACGGCTGCCCCGCCCGGCAGCACGGAAATCGTCTGCACATCGCTCAGCGGCTCGCTCGTCAGGGATGCCAGTTGGTAGGCTTTGTCGAAGATCTCGCCGATCACATGAAAGCTCGACGTCTTGTTGGGGCCGCCGACGCCGAAATAGATGCGAACCGTTTCGCCGACCTTGGCCGTCAGCGCGTTGTCGCCGGTCAGCGCATTGGCCGCGCCGTTGAACACATAATATTCGGGCTTTTCCTCCAGGAGCCTGTCCAGGCTCTCGGTCAGCTTGCCCTTCGTGCCGAAGGGCTGCGAGGTGTAGATCTCGCCCTGCATGACGTAGAATTCCCGGTCGACGGGCGGAAGGCCCTGCTCGGGCTCGACGAGGATCAGGCCGTACATGCCGTTGGCAATGTGCTGCGCGGCAAGGGGCACCGCGCAGTGGTAGACATAGAGCCCCGGTTTCAGCGGCTTGAAGGTGAAGCCTTTCGTTTCGCCGGGAGCCGCGTCGGTCGCGACTGCTCCGCCACCCGGGCCTGTCACGGCATGGAAGTCGACGCTGTGCCGTTCACTGCTGTCGGCCAGGTTCTCAAGCTCGACCTCGATGCTATCGCCCACTCTGGCGCGAACGAACGGGCCGGGGACTTTTCTGTTGAACGTCCAGTAGTGATAGCTCGCGCCGTCGGCAAGCCTGCCCGTCACTTCGACGGTGTCCAGCTTCACCTTGATCGTCTCGGGGCCAGTCCAGTTCATCGGCGCCACAAGATCGGTCGCCTTGCGCGCGATGTAGAGGGGAGCCGCCGCCGTTCCGTTTTCCTCCGGGTGGTTATGGCTCCCGCCGGCCAATACCGGTGCCGTTGTGGAAAACAGGATAAGTGCGGTGGCCGAGGAAATAAGCTTGTGTCGGGTCATCTGAATGTCCTGGAGTTGAGCCTCATCATGATAATGTCCATTGAAGACCACGCCCGACGCCTGATCCTTGCTGTGTCGCAAAGAGCCGACCCGCTCGCGCGATTGTGATAGCCCCTCGCGGGACGACCGCAGCAGGCGTTGCCGGTGTCGATAGCGCGACGCCAGCAATGGCGCGCATCGAGGTTCGGCCGCCGGTCTTTTTGCGCGTCGGGCAATCTTCAGGCCGGTGATGGCGTCTCTGAGATTACGCATGGAAGTCCGAAGCCCCGGTCGTTGACCGGGGCGGGATGCGTTTATGTGTTTCATATCCGGGTCGTCTTCAGGCGCAACGCGTTGCCGATCACGCTGACGGACGACAGGGCCATCGCTGCCGCGGCGATGATCGGCGACAGCAAGATCCCAAAGGAGGGATAGAGCAGGCCGGCGGCGATGGGGACGCCCGCGGCATTGTAGACGAAGGCGAAGAACAGGTTCTGGCGAATGTTGGCCATCGTGGCGCGGCTGAGCTGTCGCGCCCGCACGATACCCATCAGGTCTCCCTTCAACAGCGTCACCCCGGCGCTTTCCATCGCGACGTCGGTGCCGGTACCCATGGCGATCCCGACGTCGGCGGCAGCGAGAGCCGGCGCGTCGTTCACCCCGTCCCCAGCCATGGCGACGATCCGTCCTTCACCTCTCAGGCGCGACACAATCTTGCTCTTGTCTTCCGGAAGGACCTCCGCCTCGACTTCCGCGATCCCGAGGCGACGGGCGACGGCATCCGCGGTCGTCCGGTTGTCGCCCGTCAGCATGACGATGCGAATGCCTTCATCCACCAGCGTTCTCAGCGTTTCCGGCGTCGTCTGCTTCACCGGATCCGCGATCGCGAACAGACTTTCGACCTTGCCATCGGCCGCCATGAAGATCACGGTTGCTCCGTCATTGCGCAGGCTTTCGGCCTCGGAGAGGAAAGCTGTCAGGTCGATCGCGTGTTCCTCCATGATCCGATGGCTTCCCAAGACGACCCTTCGTCCCTCGAACACCCCCGTGACGCCCTTTCCGACAGGGCTGTCAAATTCCTGGACGTCCCCGAGCGACAAGCGCCTCTCGACCGCCGTATTGACGATTGCCAGTGCCAGCGGATGTTCGCTCGACCGTTCCAGGCTGGCGGCGGTTCTCAGCACGTCCGCTTCAGACAAACCGGGAGCGGGAACGACTGCCGTGAGCCGAGGTTGGCCCTCCGTGAGCGTGCCCGTCTTGTCCAGCACCAACGTGTCGACCTTCTCGAACCTCTCCAGCGCTTCCGCGTTCTTGATGAGGACGCCGAGGCTTGCGCCCTTTCCGACGCCGACCATGATCGACATGGGCGTGGCCAGTCCCAGTGCGCAAGGACATGCGATGATGAGGACTGCGACTGCCGCGACAAGCCCGTGGGCAAAGCGCGGTTCCGGACCAAGGAATACCCAGAGAAGGAACGAGACCAGGGCAATCAGGACGACGACCGGAACAAACCAGCCGGAAACCTGGTCCGCGAGGCGCTGGATGGGTGCGCGGGATCTCTGTGCCTCGGCCACCATCTTGACGATCTGCGAGAGCATGGTGTCTGCGCCGACATGGCCGGCCTCCATGACGAAGCCGCCGGTCCGGTTCATGGTGCCGCCTATCAGTCGCGCTTCGGGCTCCTTGGTCACGGGCATGGATTCGCCCGTGATCATGGACTCGTCGACCGAGCTTCGACCCTCTTTCAGCACCCCGTCAACAGGCACTTTCTCGCCCGGACGGACACGCAGCATGTCGCCGACCTTGACCGCCTCAAGGGCGACATCCTCGTCGGTGCCGTCGGCCCGCACCCGCCTGGCGGTCTTGGGCGCGAGGTCGAGAAGCGCGCGAATGGCACCGCCGGTCTGCTCGCGTGCACGCAGTTCCAGGACCTGGCCCAAGAGTACGAGAACCGTGATGACGGCGGCGGCCTCGAAGTAGACCGCAACCGCTCCCTCGGCGGAACGGAAGGTCTCGGGGAATATGCCGGGTAGCAGGGTGGCAATGACGCTGAAGAGCCATGCCACCCCCACGCCCATGGCGATAAGCGTGAACATGTTGAGGTGGCGACTGAAGATCGACCGCCAGCCACGCTCGAAGAACGGCCAGCCCGCCCAGAGCACGACGGGCGTTGCGAGCGCGAGCTGGATCCAGTTCGAGGTCTGCGGCATCAGCACGGCGTGAAGGTTCGTCAGATGTCCGCCCATTTCCAGCGCCAGCACGGGAAGGCTGAGGATCAAACCGATCCAGAAGCGCCGGGACATGTCGGCATACTCGTCGCTGCCATGCTCAGCGACAATAGGCATCTCTGGCTCAAGGGTCATGCCACAGATCGGGCAATTGCCCGGCCCGTTCTGCCGGATCTGCGGATGCATCGGGCAGGTGTAGATCGTCTTGCTCGACAGTTTCCCGCCGGTCGGGACCGGTGGTGTCGACGTGTCCGCAACATGGTCACCATGATGGTGATGCGCATGTTCGTGCTGGTCTTGGCGATGCGTGTGATGTTGGTCGATCATGGGAACCTCCTCACCCTGCCTTGCCATAGTCGACGAAGGTCATCATGCCGGTTGCCATGTGATAGAGATGGTGGCAGTGCAGCGGCCAGCGTCCCGGATTGTCGGCGTCGAATTCGATCGCAGTCTGTGCCATCGGCGGAAGCATAACGGTGTCTCGCATCGCACCGTTGATCGCCATTCCATTGATGTCCACGACCTGGAAATGATGGCCGTGGAGATGCATGGGGTGGGCCATCATCGACATGTTGCGCATCGATATCCGGATGCGCTGTCCCGCGCCGATGTCGAGCGGGCCCGCGGTATCGATCGCCCATTGGTAGGTGGCCATGTCGCCGGCGAGCATAAGTTCGAACCGCTGGTCGGCCGGACGCACGGCAAGAGGCGACAGGCTCTGCAGCCTCTGCTCCAGCGACAGATCCAGAACCGGTCCCTTGTTGTCGCCCGATGTTGCGAGCTTCCCGATACGCGCCGCCGGCGTCGCCAGAACGATGCCCGTCCTCTCGACCGCGCCCTCGCGAAGCGCAAGGATGGGGAAGGCTCCTTCCTCGGCCGGCAGGTTCAGCAGGATGTCGGCACGCTGGCCCATCGACAAGGGAAACCGGCGACCGCGGACCGGCACGACGTCCTGCCCATCGACCGCAATGATTTCGCCTTCGATCGACCCGGTATCGATCGTGAACCCGGTCGCCGTCGCGCCATTGATGATGCGCAGCCTAACGCGTCCGCCTCTCTCGACGCGGATGATCTCCGGATCGTCGAGCGTTCGGTCATTTGCGAGATAGGCATCGTACTCGATATCATTGAGATCCATGGTTGGCATGGCCATCATCGGCATGCCGGATCCCGCACCGCCGCCACCCATCTGGTGGCCGCCATGCATGTTCATCATGGATGCCATGCCGCCAGGGCCCGAGGGCATGACGCGACCACCCGCGCCGGACTGGAGCCCGGCCAGCAGTTCCTCTGGCGATTTGTAGGAGAAGTCATGCAGGAGAACCACGACCTCCTGTTCGTCGCGAGCCCGGTCCTCGGCCGTGCGCACGATCAGCGGCGCCGCGAGCAGGTTCTGCTCCTGCAATGTATGGGCATGCATCCAGTGGGTTCCGCCCCTGCCGACCGGAAAGTCGTAGGCCCGCGTCTCGTTCGGCGGCAGCAGGGTCGACGGATTGCCGGGCACGCCGTCCATCTCCCAAGGGGGCGTCAGCCCGTGCCAGTGGATCAGCGTTTCCTCGCCGCTCCGGTTGTTCAACAGAATGTCGAACCTTGTGTCGGCATCCAGAACCAGCCCGGCCGTGCCCGCTCGGTTGGTCAGTCCGAAGACGGAGGCCGGCTTGCCGTTCACCTCCAGTATGCGCTTGCCGATGACCAGCTCGCTGGTACTCGCGCCGGCTCTTGCCACTGCACTCGCCAAGGGTGACAAGGCGGCCGCGCCAACGGCGAGCGTCTTCAGAAAATCTCTTCTAAACATGATACATCTCTCGATCCCGGTCGCCTCGCGACCGTGCTGTTGACTGGTGAAGTCCGCGCGCCATGCGCGCTATCGTCAGCCAGCGGATCGAGGAGGGTGCCATCCCGGCGACGGGGCCTGCCCGGATAGGCGATTCGATCGCCACAGGGGCGTGATGGTCGGGGCGAACACCTCCAGCACCGTCCCAATCCCCTCAAGCAGCGCCACGCAGACAACACATGCACTGCGACAGCAGTCTCCGTGATCCTTATCCTGATGGCCCGAGCCTTCGTGAGGACTGTGGTGGTGCGCCTGTGCCAGTTCGGCAGATCTGGCGCAGAGGTCCGTTGAGGCGTGCGATTGGACAGCGACGAGCAGCACCACGATCGCCAGCGCGGTCGCCACCACTCTCAACCATCTCTCAATCCCACGGGACGAACTCATCTACGTCTCTCATCGCCGACAGTGCCGGACTATCGCCTTCAAATCTGCCGGGCTTGATCTGCGTCAGCCATGGCATCAAGGAAACAGTGCACCTTCCCATCGGGGGAAGGTCAAGAGGTTCTGCAGGGTGCTGCACATTTTCGGGAGACTGGTGGCGAGGAGGGGCAGAGCGCGGCGGAGACGGGCCCATTCGTCCGGTTCGGGGTTAGGGACCACGTGTCGGAATGACCGACATGGTGAAGGGTTTCGGGTGCCGTCAGGCGTACGAAAGCCTCTCATGCAGGAACCCGCGGTCTGCACTTGGTGAGCTATGGGGTTTTGTGGATTGTTGCTTCCAGCGGACGGCCAATCGCAGCGACCGTTGTCAGTCCCGGCGCTTCGAGGGTGGGGCTTGCAGGTGTCGTTCTCCGGATTTTCGGAGTGAATGAGAGCACGTTTGTCCCGCTGAATGCCCTTGCCATAGGGACTGGCACAAACCTCCCCGTTGGCCAGCTCTGCGGTGAGTAGACCATATGAATGGATCGGCCATGCCGGATCATGACGCACTCTCCCGGTTCGTTGTTGCCTTGTCTGGCGGTCCACGCGGCTGCCGCCAGCGTTTGAACACCTCGATGACGATCATGCGCCCGCCGCAGCATGGGCATGGCGGCCGGATGTCGATCGGTTCGTCGTCCACCTCGTCAGGGGGCGACGGGACAGCGTTGAGGAGCTCGCGGGCACGAGCGATGCTGGTCTTTCGAGTACTACCGGCGAGCAGACCATAATGCCGGATGCGGTGGAAGCCATGCGGCAAGACATGGAGCAGGAAACGGCGGATGAACTCGTCGACCGCGAGCGTCATGACCTGCTGCCGATCGCAGCGGTCACGGCGGTACTCCTTGTAGCGGAAGGTGACGTCCGTTTCGTCGAACGCGATCAGGCGACTGTTCGAGATGGCGACCCGGTGCGTGTAGCGCGACAGATAGGCAAGCACTGCTTCCGGCCCCGCAAAGGGCGGCTTGGCATAGACGATCCAGCGCTTCCTGCGGACTGGCGACAGGTATCTTACAAATGCCCGGCGATCAGCCAGAGGCGCAGCCGAACCGAAGAAGGCGAGCCGCCCGGCATCGTGGAATTGGAGCAGCCGCGTCAGGAACAAGCGCCGGAATAGTTTGCCGAGCACACGAACCGGCAGGAGGAATGCCGCACGTGACGATATCCAGCGTGATCCATCGAGCGCGATGCCACCACCTGGCACGATCATGTGAACATGGGGATGATGGGTCATGGCCGATCCCCATGTGTGCAGGACGGCAGTGATGCCGATGCGCGCGCCGAGATGCTTGCGATCGGCAGCGATTGTCAGCATCGTCTCAGATGCGGCCTTAAAGAGCAGATCGTAAACCAGCGCCTTGTTGTGGAAGGCAATGGCGGCGACTTCGGCTGGCAATGTGAAGACGACGTGGAAGTATCCGACAGGCAGGAGATCGGCCTCCCGTTCGGCAAGCCATGTGCGTGCAGCGGCGCCCTGGCACTTCGGGCAGTGCCGGTTGCGGCAGGAATTGTAGGCGATGCGCCACACTCCACAATCCTGGCAGGCCTCGACATGTCCGCCCAGTGCCGCTGTGCGGCAGTGCTCGACCGCCGACATAACCTTGAGCTGGCTCAAGCTGAGATGTTCCGTATGGGCTTTCCGATAGTTCGGCCCTGCAGCACGGAAGATATCGGCGACCTCGATCGAGGTAGGCATAGTTCATCCGTCGGGCGTTTTGCCTTCCATCAGCGCCATCAGCCGATCAAGAGGTCCGGCGACCGCGTGAATGGTTCGGGTGGAGACCTTCGCATAGAGAGCCGTCGTCTCCAGCTTGCTATGACCGAGCAGAACCTGGATGACACGGATATCGGTGCCATCCTCCAGAAGATGGGTGGCAAAGCTGTGCCTCAAGGTATGCGGGCTGACGCGCTTGTGGATGCCGGCAACATCGGCAGCTTCCTGAACCGCGCGATGAAGTTGCCGCGAGGAGATCGGATCGGTGCGGCTACGCCCCGGAAACAGCCAGCCGTGAGGCAGCATCACGCCGCGCCGCTTTCCTTCGCGCCACCAAAGCCGCAGCAGTTCGAGGAGCTGCGGAGAAAGCATGGCATTGCGATCCTTACGTCCCTTGCCTTGTTCAACCCGGATCAGCATGCGTTTGGAGTCGATGTCATCGACCTTGAGATGGGCGACCTCGGAGACGCGCAAGCCCGCACCATAGGCCACGCCTAGCGCCGCCTTGTATTTGATGCCAGGTGCCGCCTCCAGTAAGCGGGCAGCTTCCTCAATACTGAGCACATCAGGTAGCATGCGCGGATTGCGCGTTATCACCAGCGCTCGCGCCAGATCCCGCCGCTTCAGCGTTACCATGAACAGAAAGCGTAGCGCCGAAACCGTGCTGTTGATCGTCGCAGGACCTACGCCGTTCTCATGCTGATGCAACTGGAAACGTCGTATGTCCTCGACCGTCGCGGTGTCGGGGGCACGCCCAAGAAACGTGGCGAAGCGCCGGACGTGACGGATGTAGTCCTGCCGAGTGTGGGATCCCAACCCTCGCATCAGCATGTCTTCCTGCATGCGCTGGCGGAGCGGCGTGGTCGGGGCATCGTGTTGAAAGCTGGCCATTGAACGTTCCTCTCGTTGAAGGGAACGTCATCGTCAGGCAACACGAACAGCCTGCCTAGAACCTCAGATAATCATGCGAAACTCGCCGCGCACGCCCTCCCGCGTAGCGGGTTCGTGCACGAGGGCCGACAGGAGACGGACAGCTTCCGGCTGTTCTACCCGCTAAGCAGACGCTGTCGTTTTGTATCAGAGCAAAGTGATCTCTCGGTCTGAAGACATGGTATTCAGCCTCGCTCCTCGTCCTTGACAATGTGGCCGTCTTCCAGTGTCAGGATACGGTCGGCGCGGTCAAGGATGCGGTTGTCATGGGTGACGAGCAAGGTCGTTGTGCCCCGCGCTTCGCCCATGCGTTTCAACAGATCGACGACCTCGGCCGCACTGTCCTTGTCCAGTGCGGCGGTGGGCTCGTCTGCCAGCACCAGCGCCGGGCTGGAGACAAGGGCCCGAGCCACGGCGACGCGCTGTTTCTGCCCACCTGACAAGTTGGCGGGCAGGTAGGTCTTGCGGTCCGTCAGGCCGACAAGACCAAGCGCATGGGCGGCCGCGTGTTCCGCCACGCCGTCGGGCACGCCACCGTGCACCTGCACCCCCATCATCACATTCTGCGCCGCGGTCAGGCTTTCATGCAGGTTATGGGCCTGGAATATGAAGCCTAGACGCCTTCGCAGTGCGACAAGCTGTGTCTGGGGCGCGCCGTTCAGTTCGTGGTCCAGAAGCCGTACCGACCCATCCTGTACCGCGCGGAGGCAGCCGATCAGCGTGAGGACCGTGGTCTTGCCAGACCCAGAGGGCCCCATCAGTACGGTGAAGCTGCCGCGTTTCAACGTCAGGTTCACGTCGAACAGCGCCTGTTTCCGAACCTCGCCGCTGCCGAACCAGTGGTTCAAGGCCCGTACTTCAACGATTGTGTCGCTGTCCATGGCAGCCTCCTAGAATAGATCGGCAGGGTCGGCAGCGGCAAGCCGACGGGTGGCGATGGCGCCGGACAGGGCCGAAAACACAATGGTGCCGAGGAAAACCGTCACCGCCATCGATGGCGTCATCCCCAATGGCAGGGTCGTTATCTTGCCCATGATCGTCAAAATGGTCGTCCCGACGATCAGACCGGGAATAAAGCCCATGATCCCAAGCACCAGCGCCTCCTCGAAGACGATGCCGAGAAAGAACTGCGGGCCATACCCCATGGCCTTAAAGGTTGCGTATTCACGCAGGTGGTCGGCAACGTCGGTGGACAGCACCTGATAGACGATGACGATTCCGACGAGAACGCCTATCAGTACGCCGAAGCCGAAGATGATGCCCGTGGGCCGCTTGGTCTGCTGGTATCGCAGGTCCTCTTGAGCTGCTTGTTCATAACTGCGGATGCGCAGGGATGGGTCGGAGATCAGGGATTTCAGGCGCGTAATCACGGCCTCAGTCTGCGCGCTGGGACGCAGGGTCAAAAGAATATGGTCGGGTGCCGTGGAACTGCGCGTCGGAAACAGCGACAGGAAGGTCTGGTCCGAGACCAGCATATAGCCATCGCCACCGAACCCGCCTCCGCCGGCAAAGGTGGCGTAAGCGGTGACGGTACGGCCCTGCGTTTCAAAGGAGAGTGGTGATTGCGGACGGATCGCGGAAGCTTCATCCTTGCCCAGTCCCCGGGCCAGCCGGTCGAGTATCGCCGCATCTTGCACCTGCAAGAGGTACAGATCGCTTGCGATATCGGTGGCGAGGAATTCTTTCTTGACCGGGTCCACGCCAAATGTCGTCAGACTGATGTCCTTCTCTCCCCGGTCCCAGGGAACATTTGCGATCAAGAGACCCATGCCCGCGGAGACATCCGGATCCCCCATCGCCTGCAGCAGCCATTGCCTTGCCACGTTGCCGCCATCGGTCAGGGTGCTCGCGTCGCTGGCCGAAATCATGATATCTGCCTGGAAGAAATCATAGGGTCGCAATGTTGCCGCACCCATCGAATTCATGATCCCAAGCTGAACGAAGACCAGCACGTTGGCAAAGGCCACGCCCGCAAGTGCTGCCGCAAAGCGGGTACGGTTATGGGTCAATTGCAGCCAGCCGATCGGCAGCCGCCCGAACAGGCGTTGCAGCAGGTAGCTCATGGATTGACCCGCGCAGTGGTGTCAATGCGGGCGATGACCTCGAGATTCGTGAAGCGTGCGGCAAGTTCAGAGGAGGCCTTGTCCAGCACCACCAGGACCTGGATCACGCGCGCATCCTTGTTTTCCGCCGCGTCGTCCGAAATTAGTCCCTGCCGTCCCACGGTCAGCCCGATGCTGTCCACCCGGCCCTGAAGCGTGACACCCAGTGCCGGGGTGGCCAACTCCACCGGTTGGCCGACCAAAACATTACTGATGCGGTCCTGCCAGATCTCCACCTCGGCCATCATCTGATCCGTGTCGCCCATGTCCATGATGCCGTCGGTAGGAGGGCGCTGTCCGGGCGTAACATGGATGTCGAGGATTGTACCGGTGATCGGGGCCACGACCTCGGCGCGCGCAAGATCAAGCTGCGCACGGGCAAGATCTGATCGGGCGGCGTCCACATTCCGGCTCGCCACGATCACGTCGGGCTGTTCGTCGAGCGTCACCGCCGAATAGCGCTTCAACGTCGCCTCGGCGCGTATGACTGAAAGCTTCGCACCCTCTGCCGCCGAGCGGGCGGCATCAAGTGTGGCCTGCGTGCCCACATCGTGCGAAACCAACTCTTCTGTGCGAGCCAGAGTGGTTGCGGCTTCCGCCGCCGTGGCCACAGCCTGATCAAGTGCTGCTTGTGCCTCTTCGCGGCTTGCCTCTATCGCGGCACGGGTCTGAATGAGGTTTGCTTCGCGCACGGCAAGGTTTGCCTCGGCCGTCAGAACCGCCCCGGCCAGGGCGGAGTGATTGTCGAGCCGCGCCAGCACGGTGCCCTTCTCCACACGATCACCCACGGATACGAGAATTTCGGCGACACGCGCATCCCCGGCGCCGTAGGGCGCCGCTACAACCGAGACGTCGCCACGCGGCATCACCCGCGCCAACCCCACCACGTCGGAGGGCAAAAGGGTTTCCGCCATCTTCGGCGGCAGTTCGATCTCGGGCGGCAGTGCAATGGGTGCGTCCGAGCCGCCGCCGGGTTGAAGGCCTGTCAGCGCGTAGAACTTCTGCAACCCGGTCGGCTGAAAATACAATCCGAGCACCGCGCCCGAGAACATGAACACCGGTACCAGCAGGACCAGCAGATACCGCTTGCGAAACCAGCGGCGGGGCGATGATCCTGGTTCAGACAGGTTCAGGTCAATCGGCAGTTGGTCTTTGTCAAGTCCTGACATTGCGACTTTCCTCTCACTACGGCCGTTCACATCAGGCCCTTCAAACAAGTCGCTCCGCTTACATCGCGAAGTCGTGGAGTGTAATTCCGCCGTCGGCGTTCTTGTCCAGTTCCGCAAACCAGGTGTGGGCCCCAGCAAGAAACTCCTCGCGTGTCACCTTGCCGTCCTTGTCCAGATCGCTGAGGGGCTGGCTCATCCGGTCGGCGACCTTCTGCATCTGGGCACGCTGCGCCCCTTCGTAGTTGTTGACATCGTTCTGGCGGGCCTCGTCGAACATCACGTATTCTTCGGCATCAAGAGTGCCGTTTTCGTTCGAGTCGAAACTCAGAAAGACACTGGAGCGCATCTCGCGCAGTTCTTCAATGGTGGCGGTGCCATTCCCGTCGAGATCCCAGTTGTTCATGAACTGACCTCCAGGACTCGTCTGGGCAAGGGCTGTCGTCGCGGACAGCAGAAGTGCGGCGGTTAACGTGCGAATTTTCATGAGGGGAGTTCCCACTTCGCCGAACGGATCATGCGGATCATGACGTTGTTCTTCAGCACGATCCGGTGGAACGGAATGGCCAGCACATGCAGCGCGATCAGCGCCAGAAGCACGACCTTTAAGACGTTGTGGACCTGTGCGGCAACAGTCAGGTCGGCGAACCACGCCAATGCGCCCGAGACGGACATGATCGCCAACACCGCATAAAAGGCCCAGTGGGCGGCATGGCTCAGCACCTTGAGCGGCGCGGGTTCATTCTCAGGCGGTGGTGGCGCACCATGCGTCAGACGCAGAGCCAGACGCCACAGGATAAAGACGAGGATCAGCCCGCCGCCCGCGACATGGTCCAGGATCAGCGGGTCGAAGACATAGTCCGTGCCCTGCCGGATAGCATCCCAGGCAGAGGCGATGGAGTCCTTGAGGATATATTGACCGGCGACCAGCAGGGCGACGATCCAGTGGAGCGCGATCTGCGCTCCGGAATAACCTGTGGGATGTGTCATGGCTCTGTCCCTTTGAATGATTGGCGGGCACCTTTCGGCACCCGCTATCCCCTGTCTGGTTACGGTTTGGTCGGGGTTCCGGCATTGATGTCTGTCAAGCGACCCATCCGGGCCATCATCTTCACGGGATAGGTGATTTCCTCGGCGCTGAATTCCTTGTTGCCATCATCGTCGAGCATGGCGAAGGGGCGCGCGGCCATGCCTTTGGTCACCTCGGAAAAGAGCGCGGCAAATTCCGCATCGGACAGAGCGCCGCTCTTGTCGGCATCATGGGTGGCGAGCAAGGCGGATACACCGGCCTCTGCCTCCGCAGCCGTAACCTTGCCGTCCTTGTCGGCGTCGAAAGACTGGAAGACAGGGTTTTCGGCAAAGCCGTTCATGCCCATCGGCCCATCGCCGGCGCGCTGGCCCATCCGGCCAGGCCCCCATCCCGTACCGTCGCCGCCCTGCATCATCATGCCCGGCGCATGGCCTCCCATCATGCCCCAGGGGCCGCTACCCGCTATGGCCGGAATGGTCGCTCCGCCGATGACTGCGACGGCGGCGATGGCGCCAAGAGTAAGGATCGTCTTGCGTTTCATGGTCTCACCTCTTCGGATCTGTGTTTCGAATGAGATCAGGATGGAGGGGTTTTGTCGCAGAAGGATGCCGGGACGGAGCCTGAATTGAGAGCTGGCTCGGGGAATCTGCACAGCGGGGATAAGTGGAATTTCTGCCTGACTTCGGCTTGGATGCCGGGAACAGGAGATACCATGACGAGACAACCGCGCCGGAATCATAGCCCGTCATTCAAGGGGAAGGTGGCGCTTGCCGCCATCCGAGGTGAGCAGACGCTGGTGGAATTGTCCCAGCAGTTCGACGTGCATGCCAACCAGATCAAGCAGTGGAAAGACCAGCTCCTTGAGGGGGCGACAGGCGTTTTTGGCGATGAAGCCAAGGCGGAACCGGCGAGTCCAGCCATCGACGTCAAAACGCTT
>JBAYTX010000063.1:0-17942 GCA_041675415.1 Rhizobium sp. | reverse complement strand
CTGGTCGGCGGCAAGCTTCATGTCACCCGCGTTGGCTATCAGCCGACAGCCATCGTATGGGACTGCGAGGACGAAACGGGAAAAATCTACCGGCTTTACGGTTCCGCCACCGCTGGCGGTCCCTGGCCGGTGTACCCGAACGTCGATGTCGGGCTGGCGCTGATGCGCTGGACGATGGGCGGCAAGGTCGGCCACGGCATAGCGATGGAAAGCAGCAGCATGGTCTACCGAACCAGGCACGGCAAGGCGGCAAAGCGCTCCATGCGGTAAGGGAGTAACTCTTGGGCAGTCGCTGCAATCGAAGATTGCAGCGACCTCTTTGGCGCTCCGATCCAACGCTATTTCTCCACCATGAAAGCACGGTGGAGAAACGGTCATTCCTTACACAATCGGCTTCAGATCGTACTGTGCCGTCATCCACTCGTTGGCTTCGACGCAGCCCTCCACAACCCGCGTCAACAGGCCGTCGCGGATCAGCTTTTCGACCGGAATGCCCTTCATCAGGCCGTATCCGCCGAAAATGTACGCGGCATCGGCGGTGACTTCATGCACCACTTGTCCCGAGTAGTACTTCGCCAGTTTGGTCAACTTGTCCAACCCTTCGGCTTCCGCCGGGTTATCGAGTGCCCAGGCCAACTTCTCGCACAAAGCCCGCAAGGTTTCAATTTTCAACTTCATCTGGACCAGTCGGGTTGACGTGCCTTGATACTCGATAATCGGCTTGCCCCAGATGATTCTGTTGCGCGCATGTTCAAGCGCATAGTTGTAGGCCGTACGGGCGACGCCGATGCATGTTGCCGCCAGCGTCAGCGAATTTTCCAGATAAATCCTTTCGATCACCCAGAATCCCTTGCCTTCCTCGCCGATCATGTCCTCCTCGGGGACCCACATGTCGTCGAAGAAAAGCTCGGTGTTGGTGGACAGGCGACCGCCAATCTTGCTGTCGTAGCGCCCGACCGAGAACCCCGGCGTGTCTTTGTGGAACAAAAACCAGTTGCACCCCTGGGCGTTCGGCAAGTCGGGCCGGGTCCGCGCGTTGACGATCAGAACTTCCGCTTCGCCGCCGTTGGTGATGAACAATTTCTGGCCTTTAATCCGGTAGCCTTTCCCATCGCGGATCGCCGAGGTGTGAATGCCCATTTGGGTGTCGGGCAGCGGGCACATCATTTCATTGCCGCCCGGAGGTTCTGTCGAGACAGTGGCCCAGATGTATTTCCCCGTCTCGTCTGCGATAGTCGGGCCCCACCATTTTTTCTTTTGCGCCTCCGTTCCGTTGAGGAGCAGCCGGGTTGCCGTGGTGGTCACCCACAAGGACATTGCGAAACCATAATCGACAGCGCCGAATTCCTCGGCAAGAATCATCGTTTCCACCATTCCAGCACCGCCGCCGCCGTACTCTTCGGGAATGCCGACCTTTCCGAGACCCAGCTTCAGTGCTTTGTTCATGACCGGTGCAACAACGCCCCAGGCATCTTTGGGGTCCGGTACCAAATCGGCCTTGCCCACAATAGGCGCCAATTCTTTTGTCGCGAAATTCCTGCACATTGCTTTAAACGCCTTTTGCTCCGACGTCAGCGTAAAGTCATACATATTCAGCTCCTCACACTATGTGTTGTTATGAAACGGTTGTAGCGAAATCGCAAACCAAACCTGCGCCGTAAATTGCCAAACTTGTCTTTGCCTGATCGCAGCGAATAAGCGCATTCACGCATCGACAATCTTTTTGCCGAACACCGCAGTTTCCAGCGCTCCGGTATCCAGGAATTCGATGATTTCAACGATTTCATCGCCGCGGACGCGCGTGACCCAGGCGTAATGGGGCTGGTCGTAAACGATTCCCGTGGGGCCGATACCGCGACCCGAACCCAGCATGACGGCTCGGTCGCCCTCGACGATCGGTGGTGAAAATCTTATCTGTGGCGGTTGCTTGAAGCCGCCCAGCATTGGCAGCAACAGTTCAAAGAGTTCCTTGCGGCCGTTGAAGGTCCGCGAAGCTGGGCACTTGCCGATGATGGTCCACGTGCCGTCTTCGGCGAGCATGCCGAAGGCTTCGAGGAGTTTCAAGGACTCGACGTTGTCCATGAAACGTTGGATGACCTTGCGCGTATTTTCTGCAGACATCGTTTTCTCCTGCGTGCTTATTTTGAATTCCGTTATATGGCTGACTTCACTTTTGCCGGCGAGGTAAGACAACATCCATCGCCTGTACTGAAGAAGCGATAGGCGAATTCGCTGCTTTTTATTTGGAATGTATCGTTTGCATATGCACTCATATCCTCTTGAATAGCCGCTTGGCGCGCGGTGGTCGCTATGTGTTGATAAGCGCCACAAGACGCCCGCGAACTTCTCCGCGTTCAAGACGCTGGAATCCGTCGGGCACTTCATTGAATGCCATCGTTGAGATCATTGGCTTGATCTTGCCCGCCGACAGTAGCTTCAGAACGGCGTCGAGATCTTCTGCCGTACCGCCGAGAGACCCGACCAGTTCCACCTGATTGATTACCAGCGTGGTGATGGAGATCGTTGCCTCGCTGCGGCCTAAACCGACCTGTACCACCCTGCCGCCCGGCTTGACGGCCTTGATCGCTTCGGCGGTCGTCGTGCCGAATCCGGCGAAATCGACAACCACATCCAGTTCCAATCCGGCCAATTCGGAAACATCGGACGCATAGCGCTCAAATTCGAACTCTGCCGCCGCTGCACGGGCTTCGGCATTCGGTTCCGCGGTATAGACCTTGGCCCCCACGGCAGCGGCAATTTGCGCTCCGAACAGTCCGACGCCGCCGAGGCCAACGACGCCAACCCTGGAGCCCGGCCCGACCTGCCCAACGATAATCACCGCGTGATAAGACGTCATGCCGGCATCGGTTGCAACTGCGGCGCTTTCGAAACTCAGTCCGTCCGGGATTTTGACCACAAATTTTGCGGAGGACACGACTTTGGTGGCAAAGCCGCCATTGCACCTCGTTCCCGGCGTTTCGATGCCGGCCTTGATCGCTACGCGATCGCCGATCCGGAAGCCATCAACACCCGCACCGATTGCTGAAACCGTGCCCGCTATTTCATGGCCAAGAATGATGGGCAAATAGCCGAGGGCTCCCGTCAGCGTGCCATCCTGATAGCCGATATCGCTATGGCACAGACCTGTCGCATGCGGATCAACAACGATCTCGCCAGGCCCCGGTTGAGGATCGGGAAGCTCGACCAGTTTCAATGGGGCGTGGGCCCCGGTTAATTGCCATCCAATCATTACACTATCCTCCGGTTAGTCATTTATTTTGCCGGCAAGCCTCAACCAAGCTGACCAAGTCGGCATCATGTGATGATCCTTCAATGCCGCTTGTTGCTGAACCCAGTCTGCTTCGAGAGACAGGAAATCAGATAGCACATTCCTGCTCATTTCTTGCCTAATTCTGCGAAGACTTCCCTCGATCATTAGTCTCGAACTCCGCCGCAATCGTGGTCAGCGCGGATAGCGTACAGCCGGGCCCGAACGCCAGGCGCTATCATCAAACTGCCATTCGACTGGGCGGGGTTTGTGCCGCCAAGAACGAAGCAATACTATGCAATGCAGATGGCTGCTTGAGCCGTTGGACGCTACGATTTGCAACCGACCTCACAACGGATAAGGTGCATTTTTTTACAGCCAGGATCCGGCACCTTCGTTTCACTGTACCCAAATCGACGCCGCTCTAGATGCTGATCTCATCCATAACGACACAGTCAGCGGCAACATCAATGTGTTTCGAGAAAACCGGCTTGCGGCCACTATCAACAATCGCGACCGTGTACTTGCCTGAATTGTAGGGAAGCGAGTCAAACCTAAAATCCCCGAAAATGTCAGTCCGCGCCTCCTTGATCTGGTTGTTATCCTTGTGAAGCGATACCACGGCGCCCTCGACATTGAATTTCCTGCTGTCTCTTGTGGTCGTGACATTGCCGCCGACAAAAGCCGTCTTGGCCTTGTCGAAATTCTTATAGAGAATCCGCGGTCGCGTCGCGCGAAGTCTTTCATTCCTGGGGCTGTATGCAGGAGACGTTTCGAGCGCCGCAAACTCCTCATCCGTCACCTGGCGGACCTCAAAACAACCCGACGGACATGAATTCACGCAACGTGGCTTGTCCCATCCGCTGTCGATCAGGTGCGCGTCAAAGATCCAGGTCTGTGGAATCTCCTTTTCATCGTTCCAGGAAATCATTCCATAAGGACACGATTTGACGATGTCACTCCGGCCCTTGGTCTTCACCGGATCCATGATGACGATCCCATCGCTCCTCTGGTAAACGGAACCATCACCGGCCGCTTTAACGCAGGGCGCATTTTCACAGTGGTTGCACATTGTCGGTACATAGGTGAAATCGACCATCGTGCCACTGCCGCGCGACAGCCGATCCACCCTCAGCCATGTATGGCCAAGCTTAGGCTGCGCGGCCGAATAACCGCTGAAATCATTGCCAACATATTCATCCTTCACCGACACGACGCATGCATTACAGTTATTGCACTTGGCAACGTCGATGATCATTACAAATTTTTTCACGATGCTATCCTCCGCGTGATCGAATCAGTACAGCGGTGTCTGGCCGAGAAACCGCGAGAGACGTTAGTTCGCCTCATGAGCCCGTCGCTCGATGCCGAACCGATGCAGCGCGTCCCGGCACCGAGCGCGGCCCATGGATGCGTCCTCGCGTCCAAGCGGTCAATGCATCTTGGCATGACGCAATTCGGCAGAAAACGTCTGGATCTCAACGAGGCACGAATTGGGCGCAATGCCTCTGGTGCCCTTTTCCAATCCGCGTGAAGACGTAAGCAAATTTACACAACCACCCCGGTCGATGGGTCCGTCGGATGTCTCGACGACGTCATAGACGGCACTCGACTGATAGGACTTAACGGTCCCGGGCGCAACGGCAGCGCTGACTTCAGCAGCGAGAAGCACCGCGCCCCGATCGTTATAAACTTTCACCAAGTCATGATGCTTGATGGATCGCACGGCGGCGTCTCGATCATTGATTCGGATAATCCAGTAATAGTAGCCATCGACTCTGACGCGATGGTATGGAATGTCATTGACCGCGCTCTCTTTTCCATCGAAATGCGTATGGAAACTATAGACGGAGTGGGACGAGATCATCTGCAAGGGGAATCTCGTGCGATTGCCATCGTCGACCCCTCCCTCCCAGGGCGACTCATAATAGTTGAGTGCCGGCTTGCCGATGCCATCTCGTGACGCGCGCAATAGTGAATTCGCCACGAATTCAATTTTTCCGGACTGGGTTTCCAAACCAGTCCTGTATTCGTCGTTGTATTGAGCGGGGAGGGGAAACGGCTCCGGGACATCCTTTTTCCGACCTTCGGCGAACCATCTGAAGCTAACCGGATCGCGATTGATTTCCTCGCCAGGCGGAACAACGTAATAGCCTTTCTTCAGGAATTCATTCCAGCTGATGACGTTCGGCAAGTCCGACGAATCGAAGATCCGCTTGCACCAATCCAAATCGGAGCACCCTTCCGAATACATGGCGCCCAGGCCGAGGCGCTCCAGGATCGCCAAGAATATCTGGTAGTCGGATTTCGACTCACCCAGCGGTTCGATGCATTTGTGCTGGAGCGTGATGACGCGATGGTTCAACACGTTCATCGAGTGGTGGATGTAACCTGCGCAATTCGCCGACTCGGAAATATCCCATCGCTCGAGCGACGTGCACGCCGGCAGGATGATGTCGGCGAAGTTTGTATCGCCTTCCTTCCACACGCTCTGGCTGACGAAGAATTCAATCGAGGGATGACGAAACGCCTCGACGTAGCGACCGGATTCCTGCATCGTCGACATCCACGATCCGCCGTTGCGATAGATCATCCGGATCGGCGAATGTGCCGGCGCGGGATAGTCATAGCGCGTGGCGAACTGGTCCTCCGCCTGCATGCCGCTCCAGTAAACCGCCGAGTCCTTGCCGTTGAGAATGGCTTCCGGGAGGTTCTTGTTCAGAATGACCTGCTTGACCGGATTCATCGTCATCATGTGCGGCATCCGGAGGTAATTGTTAATCGCCGATGCCGTGTTGACGAGGTCGCCAGAGATGCCGCCGTCGGCATATCCGGGGAAATAAAAACTCATGTCCAGGGGTGTGCCCGCAGACAGATTGCCAAAGTTGACGCCCGGCTTGCCCCATCCCTGCATGGTCATCATCAGGACCATGCAGGACGCCCACCGGGCGCCATTGGCGGTGCGGCATGCGCCGCCGAACCCCGAGCCGAGCCCCCCGGCACCAAGGTAGGTCTTCTTGCTGGCCCACAAACCGGCTAACGAGCGAACGTCTTTGGCCGGCACCCCGGTTTCACGCTCTTGCCATTCCGGGGTCTTGGGAACGCCATCGGTTACGCCGAGGAGGTAATCGCGCCACTCGTCGAAGCCCACGGTTTTTCTTGCGACATAGTCTTTGTCGTACTGCCCGTTGACGACCCATTCATACATGATGGCCATGGCCAACGCAGGGTCCGTACCTGGACGCACGGGAATCCACTTGCCGCCGAGTAATTGGGCCGTTGGATTGTAATGAGGGTCGATATGGACAAATTGGATCCCCAGCTCTTTGGCCCATAAGCGGCGCTGAGTCCCCTCGCCACCCGCGTATACGCCGCTTGTCGACTCGGGATCGCTCGACCAGAAGACCACCAGTTCCGCTTCTTTTAATAGATCTTCCACCGTGCCGTAGTTTCCCGGCAGGCCTACGCGGGCCGCGTTACCCGCGTGGTGCTCGGCACCCCAATACCAGCCTTCCCAGCTGATTGGCGTGATCACCATACGTGTTACGCCGATCAAGTTCGAAAAACGCTGGGCCGCACTGAAGCAGTAATTCAAATTGCCCCACTGATTATGCGAAATATTGGTGAAATAAATCGAACCTGGACCGTGTTCCTTCTTGGTTCGCTTGATTTCGCCGCTGACAATGTCGAGTGCTTCGTCCCAGCTGATTCTAACGTAGCCAGACTTGCCACGATTTTGCGGGTTTCTTTCGCCGTTGGGGTCAAAGTCGACCCGTTTCATCGGGTAGAGAACGCGGTTTTCCGAATAGACCGTGGATTTCTTGGCAAAGGTGTAGGAGGAGGGGATCGCGCAACGTCGGGGGGTGAACTCGCGACCGCGCGCGCGAATCGTCCAACTTGCCGCATCCGTCTGATCGAATTCGATCGGTGTGGTCCGAATGATCTTGCCGTCCTTGACGTAAACAAAGAGCGGGCCACCATTGGTGCAAGTCGTGTATCGAATCGTCCCGTCCTTTTGGCGCATCCCGTATTTCCACCGCGAGGAGACGAGCGAGTTCATCAGCTGCATGAACCAGACGCAAAGACGGTCGTTGCCGTCGACGGTCATTCGGAAGTTTTTCGCGAGATGGATGAGCTCGGCGCGGTTCTGGGAAATGGACAAGACCGAGAGCGCGTCTGTCACGTCGTTGAACTGCATCACGACGTCGGGGTTGTGATGAAATCCAGCATAGGATTTCATTCTCCCACCGCGGAACACGTAGTAGCGGCCGACACTGCGATCCTTGAGCCTGATTTCTACAATGCAGTCCCGGGCGACGATCTCCTCATGGCGGCTCATGGAAGCCCGGACCGTGGAGCTGATTTGGGAAGCAGTTCTTAGCGCCGCTGAAATACCGAGCAACGTTGCTTTTAGCCTCAGGCGCCCGCCAAGCGGCGTTCTTCGGCTAGTTACATTTTTCATCGGACAGATTCCTTCCTAAGCCGGCAAAGCGGGAAACAAACAGGTTCAAGTAGCAGTGCGCTGTGACGCAAAATGGAGGTTGCGATGAACGCACCGCTTCTTGAACGCTACGGTGACCGGATAGCAGGAGTGCTGACCCGCTGGCCACCTCTGTCAGTGTCTGTAGAAACATGCAGAATTAAAAATAGTCTGGGGTGGTTATCGTCGTGGGAAATCGATATACGGACCCTTCGGTTCCTGATTAGGCAAAAGAAAATCAGGGACATCGTTACCTGCCGGACCAAGATACGTGACATAGCGATAAATGCTGCGCAGATCTTGCTCTGCCATGTCGTGTAAAACGAACCACGGCATTGGAGGCCGTGTCACAATTTTGCGCGCTATTTGGACCCACTGATCCTCAGACAATTGACCCAGATAGTGCCTCAGATTTGAACCATAAGTGGTTCCCCAATCTCCCCGAAAACCGACCGGGTTACCCCTGAGCCGCTGACTTTCCTCGGTCTTCCCCGCCATCGCGATATAGCCGGCGGTGTGACAGTCATTACAGGAACCGATATCGATCAGATACCGTCCACGCTCGATAGACGACTCGTTCGAGGCCAGCGCTTGGTTCGAAATGGCGCATTGAGTGGCGACTAATGCCGCGGCAGTAATCGTCGCTTTTATCAACCGGGATAAGCACACTTGGCAACTCTCCAACCGAGACTCGATTACGAAAAGCTAGCGTTCCAAAATTGGAACACCGAGCCCACTATTACGCGATTCGTTATCAAAACATGGGTTCGCATCACTTCAATCCCTGGTCATCGCGTGCTGAACCGAATCCGACCATTGGCGAGGGAACACGATATATGGATTATTCGGCTCCTGGCCCGGCGGGAGAAAAGCAGGGGCAGTCTCACCCGCCGGGCCGAGATACCTTATATAGCGATAAATACTGCGGAGATCGTGATCTGACATGTTCTGTAGGACAAACCACGCCATCGGCGGCCGGGTCATGATCGTCCGGGCCGTCGTGACCCATTGGTCCTCAGACAGCCTTTCCATGTAGAGCCTGAGATTAGCTGCATAGGTGGTCCCCCATTCACCCCGATAGCCCACCGGGCTTCCGGTAAGCCACAGCCGTTCCTCAACTTTCCCCGCCATCGGGATATAGCCGGGGGTATGACAATTGTTACAGGAGGCGATCTTGACGACATACCTCCCGCGATCAATCGACACCATATCCGAGGCAAATGCCTTATCCATCGATGCATACCGAGCGAAGGCCAAAACTGCGACGAATACCGCTGCCTTTATCAATGTGCGGAATACACCCATCAGAATTAGCTCCCCATCCTAGCCGCTGCTAAGATCAAGCGGTCCATTGCGTAAGCGGCTTAGCATGAAGAAATGAGCGAGCTGCCGCAGAATTGTCAAACGGGGATGCGGCTCTTGTTGCGATCAAGCCAAGCGTCAAAGGTCAGCATCGACGGATTGAGCGATTTGGACAGTTCCAAATTGCGATTGCCGCTCCAAACATGCTCAAAATCGCGCTTGAACTGGAACATGTTGCCTACTTCCTCCGCGCCCGGGAAGCCAAATCCGCGGTACACGTCAGCTGGCACGTCGTTGTACAGTACCGACTCTCCAAGCGCCTGGGTCAGTGCCGCGGCCATTTGATTTCCGGTCAATTTTTCGCCGACAATACCGATGGTTTTGCCGATGTAAGCCTGCCCAAGTTTGAATAGGGTGTTAACGCACTTGCCGATGTCGTTCACCGCCATACCGGGGAGCGCCTTATCCCCCATCGGCATGGTAATCGCGAGCTTGCCATCCGGCCCACGCTGAGGACCAAGACCCATGTCGATCATGTTTTCCCAGTAGAACGAAGTCCGCAGAAACGTAGTCGGAATGCCAAGTTCGACAAACGTGGCATCAGCCGAACCCTTGGCATCGAAATGCGGCACCTTGTAGTTGCCCATCAGCGTCGGCATCCTGCCGTCAGATAGGGGCATTGATTGTCGCGTGTCTTCAAGGGTAGACCAGACGACATGCTTCAGCCCTGCGGCTTTTGCCGCGCGAGCCTGGGTTTTAGCCTGCTCGGTTTCCTTTTCCGGTGACCAGTGATCAAAGAAATTGGTGAGACAGAAAGCTCCGTAGGCACCGGCGAATGCTCGTTCAATGCTTGCCTGATTGTCGAGATCGCCCTCGACCACCTCCACACCCAACTTCGCAAGTTCTTGAGCGCTGACGGAATCCCGCTTCCGCGTTATTGCACGCACCGCAAACTCATTGCTTGCATCATTGAGAATCGCACGCACAACGCCCCCGCCCTGCTTTCCGGTGGCACCCACTACCGCGATGATTTTCTGAGCCATTCCATATTCCTCCATTGTCATTTTTATAAAAAGTTTCCACTCGCTGAGCGAAACCGCTTTCCTGAATTAAATGGCTAAGCCGACCTTGGTCGCCTCATCAATGGCTTCAAGAGCAGTCCTGCTCTTCAAGGCATCGCCCACAACGTGAACACTTTCAACAAGCCCCCGAACAGTTTTCACTAACGCATCATTCGGACTCGTGCCCAATGCAATGACAACCGAGTCGAATGCTGGGATAGTTTCCTCAATGTCAGAACTCTTTCGTTTAAGAATTACTCGATCCTTCGTAAACCCGGCAACTATTGTGTCGGTGATGAGTTCGACACCGTGTGATTTCAGGCGCCCCAGCAGAACATCTCGGTTTACAAACGGTAGGTCTTTGGCAATTTCGGGACCACGCCCCACGATGGTCAACGCATGCCCGTATCCCATGAGAAAGTCCGCTGTTTCCGCTCCAACCATCCCACCGCCGACTATCAATACTCTCTTCCCAACAACTATCTTTCCCTCGAGTACATCATTAGCGGTGACCAAAGCGACATTCTCTAAACCGCGTGCATGAAGCTCTCTGAGATCCCCTCCTTGAGCGAAAACCACGACATCGGGGCTTTCGCTCTCGATAGTTTGCGGGGTCACCTCCGCGTTCATCTTGACCACCACGTCGTGTTTTTTGCACATGGTGAGCAAATATCCAATCGCTCGTTCCAGGTCCTGCTTACCGGGTGGAAGTCCAGCCACTCTGAACGTACCTCCCATCGTGTTTTTCTTTTCGTAACACGTCACATGGTGGCCGCGCATCGCTGCTATCCATGAAAACTGTAGCCCTGCCGGTCCCCCACCAACGACCATGACTTTTTTTGGTGTTTCGGATCGCTCGATTTTCCAAGAACCTTCTCGCCCTACGAAGGGATTCATCAAGCACGTCACTTCAAGAAACTCAGGATCGGCCAAATGTCCGATGCAGCCTTGGTTGCAAGCAAGGCAAGGTCTGATTTCAGACATCGCACCGGTCATCACTTTGTTCGGAAAATCCGGGTCGCAAATGGATTCCCTGCCAAGCGCCACAAAGTCCGCCTTGCCGGAATCAACAATATCTTGAGCGAGATATGGATTGTTGATCCTCCCTACGGCAATAACGGGAACGCGGACACACTCCTTAACTTCCGCCGCGGCATAAACGTTGTATCCGGGTTGGTGCGCGGCAGCCGGCGCGACCATATATGCGTAGCTACCGTAGGTTCCGACCGATACATTCAGCGCGTCGACTCCGGCTTTTTCAAGAATTCTGACCGCCACTCTTGTGTCTTGGAGTGTCCAGCCGCCCGCAGTTTTTTCATCGCCGCTGATCCTGAACAAGACCGGGTAATCGTTACCAGCTGCGTTCTTTATGCTTTTAACAATTTCAACAGGAAACTTCATCCGGCTGGCAATGTCGCCGCCGAATTCGTCGAACCTTCTATTTGTTTCCGAGGACATGAATTGTGCGATGAGGTAACCGTGCGCACCGTGAAGCTCAACGGCATCAAAACCAGCAGTCTGAGCTCTTACTGCGGCATCTCTGAATTTCGCAATTATTTCGTGCACTTCTTCTGTAGCCAATTCACGCGGCACTTCTCGCAGCATCGGACAGGGAAGCGGCGATGGCGCGACAGGCTGCGCGCCGATTATCTGTTTTAACGTTTGTCGACCGGCATGATGCAGTTGTAGAGCGATCTTCGCACCGTGCTCATGCACTTGTTCTACTAGCGAACTCCATCCAGGAATAAAGTCGTCGCTCCACAATGCGGACTGATATGGCGCCGCCTTTGCAAGAGGATCGACTGCTGCCACTTCGACGATGATCAGCCCAAACCCGCCTTTGGCACGTTCTACGTAGTAGTCAATGAGCTGCTGCGACACGCTACCGTCCGGATTGGAATAATTCGTTCCCATAGCCGGGACAACAAAGCGATTTTTAATCTCCATCGCTCCGATTTTTGCAGCAGAAAACAAACTTGGAAAATTCATCAACTTCTCCCAATCCATGCTTATGGCAAGTCAACGACCGTCTGATTTCTTTGGCAATTTTTCCGCCAAATCCCTATCCGAGGATCAGGTGCGCTACCTGAGTTCTGACTGGAAAGCGCCATGACTTGAGCCGAGCAGACATCATCATTGCTTCGCAGCGATGAAGCCCACACTGCTCGTTAACCTTAAGCTGCTTGGAGAGATTGATCTTCGCAAATCGTGCTAGAAGTCGGGTTTCTTGCGCAAATCTCACTTGCGATACGCTGACCCGCGATTCATTCTTTTCCCGCCGGACACATCGCGAAGGCGGTGGAGACGGAGAGCTCAAGAGGCAGCCATGCCCGTCGGTGGATGGCGAGCCACTGTTTGGCGAACAGAAAGCCCGCTGACACGGCGACGTATCCAAGCCCGGGATCTACAGGCGTCCTCGTCGAAAATCCCGCGGGGTACTGAACATCGCTTCTTTGAATGCTCTAGAGAATTCGCCAGAAGAAGAGAACCCCACCTTCAAGGCTACATCTACGATCGAATCCCGAGTACAACAAAGAAGGCTTGCGGCTTTTCGGATTCGTAGCTCAAGCAAGTACTTGTATGGTGATACGCCAAAGGAAACCTTGAAGGCTCGAGCGAAATGGAAGCGGCTGACCCCAACTTGGTTGGCCAAGGAATCAAGGCTAACTTTCTGATCTAGATTCTCGTGGAGATAGTCCCGAATAATCCGTTGAGCCGAACCAGAAAGTCCGCCCGCGAAGCGTTTCGGACTGTCTGGAGTGCCCTGCCCCTGCGCCATCAATACTTCTCGAAACAAAAATATACAAAGCGTTTCGAGGTAGAGGTTATCGCTAAAGAATCCACCGCGCCAAGCCAACTGTCGAAGGCGGGCGACAAGGGGTTGCAGCAACTCGCCACTGAGATTGACCGCTGGACGAAGCCGGGTCGCGGGAAAAGTCTCCCCCTCTTCGACGAAATTTTCATCGATCGATATCAATGCGCTCCTCACAGTACTTCCGGGCCCCGCCGTAGCCTCAAAATCAACACAAGCAGGAACAACATCCACTCCTAAATCGAGCGGACCCGAGGTACCAAGAACGTTTCCATCAATCCGGCGCCGACCTTCTACAAAGCATCCGTTGTCGAAGATCATCAATGTATGCTTATTGCGACGGAATCGAACTCGATGGGGAATCGCATCCAACGATATACGACTAACGGTGCAAGACTTCGCGACAAGGAATTGATCACTCTTCACCGCAAGCGGACTCGCAACCGCACCGTCACTTCCGCCGAACGGCCACCACCAGTGGTCGCGATCACCGCCTCGTTCGCTGCTCTGATCGTGAATATGGCCCATTTATCCTCTCCTCCAAGCAGACAATATCGGATAAGGTGAGACAGCCGATTTATCGTATAACTTATCTGGTCAGTCCTACCGCATTTTCAAATGCTCGGCCGCTCCATTAAAAGAAAAGCTGCCGATTTCTCCGAGAAGTGCTAAATGCCACGGCTCCTAGCCGATAACAAGATATTCATTTCCCAACGTAGCTTAGTCTGACCAGATGAGCACGCAGCCAGATATAACAATCCTGCTCATTTCTTGCCTAATTCTGCGAAGATTTCAACAGCAGGGATTTGGTGGCTGGCGGCCTTGTTACTATTTGAAAACGCAAGGTTCAGGAGAAGAGCAATGCTTCGAAAAGACATCAAGCCAGTTTCGCCTGTCGATCGTCTGGTTGCCGCACGTGAAGTGCTGGCCAACAGCATTGCCCGAAACACCGATCAGGAAGGTCAAATAACGAGCGCGATTCCCGCACTGACGCTTTATCGCTTCGAGGCACCAACGCAACCGGTGGTTGCGATGTATGAGCCGAGTATTGCGATGATTGCCCAAGGCGCTAAGCGCGTCCTGCTCGGTGATGCAACCTATGTGCATGTCGCACACAGTTTTTTGATCACGTCGATCGACCTCCCCACTGCGACACAAGTCATTGAAGCGAGTCCGGAGAAGCCTTACCTTTCGCTGCTGTTGAAACTCGACATGGGGGAGGTCGCGCAATTGATGGCCGACAGTGATCTTCCGCCCCCCCCGGCGCAGCCATCGAGTCGCGGGATGGCCATCAGCGAGGCTTCCCTGCCTCTGCTTAACGCGTTTCAGCGGCTGATCGACTTGCTTGACGAACCAAAAGACATCCCGATCCTTGCACCGGTCATCCAGCGTGAAATTCTGTACCGTCTGATAGTCGGCGATCAGGGGCTGCGCTTGCGACATATCGGCTCGGTAGGCAGTCAAAGCCACCAGATTGCCCGGGCGATCGATTGGATGAAAGAGCACTTCAGCCAACCCTTGCGTATGGATGATCTCGCAGCGCGCTTCAATATGAGCATCTCCACCTTCCATCATCACTTTCGAGCCTTGACGGCGGTGAGCCCTTTGCAGTTTCAGAAGCGCTTAAGGCTGCATGAGGCACGACGCTTGATGATCTCTGAAAATCTTGATGCGGCGGGTGCCGCATTTAAAGTCGGCTATGAGAGCCCCTCGCAGTTCAGTCGCGAGTACAGCCGCTTGTTCCGCGAACCACCGCTGCGTGATGTCACGAAATTGCGTCAAAAGGCGGGCCCCGCTTTGACCAGCCGGTAGCTATTTCCCGACGTCGCATCGGGTGCGTGCCTCGGTCTTCCTGCAAAGTGTCAGGTTGCCATGCCGGCAAGATGCCGAGCCGCAATGTAGCCGAAGGTCATGGCCGGGCCGAGGCTAGAGCCGCCGCCGGGATAGTGGCCCTTCATCATGGTGTTCATGTCGAGGCCCGCGGCGTAGAGTCCTTCAATCACTTTGCCGTTGCTATCCAGCACCTGGGCCTGGGCATTGGCATCCAGACCGCACACGGAACCGAGGTCGCCGGGACGCAGTTCGACGGCATAGAAGGGCGCCGTGGCGATGGGGCCCAGACTTGGATTCGGTTGGTGATTGGCGTCACCCATGAAGCGCGAGTATTGATCGTCGCCGCGATGGAAATCCGGGTCCTTGCCGACGGCGGCATAACCGTTGAAAGCAGCCACCGTTTTCTCCAGGCCGGACGCGTCGATGCCGATCTTGTCCGCCAGTTCGCGCAGGGTGTCTGCCCGGATCAGATAGCCGGCACGCAGGAAGGGCTCGACCGATGCCGGGGCCGGACCCGCCATGCCCATACCGTAGGTACGCTGAAAGGTGTGGTCGGCGATCAACCAGCAGGCAGTGATGCCCAGGCGGTGCATGGTGTTGCCGAAGTTTTGATAATGGAATCCCTCGCTGACGAAGCGCCGACCGCTGCGATCGACGACGATGGAACCTGGGCAGTGGCGGTCGAAAATCAAGTGCGGAAACGGAATCGGGTTGCCCTCG
Organism: Rhizobium sp.; assembly: GCA_041675415.1. Classification (GTDB taxonomy): domain Bacteria; phylum Pseudomonadota; class Alphaproteobacteria; order Rhizobiales; family Rhizobiaceae; genus Allorhizobium. The sequence goes on along the minus strand of JBAYTX010000063.1, from coordinate 2,466 downwards.
GCGTCGCGCATGGCCGACATGGGAGACCAGACGCCGTTGGCGACATTGCCCGGGTTCAGCACGCCGCCTGCGACAATCCCCATCTCGATGCCGTCGCCCTGGCAGCCCTCGGGTTGCAGCGACCAGCCCGCATCGGCCATCGGGATGTGGCGGCGGCGCATCTCCTGATTGGCGCCGAAACCGCCGCTGGCGAGAATCACGCCCTTGCGTGCGGCGATGGTTGTGGGCCGTCCATCGATCTCGGCGATGACGCCGGCAATTCGACCGCCCTTGTTGACCAGGCTGCGCACCCGGGCACGGGTGCGCAGTTCCGCCCCGGCGTCGATGGCCGAACGGATCAGGCGAGCGGCCAATGCATTGCCGTTGATCAGCCGGGTTCCACGTCCGTGGCCCAGCTTTTGCAAATAAAACTGCGTCATCCGCGTGGCAACGTGGAAGAACGAGGTCAGCGATCGATGCATCGATTTGAGGTGCGCCATGTCGACGAAATCGATCTGCATTCCGCCGAACAGTGTCAGTTGCGGCAATTGCGGACGTAGCTCGGCGAGACGCCGGCCGAGGCGCTCGCCAGCGTACTCGGGTGTCAGCAGGCAACGCGATATCTTCCAGCCGGGGGCGTCGGGCGCGTAGTCGGGGAATGGACTGGCGATCAGCTTTACCTCGGTATGGTCTTCGAGATAACGCACCATTGCCGGCCCGTTGGCGAGAAAGGCACTGACCATTTCGGCATCGTAGCTTGCGCCGAGAGTGGCGCGCAGATAAGTGTCGGCTTCCTCGCGGCTATCGGTGTGACCGGCGGCCTTCATCAGATGATTGTCCGGAATCCAGACGCCGCCGGCGGAATAGGCGGTGGTGCCGCCGAAATATTCGGTACTTTCGAGCACCCGTACGTCCAGCCCCTCGCGGGCCGCAACTATGGCAGCAGTAAGACCTGCGGCCCCCGATCCAACGACGACAACATCCGCTTTCAGTTGCATGATTCTCTTTCCGTCGTGTCAGTCTCGTCGACGCAATGCGCTAACTGTAGCGTGAATTCCTCCAATCTTTCCCTCTGTCGAATGCTGCTATGCGTTCCTCGGCTAGTAAATCTTCAATATCCGCAAATTCAGCCGCGCATCTTCGCGGATGCCGTTGCGGATGGACAGGTCGCGGCCAACTGCAGCGACCAGTTGCACATCCGGCGTCACAAAGTGACCGACGCTGAACATTGCCTTGGTCAGGCTCTGGCGGTCGTCCTGAGCGACACCGTCGATCCGCCTTTCGCCGCCGCGGATGTGCGACATCATGGCGCCGAAGTAGGTGCCGGGCGTGAGGAAGTAGCGCAGGTGAGCCTGTGCTTCGTACAGCGGGTTCTGCTTCATGGTCACCCCCGCTGGGCCAAAATTGTCGTTGGTGCCATACACTTGTACGTCACCGACCAGTTCCAGCGACACCTTTTCGCTCAGGGCCGTATTACGCCCGGTCTGCAGGGTGAACTTCCAGCGGTTCTCGGCCAAGGCGTTGATGCCGTTGTGTCGGTCGTAATGCCCTGTCGGCAACCACAGATAGGGCACGATGGCAAAGGCCTCGCGGCCGCTCGGATCCTTGATGAAGTGCACCGGGCAGACCACCAGCAGATCGCCGATGCCGTTGGTCGATTCGATGCCGGCCAGCGCCCCGCCGGTGCGCAACTTCCCCATCGGAATGAGGAATTGCGGCACCAGCCCGACGTCACCCCAGTCCTTTCCCCAAAGGAAACGCAGCATGGCTACGTCACCCGACAAGCGGGCATCCCCTGAAACCTTTTGGCCTTTGGCATAAAGGTCGCGCCCCTCGAAATGCTGTAGATAGAGCGCGCTCAGGCGTACGCCATCCGGCGTGTAGACGAAATCCCCGTCGTCAAGGGTTACGGCTCTGGCAGCAAGGGCAAATAGGAGCCCGAAAACCATCGCAAAGAAATGCACTACAACCATATGACGGGTTGTCATCAACCTCGCTCCATTGTTTGTATCTGGATAAATCCGATTACGCCAGGCGCGGAGCGCCGTGCGTCAATTCCGATAGTTGCAAGAAAGCCGTGCTTTCACGCCGCTCCATCGGCGATAGGCTTCCAGTGCAGAAATCCGAAAAGCACCGTCAAGAAAATACTCATTGCCAGAGAACCTTTATAGCGGCGTACGTGCTTGAACATGACAGCGACCTCAAGCACATGCGCCGCCAGCACAAAGGCCGCAATGGGACCGAGAATGCCCAACGGTGCGGGCAGTATTCCCAGTACGCTCGCAAGTCCTGCTGCGTAGAGTGCCAGGCAACAAAATTTAAAAAATAAAAACATCTCGCTCCCTTTCTGAAATTAAAAACTTCTAAGGAATAACTGATTAAGTCCGTTCGTCCCACGGGGACGTGTGCCCTTTAGGGTATTTCCTCCGGTCATGGTGAGCCTGTCGAACCATGGATGGACTTAATCACAAACATTTCAAGCGTTTG
>JBAYTX010000062.1:0-18512 GCA_041675415.1 Rhizobium sp. | reverse complement strand
CGCACCTCTCCAAGAGCGAATTCACCGAAGGCGCCGGCCCAGGCATCGACATGTATTCAATCCGCCAGCCGGTCGGCATCGGAGCCGGCATCACGCCGTTCAACTTCCCGGGCATGATCCCCATGTGGATGTTCGCCCCGGCAATCGCCTGCGGTAACGCCTTCATCCTGAAGCCGTCCGAGCGCGATCCGTCGCTGCCGATCCGTCTTGCCGAACTGATGATCGAAGCCGGCCTGCCGGCAGGTGTTCTGAACGTCGTCAACGGCGACAAGGCTGCGGTCGATGCGATCCTCACGGATCCCGACATCGGCGCCGTCTCCTTCGTCGGCTCGACCCCGATTGCCCGCTACGTCTATGCAACCGCAACGGCGAGCGGCAAGCGCGCACAGTGCTTCGGCGGCGCCAAGAACCACATGATCATCATGCCGGACGCAGATCTCGACCAGGCCGCCAACGCACTGATCGGTGCAGGCTACGGCTCGGCCGGCGAGCGCTGCATGGCAATCTCGGTCGCAGTTCCGGTCGGCCAGGAAACCGCCGATCGCCTGATCGAGAAGCTCGCTCCGATGGTGGAATCGCTGCGCATCGGTCCTTACACCGACGACAAGGCCGATTTCGGCCCGCTCGTTACCAAGGAAGCCCAAACGCGCGTCACCGGTCTGATCAATCGCGGCATAGAAGAAGGCGCCAAGCTCGTGGTCGATGGCCGCGATTTCAAGCTTCAGGGTTATGAAAACGGCTACTTCGTCGGCGGCTGCCTGTTCGATAACGTTACCCCGGACATGGACATCTACAAGACCGAGATCTTCGGACCGGTTCTTTCGGTTGTTCGCGCCAAGAACTACGAGGAAGCTCTTTCCCTGCCGATGAAGCACGAATACGGCAACGGCGTCTCGATCTACACCCGCGACGGTGATGCCGCCCGCGATTTCGCAAGCCGCATCAATATCGGCATGGTGGGCGTCAACGTTCCGATCCCGGTTCCGCTGGCCTATCACACCTTTGGCGGCTGGAAGGCTTCCTCTTTCGGGGACCTCAACCAGCACGGCACGGACTCGATCAAGTTCTGGACCCGTACCAAGACGGTCACCAGCCGCTGGCCGTCCGGCATCAAGGATGGCGCCGAGTTCTCCATCCCGACGATGAAGTAAGCGATAGCAATCTTGCTGGAAATGGGAACGGGCCCGAAAGGGCCCGTTCGTCGTTGCTGGCAGTGCTGCACGAGCTTACATCGACGGGCCGTCGTTGAGGCCGACCTTGTCGACAAGTTCGGAGGCCTTCTTGCGATTGGCGGCAATGTCGGTGAGCGGCAGCGTGTCCGGCTTGATCTTGCCGAAGGAGGCGACGATTTCCGAGACCTTGGCGCCGGGCGTCACCGGATATTCGAACACCTGCTCGGCATAGATTTCCTGAGCTTCCTTGGAGGACAGGAACTCCATCAATTTCACCGCATTGTCCTTGTTCGGTGCATGCTTGGCCAGAGCCATCCCGGAAATGTTGACATGCGTGCCGCGATCTTCGCTGTTTGGGAAGAGGACCTTCGTGGCCGCCGCCCATTCCTTTTCCTCAGGGTCCTTCTCATTGGTCATCATCAGGCCGACATAATAGGTATTGCCGAGCGCGATGTCGCATTCGCCGGACATGATCGCCTTGGCCTGGCTGCGGTCGTTGCCGTCGGGCTTGCGGGCGAGATTCTCCTTCAGTCCGCGCAGCCAGTTCTCGGTATATTCCTCGCCGTGGTGGGCGACCATCGAAGCGAAGAGCCCGATATTGTAGGAGTGCTGGCCGTCACGCATGCAGATCTTGCCCTTCCACTTGGGATCGGCAAGTTCCTCATAGGTGATTGCCGTCTCGGACACGCGGTCCTTCGAGGCATAGACGACGCGGCCGCGGGTGGTCAGGCCGAACCATTCCCCGTTCGGGTCGCGATACTGGGCGGGGATGTGCTGGTTGATCGTCTCGTCGCTGAGCGGCTGGGTGACGCCGCCGTCCTTGGCCTCAACCAGGCGGCCGATATCGACGGTCAGGATCACGTCCGCTGGCGAATTCACGCCCTCGGCGCTCATCCGTTCCACCAGGCCCTTGTCGAGGAAGAGGACATTGGCCTCGATGCCGGTTTCCTTGGCAAAGGCGTCGAGCAAGGGCTGAATGAGCTCCGGCTGGCGATAGGAGTATATATTCACTTCACCATCCGCCCATGCGGCATTTCCGGCAACCAAAACCATTGCCGATGCCATGAGACTCGCGCGTACCATTCCTGCAAACATCATGAACCCATCCAATCCTGTCTGTGCATGTGATTATTCTTGAGTGCTTTATTCATGAATATGGTAGGGTTTGTCAATTGCCTCTTGGTCGCACCGGCACAATGAGATTGTGAACTTGAGTATTTTGGAATTGTTCAAAAGAGCAAAAGACACTATATAGAAGGCAACAAGGCACAAGGAGTCCTGCATGCGTTTGACAAAGCAGACAAATTACGCCGTTCGCATGCTGATGTACTGCGCGGCGAACAACGACCGCCTGAGCCGTATTCCGGAAATCGCCAAGGCGTACGGCGTATCGGAGTTGTTCCTGTTCAAGATTTTGCAGCCGCTGAACAAGGCAGGTCTGGTCGAAACGGTACGTGGTCGCAATGGCGGCGTGCGCCTGGGGCGCCCGGCCGACAAGATCACGCTGTTCGATGTCGTCCGGGTTACAGAAGACAGCTTTGCCATGGCGGAGTGCTTCGAGGATGATGGCGAGATCGATTGTCCGCTGGTGGACAGCTGCGGCCTGAACGCCGCCCTTCGCAGGGCGCTCAATGCGTTTTTCGACGTATTGGCGGAATACACCATCGATGATCTCGTCAAGGCTCGTCCGCAGATCAATTTCCTGCTCGGCATCTCGGATTTCCAGCCGAAATCGATTGCCGCGCCCGCTGCCTGACTCATATCTCGGGCATGCCCGGTCTCAGCCCCGCTGTCCTCGCCGGCCGGCGGGGTTTTGTTGTTTGAAGGGCTACCGCCGTGAGAAATAGCAGTGGTTGGACCTTTGCTCTCTTGAGCGCAGCGTGGGACCATATTACGCATACGTAAACGGAAGCCATGGAAATGGCTGGCCGTATTGGATTTCGGAAGCGGATGCGACCGGCGGCGGCTTTGGGAGGGGTGCCGATGTTCGACTATGTGATCGCTGGCGGGGGCTCTGCGGGTACCGTTCTGGCTGCGAGGCTCAGCGAAGACCGGGAGATCAAGGTCTGCCTCCTGGAGGCGGGCGGAATGGGCAGCAACCTGCTTCTTCGCGTGCCTTCCGGCGCGGCCGCGATCATACCCGGGTACTTGCCGTCGGCCAACTGGGCGTTCGAGACCGAACCGCAACCGGGCCTCAACGGTCGCCGGGGATATCAGCCACGCGGACGGGGGCTCGGCGGTTCGAGCCTGATCAATGCCATGCTCTATGTCCGTGGCCATGCGAGTGACTTCGATGACTGGGCGGCTGCCGGCTGCGAGGGTTGGTCCTTCACCGATGTGCTGCCCTGGTTCCTGAAGTCGGAGGACAATATTCGCGGTGCCGGGCCGCTTCATGGTACCGGCGGGCCGTTGCAGGTCAGCGATGCCGACTGGGCGCGGCCGATCAACCAGGCTTTCATCGCCGCCGGGGAGGAACGCGGCTTTCGCCGCAACGATGATTTTAACGGACCGGACCAGGAGGGGCTCGGCCTCTATCAGACCACCCAGTTCTGGAAGGGGCCGAAGAAGGGCGAACGCTGCTCGGCATCCGCCGCCTATCTGCACGATCATCTCGACCGGCCGAACCTCACCATTATCACCGGTGCCAGGGCAAGCCGCATCCTCACGACCAAGGGCCGGGCGACGGGTGTCGCCTATCGCCAGGGGGGCAAGGAGCATACGGCCCTTGCCGCACGCGAAGTGCTGGTCTGCAGCGGGGCGCTACAATCGCCACAGCTTTTGATGTTGTCAGGCATCGGGCCCGCCGATGAGCTTCGCCGCCATGGCATTGACGTCGTGGCCGATAGCCCGGACGTTGGCCGTAATCTGCAGGACCATCTCGATTTCACGATGATCTACCGCTCTTCCGACCGCCACATGATCGGCGTCGGTCTGCACGGAGCGGCCGATATCGTTCGCTCGTCGCTCGAATGGCGGCGCGACGGTACCGGCCACCTGCGCTCGACATTCGCGGAATCGGGTGCCTTTCTCAAGACCGATCCCTCGCTTTCGAGGCCGGATATCCAGCTTCATTTCATCGTCGCGATGGTCGATGACCATGCCCGGCGGATGCACACGGGCTATGGCTATTCCTGCCATGTGTGCCTGCTCCGGCCGCATTCTCGGGGTAAGATCACACTCAGGAGCGCCGATCCCCTTCTGCCGCCTATGATCGATCCCGCCTACCTTTCCGACCCACGCGACATGGACGGATTGCTGGCCGGCACGAAAGCGATGCGTGACATCATGGAGGCGAATGTACTCTCCCGCTACAGACGTGCCGAGCTCTATGCCGAAGAAGGTGGTTCGGATGCCGCACTCACCCGCCGGATCCGCGCGCGCGCCGACACCATTTATCACCCCGTCGGAACGTGCCGCATGGGCTCGGACGATGGCGCGGTCGTCGATTCGCAATTGCGAGTGCGCGGAGTCGAAGGCCTGCGTGTCGTCGATGCCTCGGTCATGCCGACCCTGATCGGCGGCAATACCAATGCGCCGGTCATCATGATGGCCGAGAAGACCGCGGCCTCGATACTAGCGGCGTGAACCAGGGCTTGGATATGCGCGACGCACTCTCTATGGTGCCCGTCCAAACCAACCAGTGGTTTTTGAGGGAGAAGTATATTGGGTGATTCAGGCGTGGGCGGGACACCAAGGGCGATCGTCGTCATGGGCGTCAGCGGCTGCGGCAAGTCTTCGGTCGGCGCCCTGCTTGCCAGCCATCTCGGTCTTGCCTTCGTTGAAGGCGACGTCCTCCATCCTCAGGCCAATGTCGACAAGATGGCGCAAGGGACACCGCTGACCGACGAGGATCGCCGGCCGTGGCTCGACATCATCGGCGCACAGATGGCGGCGTCGCTTGACTGCGGCGTGGGCATCGTCCTCTCCTGTTCGGCGCTGAAGAAGGCCTATCGCGACCGCCTGCGTGAGGCCTCCGGAAATCGCTTGTCCTTCATTTTTCTCGAGGGATCGCGGGAACTGCTGCAATTACGCATGGGCGCCCGGGCCGGCCATTTCATGCCGCTTTCGCTGCTCGACACCCAACTCGCGACGCTGGAGGTGCCGACCGGCGAGCCGGGTGTGGTGACGGTGAGCATAGACCAGCCCGTCCGGGAGATCGTCGAGGCGGCGGTGAAGGGGCTATACCTACTCACAGCTTGAGGTGAAGGAATTATCCCTGTCCGTCCATGGTCATCAGCGGCGAATAAAGCTCCGGCCGCCGGTCGCGGAAGAGGCCCCAGGCCTGCCGCTGCCGGGCAATGCCGTCGAGGTCGAAGGTGGCAGTCAGCACGGTTTCGCTTGCTCGGTCGGCCTCGGCAAGCTTTTCTCCGGTCTGGCCGGCGATGAATGACGATCCGTAGAAGGTGATCTCCGTTCCGGCCTTGCCGGGCTCCGTCCCTATTCGGTTTGAGGCAATCACCGGCGCGATATTGGCGGCCGCGTGGCCTTGCATCACGCGTTGCCAGTGAGCCGAGGAATCGAGGGTGGGATCCTGCGGTTCCGAGCCGATCGCGGTCGGATAGAACAGGAGTTCCGCGCCCTTCAGTACCATGGCGCGGGCGGCTTCCGGAAACCACTGGTCCCAGCAGATGCCTACGCCGATCCTGGCATAGCGCGTGTTCCAGACTTTGAAGCCCGTGTTGCCGGGGGAGAAATAGTACTTCTCCGTATAGCCCGGCCCGTCGGGAATATGGCTTTTGCGATAGCGGCCGAGGATTTTTCCATCCGCATCGATGATCGCGACGCTGTTGAAGAAGGCTGGCCCCGCCTTTTCGAAGAAGCTCACCGGAAGCACGACGCCGAGCTCGGCTGCAAGCCTGGAGAAGTGCAGGACAAGCGGATTGTTCTCGAATGGCGCGGCAAGGTCGAAAAACTCGCTGCGCTGGTCCTGGCAGAAATAGGGCGTCTCGAAGAGTTCCTGGAGAAGGATGATCCGGGCGCCTCGTGTGGCGGCCTCCCGGACCATGCGTTCGGCCCTGGCGATATTGTCGTTGCGGTCCCAGCTGCAGGCCATCTGCGTGGCGGCCACGGTGACAGTTGCCAATGCGCTACTCCTCTTGATGACCCGATCAGATGCCGAGCTTGTCGCGCATACCGTACCACCATGCGCCGAGCACGGTCAGTGGAACGCGGAAGGTTTTGCCGCCAGGGAAGGGCAGTGCGGTGAGAGACGACCAGACGTCATAGCGGCCGGCGTGTCCCGCGACGGCCTCCCCGAGAATCTTGCCCAGGAGATGCGTGGTGGTCACGCCATGGCCGCTGTCGCCATGGGAGAAATAGACGTTGTCGGCGAGCTTGCCCATGTGGGGAATGCGGGTGAGCGTCAGGGCGAAATTGCCGCTCCAGGCGAATTCGATCTTGGCATTGGCGAGCTGCGGGAAGGTCTTCAGCATGTTCGGGCGGATGACGCCGGTGAGGTTTGCCGGATCCTGGCCGCCATAGCCGATGCCGCCGCCGTAGAGCAGCCGGTTGTCGGCGGTCCGGCGGTAGTAGTCGAGCACGTAATTGGCATCCTCGACGCAGTAGTTGGCCGGAAGCATATCCTCGATCAGCTTGGCATCGAGCGGCTCGGTCGCCATGACCTGGCTGGAGACCGGCATCATCTTGTCGGTGATCTTCGGCAACATCTGCCCGAGATAGGCATTGCCGCAGACCAGCACGTATTTCGCCTTCACCGAACCCTTGGCCGTGCGCACGACCGAATTTGCGGCGATGTCGACGCCGGTGACACGGCTGTTTTCAAAGATCCGTCCGCCGAGGCTCTCAACCGCGGCGGCTTCGCCGAGAACGAGGTTGAGTGGATGGATATGGCCGCCGAGCCGATCGATCATGCCACCGACATAGCGGTCAGACTTCACATATTTGCCGACCTCGGCCTTCGAGACCATTTCAAGACCGGTATGGCCATGCTTTTCCCAATGGGCCTTCACATGCGCCATCTCGCGCACCTGTTTGTCCGTGAAGGCGGCGAAGAAGCCGCCGTCGACGAGGTCGCACTTGATGTCGTACTTCGCCACCCGCTCGCGGATGATCTGGCCGCCTTCAAGCGACATCTCGCCGAGGCGCTGCGCCTTGTCGGGGCCGTAGCGCCGGGCGATGGTCTCGAGATCGCGGCTGTAGCCGTTGACGATCTGCCCACCATTCCGACCCGAGGCGCCGAAGCCGATCCGTTCGCCTTCCAACACGACGACGGAGAAACCGTTTTCGGCGAGCTGGAGGGCGGCCGAAATGCCGGTGAAGCCGGCGCCGATCACGCAGACGTCGGCTTGCGTCTCGCCTTCGAGGTGCGCGCGCACTGTCTTGTCGTTGGCTGAATGGGCATACCAGGAAGGGGCATGGCCCGGATTGGTCTTGGAAGTGTTGTTCTTCTCGCTCATGTCACACCGTCCTGATATAGGCGTCGTATTCAACGTCGGTCACGCGCAGCGCAAATTCCGACAGTTCCTGATGCTTGCAGGCCGCATAGAGGCCTCGATATTGCGGACCGAGCGCCGCATATGCGAAGCTCGACTTGGCAAAACGCTGCAGTGCGTAGTCCCAATTGGTCGGCAGCGGCTCGTGGCTGATGGCGTGCTCGTCGCCGGAGATCGCGCCACCCGGCGAGGTTTTTTCCTTCATGCCGGCAAGGGCCGCCGAAAGGATCATGGCGATGACCAGATAGGGATTGGTGTCGGCGCCGGCGACGCGGTGCTCGATGCGGGTTGCCGGCCTGGATGCGGTGATGACACGCACGGCCGCCGAGCGGTTATCGAAGCCCCAGGAGGCATAGGTCGGAGCGTGTTCGGAAGGCGTCAGGCGGCGATAGGAGTTCTGGTGCGGGGCGAAGACCGCCATGCTCTCGCCCATCGCTTCCAGCAGTCCGCCCACGGAATGCATCAGGCTCTCGGCCGGGCCGTCCTCGCCGACGTAGATATTGCGGCCGTTCTCGTCGAGAACGGAGAAATGCACATGCATGCCGCTGCCGGCCTGGGTGCCGTAGGGCTTGGCCATGAAGGTGGCGTCGAGGTCATTGCAGCGGGCGACGCCCTTGACGATCCTCTTCAGCAGCACTGCGTAGTCGGCTGCCGCGAGTGCATCCGGCACGTGGTTGAGGTTGATCTCGTACTGGCCCGGACCGTTTTCGCGCAGTGTCGTATCGGCCGGCACGTTCTGGGCTCTGGCCGCCGCCGAAATACCGTAGAAGACCTCCTCGAAATCCTGGAGTTCGGAGATCGAGAGCACCTGAGTCTGGCCGGTATGCCAACGCCCGTCGCGGGTATTGGGCGGACGCACCGGATCGAGTGCCGAGCGTACCGGGTCGATGAGGTAGAATTCCAGCTCGGTTGCGACCACGGGAGTGAGCTTCAGCTTCTTGTAGCGTTCCAGCACATTGGCGAGCACTTGCCGGGGATCGGCATAGAAGCCGGTTCCGTCGGTATTCTTCATTTGCAGCAACACCTGCGCAGTCGGGCGCGACAGCCATGTGACGCGCGACAGCGTGCCCGGAACAGGGAAGCAGATGCCGTCCGGGTCGCCGGTTCCCTCGGCAAGGCCGGCTGAATTGACGTCGCGTCCCCAGACGTCGAGTGCATAGACCGAGCGCGGGATGGCCATGCCCTTGGTCAGCACGTCTATCGCCCGTTCGCGGGGAATCCATTTTCCTCGCGGCACGCCGTTGACGTCTATCACGAAGGCTTCGAGAACCTCGATATCGGGGTTCTCGGCAAAAAAGGAATTGGCGTGATTTTCAAAATCCATATGACACCGGAAAATTGCTCAACAATCTGATATATCGGCACGAAAACGTGCCGCGCAAAACAGTACACCGCTAACGGTGGCTGACCTTCGCGTTATAGATCAAGAAGCGAGCCATGTGCCTTGCCAGTGTCTGCGAACCCCTCGACCGGTGGCACATCGCGTGTGCCCGTTGTTATCCGGTCCGCCGCCTGCAGGAGCGGCTTTTAGTCGAATGACCGAAAATGACCATAGCACCGAATTTTCGCCATTTCCACCCCCCACGGGGGGAGAGGCGCTGCGAGCAGTGCTCCCTCCCTTGTTTTCAGGGATTGAAGCGGTCTGGACGATAGGCGGAGATGTCGAGGAAGGGTTTCTCGCCCGTCACCGCCTCGGCGATCAGCCGGCCGGTCACGGGGCCGAGTGTCAACCCGTGATGGGCATGGCCGAAGGCGAACCACAGACCGTCGTGGCGGGGAGCCTTTCCAATCACCGGCATCATGTCCACCGTGCAAGGGCGGGCCCCCATCCAGGGCTCCGGATCGAGCCGTTCGCCGAGCGGGAAGATGGTGCGCGCCACTTTCTCGGCACGGTCGAGCTGCACGGGCGACTTCGGCGCGTCGCGACGCGCGAACTCCGCGCCGGTCGTCAGCCTTATACCCTTGTTCATCGGCGCGAGGAAATAGCCACGCTCGTTGTCCATCGTCCAGTTGTTGAGCTTGGCGTCACCGGCAGGCGCGTAGTGCATGTGATAGCCGCGCTTGACGCCGAGAAGGAAGCGATAGCCGAAACGCTTGGTGACTTCCTCCGACCATGGTCCCATGGCCACGACGACATCCTCCCCCTCGATCACGCCCTCGCTGGTCGTCACCTGCCAGCCATTGCCGCCGGAACGCGGCGAAAGGCTTGTCGCGTCGCCCTTGACGAATCGTCCGCCGAGGCTCTCGAACAGCTTCAGATAAGCCATCGTCAGGGCATGCGGGTCGAGCACCGACCACGGATCGGACCATTTCAGCGCGCCAGTGAAGCCGCCCTTGAGATAAGGTTCCTCAGTCGCAAGCTCTGCTGCCGAAAGCATGCTGTAGGTGACGCCGTATTCCTTCGCGAGCCTTTCGGCTTCGGCGAATTCGGCATCGCGCTTGCCGTCCGTGCGGAAGACTTCCATCCATCCCCTCTTGCGGATCAGGTGCTCGGCATGAGCGGCCTCGATCAGCACGTTGTGCTCGGAAATGGAGTTTTCGATCAGTGGTGCGTAGGCGCGCGCGATGGCCTCGTGCCGTGAGGCATTCGAATTCCACCAGTATTTGGCGAGGAAGGGTACGAGCTTCAGCATCGCGCCGACATGGTAATGGGCGTCGATGCGATTGTTGAGCCCGTAACGCAAGATGAGGCCGAGTTGCTGCGGAAAGCCGTAAGGCACCACCCCTTCGCGCTGGATGAGGCCGGCATTGCCGAAGGATGTTTCTTCGCCTGCACCTCGTCTGTCGATCAGAACCACCGATTTGCCGCGACGGGCGAGATGGATTGCGGTTGACACGCCGATGATTCCGGCGCCAAGGACGATGGCATCTGCAGACATTTTTTGTTGAATTCCATTCATGTGTTGGTCTGGGGCGAAGATGCTATCGCGGATGCTGCGGCGCAAATGAAAAATCGTCACTTTCAGCGAATCGCGCAAAGCGTTGCAAAAATGCGTGCCTGCCGTTCCGTCCCCGGCGTCCCTGCATATGTTCGCGTGATGTTGAGAAATTCAGGATGCAACCCTGTGAATGCTGGCGCTTCGCAGCGGTATGTCAGCGCCGCCGGCGAAAGAGGGACGGGCTCCTGAGGGCCAGACCGGACGAGCCCAGGCAGGCTATTTCGCAAATGGATCGACATCCACGAAAGCTGCGGTTAAAGACCGATAGCCCGAGAAGATCTGCACTCCCTTTGTTGGCGGATTGCATGTGATGTCAGGAAGGGTGATTATTCAGGGGACAACCTCCGATGGAAGGGGCTTTTTTGGTTGATCGCGGTTCAAGAGTAGATCAGACAACGATCTCTGCCGATGCCCCGGAATGCCGTTCATGATGGTCCCTGTGTATGCAATCAATCTTGATCGTTCCGTTGATCGCTGGAAGCGATTGCGCGAGCAGGCCGAGCATTTGAATATCAACCTCACACGTGTGCCGGCAGTAGACGGTTCGGCGATTGCCCCGGAGCTGCGCGAAGACGTTCGCCATGATCGCTTTCGCCGGTTCAACGGACGGCCCGTCCTGGCCGGCGAGTACGGCTGCTATCGAAGCCATCTGAAGGCACTTGAACTCTTTCTGGCGAGCAGCGCAGAGGCAGCGCTCGTCGTGGAAGACGATATCGAACTGGTACCCGACCTGACGGGCAGGGCTGCGGCCATTCTCCGCGCCGTGCCGGGTGCGGATGTCGTGAAGCTCATCAACCATCGGGCCCGGTGGTTTATTCGCAAGGCAACCAGCGATCTAGGCGACGAGATCGGTCGCTGCCTGCATGGGCCACAAGGTTCGGCGGCCTGTTACCTCGTGACCCGTGCGGGGGCCGAGAAGCTGCTCGATGCAATCTCGATCATGGAATTCCCTTACGATGTTGCGATAGAGCGAGGCTGGTCGACGGGGGTGGCGATCTATACGGTCAGGGAGAACGTCGTGACGCTCGGTCCGTGGAAGGATGTGACGGAAATCGCCGACAGGCGCCAATACAGGGCGGTCAAGATAACCGGACCCCGTCGAATTTTCACTCATGTTTTTCGGGCGGGCGACTATGTGCGTCGCATCGCTTATGCGCTGAGGAGCATCATTCGGGCATGAAGATCATGAAAATTCCGGCCGTTGAAAGCGACTGGCGTTTGGCCGTCAGCGGTGGCGTTCTGTGGTTGCTTGCGATTTCGGCTCCGCTTGTTGAAACCGACGCCTACCGTTATGCGGTTTTGGCTCTTGCCATCGGCGCGCTGCTGACGTCGAGGGTCGTTCATCATCGCAGACTGGACTGGCTCGCCTGGCTATGCATCGGCTGGGCCGTTTACGCTGCAGGGCGTTTCCTGGGAATCTATCTGTTTACAGCCACGCATGACCGGGGATCGTCCGAATTTCTTTACATTTTCCCGGTCTTCTTCCCCGTTCTCGGTCTGGCTCTCTGGCTCTATCGCGCCTATATCGAACGGGTATTGGCGGTTTTCTTCGCCGTGGCGCTGCTCCTGCTGCTCGTGACGACACAATATGGATTGGTGATCGCCGGCGAACGCGCCAGCCCGTTACTGCACAATAATTCAATCCATGGCTCAGTCGGTGCCGGGATGGTGATGATCGGTGCCTTCTACTGGCTCATGTACTATGTCGAGAAGGGCCATTTGCGCTCATGGCTCGCCAGATGGGCGATGGTTGCGGCATCCTTGGTCATTGCTCTTTGCCTGTTCAACATCTACGGCGCCAAGTCCAAGGGGGTCTGGCTGGCCGTGAGCTTCGCCCTGCCGTTCATGTGTTTGTCCGTACTTTTCTATATGAATCGGAAGGTTGGATTGATCCTTGCCGCGACCGTGGCTGCGGCGGTCGCATTCGGGATCTACAGTGTAAAGGACAATCTGTGGCAGACAGCGGGACCGACGATTACGGCCTTTTCCGCGATGCTGGATCATGATCTCAGGGGGGACTACATCAACAATGTGCTGACCGATACGATCCAGTCTGAGGCAACGCCGCCTTCGATGAACCAGAGGCTCCGTCTTTGGTCGAATGCCTGGGAGATTGTGACCTCCACGCCGGCATTCGGAGCCGGAAGTAGCTGGCTGCGCCTGTGGCAGACGACGCGGTATCCCGATGTCGGTTACGATTTGCTGCACAATGGCTATCTGGAAGTCGCTGTCCGTTACGGTCTGTTCGGCCTTACGATTTTCGCGGTGATGCTCGCCGCCTTCCTTCACCGGGCCTATAAGGCATACGCACTCGGCTTGATCAGCAGAAGTGCGTTCCTGTGCTATGTGGCACTGATCGGATTCTTCCTTGTCACGCTTTTGAGCAATTCCAACAACCGGCTGGCCATCGGTGAATCATTCTTCTTAATGGTCGGAGCGGTGGCGTTTTACTGCACCGAACATCTTTCAAGACATGCGCAGGGTCGACCCGCTTGACTCACGCGGAGCTGTCGAACAACGGGACGAATTGCAGATGCCGAACGATGTCATTGATATAGATGCGATGCGGTCGTCGGCGCAAACCGTGCTTGTCACTGGTGCCTTCGGGTTTGTAGGAACCGAACTCTTGGGTCATCTCACGTCGGCGGGTTACAAGGTCATCGCTGCTTCGCGTTCTCCAGCAAAGTTGCATGGGGGGGGTGAGAGTGTTGTGCTTCCTTCACCGGAGGCCGCCACGGATCTGGAATTCGATAGATTGCTATCCGGCGTAGATCATGTTGTACATCTTGCAGGCATTGCCCACACGCAATTGAAGCAGGGCGATGCGGCTGCTGCCTATCACAACGCCAATTTTCTGCTTACGGAACGACTGGCGAAAGCTGCTGCGCGCTCTATCTCCGGAAAATTTGTCTTCGTGTCATCGATCCGCGCGCAATGCGGAGGTATCCATAGCGGTGTAGCTCTCGAGACTGACAGACCGTACCCGACGGACGACTATGGCCGGACCAAACTGCAAGCGGAGAATGCAATTGCAACGATCCTGGTCGGCGGAAATTTTTCGATCCTGCGTCCCGTGCTTGTCTATGGTGCCGGAGTCAGAGGCAACATGGGCACCCTCATCAGGCTGGCGAAGCTGCCACTGCCATTGCCGTTCGCAAGCTTGAGGGCAAGGCGTTCGCTGCTTAGCCGTTCTTCGTTGTGCAGGGCGATCCTGCATTGTCTGCACGAGCCGGCGACAGATCGAGGCACGTTCATCGTAGCGGACAAGAAGCCGCTGACGCCACCGGAAATTATTACCGCCCTTCGCGCCGGTCTTGGCGGGGGACCTGGCCTGTTTCATTGTCCACCGGCGCTTCTTGGGGCGATCGCAAAACTGCTGATGCAAAGTAGCCGCTGGGAGACCCTGAGCAATGACTCGGTGGCCTGTTCGCGAGCTCTAGAGGCAACCGGCTGGAGGCCCGTCGAAGACCCTTTCTCCGAGATCCAATTGGCAGTCAAGTACCTGCAAAAATGAGCGATTTTGGCTTGAGAGGCCCGGATACATCCAAATGCGTTTCCCGCAGGGCGTGCCGACTGCTCGCGCTTGCATGTCTCATGACATGCGGCTAAAGCAATCTCGGGCTTCTCAAAGAGAAATGTACCAGCGCTCTGCTGAGAGATATCAATGACCATGCAGCCGAATGAAGAACCAGTGTCGAAGCGTGTCTTTGATTTCATCGTAGCTCTTCTGGCGATTGCGGTTTTTTCTGTGCCGATGCTTGTGATTGCAGTTGCCGTACGTTTGACGTCGCCTGGACCGGCACTTTATTGGTCGGACCGCATCGGCCGTGGCAACCGTAGGTTTTCGATGCCGAAGTTTCGCAGCATGCGCACGGATACACCCGCTGTCGCTACGCATCTTCTGGACAATCCAGGTGCATATCTGACGCCGATCGGGTCTTTCTTGCGCAAGACCAGCCTTGATGAACTACCGCAATTGTGGTGCATACTGATTGGTGACATGAGTCTGGTGGGACCTCGTCCGGCTTTGTTCAACCAGGACGAACTAATCGCAATGCGCACCGAACGTGGAGTGCACGTTTTGTCACCGGGTCTCACGGGATGGGCACAGATAAACGGTCGGGACGAGTTGCCGATTCCGGAAAAGGTGCGGTTCGACGAGGAATATCTTCTGAAGCGTTCGTTTGCGCTCGATCTGCGGATTCTGGTTTTGACGGCGATGAAGGTGATAGGCGGGCAAGGCGTTGTTCATTGAGCACGTGAGAATCGTGAAAGGCAGCTTGGCCGGCGTTATCAGAACAGCTTCCAATGATTGCAGGTAGAATTCTCAGGTGTGAAAGATGACCGATTTATCGTCGGGATCCTGCGGCTCAACGCGCGGACGCGTACCGGTTTGGATTCTTGGCCCGAAGCGTAGAAACAAAGATGCCTAAAAGCAAGTATACGGCCCACCTCCTTGCGATGCCAAGGATAGCCAAACGCCTCGTCGCACTGCTTGTAGATGCAAGCCTGTGTGTATTGACCGTATGGTTTGCATATTACCTGCGGCTCGATGAGTGGTTGCCGCTCAGTGGCATCATGTGGGCACCTGTTGTCGTATCACTTGCCCTCGCGATCCCAATTTTCATTGCGATGGGTCTCTATCGGGCAATCTTTCGCTATGCCGGCCTCTCGGCCTTCGTCACGGTTATTCAGGCAGTGGCGATCTACGGCATAGCCTACATGACGATTTTTACAGCGGTAAGCGTCCCCGGCGTTCCGCGCACCATCGGCATCTTGCAGCCGCTTCTCCTGCTGATTGCCGTTGGGCTCTCGCGGATGGGCGTGCGCTATTGGCTCGGTGACGCCTATCGGAACATTCTGCGCAGCAATCAACGCGCCAAGGTGTTGATCTACGGAGCCGGCTCTGCGGGACGGCAACTGGCTGCGGCGCTTACCGACAGTACGGAACTCAAGGTCTTCGGCTATCTCGACGACGATGTGCGCCTGCAGGGAAATATAATGGGAGGACTGCCCATTTACAGCCCAAAGGAATTGCCCGAACTGGTGGAAGCCGCCGGTATTCGCGATGTCTTGCTCGCTATGCCTTCGGCCAGCAGACAGCGGCGCAACGAGATCCTGGACGAAATCGGCAAGGCCAAGGTCACGATCCGTACGGTGCCTGACCTGACGGCGCTGGCGCAGGGCCATATTACAGTTTCGGCACTGCGCGAACTGGAGATCGAGGATTTGCTGGGCCGTGATGCAATCGCTCCCCACCCGAACCTCCTCGACAAGAATATTCGCGGAAAGATGGTCCTGGTCACGGGTGCCGGCGGCTCGATCGGCAGCGAACTGTGCCGACAAATCCTCGCCAATTCACCGGCAGGCCTTGTGCTCGTGGAAAAAAGTGAAATCGCGCTCTATAATATTCATGCAGAACTCCTGAAAATCGCGGAAAAATCCGCCGGCGCTGATGTTCCGATCGTGCCCCTTCTCGGCAATGTCTCCGACAGACATCGATTGCGCCAGATCCTCGAGACGTGGAAGCCGCATACCTTCTACCATGCTGCCGCCTACAAACATGTTCCGATCGTCGAGCACAATGCCGGCGAGGGCATGAAGAACAATGTAGTTGGGACACTAACGGCGGCGGTCGCGGCGCAGGAGTGTGGAGTGTCTGATTTTGTCCTGATCAGCACCGACAAGGCCGTGAGACCGACGAACATCATGGGCGCCAGCAAACGGATTGCGGAGATGGTGTTGCAGGCACTGGCGGCGGCCAGCGGCGAAGCGGAGAAGAAGACGAATTTCACAATCGTCCGGTTCGGCAATGTCCTGGGGTCGTCGGGGTCCGTTGTCCCTCTCTTCCGACGGCAGATTCACGATGGTGGCCCGATAACGCTGACCCACGCCGAGATTACGCGCTATTTTATGACGATTCAGGAGGCTGCCCAGCTCGTTATTCAGGCCGGGGCCATGTCGAAGGGCGGGGATGTCTTTCTGCTGGACATGGGGGAGCCGGTGAAAATCATAGATCTGGCCCGCCGGATGGTCGAACTGTCGGGTCTGGCAATCAAGGACGAGGCAAACCCTGACGGAGACATCGAGATCTTGATCACGGGCCTCCGCCCGGGGGAGAAGCTGTATGAGGAGCTTCTGATCGGCGATTGCGCCGAACCCACGGAGCATCCACGGATCATGAAGGGATTTGAGGACTTCTTGCCTTGGAACGAACTGATGGAAAGCCTTGAAGCGCTGCGGAATTCCCTGAACATAAATGACATGGAAACCGCTCGCAGTCTTCTGAAAGAGCTTGTTACCGGATACGAGCCAGGTGGAGAATCCGTCCACCTCGGGGTAAGATCGCCAAACAGCGTCAACAGAGTATCATCGGCTCTTTCTTCCACCGACGACTGCTCGGTTGTTTCGTCCGTGAATTGAGACATGTGCACGTGTTGAATGAAATGCCTCGCCGGAATGAGTGTTCGTAGACGACGCTTGAACCAACAGGTCAATGGGCCCGGCCGAATTTGGTGAGGCTGCAGCATGATTGAGGTTCCGTACTGCGTTCATCACACCGTCAGAAAGGAATTATGTTGTTGACATTGCATGATGTTGTTTGTCTAGGAGCCAACAGGGCTCTCCAGCATAATCCGGACCTATAGGTTCTCAATCGCCCATGGAATTCGCAGAATGAAAATTGCAGTCGCCGGTCTTGGTTATGTCGGACTCGCAAACGCGGTCCTTCTTTCTCAGAACAATGAAGTCGTTGCCGTCGACATATCGGCCGAAAAAGTCGATGCGTTGAACCGGAGGGTTTCGCCGATTGCCGATGCAGAAATTGAAGAATATCTGCTGAAGGGCACTTTGAAACTGCGCGCGACGCTTGAGCCCAGCGAGGCCTACACTGGAGCGCAATTCGTTATCATCGCGACGCCGACCAATTACGATCCACGAACGAACCATTTCGACACGAGTGCAGTCGAAGCGGCGATCCGTACAGCCCTTTCGTATAATTGCGATGCCACCATCGTTATTAAATCGACCATTCCGGTGGGTTATACCGCCGAGATTAGGCAGAAACTCGATTGCTCGAATATCATTTTTTCACCGGAGTTTCTGCGTGAGGGCACCGCACTCTACGACAATCTGCATCCATCGAGGATCGTTGTTGGTGAGCGCTCGGAGCGTGCAAAAACATTCGCGAACCTGCTGCGGGAAGGTGCTGTCAAAAAGGATATTCCCGTACTCCTGACGGGATTGAGTGAAGCAGAAGCGATCAAGCTTTTCGCGAATACTTTTCTCGCAATGCGCGTTGCCTATTTCAATGAACTAGACAGCTATGCGGTCACTCATGGCTTGGATACGGGCGAGATCATAAATGGTGTTTGCCTCGACCCGCGCGTTGGCAACCATTATAACAATCCCTCATTTGGCTATGGCGGTTATTGCCTTCCCAAGGATACCAAGCAGCTCCTCGCGAACTATCGTGATGTGCCACAAACCCTTATAAAAGCTATTGTCTCCGCCAACTCGACACGCAAGGATTTCATTGCGGATAGCGTCATCCGGCGAAATCCCCGCGTCGTCGGCATATACCGGCTCACGATGAAAACGAGTTCCGACAACTTTCGCGACTCTTCCGTTCAGGGCGTCATGAAGCGCATTCGGGCGCGCGGAATTGAAATCCTTGTCTACGAACCAAGCCTCAAAGATTCTGAATTCTTCGGATCCCGTGTCGTTCGCGATCTGCATGAGTTTAAGGAAGCGTGCGACATCATTGTAGCCAATCGCCTTGAGCGTGAGTTGTCCGACGTCTTGGACAAGGTCTATACGCGCGACATTGTTGATTTCCACTGAGAGTTGACCCGGCGCAGCCAGATATTTCCATTGAGAATTGACCCATGTTTCAACCGTCCCTCGCATGTTTTCAGCGGGGGCTCTGGAGTGATCGACATGGCGTTACT
>JBAYTX010000061.1:0-18576 GCA_041675415.1 Rhizobium sp. | reverse complement strand
GGCGACGAAGGCGGCGCGCAGCGCCACTTCGGTCTTGCCGAAGCCGACATCGCCACAGATCAGCCGGTCCATCGGCCGACCGGCGGCAAGATCGCCGCGTACGGCGTCAATCGCGTTCAGCTGGTCCTCGGTCTCGTCATAGGGGAAGCGGGCTGCGAATTCGTCGTAAAGACCTTCCTGCGTCGTCAAAACCGGCGCCATGCGGGTCAGCCGTTCCGCCGCGATCTTGATCAGCGCATCGGCCATGTCGAGAAGCCGCCTTTTCAGCTTCGCCTTGCGCATCTGCCAGGCGCCGCCGCCGAGCCTGTCGAGCTGGGCTTCAGTTCCCTCCGAACCGTAACGCGACAGGAGATCGATATTCTCGACCGGCAGGAAGAGCTTGGCGTCGTCGGCGTAGAGCAATTCGAGGCAGGCATGGGGGGCGCCCGCCGCCTCGATGGTCTTCAGGCCGATGAAACGGCCTATGCCATGCTCGGCATGAACCACGATTACACCCTCGTCCAGCCCCGCGACCTCGGAGATGAAATCGGACGCCCGCTTGCGGCGCTTGGAGCGGCGGACCATACGGTCGCCGAGAATGTCCTGCTCGCCGACAATGACGAGTTCGCCCGCCTCGAAGCCGCCCTCGAGACTGAGGACCGCGGCGGCCGCCTCGCCCTTCTTCAGCGCATCAAGTTCCTTCAGCGACGCGACCGGCTTCAGCTTTTCGAGACCGTGCTCGCTCAAAACCTGCAACAGCCGGTCCAGGGACCCTTCCGACCAGCCGGAAACCACGACCTTTGCGCCGGACGAGCGTTTGTCGGCGACATATTTCGCCGCCTGATCGAAGACATTGATCCGGCTGCCGTCGCCGGTATCGATGGCGTTCTTGGCCCAGCGGGGGCCGGAACGGGCCGCGATCTCCAGGACGTTGCGCCCCTCACCTTCGTGCTCGACAAAAGGCGTCAGGCGGAGCGGCTTTACCGCGTCCAGCGCAGAGGAAAACTCGGCTGCCCCGAGATAGAGACGTTCGGGCGGCACGGGCTTGTAGGGTGTCCCCTGGGCCAGATGCCCCTTGCCAGGCGTAGCCGAGTTCAGCCGCGCCTCGTAATAATCGCGCACCAGCCTGGCGCGTTCCTCGGCCGCCTCGCGCACCGTATGGTCGGTGACGATCAGGAATCCATCGAGATAATCGAACACGGTGTCGAGGTGGTCATGGAAGAGCGGCAACCAGTGCTCCATGCCGGCATAGCGGCGGCCCTCGGATACCGCTGTGTACAGGGCGTCATCGCGGTTTGCCGCGCCGAAGAGCGAGAGATAGTTCTTGCGGAAGCGGCCAATCGTCTCCGGCGTCAGCGTGACCTCGCTCATCGGATTGAGATCGAGCGTGCGGGCCTGACCAATCGTGCGCTGGCTGGCCGGGTCGAAGGTGCGGATCGATTCCAGGGTGTCGCCGAAAAAGTCGAGCCGCACGGGCTCTTCGGAACCCGGAACGAAGACATCGAGAATGCCGCCACGCACGGCAAACTCACCGACCTCCCGGACTGTTGCGACGCGTTCGAAACCATTCTGTTCGAGGCGTGCGGCGATATCGTCCATGCGGACCTGATTTCCCGGGCGGGCGGAAAAAGCAAGGCTCCCTATGACCTCGGCGGGTATCACCTTCTGCAGCATGGCATTGACTGTCACGAGGACAATGCCGGGGTGAGGCTTCTGGTGATGGGCGATCAAGCCGCTCAGCGCCGTCAGGCGGCGCGCCGAGACGTCGGCGCTGGGTGAGACGCGGTCGTAGGGAAGGCAATCCCAGGCAGGCAGCGTCAGCACCGGTATTTCAGGCACGGCGAAACCGAGCACCTGCTCGATATCGGCCAGCCGCTGACCATCGGACAACACATAGGCGACAGGACGTCCCTGGCGCGCCAGTTCGGCGACGAGGAAGGCATCCATTCCGTCCGGCACACCGGCAAGCGTCAACGCGGTCTGCGATTGCGCTATCTTCTTTGCGTCGAGCAGGGAAATCATTCGGTCTTTCCGAGGCCTTCCATGGTGACCGGAGAGAAATCCGGACGCAGGGCGGCGATACGTTCGAAGAGCGGCGTCTGATGACGCGGCGGTATGGGCTCAGCACCGGTGATCCACTTGACGAGATCGTTGTCTTCCTCGGCCATGATCCGCTCGAGTTCGTCGAGGTCGGCGTCAGAAAGGGCGGCGATTTCGGCCTCTGCAAACTGGCCGAGAACCAGGTCCATCTCGCGGATACCACGGTGCCAGCAACGGAACAGGATGCGCCTGCGGCGCGGATCGAGATCGGCACTCGTGCGGGTCAATCCTGTCATTTGGGCATCCTTCCTGTTGATGCGCCTCTATAGCTCCTCGCATCCTGCTTGTCAGCCTTGCCAAGGGCGTATTTATCGTCGCATTTTGGCACCCATCATGCGCCCGACACTTCTCGATCCCCTGTTCGCTCCCGTGGCCTCGCTCTCCGGCGTCGGGCCGAAGGTTGCCGGGTTGATTGCCGGGCTGCTCGGGCGCGAGGACGCCGACGACTGCCGGGTCATAGACCTGCTCTTCCTTGCACCGCACCGGCTCATCGACCGGCGCAACCAGCCCGGTATCGCCCTTGCTCCGCAAGGGGCGATCGTCACGGTCACGGGCCGGGTCGACCGCCATCAGCCCCCGCCGCGCGGGAAGAACAACCTGCCCTACCGCGTGTTTCTTCACGACGCGACCGGAGAACTGGCGCTCACCTTCTTCCACGCCAAGGGACAATGGCTCGAGAAGATGTTGCCCATCGACGAGACCGTCATGGTTTCCGGCAAGATCGACTGGTTCAACGGACGGCCATCGATGGTGCATCCGGACTACATCGTCAAAGCGAGCGAAGCGGATGTCTTGCCGCTGGTCGAGCCGGTCTATCCGCTGACGGCCGGTCTTTCGCCGAAGGTGCTGCGCAAGGCGATCGAGCACGCGCTGGAGCGGCTGCCGGACCTGCCGGAATGGATCGATCCGGCTCTCGTCGCCCGACAGGGATTCGACGACCCAAGACAAAGCCTCACGCGCCTGCATCATCCGCGTGACGAAACCGATGTCGACCCCCAGGCTCCGGCACGCAGGCGGCTCGCCTATGACGAGTTCCTTGCGGGCCAGGTGTCGCTTGCCCTCGTGCGGCAGCGGCTGCGGAAGGTCGCCGGGACACCTGTCCATGCCACGGGGGCCCTGAGCGCGAAGATCCTTGGCACCTTGCCCTTTACGCCGACACGCGGCCAGACGAATGCGATTGCCGATATCCTCAAGGACATGAGCGGCGAAACCCGCATGCTGCGCCTGCTCCAGGGCGATGTCGGGGCCGGCAAGACGCTAGTCGCGCTTCTGGCCATGGCGGCAGCCGTGGAAAGCGGCGGCCAGGCCGTGCTGATGGCGCCGACGGAAATTCTCGCCCGCCAGCACAACATCACGATTTCGCGCCTCGCCGCCGAGGCCGGGATTTCGGTGGAGGTTCTGACCGGGCGCACAAAGGGCCGGGAACGCGAGGCGATCCTGCAACGCATCGCTTCCGGAGAGGCACAGATCATTATCGGCACGCATGCGCTGTTTCAGGATACTGTGAATTATCACAATCTCCTGCTTGCGGTCGTGGACGAGCAGCACCGTTTCGGCGTCCACCAGCGGCTGCGCCTGACGGCGAAGGGGATCTCGCCGCACATGCTGGTGATGACGGCGACCCCCATCCCGCGCACGCTGGTGCTCGCCGCCTTCGGCGATCTCGACGTGTCCAAACTGACCGAGAAGCCGGCCGGGAGGAAGCCTATCCACACCGTCACCGTACCGACGGAGCGCACAGACGAAATCGTGGAACGTCTCAGGGCGGCAATCGCCGATGGCAAGAAAGCCTACTGGATCTGCCCGCTCGTGGAGGAATCCGACCTCTCCGACCTGATGTCGGCGGAGGAAAGGTACGCCCTCCTCAAGCAGGCCCTCGGCCCGAATATCGGGCTCGTGCACGGGCGCATGAGCGGTCCGGAGAAGGACGCCGCGATGATGGCGTTCAAGAACGGCGAGACGCGTCTGCTCGTAGCGACCACGGTGGTCGAAGTCGGGGTCGACGTTCCGGATGCCACGATCATGGTCATCGAGCACGCGGAACGCTTCGGACTGGCACAACTGCACCAGTTGCGCGGGCGCGTCGGGCGCGGCGCCGACGCGTCCAGCTGTATCCTGCTCTACAAGGGTCCCCTCAGCGAGACCGGCCATGCGCGGCTCTCCATCCTGCGCGAAAGTGAAGACGGCTTCCTGATCGCCGAGGAGGATCTGAGACTGCGCGGCGAAGGCGAGCTGCTGGGAACCCGGCAATCAGGAACGCCAGGATTTCGCATTGCCAGTCTCGAGGCGCATGGCGACCTTCTCGATATCGCCCACAAAGATGCGGCATACATATTGGAGCGGGACCCGGATCTGGTCTCGGAGCGGGGCCGGGCCCTGCGGGTCCTGCTCTACCTGCACCGACGCGACGAGGCGATCCGGTTCCTGAGAGCCGGCTAGGCGAAACTCAGGGTTGCCACAGCGGGAAGGCCTTGCTGCTGTCTCTCGGCTGGTAGTCCGGCATGACCAATCCGCCCGAAATCAGCAGTTTCGCAGCCTCTTCCGGTGCCATCTCCAGCAGTTTGATGCGGTCGCGCGGAACGAACATCAGGAAGCCGGCAGTCGGAACCGGCGTCGGCGGCAGAAACACCGCCACCATCTCGGCCCCCTCCTCGTTCAAACGGGCCGCGATCTCACCCCTGGCATCGGTGGCGATGAAAACGAGAGCCCACATGCCGGGACTCGGGAACTCGATCAGCCCGACCTTCTTGAAGGAGGACGACTGGTCCTTGAGCACGGATTCGAAGATCTGCTTCAGGCTCTTGTAGAGCGTGCGCACCAGCGGCATGCGATGCAGGATCGACTCGCCGAAACCGACAATCGAGCGGCCTATCAGGTTCTTGCCGAGGAAACCGATCATCGTGATGATGATCACCGCGATCAGCAGGCCAAAGCCCGGGACGGCGAATTTCAGATAGCTTTCAGGATTGTATCGCGTCGGAATATAGGGTTTGACCCAGCTGTCGGCCCAACGAATGAAGGACAAGGTCAGCCATATGGTTATGGCCACCGGCGCGCAGATGATCAGGCCCGTGAGGAAATTGTTCCTGAGACGTGTCGCCAGCGAGATTCTCTCTGGGATGTCGTTCATTCGCCCGCCGCTATGTTGCGTTGCCGTAGAAATCCGGATCGAACGCGACAATGCCGGATGGCACGGAGCCCTGCAAGGTCGGGACGAGGAAATATTCCGTAGGCGCATCGGCCGCCTCAGGGGCCGGACCACCGATGAGCACACAACCACGCGCGCCGTGCGCCCTCAGCCGTTCCGTCCCCTTCTGTATCCAAGCCGATCCAATGCCGTGCGTCTGCCGGTCGGGCCGCTCCGGCAGTATCCTCATTCAACCGTTACCGACTTCGCCAGGTTGCGCGGCTGGTCGACGTCCGTGCCCATGAATACGGCCGTGTGATAGGCGAGCAACTGGATCGGAAGCGCGAACACGATGGGTGCGATGATCTCGGCCATATTCGGCAGCACGATCGTGGCCATGGTCGGCAGCTTGGAGGCCGCAGCCCCCTTCTCGTCGGTGACGAAGATGATCCGGCCGCCGCGGGCCGCGACCTCCTGCATGTTTGAGACGGTCTTGTCGAAGAAGCGGTCATGGGGCGCGATGACGATGACCGGCATGGTCTCGTCGATCAGCGCAATCGGACCGTGCTTCAGTTCGCCCGCAGCATAGCCTTCGGCGTGGATATAGGAGATTTCCTTCAGCTTCAGCGCACCTTCGAGCGCAAGCGGATAGCTCGTGCCGCGACCGAGGTAGAGCACATCCTTGAACTTCGACAGTTCGCGGGCGAGGCTTTCCATTTGCGGCTGTATGTCGTTCAGCACCTTGCTCATGATGCGCGGCATCTCGGCCAGGCTCTTCACAAGTTGCTTTTCCTCGTCTGCCGAGATCGTTCCGCGCGTCTTGCCGGCGGCGATCGCGAGCGATGCAAGTACCGCAAGCTGGCATGTGAAGGCCTTGGTCGAGGCCACACCGATTTCCGGGCCGGCCAGGATCGGGAAGACCGCATCGGCCTCGCGCGCGATCGTCGATTCCTTGACGTTGACGATGGCGCCGATCTTCAGGCCTTCCTGTTTGCAATAACGGAGAGAGGCGAGCGTATCGGCGGTTTCACCGGACTGCGAAATGAAGAGTGCCGCCTGATCCCTGGAGAGCGGCATTTCGCGGTAACGGAACTCCGAGGCGACGTCGATCTCGACTGGAAGGCGCGCATAGCGCTCGAACCAGTATTTCCCAACAAGGCCGGAGAGATAGGCCGTGCCGCAAGCCGAGACCGCAAGGCCGGAAAGCGCCGTGAAGTCGATCCCGGCCTCGTCGACCTTGACCGTCTGGGAGTGGAAATCGACATAGTGCGACAGCGCGTGGGAAATGACCTCCGGCTGCTCGTAGATCTCCTTTTCCATGAAATGGCGGTGATTGCCCTTATCGACCACAAAGGCGGTGGCCTGCGAAATCTGATGCTCGCGCTCGACGGGCTTACCCGAGAAATCCATGATTTCCGCGCTTTCGTGATGGATGATCGCGCAGTCGCCATCGACGAGATAGACAATGTCGTTGGTAAAGGGGGCAAGTGCGATCGCATCGGAACCCAGGAACATCTCGCCCTTGCCGAAACCGACGGCGAGCGGCGGCCCGAAGCGCGCGGCCATGATCGTGTCCGGATCGTTCTCGAACATCACGACGAGAGCATAGGCGCCGGTGATGTGGTTGAGCATGGCAAGCATGGCGGCGCGGTTGTCATAGCCCTGACGCCGGTATTTGGCGATCAGCTGCGCGACAATCTCGGTGTCCGTCTGAGTGGTGAAGTGGGCACCATCCCTGGTCAGTTCATCGCGCAACTCGGAAAAATTCTCGATGATGCCATTGTGGACGACGGCGACGCCCTCGACGAAGTGGGGATGCGCGTTGACCTCGTTGGGTACGCCATGGGTTGCCCAGCGGGTATGGGCAATGCCGATCGTTCCGCCCAGCGGCTCTTCCGCGAGCTTCTTTTCCAGATTGAAGAGCTTGCCCTCGGCACGTCGGCGGCCCATCACGCCGTTGTCGATCGTCGCAACGCCGGCAGAATCATAACCGCGGTATTCGAGGCGCTTCAAAGCGTCCACGAGGCGTTCCGCGACCGGCTGGTTACCGACTATTCCGACAATGCCGCACATGAAGTTCTCCGTCTGGTTTCACAAGTGATCGCCAGTCCTAATGATTTTCGAAAATTCCGCAATCGCGAGATCGGTCACATTCGATTTCGCCACGTTACGCAGAAGTCAGGCCTTGGACTTCTTTGCCGCCTTGATGGCGAGATTGCGCTCGCGTATGGCCTTTGCCCTTTCGGGCTTCACCACCTGATGGGCGCGACCGAGGGCAAGAGCATCGGCGGGTACGTCCTCGGTGATCACGCTTCCAGAGGCGACATAGGCTCCGTCTCCGACCGTGACCGGAGCAACCAGAGAGGTATTGGAGCCGATGAAGGCGCGCTCGCCAATCCGCGTCACGAACTTGTTGACGCCGTCATAGTTGCAGGTGATCGTCCCGGCGCCGATATTGCTTCCGGCGCCGACGAAGGCGTCGCCGATATAGGTCAGGTGATTGACCTTGGCGCCCGCACCGATTTCGGCCTTCTTGATCTCGCAGAAATTGCCGACCTTGGAGCCTTCGGCAAGATTGGCGCCGGGCCTCAGCCGCGCGAACGGGCCGACGGTCGCACCAGACGCCACATGGGCGCCCTCCACATGCGAAAAGGCATGGATGACCGCGCCTCCCTCGACCGTGACGCCGGGGCCAAAGACGACGTTCGGCTCGATGACGGCATCCTGTCCTATCTTCGTGTCGTGGGACAGAAATACGGTTTCCGGCGCGATTATGGTGACCCCGGAAATCATCAGTTCGTTGCGTCTGCGCTCCTGCCAGAGCCGCTCGATCTGGGCGAGTTCAGCCCGGTTGTTGCAGCCGGACAGTTCTTCTTCCGGCGCATCGACCGCCACGGTCCTGCCGCCGAGCGAACGGGCGATCTCGACGAGATCGGTCAGATAATATTCGCCCTTGGCATTCGCATTGCCGATCCGCCCGAGCAAGTCGAGTGCCTTTTGCCCATCGATCGCCATGAGCCCGCTGTTGCACCAGTTGATGGCGCGCTCGGCGTCACTGGCATCCTTTTCCTCCCGGATCGCCACGAGCTCGCCGTTCTGGACCAGAAGACGCCCATAACCTGTGGGACTGGCGGTGTGAAAACCGATGACCGCGATGTCGTTGCCTGCGGCGAGCGCCTCGCGGGCCGCCCGCAGCGGCGCCTCGGTGATCAGCGGCACGTCGCCATAGGCGACGAGGATCTCGTCATATCCGCGCGCGATCGCCTCTCGCGCCGCAAGTACGGCGTGTCCGGTACCAAGTCGCTCCCCCTGGACGTAAGAGGCGACATTCAGCCCTTCGAGCCGCGCAGCCTTCTCGACCGCATCCGCATCGCGGCCGACAACCAGCGCCACGTCGGAAATTCCGGTTTGCGCGATCGTCGCCATGACATGGGAGATCATCGGCCGGCCGGCGACGGGATGAAGCACCTTCGTCATCGAGGACTTCATGCGAGTGCTATCGCCAGCGGCGAGGATGACGGCGAGACAACTGCGGGCCATGAAATTCTCCGGAAATGCGTCTTGTGTCTGCAATCCCTAGACGTCGCAGCGGGGGGCTGCAAGACCGAAAATCTCGGAGGTTACCGGGGCCTAGCTTGCGTCGCCGGTTAGGAAAGTGGCACGCGCGCGCTCCCGACCGACCTGGATGACCTTTTCCATTGCAAGGCGCGCCATGGCAGGATCGCGGGCAATGATGGCGTCGACGATCGCCATGTGGGAGGCGCTGACTTCAGCGGCGCGGTGGCCGTCGGGCGAGCCCGAGGACATCCTGAAGACACCGAACAGCGCCGCCTCGATCAGGCTACCCAGGGTGTGCATGAACGGATTGCCTGACGCAGTCGCAAGCGCGAGATGGAAGCGCAGGTCCGCGTAGGCAAGGCTCTCGATCGTATGCTTCGGATTGCCAAGGGCCTCGGCAAGCCGCTTCAGTTCCGCGATCTGTTGCAAGCTCGCCCTTTCGGCAGCGAGTGCCGCCGCCGCCGGTTCGAGCGCCTGGCGTATATCGTAGAGATTGAGGAGGAACTCCTCGCTGACGCCCGCCTCGAAATGCCAGCTGAGAATATCGCGGTCGAACATGTTCCAGAATTGCCGGTCGGTAACTCGCGTGCCGATGCGTGCCTTCGGGACCACAAGGCCTTTCGCGGCCAGGGTTTTCATCGCCTCGCGCAGCACGGTGCGGGACACCTGAAAGCGCCTGGCGAGCTCCGGGTCGCCCGGCAGTATGCTGCCGACTGGAAAAGCGCCTGATACGATAGCCCGGCCGATCTCCTCGACGACCTGCCTGTGGCTCGTAAAATTCCTCCTGACAGGCGCCACGACGAGTGGCATTTCATTGGGCAAGCGACATTCTCCTCTCGCGGGCTAGCTGCCGGTCTTTCGCGACAGAGCCAGAATTCCTTTTTGCAGAAGGATAAACGCAAACAACAGAAATCCTATTAGGATTTTAGTCCACCAACTAGAGAGTGTGCCGTCGAACGTGATGTAGGTCTGGATCAACCCCTGGATCAGGATCCCGATGAAAGTCCCGGCGACGAAACCGGAGCCGCCGGTCAACAGCGTGCCGCCGATGACCACGGCGGCGATCGCATCAAGCTCGATGCCGACTGCCGACAGCGAATAGCCGGCTGACGTATACAACGAAAAGACTATGCCCGAGAGGCCGGCAAGGAAGCCGGAAAAGGCATAGATCAGGATCGTCGTGCGCCCGACGGCCACCCCCATCAGCCGCGCGGTCGCAGCGCCGCCGCCGAGCGCATAGACATTGGCGCCGAATCGGGTGCGCTGGGCGATCACCGCGCCGACGACGAAAATGAGGATCATCAACCCGCCGATCAAGCTAAATCGACCGCCATCCGGCATGCGGTAATAGGCGCTCTTCAGCACCTTGTAGAACGGATGGGTGATCGGAATACTATCGATCGACAGCACAAAGGCCATGCCGCGTGCCAGAAACATACCGGCGAGCGTGACGATAAAGGCCGGCATTTCGAGGATATGAATCATCGCGCCCATCGCCGTGCCAAAAGCGGTGGTGATCGCCAGCAGCAACGCGAAGGCCGCCAGGGGATGGATGGAGGTCGATTGCAAAATGACCGCCAGGAAAACACCCGAAAAGGCGATCACTGCGCCGATCGACAGATCGATGCCGCCCGACAGGATGACGAAGGTCATTCCGACTGCCGCAATGCCGAGGAAGGCGTTGTCGGTCAAAAGGTTGGAGAGAACCCGCAGCGACAGGATCGCCGGATACTGCAGCGCGCAGCCGGCATAGGCCAGAAGAAAGATCACCACGGTCGCAAGAAGCGGAAGATATCGCGAATTCATATGGATCATTCTCCGGCACCTGACGTTGTTCGGCGGAACAATACGCCAAGGGCCGGCAACGCCGGCGACTGGACGATCAGGATGATAACGATGATCGCCGCCTTGATGATCAGATTGAACTCCGGCGGAAAGCCGGAGAGCAGGATGCCAGTGTTGATAGACTGGATGATCAGCGCGCCGAGCAGCGAACCTGCGATGGTGAAACGGCCGCCGAGCAGGGAATTACCACCAACGACAACGGCAAGAATCGCGTCGAGTTCCAGCCAGAGGCCGGCGTTATTCGCATCGGCGCCCTTGATATCGGCGGCGACGATCAGGCCGGCGATCGCGGCGGCAAGGCTGCAGACGATGTAAACCACAACCAGCAGCACCGGGGTGCGCACGCCTGACAGCGTGCTGGCGCGGCGATTGATACCGACCGCCTCGACCAGAAGTCCGAGCGCCGTGCCGCGCACCAGAAAGCTGACGGCGAGCGCGAACAGAACCCAGATTACCACCGGCATCGGGATGCCGAGCAAGGCGCCAGAGCCGATGAATATCAGGCCAGGATCGTTGAAAGTGAGGATGGCGCCCTCGGTGATTAGCTGAGCGATGCCGCGCCCGGCGACCATCAGCACCAGCGTGGCGATAATCGGCTGGATGTTCAGCACCGAGACCAGGAGACCGTTCCAGATGCCGCAGGCAAGCCCGACCAACAGAGCGGCGCCAACGGCAAAGACCGCCGAATGACCATTGGCGACGGTAGCCGCGGCCACCGCGCCGCAGATGGCGATCACCGCGCCGACCGACAGGTCGATGCCCTTGGTGGCGATCACCAGCGTCATGCCTGTGGCCAGCAACACCACCGGCGCACCGCGGTTCAAGACGTCAATCAGGCTGCCGTAGAACCGCCCGTTCTGCACTCCTATGTCGAAGAATCCGGGAAAGGCCAGGACATTGAGCAGCAGGATGATCGAAAGCGCGATCAGCTGCGGCATTGCGCGCCGCAGGCGCGCATGGAGGGCGAGGGTCATGGGTTTGGCCTCCCGGGCGATTGTGATGCGATGGCATTCACGATGGCGGCCGCCGAAATTCCGTCGCCTGTCAGTTCTGCGACATGGGTGCGGTCGCGCAGCACGATGACGCGCGAACTGTAGGCGACCAGTTCCTCGAGTTCCGACGAGATCACCAGCAGCGACAGGCCGCGGGCGCAGAGGTCCTCGATCAGCCGGATGATTTCGGCATGCGCACCGACATCGATGCCGCGGGTAGGCTCGTCGAGGATGAGGAAGTCCGGATTGGTCGCCAGCCAGCGGGCGAGAAGCACCTTTTGCTGGTTGCCGCCGGACAATTGCCGCACCGGTTTCTCGCGCTCGCTCGTGCGGATATCGAGCGCCTTGATGTAGTGATCAGCCAGCGCGATCTGTTCGGCAAGCGGCAGAGGCCGCGACCAGCCACGGCGCGCCTGCAGTGCCAGCGCAATGTTCTCGCGCACCGACAGATCGCCGACGATGCCGTCTGTTTTGCGGTCTTCCGGGCAGAAGGCAAATTTCTGGCGGATGGCGTCGCGCGGCGAGGCAATTCTTGCCGCGTTGCCGTCGACCTCGAGCGTGCCGCTATCGGGCGGATCGACTCCGAATAGGGTTTCGGCCGTTTCAGTGCGCCCGGAACCGAGCAGGCCGGCCATGCCGACCACCTCGCCAGCCCTGATGTCGAGATCGAAAGGCTGGATATGGCCGCGCCGGCCATAGCCGCGGAAGCGCAGGCGCGCTGGCGCGCTGTTGAGCGCAGAGTGGCGGGGGGCGGTTTCCACCGCCTCGAGTTCGCGGCCCAGCATCATCGAAATCAGCTGCTTGCGATCAAGACCGGCGGTCCCGGCGGTGCCGACCAGCCGGCCATTGCGCAACACGGTGATGCGGTCGGCGATCTCGTAGACCTGGTCGAGGAAATGGGTGATGAAGATAATGCCGAGCCCGCGCGCCTTCAGGTCGCGCAGGATGCGGAAGAGCATGGCGACTTCGGCGGTGTCGAGGCTGGCGGTCGGCTCGTCGAGGATCAGCACCTTGCCGGAAAGATCCACGGCGCGAGCGATCGCCACCACCTGCTGGATGGCGACAGAATAGCGTGAAAGTTCGGCCGTCACGTCGATGTCGACGCCATAGCCGTCGAGCAGGGCACGGGCGTTGCGGTTCATGGTCGATACGTCGGTAAGCCCGAAGCGACGCGGCTGCCGGCCGAGATAGAGGTTTTCGGCGACCGTCAGGTTTTCCAGCAGATTGACCTCCTGGTAGACGGTGCCGATGCCAAGCGCCTGAGCGGCATTCGTGTCCTTGGGATCGATATCGACGCCGTCCAGCAGCAGCCTGCCGCCGTCGCGGCGGTAGGCGCCGGTCATGCACTTGACCAGCGTCGACTTTCCCGCACCGTTTTCGCCGAGCAGCGAATGAATTTCGCCGCGCTTCAGCGAAAAATCGACCGAATCGAGCGCCACCGCGCCTGGGAAATACTTGCAGAAGCCCGAGGCGCTCAGGATATTTTCAGTGCTTGTGATGTCTTTAGTCATGGCGGCACTTGCATCCGAGAAAGAGGCTGCCTGCAGCCGGCATCGGTCGCAAGATCGCGCCGACGGCAGGCGTGTTCAGTCCGCATTCGCCGGCCAACGCATGCCGGCAGGGATATGATCGTCTTCCTATCCTAGTAGCCGAGCCCCTTCTTTTGCTCGTAGACCTTCTTCGGATCGTCGGCCATGGTGTAGAGCTTGGATTCCGTCTGGATCCACTTCGGCGGCACGGTGCCGTCCTTGAGGAAGGCCTCGAGCGCGTCGAAGGCCGGGCCCGCCATGTTCGGCGTCAGCTCGACGGTGGCATTGGCTTCGCCATCGGCCATGGCGAGAAAGATATCCGGCACGGCATCGATCGAAACGACGAGAATATCGGTGCCAGGCTTGAGGCCGGCTTCCTTGATCGCCTGGATGGCGCCGACGGCCATGTCGTCGTTATGAGCATAGAGTGCGCAAATGTTCTTGCCGCCGTCCTCCGCTTTTAGGAAGCTTTCCATCACTTCCTTCCCCTTGGTACGGGTAAAGTCGCCGGTCTGGCTGCGGATAATCTTCAGGTTGGCGTGGCCGGCGATGCCTTCCTCGAAACCTTTCTTGCGGTCGATCGCCGGCGAGGAACCAGTGGTCCCCTGCAGCTCGACGACGTTGCAGGGCTTGTCGCCGACCGTCTTGGCAAGCCATTCGCCGGCAACCTTGCCTTCATGCACCAGGTCCGAGGTGACCGCGGTCATGTAGAGTTCCTTGTCCGCGTCGACCATGCGATCGAGCAGGATTACGGGAATATTGGCTTCCTTGGCTTCTTCCAGTACGTCGTCCCAACCGGTGGCGACCACCGGAGCGACCAGGATTCCATCCACGCGTTGCGCGATGAAGGAGCGCAGCGCCTTGATCTGGTTTTCCTGTTTCTGCTGGGCATCGGCGAATTTCAGATCGATACCGCGCTTTTCGGCCTGCTGCTTGGTCAGCGTGGTCTCGGCGGCGCGCCAGCCGGATTCCGAGCCGATCTGCGAAAAGCCAATGACCAGGCCGGTCGCGGAGGCGGAACCGAACATGCAGCCGGCAAGAATCGTCGCACCGGCCAAAGCTCTCAAAATTTTCATGATTTCCTCCCAAAAATCGTCACTCCCCGTGACAGAAATCATTAATCATATTATAATACTTTTGTAAATGCAGACTGCGACATTCTGACGCGAAAAATGAAAAGGGCGCCTTTCGGCGCCCTCGCTAGTTCGGTTGAAACTGGCGTACCAGCTTATTGCGGCAGCTTGTCGTCAACGCCGGCGATGTAGAAGTTCATCCCGAGCAGAGTGCCGTCGTCGGCCTTTTCGCCGTCCTTCAGCCAGACCGAGCCGTCCTGCTTGCTGATCGGGCCGGTGAACGGATGCAGTTCACCCGATTCGATCTTCGCCTGGGTGGCTTCGGCCATCGCCTTCACGTCGTCGGGCATGTTGGTGTAGGGCGCCATGGTGAGGATGCCGTCCTTCAAGCCATCCCATATCTGCTCCGACTTCCAGCTGCCGTCGAGAAGCGCATTGACGCGCTTGACGTAGTAGGCGCCCCAGGTGTCGACGATCGCTGTCAGCTGGGTGTTCGGTCCGGCGGCGATCATGTCGGAAGCCTGGCCGAAGGCCTTGATGCCACGTTCGGCAGCCACCTGCATCGGAGCGGTGGTGTCGGTGTGCTGGGTCAGGATGTCGACACCCTGGTCGATCAACGCCTTGGCGGCATCAGCTTCCTTGCCCGGGTCGAACCAGGTGTTGGCCCAGATGACCTTGACCTTGAAGTCCGGATTGACGGACTGGGCGCCGTGGACGAACGAATTGATGCCCATCACGACTTCCGGGATCGGGAAGGAAGCGATGTAGCCGGCGACGCCCTTGGTCGACATTTTGGCGGCAATCTGCCCCTGGATGTAGCGGCCTTCATAGAAGCGCGAGTTGTAGGTGGCGACGTTGGCAGCCGACTTGTAGCCGGTCGCATGCTCGAACTTCACGTCCGGGAATTTTTCGGCAACCTTGATGGTGGCATCCATGAAGCCGAAGGACGTGGTGAAGATCAGGGCGCAGCCGGAGCGGGCCATGCGCTCGATCGCGCGTTCGGCATCCGGGCCTTCCGGCACGTTTTCGAGGAAGGCGGTTTCGATCTTGTCGCCCAACTCCTTTTCGAGCCTCTGGCGGCCGATGTCATGCGCCTGTGTCCAGCCGCCATCAGTCTTCGATCCGACATAGACGAAGCAGATCTTCTTCTTGTCCTCGGCCTGGGCCGCGCTACCGATCGAGAAGATCAGCGCCGCCGTGGCGGCGAGTGCGAGAGCTAGTTTTTTCATTGTTACCCCTTTTGGTTTGAAGGTTTTTGGAAATGCTGTCCCTTGGACTGTTATCTGTCAGGTACGAAGGCCTTGCCGAGGGACGCCGGCGTGTTGATCAGCGTCGTGCGGCGATTATGGGAAATGATAATCAGGACGACAATAGTCGCCGCATAGGGCAGCGCCGAGAGAAACTGCGACGGTATCCCCACACCCATGGCCTGGGCATGCAGCTGCCCGATGGACACCGCACCGAACAGGTAGCCGCCAGCCAGCACCCGCCATGGCCGCCAGGACGCGAAAACAACGAGCGCGAGCGCGATCCAGCCACGTCCGGCCGTCATGTTCTCCACCCATTGCGGCGTATAGATCAGCGATAGCTGTGCACCCGCCAGTCCGGCGCAGGCTCCCCCGAAAAGCACGGCGAGATAGCGCGTGCGGATGACGTGGATGCCGAGCGCATGGGCCGAGCCATGATTGTCGCCGATGGCGCGCACCTTCAGCCCGGTGCGGCTCCGGAACAGGAACCAGTTCACCCCGACGACGAGCGCGAGCGACATGTAGAAGATGATGTCCTGCCGGAAGAGCACCGGCCCGAGGAAGGGAATATCCGACAGAAACGGGAGGGCGATCGGCTGCAGCTTGATGCCGGGCGCGCCCACGAAGCCCTCGCCCAGCATGCCGGATGCGCCGAGACCCAGTAAAGTCAGGGCAAGGCCGGTAGCGACCTGGTTGGCGACAAGCGTAAGCGTCAGAAAACCAAACAGCAGCGAGAACAGGCCGCCACACAGGATGCCCGCAACGACGCCTACATAGGGCGAGCCCGTCAGTTGGGTGGCGGCGAAGGCGCCGACCGCTCCCATGATCATCATGCCTTCGACGCCGAGATTCAACACCCCTGCCCGTTCCGTCACCAGTTCGCCGAGCGCGGCGATGACCAGCGGGGTGGCTGCAGTAATGACCGTCAGAAGGATCGCTTCCAAAATCATTTCGCGCCTCCGTCGATCAGGTTCCTGGCCCGGTCGAGAACGAGGCGGATCCTGTAATGAATCAGGGTGTCGCAGGAGAGTACGAAAAACAGCAGCAAGCCCTGGAAGACGCGGGTGACCTTGTCGGAAACACCGATCGAAAGCTGGGCTGCCTCACCGCCCAGATAGGTCAGAGCAAGCACCAGTCCGGAGGCGATGATGCCAAGCGGATTGAGCCGTCCGAGGAAGGCGACGATGATTGCGGTGAAGCCGTAGCCGGGAGAAATGGTTGGCTGCAGATGCCCGATCGAACCCGATACCTCGGCGATCCCGGCAAAACCTGCCAGGGCGCCGGACAGAAGCATGGAGAACCAGATCATCCGCCGCGACGAGAAACCCGCAAAGCGCCCTGCCCTTGCCGACTGGCCAAGGACCGTCACCTCGAAACCCTTGAGCGTGAAGCGCATCATGAACCAGACGAGGAATGCTGCCACAATCGCAAAGACAAAGGACCAATGGGCGCGTCCGGATGCCTCCATGATCGGCGGCAGCACCGCTTCCGGGGCGAAAGTGCGGGTTTCGGGAAAATTCATGCCCTGCGGGTTGCGCCAGGGTCCGCGCACGAGCCAGTCCAGGAACAGCTGCGCCATATAGACCAGCATGAGGCTCGTCAGAATTTCGTTCGTATTGAAATGCGCCTTCAACAGCGCAACGACGCCGGCATAGAGCGCGCCTCCAATTGCTCCCATCACCAGCATGAGCGGCAGGACCAGCGGTGAATGCCATTCGAAGAACACCACCGGCAGAATGGATCCGGCGATCGCGCCGACGATGAACTGACCCTCTGCGCCGATATTCCAGTTGTTGGAGCGGTAGCAGACGGAGAGACCGACGCCGATGAGGATCAGCGGCCCGGCCTTAATCGCGAGTTCGTGCAGTGACCACACCTCCAGCAGCGGTTCGATGAAGAAACTGTAGAGCGCGTCGACCGGATCCTTGCCTAGCAGCCAGAACATTATCCCACCGAAGACGACAGTCAGCAGCGTGGCCAGCAAGGGCGAAAGGAAGGAGAAAAGCCTGGACCCACCGGGACGTTTTTCGAGTTCAATGCGCATA
This sequence comes from Rhizobium sp., assembly GCA_041675415.1. Taxonomy (GTDB): domain Bacteria; phylum Pseudomonadota; class Alphaproteobacteria; order Rhizobiales; family Rhizobiaceae; genus Allorhizobium. The sequence goes on along the minus strand of JBAYTX010000061.1, from coordinate 1,081 downwards.
AGCGGGCTCTGCCTCGGTTTTCTTTTCGTGCAGTCCCCCCATCAGAAGGCCTATCTTTTCCCGGGTCATCGTAGTTGCCGGAGACGGCTCGGAAAGACGCCCTTCGGATATGACGGCGATATCCGTCGCCACCTCGAAGATTTCGTCGAGATCCTGGCTGATCACGAGCACCGCCGAACCGTCACGCGCGAGGTCAATGAGGGACTGGCGGATGCGGCTTGCCGCTCCGGCGTCGACGCCCCAGGTCGGCTGGTTGACGACAAGAACCGCGGGCTGGCGGTCGAGTTCGCGCCCAACGATGAATTTCTGCAGGTTGCCGCCGGAAAGTGAACCGGCAAGCGGATCGTCGCCGCTCTTGCGCACGTCCATCGCCTCCGAAATGCGGCTGGCGGCGGCCTTGACCGTCGACTGGCGAATGATTCCGAGAAACCCGCCGGCGAGGAACGCCTTGCGATCGGATTCATGGCGCGCAAGGACGAGATTGGCGGAAAGGGTCATGTCGGAAACCGCTCCATGACCATGCCTCTCCTCAGGTACGAACCCCGCCCCCAAAAGGCGACGTTCATTGATGCCGAGACGTCCGACCGGATTGCCGCGGATCTTGACGGCGTCATTCGAGGCAACGGGATATTCGCCCGACAGCGCGTCGAAAAGCTCGCTCTGGCCATTGCCTGCGACGCCCGCAATCGCCAGAACCTGCCCGGCCCGCGCCTTGAGCGTAACGCCATTGAGCGCGACCGCAAACGGCGTCCTGGCGGGAACGGACAGATCCGTCACTTCCAATCGTACGGCACCATCATCCTTGCGCGCGATATTGCTGACCGAGGCGACGTCGCTCCCGACCATCATGCGCGCCAGCGATGCCGGGGTCTCCTGCCTGGGATCGCATTCACCGGTCACCTTGCCGTGGCGAAGGACGGTGGCACGGTCGCAGATGCGCTGAACCTCTTCCAGCCTGTGGCTGATATAGAGGACCGAGCGCCCTTCGGATTTCAGCTTCGCGAGGGTCTCGAACAGCCGGTCAGCTTCCTGCGGCGTCAGAACCGATGTCGGTTCGTCAAGGATGATGACCTTCGGATTC
>JBAYTX010000060.1:0-19340 GCA_041675415.1 Rhizobium sp. | reverse complement strand
TTTTCAAAAATCAGAAAAATTACACAACTACCTAAAAACACTCACTTATTTCCAATTCCGCAACCCCCAAACCAAAGCCACCGCAACCTCCCCTTTCAATTACTGAATTATGAGCCTGTTCGAGGGTGGAGATACCCATCTCAAGTCCGCGAAGTTTCATGCCTGAAGGGGTCCCAAGCATGCGGGGAGGTATCCCCTCCCCGCTTTGCCGATCAGAACGGATAGTGCTGCTGGGCGTCCTCGATCGTCACCCACCGCAAGGTGGTGAACTCGGCGATTGCAGCCTTTCCACCGAAACGGCCATAGCCGCTGCCCTTCACCCCCCCGAAAGGCATCTGGGCCTCGTCATGCAGCGTTGGCCCATTGATGTGGCAAATTCCGGTCTCCAGTTGCTCGGCAACACTAAGCGCCCGCTGAATATCCCGGCTGAAGACCGCCGAAGACAGGCCATACTCGCTATCGTTGGCAACCCGGACCGCTTCCTCTTCGCCGGAAACGCGGATCACCGGCTTGACAGGCCCGAAGGATTCCTCCGCATAGACGCGCATTCCCGTGTGAACGCCATCGATTACCGTGGCATCGACGACCGAGCCGGTCCGCTTGCCACCGGCTGCGATCTTGGCCCCCTTGGAGACCGCATCGGCGATCATGGCTTCCATCTTCGCCGCCGCCTCGGGGCTGACGAGCGAACCGAGAACCACATGGCCACGCGGATCACCGGCGGGCAATTGGCTGGCACGAGCTGCCAGTTTTTCCACGAACTCATCGGCGATCTTTTCATCGACGATAAAGCGCTCGGTCGACATGCAGATCTGGCCCTGGTTCATGAAGGCCCCGAATACTGCGGCATTGACCGCACCGTCGACATCGGCGTCATCAAGCACAACCAGCGGCGCCTTGCCGCCGAGTTCGAGAAGCGCCGGCTTCAAATGGCGACCGCAAAGTTCGGCGATGATCCGGCCGACCTTGGTCGATCCCGTGAAGTTGACCCGCTTGACCGCTGGCGAAGCGATCAGCGCCGCGACGATTTCGGGCGCGTCGGCCGGATCGTTTGTGATGACGTTCACAACGCCATCCGGGAAGCCCGCCTCGACGAAAACCTGGCCGATCAGGACATGCAGTCCAGGGCACTGTTCGGATGCCTTGAGGATGACGGTATTGCCGCAGGCAAGCGCCATGGCAACGGCACGCGTGCCGAGGATGACCGGCGCATTCCAGGGCGCGATACCGAGGCACACTCCGACCGGCTGACGCATGGCCATGGAGAGCGAGCCGGGCTTGTCCGAAGGGATGATCTCACCGGTGATCTGGGTGGTCATCGCGGCCGCCTCGCGCAGCATCCCTGCGGCCAGCATCACGTTGAAGCCTGCCCAAGGTGCAGTGCCGCCGGTCTCGGACGTGAGAAGAGCGATGAATTCGGGACCCTTCGCCTCCATGACGTCGGCAGCCTTCGAAAGCAACGCGCGCCGTTGACCGGGACCTATTTTCGACCAGGCCGGGAAAGCAACGGCTGCGGCATCGACGGCCGCCTTGACGTCATCGAGCCCCGACGCAGGCGCAGTCGTCGCGACGGCACCGGTAAAGGGATCATGACGATCGAAGGTAGCGCCCGAGAGCGCGCCCACGGATTTGCCGTTTATGATTTGCTGGATGTTCACTTGACATGTCCTCCTTCAGGATATGGTGCAGAAAGTAGAAATGCCGGGCCGCCCGCTGGGCAGCGCCGTCAGAACGGATAGGAATCACGTGTCGAGTTCACGGTAATCCACCTGAGTTCGGTGAAAGCCTCGATCGCCTGAAATCCGCCGAAGCGCCCGTAGCCGCTGGACTTGACGCCCCCGAACGGGGCCTGCGGCTCATCCGAGACGGTGGCGCCATTAACGTGGCAGATTCCGGACTCGATCCGTCGGGCGACGTCAAGGGCCTGCTGCACGTCGCGTCCAAAGACGGAGGCGGACAGTCCATATTGGCAGTCATTGGCAATAGTCACTGCTTCGTCGATGGTGGCAGCGCGCATGACAGCCGCGACAGGGCCAAAGCTCTCGTCGCGGTATATCCGCATCGCCGGCGTCACATGGTCTATCACCGTCGCATCCATGAAACTGTCATGGATAGTACCGCCTGCCAGAAGCCTTGCGCCTTTCCTCAACGCATCATCCACCAGCCCGGCCACACGCTGCACCGCTTCGGCGCCGATCATCGATCCGAGCGAAAAACCATGCCCCTCGGGATTGCCCGCCTTGAGCCTTGCCGCTCTTGCTGCAAACCGTTCGAGGAAGTCTTCGGCGATCGCGTCGAACACGATGATCCGCTCGGTCGACATGCAGATCTGCCCCTGATTGAAGAAGGCGCCGAAAGCAGCCGCGTCAGCTGCATGATCGAGATCGGCATCGGCAAGCACGATGAGTGGCGCCTTCCCTCCAAGTTCCAACAGGCAGGGCTTCAAATGCTGTGCCGCGACTTGCGCAACGATCCGCCCGACCCGCGTCGACCCGGTGAAATTGACCCGGCGCATTGCCGGATGCGCAATCAGAGCCTCGACGATGTGCGCTGCATCGTCGGGCGCATTGCTGACGATGTTAAGCACGCCCGCCGGCAATCCGGCCGCGCTCATGACGTCGCCGATCAGCCTGTGAGTCTTAGGGCAGAGCTCTGAGGCCTTGAGGACGACCGTGTTGCCGCAGGCAAGCGGCATGGCGATTGCCCGGAACCCCAGAATGACCGGTGCGTTCCACGGCGCGATCCCGAGGCAGACGCCGGCCGGTTGGCGAAACGCCATCGATAGACGGCCACCCTTGTCGGATGGGAGCAGCGAACCGCTGACCTGCGTGGCCATTGCGGCCGCATCGCGGAGGATTTCAACTCCAAGATCGATGTTGAAAGCACACCAGGCGGCCGTCGCCCCGGTTTCTGCCGTCATTGCGGCCGAAAACTCGGCCGACTGCGCCCGGAGAATCTCCGCTGCCCGCAAGAGGATGGCACGGCGTTGCGAGGGTCCGGTCGCCGACCAGTCTGCAAACACCGCGGCGGCAGCGTTTGCCGCGCGTTGCGCATCCAACGCGCTGGCCGCCGCAGCAATAGTCACCGGGACGCCGTCGACGGGGCCATGGCGCAGGAAAGTCGCCCCATTGGCGGCATCCTGGTCACTATTGCTGATCATGAGCTTGACTTCGAACATGGCACCCGGCGGCCATAGGCCGAACGTGACGAGATTCGTTTGGGGGAGTCATGTGCAAATCCCGTCAACGGACGGACATACCCGCAAGCCTCCTCCCAAAGGCACGGAACCAGACTAGAGCTTGACTCCCTGAATGAGAATGCGATTTTCTGGGATTTGCCTGTAACTTTCTGGGAATTCCCTGGTCGTGCAGATGGAGATGCCAGTGAACGGCGATCCTGTAATTCATCGCGACGTGCGCAGCGACGCTCTGAGGCCCGCCCTCGCCCGGCGCTCGCTCCGTCTCACATCCGCTCCCTATGTGGACTTTCTGCATATCTTCTACCTCGAAGAGGGCCAAGCAAGGCTGGAGACGGACGGCTTCCAGCGCGAGCTCTCAGGACCGGCGCTCGCCATCCTCCCTCCCGACGCAAAACTCATGGTCGTGATCGAGGCCGGCGCATCGGGCCATCTTGTCGGTACTTCTTGCTCCCTCTTCGAGGAAGCGATCGGGGACCACGCCGAAACCAACTCCCTCCGAGTGTTCTTCACCCGGACGACGTGGCGGGAGAGTCTCAACCGAGGCGAAGCGGCAAGGCAGGCGACCCTGATCAACGGGCTGGCTTCGGAACTGGCGGATGACGGTCATGGCTCGCGCATGGCGGCATCCGCTCTTCTGCGCCTCTTTCTTCTTTCAACCTGGCGCATATGCGGCGCCGAGGACGTTGCACGGGCCGGCAAGGCCAATCCCGGCGATATCCTGCAACGCTTCCGGCAATTGGTGGAGAGCCACTTCGCCCGGCAGAGGCCTGTCAGCTTCTACGCCGGACAATTGGGGATAACCACTGACCGGTTGCATTCAATCTGTCGCCGGAACCTCGCCAAAACGCCGATCCAACTCCTGCATGAACGATTGACGCGCGAGGCGAAACTGCGATTGAAGCGTTCAACGCTGAGCGTGCACGATATTTCCGACAGCCTCGGCTTTCACGATCCGACCTATTTCAGCCACTACTTCAAAAGGCAAACCGGTTTGTCTCCCGCTGCCTACAGGCTGCAGGCAAGACAATTGGACGAAAGCTCCAATGGCGCAGCATCCGCAAGCTATGCCGACTGGCCGTAGATTGCGGCGTGAATGCATGATCCCGGTTAGCTCTTCAGCTATTCTACGTACTTGCACAACCGAAACAGAACCAGCGACTTCAGATATATCAGGCTTGCCAACGGCCTTTCCGCCTGACAGTTTGCGCACCGAACCAACCGCCGGTCCATCAGGATCAGCAACATCCCCAATGCTGACAAACTCAAGATACGGGACAACGAAACCATGCCCATCCACAAGAACCTCATTGCCGGCGAGTGGACCGGCGAGAATGCGATCGAGAACCGCAGCCCGTCCGACACCAACGATGTGGTCGGGCTCTATGCGCAGGGCACGACGGGCGACATGAAGGCCGCAATCGCTGCCGCCAAGGCCGCTTTCCCGGCTTGGTCCCGTTTCGGCATCCTCGAGCGCCACGCGGTTCTCAGGAAAGCCGGCGACGAGATCATGGCCCGCAAGGACGAACTCGGGACCCTGCTTGCCCGCGAGGAAGGCAAGACGCTGCCCGAAGCGATCGGCGAAACAATCCGTGCTGCTCAGATCTTCGACTTCTTCGCCGGCGAATGCCTGCGTCTGGCTGGCGAAAGCCTGCCGTCGGTCCGCCCGAACATCGGCGTCGAGATCACGCGTGAGCCGATCGGACCGATCGGCCTTATCACGCCGTGGAACTTCCCGATCGCCATCCCGGCCTGGAAGATCGCTCCGGCCCTTTGCTATGGCAACACGGTCGTGCTGAAGCCGGCTGAACTGGTGCCGGGCTGTGCCTGGGCGCTCGCCGACATTCTTCAACGCGCGGGCCTGCCGAAGGGCGTCTTCAACCTCGTTATGGGCAAGGGCTCGGTGATCGGCCAGGTTATGCTCGACAGCCCCGACCTCGCCGGCATCAGCTTCACCGGTTCGGTAGGAACCGGCAAGCGTGTGGCGATGGGCTCCATCGAGCACGGTCGCAAATACCAGCTTGAAATGGGTGGCAAGAACCCCTTCGTCGTCCTTGACGACGCAGACCTCTCGGTCGCCGTCGAAGCCTCGCTCAATTCGTGCTTCTTCTCAACCGGACAGCGTTGTACCGCGTCGTCACGCCTGATCGTTACGGAAGGCATTCATGACCGCTTCGTCGCGGCACTGACCGAGCGACTGAAATCCGTCACCATCGACAATGCCTTGAAAGCTGGCACCCATATCGGCCCGGTGGTCGACGAGCGCCAGCTTGCACAGGATATGGACTACATCGAGATTGGCCGTAGCGAAGGCGCCAACCTTGCCTTCGGCGGCGAACGCCTCAATCGCGAAACACCCGGCTTCTATTTGCAGCCGGCGCTCTTCACCGAAGCGAACAACCAAATGCGGATTTCCCGGGAAGAGATTTTCGGTCCTGTCGCCTCGGTCATTCGCGTCAAGAATTATGAGGAGGCGCTCGCCGTCGCAAACGACACGCCCTTCGGCCTGTCGTCGGGCATCGCCACCACCAGCCTCAAGCATGCGACGCATTTCCGCCGCAACGCCGAAGCCGGTATGGTGATGGTCAACCTGCCAACTGCCGGTGTCGATTTCCACGTACCCTTCGGCGGCCGCAAGGCATCTTCTTTCGGGCCGCGTGAACAGGGCCGCTATGCGGCCGAGTTCTTCACCACCGTCAAGACGCAGTACACACTGGCTTGACGGCAAACGCCTGCGGGCCGTCCAGCCGGCCCGCAGGCATTCATCCCTTGGTGATCATGATCAGAATCACGAACATGGTCGGCACTGCCGTCAGTGCCGGAAGGATAATAGCCGGGTAACCGAAGGTCACGATCGCTAGCAGCCAGACGAGCAGCAGATTTAGAATGAACAGCACCTTGGCCGTGGTCGGTCCGCTGACCGCCTCCTTCAGCATCCAGCCGAATACCGGCACGTGATAGATCATCCTCGCAATCATCGCTCCATCCTTTCCAGGCTACGCCCAATCTTGATATTTGTCACCCCTACCGGGTGAGGAGGGGGGCAGCAATGCGGCAAAATGACAGTTGCCAAATATGGCACGGCCCTCGTCCCGATGAACCGTTGACGCCTGCAATTCACTCCGGAACAGTCGAGGACTGGCAAAATGCATGCCGCTTCTGGACACGCGCTGCGCATTGATCCTATTACTGTAGTCGTGATGGTTCTGCCGGTCCGAACGGAGAGGCGGACGAAGAGGGAATACGGTGAGGATTACCCATCAGGGGCCAAAACCGTGGCTGCCCCCGCAACTGTAAGCGGTGAGCGACGTCCAAAATGCCATTGGCCGAGACGGCCGATAAGGCGGACCGAGCGAAGACCCGCGAGCCAGGAGACCTGCCATCGCTTGCGCCGTGAGAGCGGCATCCACTTAAGAGCCGCGCGGTGGGCGCGGACGAAAGGAAAAGACAATGCATATTGAAGTTGGAATCATCGATCCCGTTCGCATCGCGCTTGCGAATGCAGCCGCCCTCGGCGTCGTCGCATCACAAGTCCCCGCGCTAATCCGCAATCCACTTACACTGCCGAAGGCGGTTCTCTCGGCGGTCGCGTTCTCGGCCCTGATGCAGGCCTGGCATCTGCCGGTCGGCCCCTCCGAACTGCACCTCATCGGCGCGACTACGATTTACATGCTCTTCGGCTTTGCGCCCGCCATGCTCGGCTTCGCGCTCGGCCTCGTTCTCCAGGCCTTCCTGTTCGAGCCCGGCGACATTCCCCATCTCGGCGTGAATGCGCTCTCCCTGATGGTACCTATGATCGCCGTGCACTACAGCTTTGGCCGTCGCCTCTTTGAAGCCAAGTTCAAGGAGCGTTTCAATCTTGGCAAGGTTCTGCGCATAGACGCCGTGTACTACGCCGGTGTTTCCGCCATGGTCGGCTTCTGGCTCATGATCTCCAACGACACTGTCGCGTTTGCCGATTGGGCGACCTGGGTTGCGGCCTACTTCCCGGTATTCGTTGCAGAGGCGTTCATCACCTTCACGGCGGTATTGGTCATCAAGGGTTTCCGTTCAAACAGCCTGGTTACCCGCATGACCGAAGTCGGCAGGCTGACCTTCGCCTGATTACTGGACGCGACCTCACCTCTGACCGCGAAAAAATGAGGAGCGCATGACCGGTCGGTCATGCGCTTTTTCTTTTGATAACCGCTTGCTGCCAGTCAACAGCCCCGTATTCGCCGAATGCCTTGCTTGACAAAGCCCGGCGGAAAACTACACGGTCCCGCCAAAGGACGATCGGCGTCCGATCCTGTTTGACAAAAGGATGAGGCCATTGCGCATTCTCTCCGAAGCTTTCTTCCCCGAACTGCCCAATTACTATCGCGGCAAGGTACGCGAAAACTACGATCTGCCCGACGGCAGTCGCATCATCATCTCGACCGATCGTCTCAGCGCCTTCGACCGGATCCTCACCTGCATTCCGTACAAGGGCCAGGTGCTGACCCAGACGGCACGTTACTGGTTCGAGGAAACCGCTGATATCTGCCCCAACCACGTGATCGGATATCCCGACCCTAACGTCGTGGTCGGCAAGCGACTCGACATCCTGCCGGTAGAGATCGTCGTGCGCGGCTATCTCGCGGGAACGACTGGAACGTCGATTCTGACGCTCTACAAGAAAGGTGAGCGCAATATGTACGGCATCACCCTGCCGGACGGAATGCGCGACAACCAGGTTTTGCCTCAGCCAATCATCACGCCCACAAGCAAGGCTTTCGATGGCGGTCACGACGAGCCGTTGACGCCGCAGCAGATCGTATCCACAGGTCTCCTGACACAGCAGCAGTGGGATACGCTCTCGCGCTACGCGCTGGCACTTTTCGCACGCGGACAGAAAATCGCCGCCGGACGCGGCCTCATCCTCGTCGACACAAAATACGAGTTCGGCACGGATGCCGATGGCAATATCATTCTTGCCGACGAAATCCACACGCCCGACAGCAGCCGTTACTGGATCGCCGACAGCTACCAGCAGAGTTTCGAGAGGGGCGAGCGTCCGGCAAGCTTCGATAAGGACTTCGTTCGCTCGTGGGTGGCCGAACGTTGTGATCCTTACAAGGACGAGATTCCGGAAATCCCCCTTGAACTGGTCAAGGAAACCTCGAGAGTTTATATAAGGGCATATGAAGCTATCACGGGCCGGACCTTCGTGCCGGACGATCGGGGCGAGACGCCACTCGAGCGGGTTCGCTCCAACCTTGCGGCCTACTTTCCGGGGAGTTGAACATCAATTGGCGACTGCGCCCAAGAACAAGGAATCACTCTCCAGCGATGGCCGGGATGGCGATCGCAAACCGAAAGTGACGCGCAGACCCAGACGCCCCGCAGAGGAAACGCGCGAGGATATCCTCAACACGGCGGAAGATCTGTTCTGCAAGAAGGGATATTCCAACGTGGCGATCGCCGACATAGCGATAGCCCTCGGCATGTCGCCGGCCAATGTCTTCAAGCATTTTCATTCCAAAGCCAGCCTCGTCGATGCCATATCCGCCCGCCACATCGAAAAAATGATCGGTCGCCTGGCGAGACCAGACAAAGGCAAGCAGCCGCCGGAACGGCTCTTGCATCTGGTCGAGCAGCTCATGAACAGCCATCTTCATGATCTCAAGCAGAGTCCCTTCGTCTTTGAAATGGTGCTACTGACGGCCGATCAGGAGCTGGAATGCGGCCATCGCTATCGCGAAATGCTGGTATCCGATATCGCCGAAATCATCGAGGACGGAGTGGCGCAAGGCATCTACCACGTCACGAACAGCCGCCGCGCCGCCGAAACCGCCGCAATGGCGCTGGCCTGTGTGCTTCATCCCGTCATGATCGCCAACGAGAAATCCGACATATTGGCAACACGTTGCCAGGAAGTTGTCGCGCTGATCAATGCTGCACTGCAAAACCAGCTTGTCAAGTGACGATTTTATCTTTACGTCACTTGTCATTGGTTCTCCCATTGGGTGAGAGGGCCAATGCGGCTCCTTGGTTCGGTCAACAAAGGATCGACAAGCGTGATTGGACGTAGGTTGAATTATTGTTAATTTGTTGCCACTGCCGATTGTTGTAGTCAGTTGGCCGCACTGTCGCCCCGCACATTCTTGGAAAGCACCGATGTTGAGACGTTTTTTGCTGCCTTCAATTCTCCTGATGGCCACCGCCGGATTGTCCGGCTGCAACGATCCCGAAAGTGGCAAGACCGCTCCGGGCGGAGCAGGTGCGGCCAGGCCACCCTCACCCGTCAGTGTGGTGATCATGCAGAGAGCCGAACAGCCATTGACAACGCTCTTGCCCGGGCGCGCCGACGCATTCCAGAGCGCGGAAATCCGTCCGCGCGTAAGTGGAATCATCAAGGAAATTGCCTTCAAGGAAGGTAGCGAAGTCAAGGAGGGCGACCTCCTTTACAAGATCGAGGATGACACCTACCGCGCCCAGGTCGCCCAGGCACAAGCGAGCCTCGCAAAAGCCGAGGCCAGTGTCCCGAGCGCCGAGGCCAATCTTGCCCGTTACGAGCGACTGGTTGGCAGCGGTGCGACCCAGATCGAATTCGAAAATGCGAAGGTCACCTTGCTTCAGGCTAAGGCGGACGTGGCCGAGGCAAAGGCGGCCCTGAACTCCGCCCAGATCAATCTCGACCTCACCGAAATCCACGCGCCTTTTGAAGGTGTCACAAGCGCTTCGAAATTCTCGATCGGCAACGTGGTGACCGCGAACCAGGCCGATGCTCTGACCACGCTGCGTCGCCTTGATCCGATCTACATCGAATTGACGGAATCGAGCGCAAACTTGCTCCGCCTCAAGCAGGCGATCGCTGCCGGCCGCCTGAGCGATGGCGATGAAAAGACCGACATCCAGCTGACGCTCGAGGACGGCATTGAATATCCTCATGTCGGCAAGCTCGACATGTCGGAAATGGCTGTCAGCGAGACGACCGGCACCTATTCGATCCGCGCCGTGTTCGACAATCCGGACAACATGATCCTGCCGGGCATGTATGTCCGCGCTACCGTTACAGTCGGCAAGGAGAACGGTTATCTGATCCCGCAGCGCGCCGCCAACCGCAATGCCCGCGGCGAACTGACCGCCAAGTTCGTCAACGCTCAGAACATCGTGGAAACCCGGACATTCACCGAGAGCACCGTTTCCGGCAACAGCTGGCTGGTCGCGGAAGGCATCAATGACGGCGACAAGCTGATCGTTGACGGATTCCAGTGGATCGGCGACGGCGCCCCGGTTGCTCCTGTGGAAGCAACCGTCGATGCAAAGGGGTTCGTCGTTGAAGCACCCAAGGCATCCGAAGCAACCCCGGCCGCAAAACCGTGATTTTGCGGCTCAGCAGGCAGTATTCAGGCGCTAAGGGGTAACCAATGGCCAAGTTTTTTATTCGTCGTCCAATCTTTGCCTGGGTAATCGCGATCGTGATCATGCTGGGCGGGGCTCTGGCGATCTTCACGCTCTCCATTTCGCAATACCCGGAAATCGCACCAACCACCGTGCGCATTTCCGCGACCTATAACGGCGCCAGCGCCGAAACGGTCGAGAAGTCGGTCACCTCGATCATCGAAGACGGAATGACCGGCCTCGACGACCTGACCTACATGACCTCCTCGTCCAGCACGGGCAGGGCATCGGTCACGCTGACCTTCGGCAACAGTATCGAGCCGGACATCGCGCAGGTTCAGGTACAGAACAAACTGCAACTCGTGCAATCTCAGCTCCCTGACGTTGTCCAATCGGCCGGCATTTCGGTCACCCGCTCGACCTCAAGTATCCTGTTGGTCGGAGCGTTGGTTTCGACAGACGGCGCGCGACGTCCTGTCGAGCTGGGTGACATCTTCTCCACCCAGATCGAAGACCAGATCAAGCGCCTCGAAGGCGTCGGCAGCATTCAGGTGTTCGGTACGGGCTACGCCATGCGCGTCTGGCTCGACCCGTTCAAGCTCAACAAGTTCCAGCTGACCCCGACCGATATCACCGCCGCCATCCAAGCCCAGAACACCCAGGTCTCGGTAGGATCGCTCGGCGGCCAGCCCGTCGCGGCCGGCCAGCAACTGAATGTGACCGTGACCGCGCAGAGCCAGTTGCAGAACGTTTCGGACTTTGAATCGATCATCCTGAAGGTCGAGACCGGCGGCGCCACCGTTCGCCTCAGCGACGTCGCCCGCATCGAGATCGGGCAAGAAAGCTATTCGACGAATACGCGGGCCAACCGCAATCCAGCAACCGGCTTCGCGGTGAACCTGGCAACTGGCGCCAACGCCCTGGACACGGCGGCTCGCGTCAAGACCGCGCTGGCCGCGATCGCACCGACTCTGCCGGAAAATGTCGTCATCACCTATCCCTACGATACTTCGCCCTTTGTCCAGCTCTCGATCGAGAAAGTCGTTCACACGCTGATCGAGGCGATCGTCCTGGTCTTCGTCGTCCTGCTAATCTTCCTGCAGAACCTGCGCGCCACGATCATTCCGATGATCGCCGTGCCCGTCGTTCTGCTCGGTACCTTCGGGATCCTGGCGTTGACCGGTTATTCGATCAATACGCTCACCATGTTTGCCATGGTGCTGGCGATCGGCCTGCTCGTCGACGACGCCATCGTGGTCGTCGAGAACGTCGAACGCATCATGTCCGAAGAGCACCTGTCGCCGCTCGAGGCGACGGAAAAATCAATGGGCGAAATCACCGGCGCGATCGTCGGCATCGCACTTGTCCTTACCGCCGTGTTCATTCCGATGGCTTTCTTCGGCGGCTCCACCGGCATCATCTACCGCCAGTTCTCGATAACCATCGTCTCGGCCATGCTGCTCTCCGCCGTCGTCGCCATCGTGCTGACGCCCGCGCTCTGCGCCACGATGCTGAAGCCGATCGACCACACCAAGGAGCGTCGCGGACCGGGCGCCTGGTTCAACCGCAACTTCGACCGCACCACCACCGGCTATGTCTCGAGCATCGGCTATCTGCTGAAGCGCCCGCTGCGCGTCATGCTGATGTTCGCGCTGGTCATTGGTGGCTGTGCCTGGATCTTCATGCGGATGCCGAGCTCCTTCCTGCCCCAGGAAGACCAGGGCGTGCTGATGACGATCGTTCAGCTGCCAAACGGTGCAACGACGGCCCGGACGGAAGAAGTCATCAAGAAGATCGAGGATTATTATCTCGAGAAGGAAAAGGACGCTGTTCAGGACGTCTTTGCCGTGTCCGGCTTCAGCTTCGTCGGCCAGGGCCAGAACTATGCGCTCGTCTTCGCCAAGCTCAAGGACTTCGAGGAGCGCACGACGCCCGAACTGGCGGCATCCGCCGTCGTCCAGCGCGCCATGGGTTACTTCTTCACCCTCCGCGACGCCATGGCCTTCCCGCTCCAGCCGCCGGCCATTCCGGGCCTCGGCACGTCGAGCGGCTTCTCCATGTACCTCGTCGACAGCGGTAATACGGGTACGGAAGCGTTGACGGCAGCGTCCAAGCAACTGATCGGCATGGGCAGCTCCAACCCCAAGGTCAGCTCGCTGCGCTCGAACAGCCCGGACGCCGAGAGCCAGCTGAAGATCCTCCTCGACCAGGAGAAGATGGGCGCCATGGGGCTCGATCTCGCTACCGTCAACTCCATGCTCTCGACGATCTTTGCCGGCCGCGATGTCAATGACTTCACTCTCAACAACGAGCTGAAGCCGGTCTACGTGCAGGGCGACGCCCCCTATCGCATGCAACCGGACGACCTCGGTCACTGGTATGCCCGGAATGCGAGTGGCGAAATGGTGCCCTTCTCCGCATTCAGCCAGGTTTCCTGGGTCGGAGGTCCTCCCACTCTGGCCCGGTTCAACGGCACGAGTGCAATTTCGCTGGATGGCGCCGCAGGCCCCGGCGTCAGCTCCGGCGACGCAATGGACGAAATGGAACGGCTGACGGCAGGCCTCGACGGTGGCTACTCCGTCGCCTGGCAAGGCATCTCCTACCAGGAACGCCTTTCGGGTTCGCAGGCGCCCTTGCTCTACGCCCTCTCCGTGCTGATCGTCTTTCTTTGCCTGGCCGCGCTCTATGAAAGCTGGTCGATCCCGTTCTCGGTCATCATGGCCGTACCGGTCGGCGTGCTCGGCGCACTCGCCGCTGCCTACTTCTTTGGCCAGGCGAACGACGTCTACTTCAAGGTCGGCCTGCTCACCACGATCGGCCTTGCCGCGAAGAATGCGATCCTCATCGTGGAGTTCGCCAGAGAACGGATGGATCGCGGTGTTGATCTGCTCGACGCGACGCTTGAGGCAGCACGCCTGCGCCTGCGGCCTATCATCATGACCTCGCTTGCCTTCATCCTGGGCGTCGTGCCGCTGGCGATCGCAACCGGTGCCGGCTCCGCGGCGCAGAACGCGATCGGCATCGGCGTGCTCGGCGGCATGTTGGCAGCCACACTGCTCGGCATCTTTTTTGTGCCATCCTTCTTCGTAATCGTGCGGAAGCTTACAAGCCGTGCAAAAGCCAAAGAGAGCCTGTCATGATAAAAAACGAGTTGTTAAGGTTAATAACTCATTATCGGAGCCGATTCTTGCGGCATTGAACGAATCTCGGGCGGATGCAAAAAGACATGATCGGATTTTTGCTATGCGCCGGCACCACGAGCGAAATCACAGGATAGAACAATGGCATCCATTCGCGTAGCTGCGCCCCTTGCAATGCTCCTGCTTTCCGGTTGCGTCACCGGCCCCGAACACACGCCGCCGGAAATGCCTCTTCCACAGAAGTTCGCGGAAGGTGCAAGCAAGAGCACCGGCGACGTGGCAATGGCCGCTTGGTGGACGGCATTCAACGACAGTCGCCTCAATAGGCTCGTGGAACAGGGTATCGATCAGAACCTCGACGTTTTGCAGGCTCTCGAGCGCATCACTGCTGCGGAGGCAGGCGTCATTGTCGCCGGCGCTGGTGGCCTGCCTTCGTTGAACCTGTCGGCCGACGAATCGATTTCAAAGACCAAGGGCACCGGAGATTACAGCGCCCGCACCACCGATACGACCTCGACCACGAGCGGCGGTCTGAGCGTGTCATGGCTGCTCGACCTTTTCGGTCAGTATCGCCGCGCCAAGGAAGGTGCCATCGCCTCGCTCGACGCCGCCTATGCCAGCGCGGATGTGGCCAAGTTGTCCTATCTGTCCGACCTCGTCACCTCCTACATCAATGCGCGTTACTACCAGGAACGCATCGCCATCGCCCGCAAGAACCTTGCGTCACGACGCGAGACTTTGGATCTGACCAAGCTGCAGCTCGAAGCGGGCGCCGCTTCTCGCCTCGACGTCGTGCAGTCCGAAGGTCTCGTCAACTCGACGCTTGCCGACCTGCCGGGCCTCGAAACCAATTTCCGCAAGTCGGCGCATCACATCGCCACGCTGCTCGGCCTGCCTGCCTCGGCTCTGATCGCCGACCTGCAGAAGGGCGCGCCGCAGCCTATCGCCCGCCGCAGCGTGAATGCCGGCGTGCCGGCGGATCTCATCCGCAACCGTCCGGACATTCGAAGAGCGGAACGCCAACTGGCCGCAGCCGTCGCGGAAATCGGCGTTGCCGAGGCGCAGCTCTATCCGTCGATAACGCTCGGCGGCTCGATTTCGCCCTCGTGGATCACGACCAAGTCGCTCGCCGGCAGCTTGACCTCCTGGTCCTTCGGCCCCAGCCTGACATTGCCGATCTTCGATGGCGGAAGGCTGAAGGCCAATGTCAATATCGCCGAGTCCTCCGCCCGCGAGCAGTACCTCGCTTGGAAGGCCACTGTGCTGAAGGCCGTCGAAGAAGTTGAGAATGCTCTTGCCGCCGTCAATCGCGACAGCCGGACGGTGAGCGCCCTGACGGCAACCGTTCGCTCCTACGAGGAGGCCCTGTCACTGTCGACGGCAAGCTACAAGGATGGCGCATCGTCGCTGCTCGACGTGCTTGATGCGCAGCGTTCCGTCTCGACCGCTCAGGCCAATCTCGCTGCGGCTGTCCAGCAGATGGCAGCCGACTATGTCGCGCTCAACGTCGCCATTGGCGGCGGTTATGCATTCGACAAGAAGCCGGGCATGTAATTACAGGCCAGGAAAGCTATGAAACCCGGCGCCGGAAGCGACGACCGGGCTTTTCCATATTCCGGTTGCCAGACTCCGCGGGACGGTACCTGCACCTCTTCGCCACATCAGAAGGTGGCGGGCGTATTGATCCAGAGAAGCACCGTCTCTCCGTCGAAGCTGTTGTGCCAGGAATGTGGCCGTCGACTTTCAAAATAGAAGCTGTCGCCGGTATGCAGCTCGAAGAAACGGTCCCCGTCGAGGATGATTTCCAGGCTGCCGGATAGCACATGGATGAATTCCTCTCCTTCATGCTGATAAGCCCCCTCGCTGGAGGCGCCCGGCGCCAGTTGAAAGCGGTTGCACTCCATCTGATTGCGGCCTTCGGCTAGCACCTGGATCGTTACGCCGGATGACGTCGTGGGCCAGATAGGCCATTTGCCATCGCGTATCAGGGATTCACCGCCCTTCCCTTGCTCCTGACCACTGAGCGAGGCCAGCGTCGTGCCGAGAAATCTTGCCACGCCATGCAGCGCAGTGAAGGAGAGCCCCTGGGAAGTCCGCTCGAACGTCGAAAGCTGCGACGTTGACACGCCGGTCGCCTGAGCGATCGTTTCAAGGGTCTTGCCAGCATCACGGCGCAATCTTCGAACCTTGAGACCGATGGGGATCTCTGCCGCTCCAGGACCCTCTTCGTCCGGGAGCTCGGACGTATTCACATCATCTGCAGACACCTCCTCGCGCAGGCTTTCGCGGATCGCCGCAGGGTTCAACCCCTTTTCGCTACGCAGCCAGGCGATGGTTTTGAGCCTTTCGACCAGCGCACGATCATAAAGCCGCTGCCCGGAGGGCGTGCGGATCGGCTGGATAAGGTCCTGCGTTTCCCATAGTCTAAGTGTCGAAGGCGAAACCCCCGCCATCCTGGCGGCTTCGGCAATCTTGAAGCGGATGTCTTCCATGAGGACCGGGCCCCGTCAGCACGATGTCGTTGTCATGCGTGATAAGTGCGATAAACCATATTGCAAGTCTACAGAAAAAATGTAGGAAATGTTACCGCCTTGCGATCGCACTGAATGGCCGATGCCGAGGGTCAACCATTACCAGAGGAATTTTAGAATGAAGAACTCCGAAATCGCAGTTCGAAAGAACGATGCCATCTCGCGCGGCGTCGGCATGACCACCCAGGTATACGCGGCCAAGGCCGAAAATGCCGAAATCTGGGACGTCGAGGGCCGCCGCTATATCGACTTCGCTGGCGGTATCGCAGTTCTCAACACCGGCCACCGCCATCCCAAGGTAATCGAGGCCGTCAAGAAGCAGCTCGATTGCTTCACCCATACCTGCCACCAGGTCGTACCCTACGAGAACTACGTCGCTCTCGCCGAACGTCTGAACAAGCTCGTTCCGATCGCCGGCCCGAAGAAGACCATCTTCGCCACGACCGGCGCCGAAGCCGTCGAAAACGCCGTAAAGATCGCGCGCAGCGCCACCGGGCGCTCCGCCGTCATCGCGTTCACCGGCGCCTTCCACGGCCGCACCTTCATGGGCATGGCGCTGACCGGCAAGGTCGTTCCCTACAAGGTCGGTTTCGGCCAGATGATGGGCGACGTCTTCCACGTACCCTTCCCGATCGAACTGCACGGCATCAGCGTCGAAGAATCGCTCGATGTTCTCGACAAGCTGTTCAAGGCCGACGTCGACCCGAAACGGGTCGCAGCGATCATCCTGGAGCCTGTTCAAGGCGAAGGTGGCTTTTACGAAGTTCCGCGCGCGCTGATGAAGGCCGTCCGCCAGATCTGCGACGAGCACGGCATCCTGCTGATCGCCGACGAAGTCCAGACCGGCTTTGCCCGTACCGGCAAGTTGTTCGGCATGGAAAACTACGACGTGGCACCCGACCTGATGACCATGGCGAAGAGCCTTGCCGGCGGCTTTCCGCTCTCGGCTGTCACCGGCCGCGCCGAATTGATGGACGCACCCGGCCCCGGCGGTCTCGGTGGTACCTATGCCGGCAATCCGCTGGCGATTGCCGCAGCCCATGCCGTTCTCGACGTCATTGAGGAAGAAAATCTCTGCGACCGCGCCAACCAGCTTGGTGGCCGCCTGAAGCAACGCCTCGAAGCGCTCCGTGCCGACGTACCCCAGATCTCTGATATCCGCGGTCCCGGCTTCATGATCGCCGTCGAATTCGCCCTGCCCGGCTCTGCCAAGCCGGATGCCGAACTGACCAACGCCATCCGACTGAGGGCACTGGACAAGGGTCTGATCCTCTTGACCTGCGGCGTCTACAGCAACGTCATCCGTTTCTTGTCGCCGATCACCATCCAGGACGAAGTGTTCAACGAAGCCCTCGACATCATTGAAGCCTCGATCCGCGAAGTCGTGGGAGAACTGAAGAAATGAGCATTTCCAATCTCCTGACATCCAAGCTGAAGGACGCCTCCCTTGCCACCGACAAGGCGCTGGTCGGCGCCGATTGGCTATCTACCAGCGAAAGCGGCAAGACCTTCGATGTGACCAATCCAGCGACAGGCGACGTCATCGCCACCCTGCCGGACCTCGGCAAGGCGGAAGTGACCCGCGCCATCGAGGCCGCCCACAAGGCGCAGAAGGCATGGGCCAAGAGGACGGGCAAGGAACGGGCCGGGGTTCTGCGTAAGCTCTTCGACCTGATGGTTGCCAATGCCGACGATCTGGCCACCATACTGACCATGGAAATGGGCAAACCCTGGCCGGAAGCACGCGGCGAAATTCTCTACGGCGCTTCCTATGTCGAGTGGTTCGGCGAAGAAGCCAAGCGCGTTTATGGCGATACCATTCCGGGCCACCAGCCCGACAAGCGGATCATGGTCATCAAGCAGCCGATCGGAGTTGTCGGCGCCATCACGCCCTGGAACTTCCCGAACGCGATGCTCGCCCGCAAGATGGCGCCCGCCGTCGCCGTCGGTTGCGCCATGGTGTCGAAGCCCGCCGCCCAGACTCCGCTCTCCGCTCTCGCACTTGCAATTCTTGCGGAGCGTGCCGGTCTCCCGGCCGGTATTTTCTCGGTCGTGACGTCGACGGATGCCGCCATGGTCGGAAAGGAAATGTGCGAGAACGACAAGGTCCGAAAGCTGACCTTTACCGGTTCGACCAATGTCGGCAAGATCCTGATGCGTCAGGGTGCAGATCAGATCATGAAGCTCGGCCTGGAACTTGGCGGCAATGCCCCCTTCATCGTGTTCGACGATGCCGACCTCGATGCCGCCGTCGAAGGGGCCATGGTCTCCAAATACCGCAATGCCGGGCAGACCTGCGTTTGCGCCAATCGCCTCTATGTCCAGTCGGGCATCTACGATGCTTTTGCCGCAAAGCTTGCCGAACGCGTCGCCAACATGAAGGTCGGTGACGGTTTCGCGGAAGGCGTCACCACAGGTCCCCTGATCGACCAGAACGCATTGAAGAAGGTCCAGGAGCACGTCTCGGACGCCGTTTCCAAGGGCGCCAAGGTGACGATCGGTGGCAACGGTTCGGAACTGGGCGGATTGTTCTTCCAGCCGACAATCCTGGCTGGTGTGACCAGCAACATGAAGGTTGCCGTCGAGGAAACCTTCGGTCCAGTGGCGCCGCTCTTCAAGTTCGACACAGAAGAAGAGGTGATCGAACTCGCCAACAATACCGAGTTCGGCCTCGCCTCCTATTTCTTCTCGAAGGATGTATCGAAGATCTTCCGCGTCGCGGAGGCCCTGGAATACGGCATGGTTGGCATCAATACCGGTCTGATTTCCACCGAGGTTGCGCCTTTCGGAGGCATCAAGCAGTCGGGCCTCGGTCGCGAAGGCTCGAAATACGGCATCGATGACTATACGGAGATCAAGTATCTTTGCCTTGGCATTGAAGCCTGACGCGACTGAAGATCGAAAAGAAAACCCCGGAAACATGGTTTCCGGGGTTTTTTCTTTGTGCCGTGTAGCGGATGGACGTCAGTCCTTCGCGCGCTCCACGTAGGAATTATCTTCCGTCGCGATAACGACGCGGGTACCAGCATTGATGTGCGGCGGCACCATGGTGCGAATGCCGTTCGACAGCATGGCAGGCTTGTACGACGAGGAAGCCGTCTGGCCCTT
>JBAYTX010000059.1:0-19574 GCA_041675415.1 Rhizobium sp. | reverse complement strand
TCATCGAGTAATCGAGCGACGGGCCGAAAGCTGCCGACGCGCCAGAGAGGTGCCAATGGCGCGCAAGCGCGATTGGCACACGGCGCCGGCATCGTCGCCTCGGTCATCGAGTAATCGATTGACGAACAGCCGGCGGCGGTGTATGTCGCCGGCCAGAACAGAGTCGGATGGTGATTTGCATCATCCGTTTCTTGCGCTGCATTTTCCGATCAGCTCTGGCTGTCGGAGCTGGCAGGGCACCTCATGCTTTATAAGTGACAGGGACACCCGCGGTGTCCCTGTGATTTTTGAAAATCAGGGGCCGGCCAGCAATTCGTAATTCACTGTCTCTGCGCATGCGAGACGCAAGAAAAGAAACAAGGATAAGTCGAATGAACGGCCAGAATATCCGTATCCGCCTCAAGGCGTTTGATCACCGGGTTCTCGATGCCTCTACGCGGGAGATCGTCTCGACCGCAAAGCGCACTGGTGCAAGCGTTCGCGGCCCGGTACCGCTCCCGACCCGCATTGAAAAGTTCACCGTCAACCGGTCGCCCCACGTCGACAAGAAGAGCCGTGAACAGTTCGAAATGCGCACGCACAAGCGTCTGCTCGACATCGTTGATCCGACCCCGCAGACCGTTGACGCTCTGATGAAGCTCGACCTGGCTGCCGGCGTTGACGTCGAGATCAAGCTCTAAGAAGAGATTCCGGCGAGAGCCGAAATAACAAGGAAGGTACGTGGCAAGACCTGCCAACGACTTCTCGAAACGGGAAACCTGATGGCCTGGAAGGGCTTGAGTGGAATCCTTAAACAAAGAGGCAAGTGAGGGGCTCATTCTGGATCCCCGAGCGACTCTCAAGAGGAATGAACCAATGCGTTCAGGTGTAATTGCACAGAAAGTGGGAATGACGCGCGTCTACAATGACGCCGGCGAGCACATCCCGGTAACAGTATTGCGCATGGATAACTGCCAGGTGGTAGCCCAGCGCACAGTCGACAAGAATGGCTATACCGCGGTTCAGCTCGGTGCTGGCCAGTCCAAGGTCAAGAACACGTCCAAGGGCCTGCGCGGCCATTTCGCTGCAGCAAGCGTCGAACCGAAGGCGAAACTCGTCGAGTTCCGCGTCTCGGAAGACAACATGATTGACGTGGGTGCACAGCTGACCGCAAGCCACTTCAGCGCCGGCCAATTGGTCGACGTGACTGGCACGACCATCGGTAAGGGCTTTGCCGGTGCCATCAAGCGCCATAATTTCGGTGGTCTTCGGGCTACTCACGGTGTTTCCGTTTCGCACCGCTCGCACGGTTCTACCGGTTCCAACCAGGATCCGGGCCGCGTCTGGAAGGGCAAGCGCATGGCCGGCCATATGGGCCAGACCCGCGTCACCACCCAGAATTTGGAAGTTGTTTCGACTGATGAAGATCGCGGTCTGATTCTCGTTAAGGGTGCCGTTCCCGGCTCCAAGGGGTCTTGGATTATCGTTCGCGACGCCGTCAAGTCGGCTGCGAAGTAAGGGAGCCACGCACATGGAATTGAACGTCAAGACCCTCGAGGGCAAAGACGCCGGCAAGGTTTCCCTGTCGGACGAAATTTTCGGCCTCGACCCCCGCGAGGATATTCTCGCGCGCATGGTTCGCTGGCAGCTTGCCAACAAGCGCCAGGGGACTCACAAGGCAAAGACCCGTGCGGAAGTTTCGCGCACCGGCGCCAAGATGTTTAAGCAGAAGGGTACGGGCCGCGCTCGTCACCATTCGGCACGCGCTCCGCAGTTCCGCGGCGGCGGTAAGGCTCACGGCCCGGTTGTTCGCAGCCACGCTCATGACCTTCCGAAGAAGGTTCGCGCTCTCGCTTTGCGTCACGCCCTTTCGGCGAAGCTCAAGGCTGAAGACCTGATCATCGTCGATCAGCTGGTTGCGGCCGAAGCCAAGACCAAGGTCCTGGTCGGTTCGCTTGCCTCGCTGGGGCTCACCAATGCTCTGGTCATCGGCGGCGCCGAGATCGACGGCAACTTCAAGCTCGCGGCCGCGAACATCCCGAATATCGATGTTCTTCCGGTTCAGGGCATCAACGTTTATGACATCCTGCGCCGTGGCAAGCTCGTGCTTTCCAAGGCTGCGGTTGAAGCTCTGGAGGAGCGGTTCAAATGACTGATCTTCGCCACTACGATGTGATCGTCTCTCCGTCGATCACCGAAAAGTCGACCATGGTGTCCGAACAGAACCAGGTTGTCTTCAACGTCGCCAAGGGCGCTACGAAGCCGGAAATCAAGGCTGCAGTGGAAGCTCTCTTCGGTGTCAAGGTCACAGCCGTGAACACGCTGCTCCGCAAGGGCAAGATTAAGCGTTTCCGCGGTTTCGCCGGCAAGCAGAAGGACGTGAAGAAGGCGATCGTTACACTCGCCGAAGGTCAGTCCATCGACATGTCGACGGGCGTCTGAGGTAGGGAACAAGAAAAATGGCATTGAAAAGTTTCAATCCGATCACTCCGAGCCAGCGTCAGCTCGTCATCGTTGATCGCTCGAGCCTCCACAAGGGCAAGCCGGTCAAGGCTCTGACCGAAGGTCTGTCCAAGAGCGGTGGCCGTAACAACCTGGGTCGTATCACCGCCCGCTTCATCGGCGGCGGTCACAAGCGCACCTACCGTCTGGTCGACTTCAAGCGTCGCAAGTTCGACGTTGAAGGCACCGTCGAACGTCTGGAATACGACCCGAACCGTACCGCGTTCATCGCTCTGGTGAGCTATACGGACGGCGAGCAGGCCTATATCCTGGCTCCGCAGCGCCTGGCTGCCGGCGACAAGGTGATTTCGTCCGAGAAGGCGGTCGACGTGAAGCCCGGCAACACCATGCCGCTGCAGTCGATCCCCGTCGGTTCGATCGTTCACAACGTCGAAATGAAACCGGGCAAGGGCGGTCAGATCGCTCGTTCGGCTGGCACCTATGTTCAGCTCGTCGGTCGCGATGCCGGCATGGCTATCCTGCGCCTGAACTCCGGCGAACAGCGCCTTGTTCCGGGCTCGTGCCTCGCCACCATTGGTGCCGTATCCAACCCGGACCACGGCAACATCAATGACGGCAAGGCCGGTCGTACCCGTTGGCGTGGCAAGACCCCGCATAACCGCGGTGTCGTCATGAACCCGGTCGACCATCCGCACGGTGGTGGTGAAGGCCGCACGTCCGGTGGTCGCCACCCGGTTTCCCCGTGGGGCAAGCCGACCAAGGGCAAGCGGACTCGCTCGAACAAGTCGACCGACAAGTTCATCATGCGCTCCCGCCACCTGAAGAAGAAGTAAGAGAGGTTAGTCAGAAATGGCTCGTTCAGTATGGAAAGGCCCGTTTGTTGACGGCTATCTTCTCAAGAAGGCTGAGAAGGTTCGTGAAGGCGGTCGTAACGAAGTGATCAAGATGTGGACCCGTCGGTCCACCATCCTGCCGCAGTTCGTCGGTCTCACCTTTGGTGTCTACAACGGCAGCAAGCATATTCCGGTCAGCGTCAATGAAGACATGGTCGGACACAAGTTCGGAGAATTCGCTCCCACCCGGACCTATTATGGCCATGGTGCGGACAAGAAAGCGAAGAGGAAGTAAAGATGGGCAAGGCAAAAGCCGAACGCCGGCTGAAGGACAACGAGGCGCAGGCCGTTGCGCGCACGCTCCGCGTCAGCCCCCAGAAGCTTAACCTGGTTGCTGCGTTAATCCGCGGCAAGAAGGTTGACCGCGCACTCGCAGATCTCGAGTTTTCGCGCAAGCGCATCGCCGGTACCGTCAAGAAGACGCTGGAATCGGCTATTGCGAATGCCGAGAACAACCATGATCTCGACGTGGACCAGCTGATCGTTGCAGAAGCCTATGTCGGCAAGTCGATCACCATGAAGCGCTTCCACGCTCGTGGCCGCGGCCGGGCATCGCGCATCGAAAAGCCGTTCTCGCACCTGACGATTGTCGTCCGGGAAGTCGAAGCCAATGTGGAGGCCGCATAATGGGTCAGAAGATTAATCCAATCGGTTTCCGTCTCGGCATCAACCGGACCTGGGATAGCCGCTGGTTCGCAGACAATGCCGAATACGGCAAGCTGCTCCATGAGGATCTCAAGATCCGCGCTTACCTGATGGAAGAGCTGAAGCAGGCCGGCATCGCCAAGGTGGTAATCGAGCGTCCGCACAAGAAGTGCCGCGTCACGATCCACTCGGCTCGTCCGGGCCTGATCATCGGCAAGAAGGGCGCCGACATCGAGAAGCTTCGCAAGAAGCTTTCGGAGATGACCAACTCCGAAACGCATCTCAACATCGTTGAAGTGCGCAAGCCGGAAATCGACGCAACACTCGTTGCCCAGTCGATCACCCAGCAGCTCGAGCGCCGCATTGCTTTCCGTCGCGCCATGAAGCGTGCCGTTCAGTCGGCCATGCGTCTGGGTGCCGAAGGCATCAAGATCACCTGCGCCGGCCGTCTTGGTGGTGCGGAAATCGCGCGTACCGAATGGTACCGTGAGGGCCGCGTTCCGCTTCATACGCTCCGCGCCGACATCGACTACGGCACGGCTGAAGCGGAAACCGCCTACGGGATCTGCGGAGTCAAGGTCTGGATCTTCAAGGGTGAAATCCTTGAGCACGATCCGATGGCGTCTGAACGCCGCGCAATCGAAGGCGATGCGCAGGGTCCGGCAAGCCGTGAACGTGGCGACCGTCGCCGCGAGAACGCTTGATTAGCGCTGGCGAAAGATAAGTTCGGAGAATAAGAAAATGTTGCAGCCAAAGCGTACGAAGTACCGCAAGCAGTTCAAGGGCCGCATCAAGGGTGTTGCCAAGGGCGGTTTCGACCTGGCATTCGGCGAGTTCGGTCTCAAGTCGCTTGAGCCGAACCGCGTCAACGCCCGCGAGATTGAAGCTGCTCGCCGTGCAATCACCCGTTACATGAAGCGCGCTGGTCGCGTCTGGATCCGGGTTTTCCCCGATGTTCCGGTCACAGCCAAGCCGACTGAAGTGCGTATGGGTAAGGGTAAGGGTTCGGTCGAATACTGGGCCTGCAAGGTCAAGCCCGGCCGTATGATGTTTGAGATCGACGGTGTTTCCGAAGAAATCGCCCGTGAGGCGCTTCGTCTCGGCCAGGCCAAGCTCTCGGTCAAGACGCGCTTCGTTCAGCGCATTGCAGAGTAAGGATCAAGCCCATGAAAGCCGCAGATGTTCGCGCCAAGAGCGCCGATCAATTGAATGACGAGCTTGCCAAGCTGAAGAAAGAGCAGTTCAACCTGCGCTTCCAGAAGGCGACTGGCCAGCTTGAAAAGTCTTCGCGTATCCAGGAAGTCCGTCGGGACATCGCACGCGTGAAAACCATTGCCCGCCAGAAGGCGGCAGAAGCCAAGGCCTAAAGGACCAGAATAATATGCCTAAACGCATTCTGCAGGGCGTCGTCGTCAGCGACAAGAACGACAAGACCGTGGTGGTTCGGGTTGAGCGTCGATTCGCGCATCCGCTCCTCCAGAAGACCGTTCGTCGTTCCAAGAAGTACAAGGCGCACGACGAGAACAATCAGTACAAGGTCGGCGACGTTGTTTCCATCGAGGAATGCGCACCCGTCTCCAAGGACAAGCGCTGGACGGTTCTCTCCGCCCAGGCTTAATTTGCAGAGTTTTGCGCCTGGCTATTGCACCTGGCGTAAAAATCTGTATGAAGCACCACATTGGCGCAGGAACGCTCCGGTAACGGGCGTTCTTTTGCTTTGAGCGCAGGGAAGGTCCCAACGGGGAAACCGCCTTGGCAAGACCCATCCCGCGCAAAAATTGAAATTTAGTCCAAGAGCCGGAATAGGGGGCGCAAGCGCCCAACCGTTCCGGTTACAACGAGAAGGCGACCTGACATGATTCAGATGCAGACAAATCTCGACGTGGCGGATAATTCCGGCGCACGTCGTGTCATGTGCATCAAGGTGCTGGGCGGCTCCAAGCGCAAGTACGCTTCGGTCGGCGACATCATCGTCGTTTCGATCAAGGAAGCGATCCCGCGCGGCCGCGTTAAGAAGGGTGATGTGATGAAGGCGGTTGTTGTACGCACCGCCAAGGACATCCGTCGCGCCGATGGCAGCGTCATCCGCTTCGATAACAACGCAGCTGTTCTTATCGACAACAAGAAAGAGCCGATCGGCACCCGTATCTTCGGACCGGTTCCGCGCGAACTTCGTGCCAAGAACCACATGAAGATCATTTCGCTGGCTCCGGAAGTACTTTAAGGAGCTATGGCGATGCAAAAGATCCGCAAAGGCGACAAGGTCGTCGTATTGACCGGCAAGGACAAGGGCCGTACCGGTGAAGTCATTCAAGTGATGCCGAAGGAAGACCGCGCGGTCGTGCGTGGCGTGAATATGGTGAAGCGTCACCAGCGCCAGACCCAGACCGCAGAAGCTGGCATCATCAACAAGGAAGCCTCCATCCACCTTTCCAATCTTGCTGTCGCAGACAAGGACGGGAAGCCGACTCGCGTCGGTTTCCAGGTCATCGAAGGCAAGAAGGTGCGTGTGGCCAAGCGTTCGGGAGAAGTGATCGATGGCTGAGGCAAAGTATGAGCCGCGGCTCAAGAGCGAATATGTTTCCCGGATCCGTGCAGCGTTGCAGGAGCAGTTCTCCTATGCAAACGAGATGCAGATCCCGAAGCTCGACAAGATCGTGATCAACATGGGTGTCGGCGAAGCGACCGCTGACAGCAAGAAGCCGACCGTTGCTGCGGCCGATCTTGCTGCGATCGCTGGCCAGAAGCCGGTTATCACGAAGGCCCGTAACTCTATCGCTGGCTTCAAGGTCCGCGAAAACATGCCGATCGGCGCGAAGGTCACTTTGCGTGGTACCCGCATGTATGAATTCCTGGACCGTCTGATCAACATCGCGCTTCCGCGCGTTCGCGACTTCCGGGGCTTGAATCCGAAGAGCTTTGACGGCCGTGGCAACTTCGCCATGGGCATCAAGGAGCACATTGTGTTCCCAGAGATCAACTACGACAAGGTTGATCAGATGTGGGGCATGGACATCATCGTTTGCACGACGGCAAACACGGACGACGAAGCCCGGGCTCTTCTGAAAGAGTTCAACTTCCCGTTCCGTCAGTAACCGTAACGACGAGCGTAGAAAAGGAACTTCGATATGGCGAAGACAAGCGCAGTTGAAAAGAACAAGCGCCGCCGCAAGACAGTTGCCCAGCAGGCCGGCAAGCGTGCGGCCCTGAAGGCAACCATCATGAACCAGTCTCTTTCGATCGAAGAGCGGTTCAAGGCAACCCTGAAGCTGGCAGAACTGCCGCGCGATGGCTCCAAGACCCGTATTCGCAACCGTTGCGAAGTGACCGGTCGTCCGCGCGCATTCTACCGTAAGCTCAAGATGTCGCGTATCGCGCTTCGTGAGCTGGGCAATTCCGGCAAGGTGCCGGGTGTTGTCAAGTCGAGCTGGTAAGGAGACGGGCAAATGACGATGACTGATCCGTTGGGCGATATGCTCACCCGTATCCGGAATGGTGCCGCCCGCCGCAAGGCGTCGGTAGTTTCTCCGGCCTCTAAGCTGCGTGCCCGCGTTCTCGACGTTCTGCAGGCCGAAGGCTACATCCGTGGTTATTCTCAGGTTGATTATGACAACGGCAAGTCCGAGCTTCAGATCGAACTGAAGTACTATGAAGGCGCATCGGTGATCCGTGAGATCGGCCGTGTGTCCAAGCCGGGCCGCCGGGTTTATGTCTCGGTCAAGTCCATTCCGCAGGTCGCGAACGGTCTCGGTATCACCATCCTTTCTACCCCGAAGGGTGTGATGGCCGACCACCAGGCTCGCGAACAGAATGTTGGTGGCGAGGTTCTCTGCTCTGTCTTCTAAGGCAGCGCGGAGATCTCCCTAGCGAACAGACAGGATTCTAAAATGTCTCGTATCGGTAAAAAGCCCGTTCAGGTTCCTGCAGGGATCACGGCCACGGTTGATGGCCAGAAGGTGACTGCGAAGGGCCCGAAAGGCGAATTGTTTTTCGTCGCGAACGACGAAGTTTCGGTAAAACTCGAGGACAATACTGTTGTCGTCAAGCCGATCAACGACTCCAAGGATGCTCGGTCGAAGTGGGGCATGTCCCGCACGATGATCGAAAACATCTTCAAGGGCGTCAAGGACGGCTATGAGCGCAAGCTCGAAATCAACGGCGTTGGTTACCGCGCGTCCATGCAGGGCAAGAACCTGCAGCTGGCTCTCGGCTTCAGCCACGATGTCGTTTACGAGCCTCCGGTCGGCATTTCCATTGCCGTTCCGAAGCCGACTGAAATTGTCGTGACTGGTATCGACAAGCAGAAAGTCGGTCAGGTTGCCGCCGAGATCCGCGAATATCGCGGCCCCGAGCCTTACAAGGGCAAGGGCGTGAAGTATGCCGAAGAGCGGATTGTCCGCAAAGAAGGCAAGAAGAAGTAAGGAACGCGCGAAATGGCAAGCAGGAAAGAAGCACTTCTACGTCGTGCCAGTCGCGTGCGGCGTCAGATCAAGGCGGTGGCAAATGGTCGCCCGCGTCTGTCGGTTCATCGCTCGTCGAAGAATATCTATGCCCAGATCATCGACGACGTGGCCGGCCGTACGCTGGCAGCCGCGTCCACTTTGGACACGGGTCTCCGCTCTTCGCTGAAGACCGGCGCCGACACCGCAGCTGCTGCGGCGGTTGGCAAGCTGGTAGCAGAACGCGCCGTCAAGGCTGGCATCAAGGATGTCGTCTTCGATCGCGGCGCGTTCATCTATCACGGCCGCATCAAGGCTTTGGCAGAAGCTGCCCGCGAAGGCGGTCTGAGCTTCTGATCAATCTGCCGTCCGGACCTTCGGGTGCGGGCGGCATTCCGGCATTTTGCCGGTCTCCCGGATTTCACCGCGGCTCCCAGGAGCCACAGGTGGAATTTTTCGTAATCTGCCGATTGCACCCGGAAAAGAAAAAGGAAAAGGACAATGGCACAGGAAAAGCGTGGTTCGCGCGATGATCGCCAGAACCGTGAAGAGCGCGATAGCGAATTTGTCGACAAGCTCGTCGCCATCAATCGCGTCGCCAAGGTAGTTAAAGGTGGCCGTCGTTTCGGCTTCGCCGCTCTCGTTGTCGTCGGTGACCAGAAGGGCCGTGTAGGCTTCGGTCATGGCAAGGCGCGTGAAGTGCCGGAAGCCATCCGCAAGGCAACCGAAAGCGCCAAGCGCGACATGATCTTCGTCCCGCTGCGTGACGGTCGTACTCTGCATCACGACGTGAACGGCCGCCACGGCGCCGGCAAGGTGCTGTTGCGTTCGGCCAAGGCCGGTACCGGTATCATTGCCGGAGGTCCGATGCGCGCCGTCTTTGAAACGCTCGGCATGCACGACGTTGTCGCCAAGTCGACCGGTTCGTCGAACCCCTACAACATGGTTCGCGCCACGTTCGACGCTCTGAAGCATCAGGTTCATCCGAAGGACATCGCTGCTCAGCGCGGTCTGAAGTATGCGACCCTCCAGGCTCGCCGTGCCGCTTCCGGCGTTGCTTCCGAAGAATAAGAGGAGCAGGAATCATGGCAAAGAAGCCTGAAGCCAAGAAGACGATCACGGTCGAGCAGATCGGTTCGCCTATTCGCCGTCCGGAAGTGCAGCGCAAGACGCTCATCGGTCTGGGCCTCAACAAGATGCACCGGGTCCGCACCCTGGAGGACACTCCTTCGGTTCGCGGCATGATCCGTGCTGTCCAGCATCTCGTTCGCGTCGTCGACGAGAAGTGAGACGGGGGAAGTCATCATGAAACTGAATGAAATCAAAGACAACGAAGGCTCCAGCAAGAACCGTATGCGCGTTGGCCGCGGTATCGGTTCGGGCAAGGGCAAGACCAGCGGTCGCGGCGTGAAGGGTCAGAAGGCTCGTTCCGGCGTTGCGGTCAACGGCTTCGAGGGCGGTCAGATGCCGATCTATCGTCGTCTGCCGAAGCGTGGCTTCAACAACATCTTCGCATCTGAATTCGTGGTTGTGTCGCTCGGCCGGATCCAGACGGCGATCGATGCCAAGAAGCTCGACCCCAAGGCAACGATCGACGCAGCTGCGCTGAAGGCTGCCGGCGTAATTCGTCGCGCCAAGGACGGCGTCCGCATCCTCTCCGACGGTGAATTGAAGACCAAGGTGACTCTCGAGGTTGCCGGTGCTTCCAAGTCTGCCGTCGAGAAGCTCGAAAAGGCCGGCGGTTCCATCAAGATTCTGTCGGCAGCTGCCGAAGCTTCGGAATAAAGAAGAGAATTGATCGCCCGGGGTGCTTCACACCGGGCGATTTTGCTCCCATATGTGAGCCTCACGATCCTAAGGACGGGGTGACGTCGTTTCGTCTTCCGGGAGATTCTGGAAAACAAGGGTGAGGCATACGGTTGCTATGCAATCACGCCGCGCCCGGTTTTCTTAAAACATTTGATGAATTGCCTCCGGAACCGGCGTTTCCGCGCCTCCGGACTGGGTTACGCGGAGAATTTCATGGCTTCTGCAGCGGAACAATTGGCCTCGAACCTCAATTTTTCGACCTTTGCCAAGGCGGAAGATCTGAAGAAGCGGCTCTGGTTCACCCTTGCCGCACTGCTCGTCTATCGGTTGGGAACGCATATTCCGCTGCCGGGCCTGAACCCCGAAGCCTATGCTGCCGCCTTCAGGGGCCAGTCGGGCGGGATTCTGGGCCTCTTCAACATGTTCTCCGGCGGTGCCGTCGAGCGCATGGCGATCTTCGCGCTCGGCATCATGCCCTATATCTCCGCCTCGATCATTGTGCAGCTGATGACCTCGGTCGTACCGGCGCTCGAGAACCTGAAGAAGGAAGGGGAGCAGGGCCGCAAGATCATCAACCAATACACCCGTTACGGCACAGTGCTGCTCGGCACCCTCCAGGCCTATGGCATCGCGGTCGGCCTTCAGAGCGGGCAGGGCCTCGTGGCTGATCCGGGCTGGTTCTTCATCCTCTCGACGGTGGTCACTCTTCTGGGCGGCACGATGTTCCTGATGTGGCTTGGCGAGCAGATCACCTCGCGCGGTATCGGCAATGGCATCTCGCTGATCATCTTTTCAGGCATTGCCGCAGGTCTGCCGACTGCGGTTGCCGGGACGCTTGAGCTTGGCCGTACGGGCGCACTCTCGACCGCCCTTATTCTGACTGTCATTGTCGTAGCCATTGGCGTTATTGGCCTGATTGTCTTCGTCGAGCGCGCCCAGCGCCGGCTTCTCATTCAGTACCCGAAGCGCCAGGTCGGCAACCGCATGTTCCAGGGCGACACCTCGCATCTGCCGCTGAAGCTGAACACCTCGGGCGTCATCCCGGCCATCTTCGCGTCGTCGCTCCTGCTCCTGCCGGCAACGGCCGCAGGCTTCTCCGGAACCTCGACGCTGCCCGCGTGGGCGACGTCGATTGTGGCCGCTCTTGGCCACGGGCAGCCGCTTTACATGTTCCTTTACGGCGCACTGATTGCGTTCTTCGCCTTCTTCTACACCGCCATTGTCTTCAATCCGAAGGACACCGCGGATAATCTCAAGAAGCATGGTGGGTTCATCCCGGGCATCCGTCCGGGCGAGCGCACCGCCGAATACATCGACTACGTGCTGACGCGCATCACCGTGATCGGCGCCATCTATCTCGTTTTCGTCTGTATCCTCCCCGAAATGCTGGTCGCCCAGACCGGCGTTCCATTATCCCTTGGTGGTACTTCGCTATTGATTGTTGTCAGCGTCACCCTCGATACTGTAGCACAGGTTCAAGGGCATTTGATTGCGCAACAGTATGAAGGCCTGATCAAGAAGTCGAAATTGCGTGGAGGAAAGAGGGGACGATGAGACTTATTCTTTTGGGTCCGCCGGGAGCGGGCAAGGGGACGCAGGCCCAGAGAATTGTGGAGAAGCACGGTATTCCGCAACTGTCGACCGGCGACATGCTGCGCGCGGCGGTGTCCGCGGGAACGGAAGTCGGAAAGCGCGCGAAGGCTGTTATGGATGTCGGCAAGCTCGTCTCCGACGAGATCGTGATCGCGATTGTCTCCGAGCGAATCGATGCGCCGGACTGCGCGAACGGTTTCATTCTCGACGGTTTTCCCCGCACGCTCGTCCAGGCCGACGCGACCGAAAGGATGCTGTCGGAGAAAGGTCTCGATCTTTCCGCTGTCGTCGAGATCAAGGTCGATGACGAAGTCCTCGCCGACCGAATCGCCGGGCGCTACACCTGCGCGAATTGCGGCACGGGATATCATGACGAAAATCTGAAGCCGAAGGTGGCCGGCGTTTGCGACAAGTGCGGTTCGACTCACTTCAAGCGCCGTCCCGACGACAATCGTGATACTGTGCGCACGCGGCTTCAGGCCTACTACAAGGAAACCTCGCCGCTTATCGGCTACTACTACGCAAAGGGAAAGCTCCATTCCGTGGACGGAATGGGGGAGATCGATGCGGTTACGGCGGATATCGAGGCCATTCTCGCGACGCTCTAGGGCTGGCCAGGAATTAAGAATCTTTACGGAACCGGTTGCTTTTGTCCGCCGATTCCGCTAAATAGCGCGCCAACTCGCGACAAATAAGCGATCGGCGCGTTCTTCCAAACGGGAGACCGGGTTCGGTCGTTTTGACATGTTGGGAACCCGAATTTGAACTGGCGGCCGTCATTTTGGGGCCGTGTAACGAGACACCACTTGCCGGATGGCAACTGGAACGCAAGGAGAATAGGCGTGGCACGTATCGCTGGCGTCAACATCCCGACGGCAAAGCGCGTAGTTATTGCGCTGACCTATATTCACGGGATCGGTCCGAAATTCGCGCAGGAGATCATCGAAAAGGTCGGTATTCCGGCTGATCGCCGCGTACATCAGCTGACGGACGCCGAAGTTCTCGGTATCCGCGAAACCATCGACCGCGACTATCAGGTCGAAGGTGACCTTCGTCGCGAAACTGCGATGAACATCAAGCGTCTTATGGACCTTGGTTGCTATCGTGGCCTGCGTCATCGTCGCGGTCTTCCGGTTCGCGGTCAGCGTACCCATACCAATGCCCGCACCCGCAAGGGCCCGGCAAAGGCGATTGCTGGTAAGAAGAAGTAATTTCCGGGATATCCCGGGTGGGAGGCTGGCGCTTCAACGCCGGCCTCCTTTGAGTTTGGTCAGGGCCAGTTAGGGCCCTGATCGGTGGAGCCGCTGGTGTTACGGCGGTGCAGAGATCAACGAAAGGGAAGTCATGGCCAAGGAAGCCACCCGCGTACGCCGTCGCGAACGCAAGAATATTTCGTCGGGCGTTGCCCACGTCAATTCGACATTCAACAACACGATGATCACCATCACCGATGCGCAGGGCAATGCGATTGCCTGGTCGTCGGCTGGTGCCAAGGGCTTCAAGGGTTCGCGCAAGTCGACCCCGTTCGCCGCTCAGATCGCCGCCGAAGATTGCGCCAAGAAGGCGCAGGAACACGGCATGAAGTCGCTGGAAGTGGAAGTCTGCGGTCCGGGGTCGGGTCGTGAATCCGCTCTGCGCGCGCTCCAGGCTGCCGGTTTCATGATCACCTCGATCCGTGATGTGACCCCGATCCCGCACAATGGTTGCCGCCCGCGCAAGAAGCGCCGCGTCTGATCATCATTCATCCCGCCGATGAGCGCAGACGCGCTCCACTCGGCGCTTCTAAAGCTCGGTTGCCACGATTGGATGGTGGCAACGAACGGAAGGTAAAAACATGATTCAGAAGAATTGGCAGGAACTGATCAAGCCGAACAAGGTTGAGTTCACCTCGACCGGTCGCACCAAGGCGACCCTTGTCGCCGAGCCGCTCGAACGTGGCTTCGGCCTGACTCTTGGCAACGCGCTCCGTCGCGTTCTTTTGTCGTCGCTTCGCGGCGCGGCCGTTACGGCTGTGCAGATCGACGGCGTGCTGCACGAGTTCTCGTCCATCCCGGGTGTCCGCGAAGACGTGACCGACATCGTGCTCAATATCAAGGAAATCGCCATCAAGATGGATGGCGACGACGCAAAACGCATGGTCGTGCGCAAGCAGGGCCCGGGCGTTGTTACTGCCGGTGATATCCAGACGGTTGGCGATATCGAAATCCTCAACCCGAACCATGTGATCTGCACCCTCGACGAGGGCGCCGAGATCCGCATGGAGTTCACGGTCAACAATGGCAAGGGCTATGTTCCGGCCGAGCGCAACCGCGCGGAAGACGCTCCGATCGGTCTCATTCCGGTCGACAGCCTCTATTCGCCGGTCAAGAAGGTGTCCTACAAGGTTGAAAACACCCGCGAAGGACAGGTTCTCGATTACGACAAGCTGTCGATGACCATTGAAACCGATGGCTCCGTCACCGGTGAAGATGCAGTCGCATTTGCCGCGCGCATCCTGCAGGATCAGCTTGGCGTGTTCGTCAATTTCGAAGAGCCGCACAAGGAAGTCGAAGAGGAAGCCGTTACCGAACTCGCGTTCAATCCGGCGCTGCTCAAGAAGGTCGACGAGCTCGAGCTTTCGGTCCGTTCGGCCAACTGCCTGAAGAACGACAACATCGTCTATATCGGCGACCTCATTCAGAAGACCGAAGCCGAAATGCTTCGCACGCCGAATTTTGGTCGCAAGTCGCTGAACGAAATCAAGGAAGTTCTCGCTTCCATGGGCCTGCACCTCGGCATGGAAGTGCCCGCATGGCCGCCCGAGAACATCGAGGATCTCGCCAAGCGTTACGAAGACCAGTACTAACCATATCAAACAGCAGGCCGGGCCTGCATGTGAAGGAGAATAGCCATGCGCCACCAGAAAGCCGGCCGCAAGCTGAACAGAACCGCCAGCCACCGCAAGGCAATGTTTGCCAACATGGCTGCATCGCTCATTACCCATGAGCAGATCGTAACGACCCTGCCGAAGGCGAAGGAAATTCGCCCGATCGTCGAAAAGCTCGTGACGCTCGGAAAGCGCGGCGACCTGCACGCTCGCCGTCAGGCCATCTCGCAGATCCGCGATCAGGATGCCGTCAAGAAGCTGTTTGACGCCATCGCTTCGCGCTATGCCACCCGCAACGGCGGCTACCTGCGCATCATGAAGGCTGGTTTCCGCCAGGGCGACAATGCCGCCATGGCTGTCATCGAATTCGTCGAACGCGACGTCGATGCCAAGGGCGCAGCCGACAAGGCACGCGTCGCCGCTGAAGCCGAAGCTGAAGCAGCGTAAGGTTCTTCCCGTAAGGGGATGCAATCAGAAAGCCGGGTGAGCGATCACCCGGCTTTTTTCGCGTCTTGTATTTGAGCTTTCCGGGCTATTCCTGGCGGCACGCGGCGGCGCGCTTGAGTAGAAACGTCTTTTCGCCGTTGTTGCGGGTCAGTGCCGCCGCGCGCTCGAATGCTTGGGCCGCTTCGGCCATACGCTCGGAGCGAAAGAGGAAGTCGCCGCGGGCAGCCGAGAGAGGGGCATAAGATGCGAGTGTTTCGTCCCGCTCGAGCGCGGTAAGCAGTTCCAGCCCGTGTTCCGGTCCGAAGGCAATCGAATGCGCCACGGCGCGGTTGAGGGCAACGACGGGCGAAGGCAAGATCTGCAAAAGCCGGTCGTAGAGCGCGGCGATCATCCGCCAGTCCGTATCCTCATAATGCCGGGCGCGAGCATGGCAGGCGGCGAGTGCGGCCTGCAGAGCATAGACGCCGTCTTGTCCGCCGAGTTCGCAAACACGTTCCAGCGCCGCCAGGCCCCGGCGGATCAGCAATTGGTCCCACTGCGCGCGGTTCTGCTCCGTCAGCGTCAGCGGCACACCGTCGGACCCGACCCGGGTCGAAAGTCGCGACGACTGGATCTCCAATAGCGCCAACAGGCCATGCACCTCCGGCTCGTCGGGTACCAGGCCGGCGAGGATGCGGCCAAGCCGCAGAGCCTCGGCGCAAAGTTGGGGACGAATGATGTCCTCGCCTGCGCTCGCGGCATAGCCCTCGTTGAAGATCAGGTAGACCACTTCCAACACCGAAGCCAGACGCGCGTCGCGCTCGGCCCCGCGCGGCACCTCGTAGGCGATGCCAGCCTTGCCGAGGCTTTTTTTCGCCCTGACGATCCGCTGGGCAATCGTTGCCTCGCTCGAAAGGAATGCCCGGGCAATCTCATCCGTCGTCAGCCCACCGATCAGGCGCAGCGTTAGTGCCACGCGTGCATCGGTGGAAAGCACCGGATGGCACGCGGTGAAGATCAGGCTCAGCCGCTCGTCGCCGATGTCGTCGTCCATGGCTGCCTCGAGATCTTCGATCTCCCTATCTGTCCAGCCTTGCGCCTCCATGTCGCGCCCGATTTCCGCATGCTTGCGTTCAAGCATGCGCCGGCGCCGAAGGTGATCGATGGCGCGGCGCTTGGCCGCCGCCATCAACCACGCGGCAGGTTTGTCGGGAATGCCGGTTTGCGGCCAGGCAGTGAGCGCCGCCACCAGCGCGTCCTGTGCCAGGTCCTCGGCCCGGCCGACGTCGCGTACGATCCTGGTAAGCCCGGCAATCAGCCGGGCTCGCTCCATGCGGAATACGGTCTCGGCCGTCCGGTGCGCTTCGGATGCTCCCATGGGACCGAGTATGGAGCCCGGGCCGGACTAGTCAACACATGGAAGGCCATCAGGCAACCTGTTGATCGCCTTGCGCGACTTCAGGGTCCATCCACGTGATCTCCCAGACGTAGCCATCCGGGTCGTCGACCGAGCGGCTGTACATGAAGCCATGATCCTGCACGGGGTTGGGATCGGCGCGACCTCCGGCGGCAACGCTCCGATCCACGGTCTGGTCGACATCGTCGCGGGCCTCGACGCTGATTGCGAGAAGCGTCTGGCTCTCTCGCCGGGCATCGCCGATCGGTCGGCTGGTGAATTGGCGATAGCGCTCGTGTGTCAGGAGCATCACGCCTATCGCGTCCGAAAAGAGCAGGCAGGTTGCCTGTTCGTCCGAAAACCGCGGGTTCACCTTGCCGCCGAGTGCCTTGTAGAAGTCACTGGATGCCTTGAGATTGCGTACCGGCAAGTTCACGAAGATCATCCTTTCCATGACATTCTCCTTTTGCTGACGGCTCAGGACTTGGCGGCTTCGCGCTCGGCGAGCCGTTCCCCGGTCCGCTCGTGCAGGTCGCACACCTCCGGGGTCAGGGACTCGGCGAAGTCCTCCATCGTGTAGACCGGACGAATTTCGATTTCGCTCGGCCCCGGCATCGGGTTCGGGCAGCGCTTCACCCATTCGACCGCCTCATCCATGTCCCTGACCTCCCAGATCCAGTAGCCGGCGACTAGTTCCCGCGTTTCGGCGAAGGGGCCGTCGATCACACGTCTGCTCGCGCCATCAAAGGCCACGCGCTTGCTCTTGGAGGAGGGTTTCAGCCCTTCGCCGGTCAGCATGATGCCGGCATTGACCAGCTCCTCGTTATACTTACCCATCGCCTCGAGCAGTTCGGTGGAGGGCATGACGCCCGCTTCGCTGTCTTTCGTCGCCTTTACCATGACCATTACACGCATTGTTCATTCTCCTCTCTTTTGAAGCAGCGCATCGAGGCGCATAATCCTAGGACGAACGACCTTGGGCCAAATCGACGTCGCCGCGAAAAAATCTTTCGACAGACATGGAAAAGCCGGGCGATCGCTCACCCGACCCTCGGCACTTTATCAGTATGCGGGGTTAATTGCGGCTATTGGCGATGGTTGCCCGATAGGCCTTGGGTTCCGATCGCTTGGACCGTCTCTTGCGCTCCATGATCCGGGGCCGAAAGAGGCGGTAGCCCAGCAACACTGCGACCAGTCCGATGTAGACTGCCGGCTCCGCCGTGATCGCCTTCAGGGATAGAGCATAGTGCAACACTGCAACCAGGATGATCGCGTATGACAGCTTGTGCAGCATATTCCAACGGGGCCAAGTATGCGGATCGACCAGCGGTTCGATGTCAGTGCCAGCGGGATCAGCATCAGAAGGCTCGCCATGCCGAGCATGATGTAAGGCCGCTTGGCGATGTCGCCCAGGATCGAGGAGAAGATCAGTCCACGGTCGAGGAACAGGTAGACCGCGAAATGCGCGAGCACGTAGTAGAAGGCGAGCAGCCCCAAGGCCCGGCGATAGGTGATGAAATTGATTCCAAGGAGGTCGCGCAGCGGTGTCACCATCAGCGTCGCGCACAAGAACCGCAAGGCCCACAGGCCGAGAAAATGCTCGAATGTTCTGACCGGATCGGCGCCGAGACCGCTGGTCGTCCCAAGATAGAAATACCAGAGCCCCGGCAGCAGTCCGACGGCATAAAGCGCCCAGACAGAGGCTGGGCGCAGACGAGACGGGAGCGAAGGCAGGGCCATCTCAGAAAAACTTCGTCAGATCCATGCCGGTATAGAGGCTCGCGACCTCCTCGGCATAGCCGTTGAAGGGCAGGGTGTTCAGCCGCGCCCCGCCGAAGAGGCCATTGGCCTCGCCGATGCGCCGTTCTGTCGCCTGGCTCCAGCGCGGATGATCGACAGCCGGGTTCACATTGGCGTAGAATCCGTATTCGTTCCGCGCTGCCCTGTTCCACGTGCAGGGCGGCTCTTCCTCCGTCAGCGTGATCTTGACGATAGACTTGATGCCCTTGAAACCGTATTTCCATGGCACCACGAGGCGCAGCGGCGCGCCATTCTGGTTCGGCAGTGTCTCGCCGTATAGCCCGGTGGCGAGAATCGTCAGCGGATGGCGGGCCTCATCGAGCCTGAGGCCCTCCACATAGGGCCAGGGTAGCGCCTGGAAAAGTCCGCGTTG
This sequence comes from Rhizobium sp., assembly GCA_041675415.1. Lineage (GTDB taxonomy): Bacteria > Pseudomonadota > Alphaproteobacteria > Rhizobiales > Rhizobiaceae > Allorhizobium. Next base: position 892 of record JBAYTX010000059.1, on the reverse strand, counting down.
CCCTGGCATTTCTTCGGGCCTGACGACGGTCTCGAACGCGACGTATTTCGCGCTGCCCAGAGGCTCGACCTTGTCCAGAAGCGCGGACAGCGGGAAGCCGATCCAGGGTATGACCATCGACCAGGCTTCGACACAGCGCATCCGGTAGACGCGCTCTTCCATGGTGAAATCCTTCATGATGTCATCGATGCCGATTACCATGGGCTTGTTGACCATCCCGCCGATCTCAACACGCCAGGGCGTCGGCTTGAAAGCGCTGGAGTTCTGCGCGGGGTCTGACTTGCCCGTGCCGAATTCATAGAAATTGTTGTAGGTCGTGGCGTCTTCCTTGGTGGTGATCTTTTCTGTCACCTGGTAATCCGTCGGCTTTGCCGGCAGCGCGGCGGCAAATGCTTTCGGAGCTGCTGCGTAGGCGAGGCCTGCGGCAGCGGCGCCAAGCAGAGTACGGCGGTTCAGATAAAGCCCTTCGGGCGCAATTTCTGAAGCAGCAATTCTGGGGGGGCGATATACGGGCATAGATCCTGACCTCCATGGTCATGCAGTGCTTAAGTCACATAGTTGACTTAACACAAGAAAACAGAGTTCCATGCTTTGCGAAAGAAACATTGCGGCCACATTTTCGTGTTCGGGGTGTTACCCGGACGGCCGGAAAGTCTGTCGGGTGCCAGGCGTACCGTTTTGAGCTATGCTGATAGTGACACCTTGGCGCAATTCCACTACGACAGGGACAAAATCCGGATGTTCGCGCACCATTGGCAAGTAAAGCCGTTCAGCGCTCCCGGTCAACAAAACACGAAGAGATCCGAGGTAACACCGATGCCTGCCTATCGTTCGAGAACCACGACCCACGGCCGCAACATGGCGGGTGCGCGCGGCCTTTGGCGCGCCACCG
>JBAYTX010000058.1:0-19696 GCA_041675415.1 Rhizobium sp. | reverse complement strand
TGTAGTTGGTCAGGTTGGCCGCGCAATGAGCCTTGAGATCCACTTCGGTCAGGTGCGGGTCCTTCCTGACGACGAAGAGCTTCACCGCTTCGCCGGAATGCGGATCTGGCACGCCGATCGCCGCGCATTCCAGAACGCCCGGGTGCATCGCCGCCACTTCCTCTATCTCGTTCGGATAAACGTTGAAGCCGGACACGAGGATCATGTCCTTCTTGCGGTCGACAATCTTGATATAGCCTCGCTCGTCCATCATGCCCATGTCGCCAGAGCGGAAGAACCCGTCGGCGGTCATCACCTTTTCCGTCTCCTCCGGGCGCTGCCAGTATCCGGCCATCACCTGCGGGCCGCGGATGCAGATCTCGCCCACCTCGCCAAGCGGCAGGGTATTGCCGTCTTCGTCGCGGATCTCGATGTCGGTGGAGGGGAGCGGCAGGCCGATCATGCCCGAGAATACAGTGGAATCGAGCCTGTTGGCGGTCGCCACCGGCGACGTCTCCGACAGCCCGTAGCCTTCGGTGATCGGGCATCCGGTCATCTCGAGCCAGCGCTCGGCGACCGGCCGTTGCACGGCCATGCCGCCGCCCAGAACAAGAAGTAGGGAAGAAAAATCGAGGTTCTTGAAATCCGGATTGTTCATCAGCGCATTGAACAGCGTGTTCAGGCCGGGAAATATATGCGCCTTGTGCTGCTGCAATTCCTTCACGAAGGCAGGAATATCGCGCGGATTGGCGATCAGCACGTTGTGGCTTCCCGTTGCCACCCCCATGAGCGAATTCACCGTCAGCGCGAAGATATGGTAGAGCGGTAAGGCGCAAATGAAGGTCATGGCTTCGGGGCGGGCCTTGGTGGCGAAGACCGCTTCCAGCCAAACCGCGATCTGTTCCTCATTGGAGAGCAGGTTGGCATGCGTCAGCGTTGCGCCTTTCGAAACGCCCGTCGTGCCGCCGGTGTATTGCAGGAAGGCGACGTCGTTGTCATTGACCTCGACTGGCTTGAGGATCTGCCGAGCCCCCTCGGCAAGAACCTGCTTGAAGTTTCTGTGATTCGGGATTGACCAGGCAGGCACCAGCTTCTTGACCTTGCGCACGACGAAATTGACGATGTGCCCCTTGAAGCCAAGCATATCGCCCATTGTCAGGACGATCACATGCTTGATCGGCACGTGCGCAAGCACCTGCTCGACGGTATGGGCGAAGTTCTCGAGCACGAAGATCGCCTTGGCGCCGGAATCCTTCAGCTGGTGCTCGAGTTCGCGCGGCGTGTAGAGCGGGTTGACGTTCACCACGACAAAACCTGCGCGCAGGATGCCGTATACGGTCACCGGGTTTTGCAGGATGTTCGGTGTCATCACCGCGACCCGGTCGCCCTTGTGCAATCCCTGCGCCTGAAGCCAGGCCCCGATCTTGCGGGACTGCGCTTCGAGTTCGCGGAAGGTCATGCCCTTGCCCATGCTCGAAAAGGCAAGCCGGTTGGCATATCGCGCGCAGCTGCTTTCAAAAAGGGCACCAAGGGACGCGTGCGCAAGAGGCGGAATCTCCGCCGGTACGACTTCGGGATAAGAAGCAAGCCAGACTTTTTCCGCTGCGCGGCCGCTGCGGCGGCTTGATAGATCCGACATGCTCTTCCTCCCGGTATGACTGCTGTTCGCGCTCGCGGGTGTCCCGCAAACGTGATTTCCTCCTCGTTGCTTGACTGCGAGATTATGCCTTTGGCCCCACGGTTCAAGCCCCAACACGTCTAACTAACATTGACGTAAACGTCAATAAACTCCGAGATTTTGCGAAGCCTCATCAACTGTATTTCCGAGGCCCTGCGAAGGGAACCCTTGATGCCGTGAACGGTTCGGCTGCTGCAATCCCGAACCTCGCAGAAAACAACAAACGGCTCACCTGGCGAGGAGGGCTCGCCTCCGTGGCCTTCATAGGTTACGTCGCTATCCAGGGCTTCACATGGCTGCAATCCGTTTCCGCTAAGCACGGTATTCAAGGCAGCCATTCGGCAATCCATGGAACGGAGTTCGGCGTGCGCATAGCGATCATCGGTACTGGATATGTAGGTCTCGTCTCCGGCGTATGCTTTTCGGATTTTGGTCATGACGTCGTCTGCGTGGACAATGCCGAAGCCAAGATCGCCCAATTGAACGACGGCAAGGTACCGATCTTCGAGCCAGGCCTCGAGGAGATGATCGCCAAGAATGTCGCGGCCGGTCGCCTGCGCTTCACGACGGATCTTGCCGGCCCCGTCGGGGAGGCCGACGTGGTCTTTGTCGCCGTGGGCACTCCGGCCCGCAAGAGCGATGGTCATGCCGACCTGACCTATGTTCACGCCGCCGTGCGCCAGGCCGCGCGGGCGGTACGTGGATTCACCGTCCTGGTCACCAAATCGACGGTTCCGGTCGGAACCGGCGATCATCTGGAAAGGATCATCCGGGAGGTCAATCCGCAGGCGGATGTGGCCGTCGTTTCCAATCCGGAATTCCTGCGCGAGGGCGCCGCGATCAGCGACTTCATGGCTCCGGACCGCATTGTCGTGGGCATTGACGACGTGCGCGCGATGGAAATCATGGCGGACGTCTACAAGGCCCTCGATCCGGCGAGGCACCCGGTCGTGTTCACCTCGCGCCGCACCGCCGAGCTGACCAAATATGCCGCCAACGCCTTTCTGGCTCTCAAGCTCGCCTATATCAACGAGATTGCCGATCTTTGCGAGGAGGTTGGTGCAAACGTTCAGGACGTCTCGCGCGGCATGGGGCTAGATAGCCGTATCGGCCAGAAGTTCTTGAATGCCGGTCCTGGCTATGGTGGCTCCTGCTTTCCGAAGGATACTCTGGCGCTGGTCAAGACGGCACAGGACCACAACAGCCCGATTCGTCTGATTGAAACGATTGTCGGCATCAACGAAACCCGCAAACGCGCCATGGCCCGCAAGGTCGAGCGCGCCGTCGGCGGCGTCCTTCGCGGCAAGACCATCGGAATTTTGGGCCTGACCTTCAAGCCGGATACCGATGATGTCCGCGAATCTCCGGCACTGTCTATTGTGCAGGCGCTCCTCGACAAGGGAGCGGTTCTGCGGGCTCATGATCCCCAAGGTATGCCGGCGGCGCGTGAGCTCATGCCCGAACTCGACTGTCACGACAGTATCGAGGGTGCCGCCGAAGGTGCCGATGCCTTGGTGATCATTACGGAATGGAAGGAATTTCGCACTCTTGATTTTGCCAGACTGAAGGAGATCATGAGGGCTCCGGTTCTCGTTGATCTGCGCAATATCTATTCGGAATCAGAATTGGCGGGTCACGGCTTCACTTATGAAAGCGTCGGGCGGGCCGATCGTAGCAGCTGACGAGTGCAGCCGGTATCGGGTGTCGTGCGAACCTGCGCGCGCCACTTACCGCGTCAGAGGGCCGGAGCGATTGCTGTGCCGCTCTTGTAGAGCACATATGCCGCAACGACGAAGATCACGCCGGCAAAGACACGCGTGAGCACGTTTCGGCCGGCTGCGAGTCGGGTGGCCAGCATCATGCCCCCGAAACCTCCGGCGATACCCCCGACAATGAATTCGGCGGCAATGCGCCAATCGATAAGGCCGGAGATGGCATAGTTGACCGCTGTCGCCAGCCCGAAGGTGCCGACAGAGAAGAGCGAGGAGCCGACGGCGTTGATCATCGGCATCCCGGTGGCGAACATCAGCCCCGGCACGATCAGAAATCCGCCGCCGATGCCGAAAAAGCCGGAGGCGGCGCCGGCCGTGATGGCAACGCCCGCAGTCTTCAGGCAGGTTCGCAAGTCGATTTTCGGGTTGCAGGGCGCGGGTGCCTTGCGCGGTCTCAACATCAGGACGCCGACGGCGAGCATGAGAAGACCAAACAGGAAAAGCAGCTTTTGTCCGTCCATTGCCTTGCCGAGACTGGAGCCGGCAAGCGCGCCGATTGTGCCCGTGGCGGCAAAGACGATAGCGCAACGCCACCAGACATGCCCCTTGCGGGCATGTCCGATCAGATTGGCGTAGGCATTGAGCGAAACAGCGAGGGCGCCGGTTCCGATGGCGATGTGCGGCTGGGCTACGCCGACGACATACATCAACAGGGGCGTGGCGAGAATGGATCCCCCGCCGCCGATCAGCCCAAGGGTGAAGCCGACAAGTCCACCAGAGCCGAGTGCTGCAATTGTTTGTTCGATCGTGCCGCCTACCATGAAATGGTCAGCCCCAGTTTGCGCCCGGAAGCGCATCCAGCGGGATCTTGATATAGCGTTTGCCGTTGTCTTCCGGCTCGGGCAGGCGGCCACCCCGGACGTTGACCTGCAAAGCATGCAGGATGAGTTTGGGCATGGGAAGCGTCTTGTCGCGCGCCTCGCGCAGCGCGATGAAGGCTGCCTCGTCCTTGCCGGCGACATGCGGGTTTTTCTGCTTCTGCTCGCCGACGGTGCTTTCCCATAGCGGTTCGCGGCCGCCTGGCTGATAGTCGTGGCCGGTGAAGATGCGGGTCTCGTCGGGAAGCTTCAGGATATCCTGGATCGAAGCCCAGAGCTCAGCAGCGCTGCCGCCGGGGAAATCCGCCCGTGCCGAGCCGCTGTCGGGCATGAACAGCGTATCGTGCACGAATGCGGCGTCGCCAATCACATAGGTGATCGAGGCAAGCGTGTGGCCCGGCGAAAAGAGTACATGGCCGTCGATTTCCCCGACCTTGAAAGTGTCGCCATGGGCGAAGAGACGGTCCCATTGCGAGCCGTCGGCCGGAAAGTCCGGCCAGTTGTAGATGCCCTTCCAGAGTTTCTGCACGTCGACGACATGGGCGCCGATCGCGGTGGGGGCGCCGGTCTTCTCATGCAGGTAGCGGGCGGCCGAAAAGTGGTCGGCGTGGGGATGAGTGTCGAGGATCCATTCCACCGTCAGTCCCTGCTGCCTTACATAGTCGAGCAGAGCATCCGCGTTCACGGTGGCGGTTGAACCGGATTTTTCGTCATAATCGAGCACAGGATCGATAATCGCGCATTTCCTGGTTTTGGGGTCCGAGACGACATACTGGACGCTCCAGGTCCGTTTGTCGAAAAAGCCTTTTACCTCTGGTCTTGCGGTCATGGTATTTCCTTCTTGGCTCAAGTTCTGGCTGAGAAACTGTACCGGCCGACGGTCGCGGGAGGTACCTACCTTCCGGCCCAATCCGCCATGCGGATACGGATTCTTTATATACGGCAATTCGTAGTTTCGAATTAATGTATGATTTTGATGCCGAGGATCAAGGTGATTTTTATGAATTGTTGGCGACGACCTTGAGATGCTCCGCCCCGGTCGTGGTCAAAGGGGCGTAGCGCAGCCGCACGCGCCGGCCTTTCCGCGCGTATCCGGGATGTGTCCTTTCCACAAATTGGATGACAGTTTTGTCTGATCGACCGATTGTCGGTGGACGGGCACCAAGGTTGATGCTTATCAAGTAGCACGCCGTTTGCGACGGCTAAGCTGGTTTTGATTTCAAATTGCCTTCGAGGAGCCCTGCATCATGTCCGACAAGCCCATCATCCGCTTCCATGGCGCCGCCGGCACTGTAACCGGGTCCTGCTTTCAAATCGAATTCAACAACAGGCGGATTCTTGTCGATTGCGGCCTCTTCCAGGGATCGAAAACCGAGAAGGAACTCAACTACCGGGATTTTCCATTCGACCCGTCGGCAGTTGACGCCGTCATCCTGACCCATGCGCATATCGATCATTCGGGACTGCTGCCCAAATTGGCCAAGACGGGATTCGATGGCCCGATCTTTGCGACACGCGGCACCATTGACCTCTGCTCGGTGATGCTGCCGGATTCGGCGCATATCCAGGTAACCGAGGTCGAATATCTCAATCGCCGCAATCAGCGTCGTGGCCGTGACACCGTAACCCCGATCTACGACGCGCGGGATGCGGCCCTTGCCGTAACGCTCCTGCGCCCAGTGGAACTTGAGGCATGGCAGGAGGCGACGGACGACATCCGCTTCCGCTTCTGGAACGCCGGGCACCTTCTCGGCTCCACATCAGTGGAGATGGAGATCACAACACCGTCCAAGACACTGCGTGTTCTCTTTTCCGGCGATATCGGCCCCAGCCACAAGCTTCTTCAGTTCGATCCCGAGGCACCGCAGGGCTGGGATTTTGTCATTTGCGAAAGCACCTATGGCGACACTGACCGCGAGGAAGCCTCTGATGCCATCCGCCGAGAGGCGCTGCGCGCCGAAGTCACGGATGCGCTTCATCCGAACGGCGCTCTTCTGATCCCGTCGTTCGCTGTCGAACGCACGCAGGAACTGCTGGCCGATCTCGTCTTTCTCATGCGCACGGAGAAGATCCCCACCTGCCCGATCATCATCGACTCTCCGCTGGCGACGCGCGCGAGCGAGATCTTTCGCAAACATGCCCGCGAACTCGAGAATGGGAGACTTCTGGCCGAGGCCATGCAGGCCAGGAACGTCCGCTTCACCGAAACGGTCGAGCAGTCCAAGGCCATCGACTTCATCAAGGGCTTTCACATCGTAATTGCCGCAAGCGGCATGTGCGAGGCCGGGCGTATCCGCCATCGCCTCAAGAACTGGCTGTGGCGCGACGAGGGGACAGTGCTGCTCGTTGGATACCAGGCCACCGGAACGCTGGGGCGCATTCTCGAAGAGGGCGCTTCAACCGTGCGGATACAAGGAGACGAGATCAAGGTGCGCGCCCGCATCCGCCGCCTGGATATTTATAGCGGTCACGCCGACGGTCCGGAAATCTCCGAGTGGGTGCGTGCGCGCCAGCCGATCCGTGCGGGCGTCTTTCTCGTGCATGGCGAGGACACCGGTGTTTCCGGCCTCAGGCAGCGTCTGTCCGCTTTCCTTCCTGAGGACCGGCTCATCGTGCCGCATCTCGATGGCGCGTTCGAGCTGACCCCTGAAGGTGCAGTCGACATTTCCAAGGCTTTGCCGCAGCCACGTATCGATCCCGCCCGCTCCGGCCACAAGGATTGGCACAACGATTTTCAATCTCTCGTCCTTGATCTTCAGGAGGAACTGGCAAAGGCGGCCGACGACAAGGCGCGCGGCGTCCTCCTGCGGAAGTTGCGTCGCGCACTGGGCGAATGACGGTTCGGGCGTCGAAAGGGCATATGAAACGAAAGGCGATCGCCATCATAGGGGGCGGTCCCGCAGGCCTCATGGCTGCGGAGACGCTGTCGCTTGGCGGTCATGCGGTGACGGTCTATGAGGCGATGCCGACGGTCGGCCGAAAGTTCCTGCTGGCAGGAAAGTCCGGCCTCAACATCACCCATGGCGAGGAATATGCGCGCTTTGCCACGCGCTTTGGCGTGGCATCCGATCGTCTTCGCCCCGCCCTTGACGCCTTCACGCCGGAAGATGTCCGCGCCTGGGCGGCGGGATTGGACACCGAGACTTTTGTCGGCTCCTCGGGCCGCGTCTTTCCGAAAGCGATGAAGGCCTCTCCGCTTCTTCGCGCCTGGCTGCGCAGGCTGGAGGCGCAAGGGGTCACGATCTTGACCCGTCATCGTTGGGTGGGCTTTGCCGAAAATGGTCTTGCCTTCGATACGCCGGAGGGGCACAGGATTGTCGAATGCGATGCCGCTTTGCTGGCGCTCGGCGGTGCCAGCTGGCCGCGGCTCGGATCCGATGCCGCCTGGGTTCCGTGGCTCCGGGAAAAGGGCGTCGAGATCGGCGATTTCCAGCCTGCCAATTGCGGATTCGACGTGGCATGGACCGATGGTTTCCGCGAACGCTTTGCCGGCGAACCCGTCAAATCTGTGACCGCCTCGTCCGATGCGGGCACGTTCCCGGGCGAGTTCGTGGTGACGCAGAACGGGATCGAGGGCAGCCTGGTCTATGCGCACTCGGCGAGCTTGCGCGACCGGATCGATCGTGACGGCAGTGCTACCCTTGTGCTCGACCTTGCGCCGGGTCGCTCGATCGAGAAACTGGCGCGGGACTTGGCGAGGCAGGGTGCCAAGACGAGCCTTTCGAACCGGCTGCGCAAGGGCGCCGGTATCGAAGGCGTCAAGGCCGCGCTCCTGCGGGAACTCGCGCCAGACGCAACGAAGTCCGATCAGGACAATCTGGCGAGGCTCATCAAGGCGTTGCCGCTTCCAGTCCTGAGGACCCGTCCGATCGCAGAGGCCATCTCTTCGGCGGGCGGCATTCGCTGGAGTGCGGTCGATGACGCATATATGCTGAAGGCGTTGCCCGGGATATTTGTCGCCGGTGAAATGCTCGACTGGGAGGCTCCGACCGGCGGTTATCTCCTGACCGCCTGCCTTGCAACAGGGCGCGCTGCTGCTCGCGGGATCGAGGCGTGGGTGCAGCGTTGAGGCGGCACATACTCCGCCTGCACGATGCGTGATTGACAATCGCCCCTTAACTTAGAACACTGCGGGATATCGAAACGGACAGCGTTGGGGGACCAATGTCTATGCGCAGGTCTATCGGTTTTTTCGCTCTCGTTTTCACCCTGTTTGCCATCGCGCTCCCGGCGGGCGCCGCTGAAAAGGCACGGACTGTCGTCACCACCCAGGATGGCGACTATTTCGGCTTCGACCTGCGCACCGAGCAGAATGTGTCGCTCGATCAATGCCGGCAAAGCTGCATCGGCGATCAGTCCTGCCGCGCCTTCACCTACAATCCCAAGGTGAAATGGTGTTTCCTCAAATATGATTTCAGCCGTCTGGACAGTTTTCCGGGCGCGGTCGCCGGCAAGATCGTTGAAACCGGCAGCGATCCCGATATCGGCGCACCCCCGCGCCTCGATTTCGTATCCGACCAGTTGCTTCAGGACGCGCGCGAAACCAGGGCAAGGCTCGCTCTGACCGAAGAGCAGCAGCTTCAGGGCCAGCTCGGATTGATTTCGCTCGGCCACCATGAGCTCTCGTCTGGCAATTACGATGCGGCCTTTGCCGCCTTCAAGGGCGCGCTGGCAATCACCCCCGACGATGGCGACCTGTGGATCGAGATTGCCCGCGCCGCCAATACCGTCACAGGGCAGAGCAATGTAGCGGCCGAGGCGACGGTGATCGCCCTCAACGGATACCAGTTGACCCGCACCGCTCAGGCGCGTGCCGATGCTCTTGCCGTGCTGGCGAAATCGCTCGAGAATGCCGAGAACTACCGCGCCGCCCTCAGCTCTTACAAGGCGAGCCTTGCGCTCGTTTCGGCCAGAACCGTCCAGGTGGATTATAACGATCTGAGGGCTCGAAAGGGCTTTCGCGTCGTCGATCACACCATCGACACCGACAGCGTGACGCCGCGCGCCTGCGTGCAGTTCTCCGAGGCGCTGATCAAGCGTGGCGTCGACTACGCGCCCTTCGTTACCCTCGATGGTGAGGCTCCGAAAGCGATCGAGGCCAAGGACAACCAGATCTGTGTCGAGGGTCTGCAGCATGGAGCCCATTACAAGCTGTCCCTGCGCGCGGGCCTGCCGTCATCGGTCGACGAGAATCTGCCGGCGCAGGTCGACCTGACAATCTATGTCCGTGATCGCTCCTCGGCCGTGCGCTTCACCGGCGACAGCTTCGTGCTGCCCTCAACGGCCAGGCGCGGCATCCCGATTGTCTCGGTCAATGCCGAAAGCGCGGACCTGAAGCTCTACCGGATCGGCGATCGCAACATCGCGCCGCTTTTGGCCGCTTCCCAGTTCCTGACGCAACTCGATGGCTATGACGCAAGCCGTATCGAGGAGCAGTCGGGGGAGGTCGTCTGGCAGGGAACGATCGACATCGCCTCCGAACTCAACAAGGATGTGATTACGAGCTTTCCCGTGGATGAAGCTTTGCCGAAGCGGCGTCCCGGTGTCTACGTGCTGACTGCTTCCGTCACGAACAGCCAGGTCGATGACTGGAACCAGCGCGCCACGCAATGGTTCGTCGTCTCCGATATCGGCCTTCAGACCTATGCCGGCACGGATGGGCTGAACGTCTTTGCGCGCTCTCTGGCGACCGCAAGAGCGCTTTCTGGTATCGAACTGCAATTGCTTGCCAACAACAACGAGATCCTGGGCTCGGCGACAACCGATGCTGACGGACATGCCCGTTTCGACGCCGGGCTGATTCGTGCCGGCGCGGCGCTGGCGCCCGCCGTCATCACTGCCCGCAACGGCGAGGAGGACTACGTCTTTCTCGACATGAAACGTGCCGGATTCGATCTTTCCGACCGCGGCGTCACCGGCAGACCCGCGCCGGGCGCCATCGATGTCCTGGCCTGGACGGAACGCGGCATCTATCGCCCTGGCGAAACCGTGCATGCGAGCGCGCTCGCGCGTGATACTGCTGCCGTGGCAATCGAAAAGCTGCCGCTCACTTTCGTCTTCACCCGCCCCGACGGCGTCGAGTACCGGCGCATGGTCGACAGCGGTGAAGAGCTCGGGGGCTATGCGCTCGACCTTCCGCTTCTCGCCGATGCGATGCGCGGCACCTGGACGATGCAGATTTATACCGATCCGAAGAAGGAAGCGATCGGCCAGCAACAGTTCCTCGTCGATGATTTCGTACCCGACAGGATCGAATTCGATCTGAAGAGCGAGGCCGCGAACATCGAGATCGGTACGCCTGTCGCGGTGACGGTCGACGGCCGCTACCTGTATGGTGCGCCCGCCGCCGGCCTGACGCTCGAAGGCGAGGTCAACCTGAGGCCGACGCGGACGAGCCCCGACTTCGTGAATTATCAGTTCGGGCTTGCCGACGAAGAGACGGACGAGGACACCCGCTTGTCGCTCGAGAACCTGGAGCCTCTCGATGGCGATGGCCGCGCCACCTTCGAGGTTGCGATCAGCGACGTCCCGGCAACCACGCAATTGCTGAACGCCGAGATCGTCGTGCGCATGCGCGAGGGCGGCGGTCGGGCGGTCGAGCGCAAGCTCACGTTGCCGATCCGGGCGGAAGGCCCGATGATCGGCGTCAAGCCCGAATTCTCCGGCGACCTTGCTGAGAATTCGCTCGCCCGCTTCCACGTCATTTCGATCGATCCCGACGGCCGGAAGCAGGCCATGCCGGACGTGAAATGGAAACTCGTCCGTCTCGAGCGCTATTACCAGTGGTACCGCGACGGAAACTCATGGCGCTATGAACCCATTCTCTCCACCAAGCAGGTGGCCGATGGAACAGTCGACATTTCGGCACAAGGCGCGGAGATTTCGGCGCCTGCGGAGTGGGGGCGCTATCGCCTCGAGGTCGAGTCGACGGTTGCCGCCGGTCCGGCCACCAGCGTCGAATTCGACGCCGGTTGGTATGTCGAGGCAAGCTCGACCGAAACGCCGGATGCGCTTGAGATCGGCCTCGACAAGGAGAGCTATGCGATCGGCGAGACCGCGAAGCTCAAGGTCTCTCCGCGTTTTGCGGGCGAACTTCTCCTGACGATCGGCACCGACAATCTCATCGCCACGCAAACGGCAACGATCCCCGCCGAAGGCGGCGAGGTGGAAATACCCGTGACAGCGCAATGGGGGGCGGGCGCCTATGTCAGCGCAAGCCTCTTCCGCCCCGGTGAGGCGCAGGAAAGCCGCATGCCGATGCGCGCGATCGGGATCACATGGCTTGCAGTGGACCCCGGCGCCAACCAGCTTGCCGTCACCCTCTCTCCGCCTGAAAAGACACTGCCGCGCCAGCCGCTGACCATACCTGTGAAAGTAGAGGGTGCGGGTGTCGGCGAGGAGGCCTATGTCACCGTTGCCGCAGTCGATGTCGGTATCCTCAACCTGACGCGCTACGAAGTGCCTGATCCGGAGGGTTGGTATTTCGGTCAGCGCCGCCTCGGGCTCGAAATCCGTGACCTCTACGGACGCCTGATCGACGGTTCGCTTGGAGCAACGGGCCGGCTTCGCACAGGCGGCGACGGCGCGCAAATGGCGTTGCAGGGAAGTCCGCCGACGGAAAAACTCGTCGCCTTTTTCGCGGGGCCGGTGAAACTCGACGCCGACGGACGCGCGGAAGTCACCTTTGATATCCCGCAATTCAACGGGACTGCGCGCGTCATGGCGGTCGCCTGGACGAAGACCGGTGTCGGCCATGCCAGCACCGATGTCGTCATTCGCGATCCTGTGGTGGTGACTGCGAGCCTGCCGAAATTCCTGAGCCCCGGCGACGCGGCGCAATTACGGCTCGAAATTGCGGCAACCGACGCACCTACCGGTGACTATCAGTTGCAGGTCACCACCAATACGGCCGTCAAGATCGATCCGGCGGCGGCAGCCCAGACTGTCAGCCTGACAAGCGGCAAGAAGATCGCGTTGACCCTGCCGCTTGCAGGTGAGGAAGCCGGTTCCGGCAGCATCCGGATCGCGCTTTCGGGTGCTTCCGGCATGTCTCTGGAGCAGTCGCTGCAAATCCCGGTCAGACCTCCCTCGTTGCCGGTCACGCAGCGTCGCGCGCTGACGATCGCTGCGGGAAAGAGCCTGATCGTCGACGGCGAATTGCTCGCCGACAGCCTGCTGCAGGATGCCTCCGTCAGCCTCAACGTCACGCGTGCCGAGGGCTTCGACATTCCCGCATTGCTGATGAGCCTCGACCGTTATCCCTATGGCTGCGCCGAGCAAACAACCAGCAGGGCTCTGCCGCTTCTCTATTTCAACGAGTTGTCGGCCGTATCCGGCCTGCCGGATCGGGAAGAGATCGACAGGCGTGTGCAGGATGCGATCTATCGCGTGTTGTCCTATCAGTCATCGAGCGGCAGTTTCGGGCTTTGGTCGCCCGGCTACGGCGACCTGTGGCTCGATGCCTATGTCACCGATTTCCTGACGCGGGCGCGTGAACAGAAGTTCGAGGTACCCGATCAGGCCATGATCCAGGCGCTGGAAAATCTGCAGAACCGGATCGCCTACGACGTCGACGTCAAGGACCAGGGCAACGAGCTTGCCTATGCGCTCTATGTTCTGGCGCGCAACAAGAAGGCAGCCATCAGCGACTTGCGCTACTATGCCGACACGCGGCTTGGCGAGTTCCCGACGCCGCTCGCCAAGGCTCATTTGGCTGCGGCGCTTGCCCTGTACGGGGATGCCCAGAGGTCGCGGAACATCTTTCTCGAGGCCGCCGGGATGGCGGAGCAATCGCAAGTGACGCTGGTCAGTTTCGAGCGATCCGATTACGGCTCGTCGCTGCGCGACGGGGCCGCTGTCCTGGCGCTCGCAGCCGAAAGCCGTCCGGTGCCGCCGATCCTGCCAGCGCTGACGAAAATCGTCTCGCAGGAATGGATGCAGAAGGACTACACCAGTACGCAGGAGCAGACCTGGATGCTTCTTGCTGCCCGAGCCCTTCAAAAAGGCGATGACGATTTGAAGGTCGACGTCAATGGTGCCAGCCACAGCGGCAGCTACATGGCGCGGATCGGCGGGGACGAATTGCTCGCCCATCCGGTCGTGCTGACCAATCGCAGCAGTGCGCCGATCACCGCCGCGGTGACGACCGTCGCCGCGCCGAAGCAGCCGTTGCCGGCCGGCGGCGATGGCTTCACGATCGAGCGCACCTACTACACGCTCGACGGCGAGGAGGCCAATGTCAGCCAGGCCGAACAGAACCAGCGCTATGTGGTCGTTCTGACTGTGACGGAAACCAATGACTGGCCGTCGCAGGTGCTGATCACCGACCTCCTGCCGGCCGGCTTCGAGATCGACAATCCGAGCCTCGTCGACAGTGCGCAATTGGCAAACTTCGAGTGGATCGGCGACACGCAACCTGCGCACCTGGAATTCCGCAACGACCGCTTCGTGGCCGCGATCAGCCGGACGGCTGGCGATAATGGCGAGATCACACTCGCCTATGTCGTGCGGGCGGTGACGCCGGGCACCTACGATCATCCGGCGGCCCATGTCGAGGACATGTACCGGCCGCAATTCTTCGCGCGCACGGCGACGGGTCGCATGGAGGTACGGGTGGCGCAATAATGCGGATCTGGCGAACCATTGGCATCGGAGTTCCGCTCGTCCTCATCCTGGCGGCGGCCGGCCTCTACGGCCTCGACGCAGCCGACAGGGCTTTCCCGCCGCCGCTTGATGCAGCGAAGGCGGTATCCGCGGAGGTACTCGATGCCGATGGGCAATTGCTGCGGGCCTTCGCAACGTCCGAGGGACGCTGGCGCCTGAAAGCGACGGTCGCCGAGGTCGATCCGCAATTTGTGAAGATGCTGATCGCCTATGAGGACCGCCGCTTTTATGAGCATCGGGGCGTCGACATTCTGGCTCTCGGCCGCGCCGCGCTGCAATTCGTCGGAAATGGCCGGATCGTCTCCGGTGCCTCGACACTGTCGATGCAGGTCGCGCGGCTGATCGAGCCGCGCCGCGAACGCTCCATCATGACGAAGCTGATCCAGATCGCCCGCGCGATCCAGATCGAGCGCCGCCTCTCGAAGCAGCAGATTCTCGATCTATACCTGACCCATGCCCCCTATGGAGGCAATATCGAGGGGATCAGGGCCGCGAGCCTTGCCTATTTCGGCAAGGAGCCGCGGCGGTTGACGGTCGCCGAGGCAGCCCTCCTCGTGGCGCTGCCGCAACTGCCGGAACTGCGCCGCCCGGATCGCCGGTCAGCCGAGGCCCGGGCCGCACGCCACCGTGTTCTCGAGCGCATGCAATCGGCGGGCGTGCTGCAAGAGAGCGAAGTCTCACGCGCGGAACTGACGAACGTTCCCACCCAGCGATTGCGGTTGCCGGCACTTGCGGCACATTTTGCCGAGGCCGTGCGGCGCAAGGATCCTGCTGCTGGCATTTATCGTTCGACGCTCCGGAGAGACATCCAGGAGGAACTCGAGGCCGTAGCTCGGCAATCGGCCGCCGGACTTGATCCGAAGGTCTCGCTCGCCATGGTGATGGCGGATGCTGCGACAGGCCAGATCGTCGCCGAGGTCGGTTCGGCCGATTATTTCGACGCAGGCCGCTCCGGCTGGATCGACATGACGCGGGTCACGCGCTCTCCCGGCTCGACGCTCAAACCCTTCATCTACGGCCTCGCCTTCGAGCAAGGGTTGGTCGCCCAGGAAACTGTCATCGAGGATCGCCCGGCTGATTTCTTTGGCTACCGGCCAAAGAATTTTGATATGTCCTACCAGGGCGATGTCAGCGTGCGCCAGGCCCTGCAACTCTCGCTGAACGTACCGGCAGTGCGTCTCCTCGATGCCGTCGGGTCCGCCGAATTGCTTGTGCGCCTGCGCCGCGCCGGCGTCCGGCTCGCGCTTCCCGCCGGCGAGGCGCCCGGGCTCGCCATAGCGCTCGGCGGCGCGGGCATCACGCTGAAGGATCTCACCCAGCTCTATGCTAGCTTTGCCAATCGTGGCCGGCCGGTTAGGCTCGGCGATGGCGTGCGCGACGAGCCGGGCCCGATCGATGGCGCGCCGCTGATGGATCCCGTTGCCGCCTGGAACGTCGCCGACGTGCTCTCTGGCGTCATCCCGCCGGCTGGCAGCATCGGGCGTGGCATCGCCTACAAGACCGGCACCAGCTATGGCTATCGCGACGCCTGGTCAGTTGGTTTCGATGGCCGCTACGTGCTCGGCGTCTGGGTCGGCCGGCCAGACAATGCCGCCATCCCCGGTCTGACGGGCTATTCGACCGCCGCACCCATCCTGTTTCAGGCTCTCTCGAAATCGGGTGTCGTGAGAACGCCTCTTCCGCCCGCCCCATCCGGCGCCACTCGTATCTCCCATACGGATCTGCCGCCAAGCCAAAGGCGGTTTTCAATCGAATCCAATGGCCTTCTCTCTGTTTCCCTGCGCGAAAAAGCGCCCCGGATCATCTATCCGCCGGAGGGCGCCCATGTCGAACTCGGCACAGGGCCGGACGGCAAGGCCCTGCCACTGATCCTGAAGCTCCAGGCCGGACGCGCGCCTTTCCGCTGGCTGGCGAACGGCAAGCCACTGGCCGAAACCTCCCGGAAGCGCACGAGCGAGTGGATTCCGGGAGGTGTGGGCTATTCCACATTGACGGTTATCGATGCCGCCGGACGGGCGGCCACCGTCGGGGTCTTCGTGCACTAGCCGTTGCAAGCGCCCCGCCATTTGTTAACCGATATTCACTTTTAGCGAGGCATGGCGCTCACGGTGGGGTGCCTTTGATCGCATTCTGTTCTAATTTAGAAAATTGTTTTCTATTCGTGCTGCTGGGATGGCTCGCGCTGGAGAGGCTCGATGAATCTTGCAAGATTGACGATCGGGATCGTCCTCGTAGGTCTGGCCATTTTCGTAATCGTCGGCGAACAACTCGCGGGCACCAGCGCCAATGCGTTCATTAACGCGCGGCTCTCCACGACCAAGGCGCCGATTTCCGGACATCTTACGCTGGAGCCGGTGGCGATTGGCACACGAGTTCGTACCGATCAGACGCTCGGCTTTCTGGACGATAGTCTCGTGGATAGTTCCCGGCTCAACGATCTGTTGGCCGATCGTGCGCGCGCCGAGTCGGAGATCGCCCGTCTGGATATGGTGCTGACGGCAACCCTGTCCACCATCTCTGCGCTGGAGGAGCGAGCCCGGCTCTATGGCAGGGAACGTTTGCGGCAGATGGAGGCAGAGCTTGCGGCATCGAGATCCGTAGAGGAGGCTTGGCGCGCACAATTGCGCCTCTACCAGATGATGCTGGAGCGCTCATCCAGACTGTCGGCTACCGGGATTGAGACGACGAGCGGGCTTGAGCAGGCGCAGTCGCGGGTGGATGTCGCGCAGCGAGAACTGGAACGGGCCCAGGCCCAGAGCGGGGCGATCAGCGTCGGCCTCGATGCCGCGCGTCGCGGTGTATTTCTCGGAGACGGCTATAATGACGCGCCCTATTCCGAACAGCGCGTCAGCGAACTTCAGTGGCAGGAGCAGGAGCTTTCCGCCAACCTTTCCGCTCAGAAGTCCATACTTGAGGCACTGCGCAGGCGGATTGATGAGGAGAGGCTGACGATCAATCGCCTCTCTCATGCCTCGCTGGACGCCAACGTCAATGGCATATTCTGGACGCTGAGGGCCGCCAATGGTGAGACGGTTCAGCGCGGCCAGGATATCTATCAACTGGTGGATTGCGACTCTACTATTGTCACTCTCAGCGTCACCGAAGGCACATATAATTCGCTTGAATTGGGGCAGCCGGCCCAGTTCCGCCCGACGGGAGAGAAAACCGTCTTCGATGGGGTGATCATCAGGCTGGCGGGCTCCGGCGCCCAGAACGTCTACCAGAACCTCGCCGTGGGACCGAGCGAGGAGCATCTCGGGCGTTACGATGTCGCGCTGTCGGTTCCGGGTCTCCTCGGCGACGACAAGCTCCGCTGCGGCATAGGCAGGACGGGGCGCGTCTTCTTCGAAGCTCGCCCGCTCGACTGGCTGCGAAAGTTCTGGCGATAGCCATGCTCGAACTGCATCCAACCGAGTTGCAGTCAGCCTTCGCTATGGTCGCCATCACAGCGGGTCTGGCCCTGTTGGCTCCCCTTGTATTCCGTCCGAACAACGTGTTGCACAGGACGTTCCTGTTCGTTATCGCCATTGTCCTTTCCATACGATACATCCTGTGGCGGGCGACGGAGACGCTTGCGCCGTTCGGTGCTACCTGGGACTGCGTGTTCACGTGGAGTCTCTTTTTCCTGGAGGCCGCGGCGTTCCTCTCCTCCCTGAGCGCCTCGACAATCCTAATGCGCAAGAAGGACCGCACGCCGGAAGCTGACAGCTTCGCGCATTGGTGGCTGCCGGCCTCTGCGCCGAAGGTGGCCCTTCTGATTGCCACCTACAATGAGGAAAAGGGGGTCCTGCAGCGCACGATCGCCGGCGCCAAGGCGCTCGACTATGAGAACGTCGATGTCTATGTCCTGGACGATGGAAAGCGGGACTGGCTGCGCAATTTCTGCGCCCAACAGGACGTGCGCTACGTGCGCCGTCCGGACAACAAGGGATCGAAGGCCGGCAACCTCAACTATACCCTCGATCTTTTGAAGGAAACACATGAAGTTCCGGACTACGTCGCCGTTCTCGACGCCGATTTCATTCCGCACCAGAATTTCCTGACCCGCTGTCTGGCGCTTTTCCACGATGACCGCGTAGGCCTCGTGCAGACTCCGCAGCATTTCTTCAATCCGGACCCGGTCCAACACAATCTGGGGCTTACGCGCTCCTATCCGGACGAGCAGCGCTTCTTTTTTGATCACCTGCAGCCAAGCCGTGACGGCTGGGGCATAGCATTCTGCTGCGGGACATCTTCGGTCGTGCGGTGGCAGGCGTTGAGCGATGTCGGTGGTTTTCCGACGGAAAGCGTCACCGAGGATTTCCTCATGACCCTGGTTCTGCGGGACAAGGGCTGGTCCACCGTCTATCTCAACGAGCCCTTGACGGAAGGGCTGGCTCCGGAAGGCCTGAAGGAATACGTGACTCAGCGGTCCCGCTGGTGCCTCGGCCTGATGCAGATCGCGCGTAGCGCCTACGGGCCACTGTCCCGCAAGCGCTTGCGCTTGCGCGACCGTTGGAGTGTGATCGACAGCATGCTCTATTGGCTGACCAGCTATCCGTTCCGTCTGGCTGCGCTCATATATCCCCTATTTTCCTGGTATCTAAATGCGACGCCGATCTATGCGACGCTACCGGATATCGTTTCCTATTTTGGCGTCTATTATGTCTGGACGCTGTTCGTGTTGAATTTCATCTCTGGGGGGCTGGTCATTCCCCTAGTCAATGATGTCAGCCAGTTGCTCGGCGCCATTCCGATTATCAGAGCGGGCTGGTCCGGATTGATCAGCCCCAGGAACCGGGCATTCAGCGTCACGGCAAAGGGTGGGGACAGATCAAAAGTCGTCATCCAGTGGCGTCTGATGTCGCCTTTCCTCGTGCTTCTGATCCTCACTCTTGTCGGCATGACCATCGGGATTGTGTCCGACCGGTTCGCCTTCAATGATGCCGGTGACGGGAAAATGGTGCTTCTCTTCTGGAGCATGTACAACGTCCTGGCCCTCTCCGTGATTATCATAGTGTGCATCGAAATGCCGCGCGTCGAAGTGCACATCGCCGACCATCCGCAACGGACGCTGATGAGGCTCGACGACGGATTGCATCGGGTCTGGGTGACCGATCTGACACAGGATTCCGTGCGTGTGCGAGGAGTTGTGTTGAGGATGGGATCGCAAGTGCAGATCGCATTGCGGGATGTCGGCAATATCACGGGGTACGTTATACAATCCACCCGCGACGGCGGATGGCTTTCCCTTGAGATGACCGAGCTCCAGTATGAGGCCTTGCTAAGAGTGCTCTATGCGCAGGGGGCAGCACCTGGCGTGACCCGCACGCGCCTCAGGGCAGTCATTCGCGAGATCGTCTTCGGCTCCCGCTGGGGCGCTGAAGGGCCACCGCGGCATTGATGCGTCAATGCCTGTGCAGGCGCGTCTGCAAGCGCGCGAGCGCGGCACTGATAACCTGCAATTCCCTCGTCCGGTTCGTGTCCTCGGGATATATATCCATGCCGTCGGCGATCTTCTGCGCGGTGCGTGCCAGGGTCCCGAACGGCCGGATATAAGATTCGACGAAGATAAGTGTCAGCAGCAACAGCAACAAACCGAAACTCGCAAGATAGAAGATCATCTGGTCGGACAGATTTTCGTCCGGTGCCAGCATTTTGTCGGCCGGAATGCGGGCAACCAGGCTGGAGTGCACCCCGTTTCACCGGACAGGTCGGCTATTTTGATTTAGCCCTGATGAACTGCCGAGGGGAAGCCATCTTGAGCGCGGAATGGGGATGGATTTCGTTATAGTCCTCGATCCATC
>JBAYTX010000057.1:0-20379 GCA_041675415.1 Rhizobium sp. | reverse complement strand
TGGCCACTCCGCGCCGGGCCGTACCCCGGATGAACGTTCCTGTCGGCTCCGTCATCATCGGCGGCGCGCAGGCGGGTATCATGCCGCTCACAGCTCCTTCCGGCTGGCACATCATAGGCACAACCAGCATTGCGCTCTTCGATCCCCATCGCGAGCCGCCTGCCGCCTTCCGCCCGGGAGACAGGATTCGTTTCGTGCTGGAGGAGATCCGGCAATGATCGAGATATTGACCACGGGCGCGGCCAACACCGTGCAGGATCTCGGCCGCTTCGGCTACCTAGATGCGGGCGTCGGCCGCTCGGGTGCCATGGACGGGCTGGCGCTCGAACTTGCCAATCTGCTGCTCGGAAACGCAGCCAATGCCGCCGGTCTCGAAGTCACGCTCTTTCCCTTCCGGCTGAAGGTCCATGTTCCTTGCGCCATTGCCGTGACAGGTGCCGATTGCCCGGTGACGCTGGGCGGCCGTGCCTTTCCGTCCTGGTGGGTTCTGCCGGCCGGGCCCGGCGATGTGCTGGAGGTTGGCCTGCCGCGTTCTGGCGCGCGGGCAAGCCTCGCCTTCTCCGGGGGGATCGATGTGCCGGTGGTCCTCGGCTCACGCTCCACGGATCTGAAAAGTGGCTGGGGCGGCCTTGAGGGCAGGGGGCTCAATCGCGGGGACCGGCTGGCGCCCGGCAATCGATCCTTTCCAGGTTTTGCCGATCTGCCGGCCGGCTTCGGCATGGATCCGACCTCGGTTCGAGCACCGCTTTCCGGGGTTGATGCCGACGAAATCGGTGTGCGGGTTCTGCCGAGCGCCGAATATCTGGCCTTTACCGATGAGGCTCGAGCGCATCTTGCCGGCGCGGCATGGGAGGTCAGCGCCGAAGCCAATCGCCAGGGCTATCGCCTCGTCGGGCCGGAACTGGCGATGAAGGAAAAGCGGGAACTTTTTTCGCACGGCATCATGCCGGGAACGGTGCAGGTGCCGCCATCCGGTCAGCCGATCATCCAGCTCGCGGAGGCCAATACCTGCGGCGGCTATCCCAAGATCGCCAACGTCATCGAGGCCGATCTCTGGCGCTTGGCCCAGGCTGCGGTCGGTGCAAGGCTTCGCTTCATCGAGACAACGCGGGAAGAGGCGATCACCGCTCTTCGTGCGCAACGCGCAGCCATAGCCGGGATTGCCGCCACAGCGGCTCTGGTGCGCAAGGACAAGAAACTGAACGACCGGGGAAACGGGTAGCATGGCAAACAGCACCATTGTCGTCGGCGCCGGGATAGTCGGCGCCGCGATTGCATTCGAACTGCAGAAGCGCGGCCGGCAGGTGACGCTCGTGGACAGGGATGAGCCGGGTCTCGGCGCCTCCTTCGGCAATATGGCAAGCATCGCAGTTTCGGAATTCATGGCCGTGTCGCGGCCCGCCACCTGGCGCAAGATTCCGCGCTGGGCGCTGGATCCGGAAGGTCCCGTCTGGCTGCGTCCGTCCTACGCTCCGAAGATGGCTTCATGGTTTCTGCGTTTCCTCGCCGCCGGGCGGCCGTCCCGCGTTGCCGATATCGAGGCGGCCGGGGCGAGCCTTTGCGCCCGGGTCCATGAGGATCTGCGCCCGATGCTCGAAGCGATCGGCGCCCGCGACATGCTGACGGAAGAGGGCTGCCTGTCGATCTACGAGACAGAGGCGGAGTTTGCCGTCGACCGCGATCATATCGCGCTCATGGAAAACTATGGCTTCGCGCACAAAGTATTGGCCGGTGACGCAATCCGCGATCTCGAACCAGCGCTTTCGCCGAGGATCGCGAAGGCGGTGCTGCTGCCGCAGAACCAGTCGATTCGCAACCCTTACCAGTTGGTGCTGAAATTGGTCGAAGCGCTGAGGCAAGGGGGCGGCACCTTTGTCTCCGGCGAGGCCGAGCGGATCGAGCGCCAGCCGGAGGGCCGCGTCGAGGTCGTTCTTTCCGGCGGCCGGCGACTGAAGGCAGCCAACGTGGTGCTTGCCGCGGGCGTGCGCACGCGGTTCCTCGCCCGGCAGATCGGCGAACCGATCCCGCTCGAGACCGAGCGCGGCTATCACACGCAAATCATGGCGCCCGGCATTTCCATGCGCCACTCGATCATCTGGCCGGAACGCGCCTTCATGGTAACCCCGACTGCGGGCGGCATTCGCGTCGGCGGGAATGTCGAGCTTGCCGGCCTCGATGCCGCGCCCGACTATCGGCGCGCCCGCGTGCTCGTGCGTCACGCCCAGCGCGCCTTGCCGGAGCTGAAGGTCGAGGAGGCCACCGAGTGGATGGGGCATCGTCCGGCCCTGCCGGACACGGTGCCTGTGATCTCCGCATCGTCGAAGATGCCGGGCGTTTGGTATGCGACGGGACACGGCCATCTCGGGCTGACCTATTCGGCGACAACCGCAAGGCTGATCGCCGATATGATGACCGGTGTGAAGCCTCCGGTCGATATGACGCCATTCAGCATCGCTCGTTTCTAATCCGCAGGGAGGGATTTTCATGGCAGGAAACGCATCGGGGCCCGTGGCATTGATTACAGGCGGTGGCCGCGGCATGGGCGGCGCGATAGCCCGCGAGCTCGCCGCGAACGGCTATCGTCTGGCGCTGATGTCGCCATCGGAAAGTTGCGAAAAGCTTGCAGCCGAGCTTGGTGGAGTGGCCTCGCGGGGCGTCGCCGAAAAGGCGGAAGATATCCAGGCCATCTTCGACCTGACGATGAAAACCTATGGCCGCATAGACGCCGTGGTGAACCATACCGGTCACCCGCCGAAAGGCGATCTGCTCGATATCGCCGACGAAGCCTGGGCGCTCGGGTCCGACATGATGGTGCTCTCGCTGGTGCGCATGGCGCGGCTCGTAACCCCGGTCATGCTGAAGCAGGGCAAGGGCGCCTTCGTCAACATCACGACGTTTGCAGCCTACGAACCTTCCCTGGCATTTCCGGTATCCTGCACCTACCGCGCGGCGGCCGGCGCGTTCACCAAGCTTTATTCGGACCGCTATGCGGCGGACAATATCCGGATGAACTGCATCCTGCCGGGCTACGTCGACAGCCTCGACCACAAGCCGGAGACAGCTGAAAAGATTCCCATGAAGCGCATCGGCATGGTCCAGGAAATTGCCAAGACGGCAGCCTTCCTGCTGTCGGATGGTGCCGGCTACATCACGGGACAGAACATACGCGTCGATGGCGGCATCACGCGCCACGTCTGATTGGAGTTTGTGATATGAGATGGAAGCGTACGATCCAGCTGTTGGACGTTCATTGCGAGGGCGAAATCGGCAGGCTCGCGATCGGGGGCGTGCCGAAGATTCCGGGCAATACGATTGCCGAACAGCTTCACTGGTTGAATACCGATCCCAAGGGCGACGAACTGCGCCGCTTCCTCGTGCTGGAACCACGCGGTACACCGATCGGGTCGGTCAACCTGCTGCTGCCGGCCAAACACCCGGAAGCCGACGCCGGCTTCGTCATCCTGCAGCCCGATCAGGCGCATGCGAGTTCCGGTTCGAATTCAATCTGCACCACGACGGCGTTGCTTGAATCGGGCATCGTCGAGATGAAGGAGCCGGAAACGATCGTCACCCTCGATACGGCGGCCGGCCTCGTCAGGGCGACAGCCACCTGCCGCGACGGGCGTTGCGAAAAGGTGAAGCTGACCATGGTGCCGTCGTTCGTGCATGAGCTCGATGTCGAGATCGACACGCCGCAATGGGGCAGGGTCAGGCTCGATCTCTCCTATGGCGGCGTCTTCTATGCGCTGGTCGATGTCGGCCAGATAGGCACGACGATCGAGAAGTCGAATGCCCGCACCCTCGTCGAGGCGGGAATGATTCTGAAAGAGCTGATCAACAGGACGATCCCCGTCGTTCATCCGGAAATCCCGGCGATTTCTGGTGTCGCCTATGTCATGTTCCGCGATATCGATCCCGATGGTGCGATCCGCACCTGCACCACGATGTGGCCGGGGCGCGTCGATCGTTCGCCCTGCGGCACCGGCAATTCCGCCAATCTGGCGACGCTCCATGCGCGCGGCAGGGCCAAGGTCGGGGATGTCTTCAGGTCCCGTTCCATCATCGGCTCTGAGTTCGAGGTCGGTCTTTCGTCGGTCGCCGAAGTAGCAGGCAGGCCGGCGATCGTCCCTACGATCACTGGACGCGGCTTCACTTTCGGCCTTTCGCAGGTGGCTCTCGATCCGTTCGATCCTCTGGCGGAAGGCTTTGCGCTCACGGATGTCTGGGGCCCTTCGGCGGGTGACATCGGCAAGCCGCGCAATTGATACACGTTGGCAAGCGGCGGTCGGTCAAGGTGACCCGGCCGTCGCGGTTCGTCACGGGTAGATAACCCCCTTGCGCAGGATGATGTTGGCGTAGAGGCGAGGCTCCCCAGTCTGGACGACGGCATGAACCGCGCGGACCCGGTCGTAGAAGGCCGCGCCGACCAGCGGCGTTACCGTCCGGTCCGGTTCATGGCGCTTGCAGCAGTCGATTATTTCCCGGTGCACGGTATCGGTCCGGTCGAGGTCTTCTCCGACGGTCGAGCGGAAAATTGCCTCGGGAACGAAATCATCGATCGGAAGAACGCTGAGGACGGCATCCAGAACCGGAAGCAATCCATGACCATCGAGACGGATCAGGCGTCTCGCATGTTCGGCGCCGGGATAATTACCGTCAACGAGGGCGATTTCGTCTCCGTGACCCATGCCCCGCAGGGTGGCGAGCAGGTCAGGTCCCAGAAGCGGGTCAAGTCCCTTCAGCATGTTCGATATCCTTGAATAGAACCGTCTGGTCCGTGAGGTAGCGGGCAAAGATCGGCAGGCTGGCGCCGCCGATTGCCCGCGCCTGGCTCCCCACCGCGCCCTCGATAATGTCAGGCATCTGAATCCCCTGGAGATCGAGCTGGCCAACCGCGTCAAGCGTTGCCTTGACGAGGCGCTTGCGCACCCAGGCTGGAAATCCGCCATCGATGACAGCCGCCGCGAAGTCGACGATGGATGAGGCCGCAACTATCGCCTGGGCAATGGCCTCTGCACTGTCCTGTATCCATATTTCCAGCGGTTCGCCGAAGTCGATCCAGTCGTCGGCGGCATACCAGAGGGGTTTAGGGTCGATCCCGCGCTCCCGCAGAAGGTTCTCCAGAACGAAAATCGAGGCGATCTCCAGCAGCTGCCGGGTTTCGCCCTGCTTGTTGCGCACCGGCAGGGGGCCGATCGCACCGGCGGTACCTGTTCGTCCGACGAAGACCGCCGAGTTGAGGACGATGCCCCCGCCGATGAACGATCCGACGTAGAAATAGACGAAATCCGGGTAGCGCGGGCCGGTGCCGAACACGAGTTCGGCACCGCAAGCGCTTGTCGCATCGTTTTGCAGATAGACCGGGTAGGGCACCCGGGCGATGACCCCCGCCTGCAGGTCGAAGTTACGCCAGGCATCCATCGCACCGGGAGGCGCGCCGACTTCCTCGGCCCAGTTCCAGAGCTCGAAAGGTGCGGCGATGCCGACGCCCGCGACATTCGCCTTCTGCTCGGGAGACATCTTGGCCTCGATCTCGGCGATGCCGTCGGTGATGAAGGAGAGAATATCTTCTGGCTCCGGATAGCGGTATGTCCGGTGCAATTGAAGCCTGATCCGCCCGACGAAATCCATCAGCACAAGATCGGCGCTCCGCCTGCCGATCTTGACGCCGAAGGAAAAGACGGCGTCCGGATTGAGGTACATGGGAATGGAGGGCTGGCCGACCCGCCCGCGCACGGGCTTGCCACGGATCAGCAACTGGTCCCTTTCCAGGGCTCGCATGATCACCGATACCGTCTGCGCCGAAAGCCCGGTCTTGCGGGCGATGTCCGCCTTCGACAGCCCGCTCTGGCGCCTGACGACCGAAAGCACGAGGCGCTCGTTATAGGCCCGCACCCGTACCTGATTGGCGCCTCCGCCCGCGCTCACGTATTCGGGCAGACCGGCTGTTGGCGCTGGGTTTTCCGTCAATGGCATGGCCGCTCCTCCTTCGCCGGGACCTCCGCGTCGTTTGATGCACCATTTGGCACAGAATGTCACATCGAATTAATAATTCAATTGGATTTATTTATTGACACTGCCAATTTTCTGATGTTCTAAATAGCGCGTTGAGGAGAGGCGGAACGGTTTTCCGGGCTGCCATCAGGGCGCGCGGAGCGCCCGGACCGACATTTTGCGGCCGGACGAACCGGCCGTCACATTTTTTCGGGAGGAAAACATGAGAAAGTCTCTTATTACCGCTGCCATGTCGGCTCTGGCTCTTGGCGCCGTCTTTGCCGCCCCTGCCCACGCCGAAGGCGTGTCGGCATGCCTGATCACCAAGACCGATACCAATCCCTTTTTCGTCAAGATGAAGGAAGGCGCGACCGCCAAGGCCGCCGAGCTCGGAGTGGATCTGAAATCCTATGCCGGGAAGATCGACGGCGACTCGGAAAGCCAGGTCGCAGCCATCGAAACCTGCATCGCCGATGGCGCCAAGGGTATCCTGCTGACTGCCTCGGATACCAAGGGCATCGTTCCCGCGGTCCAGAAGGCTCGCGATGCCGGTCTTCTCGTCATTGCGCTTGATACGCCCCTCGAACCCATCGACGCGGCCGACCAGACCTTTGCGACAGACAATCTTCTCGCCGGCAAGCTGATCGGCCAGTGGGCTGCCGCAACACTGGGCGACAAGGCGAAGGACGCTCGTGTCGCTTTCCTTGACTTGACCCCCTCCCAGCCGAGCGTCGATGTTCTTCGTGACCAGGGTTTCATGATCGGCTTCGGCATCGACCCGAAAGATCCCAACAAGATCGGCGATGAGGACGACCCGCGCGTGGTTGGCCACGACGTGACCAACGGCAATGAGGAAGGTGGACGTTCCGCCATGGAGAACCTTCTTCAGAAGGATCCGACAATCAACGTCGTGCATACGATCAACGAACCGGCGGCTGCAGGCGCCTATGAGGCACTCAAGGCCCTGGGCAAGGAAAAGGACGTGCTGATCGTGTCCGTCGATGGCGGGTGCCCGGGCGTCAAGAATGTCGCTGAAGGTGTCATCGGCGCGACGTCGCAGCAATACCCGCTTCTGATGGCGTCCATGGGCATCGAGGCGATCAAGAAGTTCGCCGATACCGGCGAAAAGCTGGCCGCGACCGAAGGCAAGAATTTCTTCGATACCGGCGTCGCGCTTGTGACAGACAAGCCGGCTGCTGGCGTCGAGTCGATCGATACCAAGACCGGTATGGACAAGTGCTGGGGCTGACCCAGTCAGTCATGGCCTGATCTTGAAGGGCGGCCCCGGCCGCTCTTCTGACAAATGGCCGGATCTTTGACACACGGCGCGAAACATGCGCTGATTTAATCGCAGTTTGCCTCTCCGGATGGACGCCGTCCGGACGATCATTCTGGCCAGCAAGCCCTACAGGACGGGGTTCAGTCGGGAGGATTTCCATGAGCGAGCCACAGACAGCCGCACAACCGCATCAAGATTATGAAAAGGTCCTGTCCGGCAGTTCGACGCAGGTCGTGTCGTTTGACAGCCACGACAAGACACTGGTCCAGAAATTCCAGCACTTCCTGCATTCCAGTCCGGCTGCGGTTCCACTGATCGTGCTGATCCTGTCGCTGGCTGTCTTTGGAGCTATATTGGGTGAAAAGTTCTTCTCCGCATTCACCCTGACGCTGATCCTTCAGCAGGTCGCGATCGTCGGTATCGTCGGCGCCGCCCAGACGCTGGTGATCCTGACGGCCGGCATCGACCTGTCCGTCGGCGCGATCATGGTGCTCTCGTCGGTCGTGATGGGGCAATTTGCCTTCCGCTACGGGCTTCCCCCGACATTTGCGGTTTTCTGCGGTTTTGCAGTGGGTGCTGCCTGCGGCTTTATCAACGGCGTACTGGTTGCCCGCATGAAACTGCCGCCCTTCATCGTGACGCTCGGCATGTGGCAGATCGTGCTCGCATCCAACTTTCTCTACTCGGCCAACGAGACGATCCGTTCGCAGGACATCTCGCAGCAGGCGCCAATCCTGCAGTTCTTCGGCCAGAACCTGCGTATCGGCAGCGCGGTATTCACGTATGGCGTCATTGCCATGGTGCTGTTGGTGGCGCTGCTCTGGTATGTGCTGAACCACACAGCCTGGGGCCGGCATGTCTATGCGGTAGGGGACGACCCGGAAGCCGCGGAATTGGCGGGCGTCAACGTCAAGCGCATGCTGGTTTCCGTCTATACCCTGTCGGGCCTGATCTGCGCGCTGGCGGGCTGGGCCTTGATCGGCCGCATCGGATCGGTATCGCCGACGGCAGGGCAATTTGCCAACATTGAATCAATCACCGCCGTGGTGATCGGCGGCATTTCGCTGTTCGGCGGTCGCGGTTCCATCCTCGGCATGCTGTTCGGGGCACTTATTGTCGGCGTCTTCTCGCTGGGGCTTCGCTTGATCGGCACCGATCCGCAATGGACCTATCTCTTGATCGGCGTCCTCATCATCTCCGCCGTGGCAATCGACCAGTGGATCAGAAAGGTAGCAGGCTGATGGCTCAGGAACCCATTCTCACCGCACGCGGTCTGGTCAAGCGCTACGGACGTGTGACCGCTCTCGACAATGCCGATTTCGATCTATATCCGGGCGAAATCCTCGCGGTAATCGGCGACAACGGTGCCGGTAAATCGTCCATGATCAAAGCCATTTCCGGCGCGATCGTGCCGGACGAGGGCGAGATCCGCCTGGAGGGGAAGCCGGTCGGTTTTCGTTCTCCGATCGAGGCGCGCAACGCCGGAATCGAAACCGTCTACCAGAATCTCGCGCTGTCGCCGGCGCTCTCGATCGCCGACAACATGTTTCTTGGCCGCGAGTTGCGCAAGCCCGGCGTCATGGGCTGGTGGTTCCGCAAGCTCGACCGGCCGGCGATGGAAAAGTTCGCCAGGGATAAGCTGTCGGAGCTTGGACTGATGACGATCCAGAACATCAATCAGGCGGTTGAAACCCTTTCCGGAGGGCAGCGGCAGGGGGTGGCGGTCGCGCGGGCGGCCGCCTTCGGATCGAAGGTCATCATTCTCGACGAACCGACGGCCGCCCTCGGTGTCAAGGAATCGCGGCGTGTGCTGGAGCTTATTCTGGAGGTGCGATCGCGCGGCCTTCCCATCGTGCTGATCTCACACAACATGCCGCACGTTTTCGAGGTCGCTGACCGGATTCACATACATCGGCTTGGCAGGCGGCTATGCGTGATCAATCCGAAGGACTATACGATGGCCGATGCCGTCGCATTCATGACGGGAGCTCGCACGGCGCCCGATTCGGAAATGGCTGCATGACGACCACGCCGACGGCTCTTGCCGACGAAATTCTGCGGCGGGCGGGTGATCGTCCGCGCTTCCTCGTCGCCATCGCCGGGCCCCCGGGGTCGGGAAAATCGACGCTCGCGGAGCTGCTTGCGGGGATTTTGACCGCCCGCGGAAAGCCGTCGGTTGTCTTGCCCATGGATGGCTTCCACATGGACAATGCGGTTCTGGCGGAGAAAGGCCTGCTCGCCCGAAAGGGCGCACCGGAAACCTTCGACGTGCGCGGCTTCGTCGATATTGTGCGGGCTGTCAGATCGGGCGCGGAGGTGCTGGTGCCCGTATTTGACCGCAGTCGGGAGATCGCGATTGCGGCCGCACGCTCGATCGCCCCGCGCCATCGCATTGTTCTCATCGAGGGCAACTATCTTCTGCTGGATGAAGGGCCGTGGACGAGCCTTGAAGGTCTGTTCGATCTTTCCATCCTGATCGCACCGCCGGAGGAGGCCCTGGCCGAACGGCTTGTTGATCGCTGGCGCCGTTTCGGCCTCGACACCGCGGAAATCACGGCGAAGGTCGAAGGAAACGACCTCCCCAACGGTCGCACTGTTCTCGCAAGAAGCCGCCCGGCAGACCTCGTCATATCAGGCTTTTAGTCACCCCCTGCCTGGCCAAATAGTAGCGCTGGTCACGACCGCGCATCCTGTGGGGCAGGGCGGAAGATGCGGCAATTCAGTAAATTCTAAAGATTTAAGAACCACTTAACTCCACGACGCGTAAAATTCGACCGATTTGCTTCAGTCAATTTCAGGCTGCCTTTGGTACTACCCATGCATGAGCCGGTATCTGGATCACCCGCCGCCCACAGGCACGTCGCCAGGGCAGGAGGACTGGAATACGGCTCGACAGCGTGGACGACGGTATTGCGCCAGGGAGCAGGACATGACCATCTTGATTGTTGAAGACAACGCGACGAACGCGATGATCCTCAAGCATCTTGCCAGGAAGGTCACCGACGAGGAAATCCTTGTCGAAGCGGACGCCATTCGCGCCCTCACGCTCTGCCACAACACCTTGTTCGACATGCTGATTGTGGATCAGATTTTGCCCGGAATGACCGGCCTGCAATTTGTCAGCAAGATCAGGATGATGCAGCGCTACGACGCGGTGCCGATCGCCATGGTGACCGCCGATCAGGAGCCGAAGCTTCGGGCAAGTGCCCTGGAGGCCGGCGTCACCGACTTCCTGACCAAGCCTGTGGAAGCTGTCGCCTTCCGGCGCCTGCTTACGTCCTATCTTGACCGCCGCGTTTCGGCCAAGGCTATCGCCGGCTGAGCTTGCCGATTGCATCCCGGGAAATGAGCATGAAATCCGTCTTCGCCGTAGAACTGGTCAAAGCATCACCCCACCACGCCGTGGGTACCGCCTTTGGCGAGAAAAACCGCGCCGGCCAGGTTTCGCAGATCAGGGAAAGCGGGGTCGTCGAATGATGGGCATTGTGCGCAGCACCGGAAACATCATGCGCAAGGCCGGCGAGACGACGGTCATCCTGCAGGTCCTTTCCGCAGTCCTGCTGGTCGTGCTCGTATTCCTCTTTCTCGACATCTCCCGCCAGTTCCGCATCCTGCACGATGACATCCGTGATGACGCCGTCTGGTCGATATTCCAGCTCGACCGGGAAGTCCGTGCGCTTGCCGTGAGCCCGGCCGTGCCGGGTGCGTCCTCATCAGGGAACGAATTCGAGGAGCAAGCCGCGCGATGGAATGCCGTTCGACAGCATGTGTCCGCCGTAGGGGAGGCCCGACTGAGCGCCGATTTCCTCGCCGAAGCCACAGCCGGGCGTTTGCTCGCGGATATATCGGTCGCAATGGCGGACTTGGACCGGTTTTTCGAGGGCGGGGTCTCTGCCGCCAACCAGGAGGAGCTCGGCCAAGCGCTTGCGATTCTATCAGATAAGACCGAGGAACTGCTAGCTTACACCCATGCGCAACGGAGCGCCGAGCGAGCCTATAGCCGTGCGCTGATCCTTGATCTGGAGAGGACTGCGGCGATCATGCTCGCCCTGCTGATGGCCTCGGTCGTCTTTCTGGTGGTTACCCTGCGCCGGCAGTTGAAATCAGTCCGCAAGGCCGGGCTCGAACTCGAAGGCATGACCCATCGGCTCACCGGGGCCTACGAAGCGGCAGACGCCGGCAACCGTGCCAAGTCGCAATTCATGGCGACGATGGGACATGAGATCCGCACCCCACTCAACGCCATTCTCGGCATGGCGGAACTGCTTGAGTATTCCGAGCTTCCCGATGATGCGAGATCGAGCGTCAAGACCATCCGGTCTTCCGGTGAAGCCCTTCTCGAGGTGATCAACGAGATCCTCGACTATTCGAAGATCGAGCATGGGAAGCTCGAACTCGAGGAGCGCGCAGTCGATGTTCATGCGCTTGCCGAAACGACCGTCAGCATCATTCGTGGACGCGCCGACGACCACGGCAACACCATAGTGCTCGACATTCCCGATTCACTAGACGCCCTCTATGTCCGCACCGATCCGACCCGGCTCCGCCAGGTTCTTCTCAATCTCCTCAGCAATGCGGTGAAATTCACCAGCAAGGGCACGGTCACGCTGCGGATGCGCGAGTTCTATCGCGGCGGCAAGCTGATGCTGCGTTTCGAGGTCGAGGATACCGGAATCGGGATCGACGAAACCGGACTGGCCAAGCTTTTCCAGCCGTTTTCGCAGGTCGATGCGAGCATCAGCCGCAAATATGGCGGCACCGGCCTCGGCCTGACGATCTGCAAGCAGATCGTCGAGAAACTCGGCGGTGAACTCGGTATGAGCAGTACGGTCGGCGTGGGCAGTATCTTCTGGTTCGAGCTGGCGGTCGTCGCCGTCGGCAAGGACGAGGTCAAGAACCAGTCCGGAACGTCCGACGTGTCCGCCAGCTTGCCGCGCATGCGTATCCTGCTGGTCGAGGACAACCGCGTGAACCAGATGGTCGCGACACGGTTCCTGAACCGCCTCGGCCAGGACGTCACGATCGCCAACGATGGCGCGGAGGCTGTGCAGAGCGCGGCAGAGGAGGTCTTTGACCTTATCCTGATGGACATGCAGATGCCCGTCATGGACGGCATCGAGGCGGGCATGACGGGGTTCGAGTCCAAGCCGGTAACCATGAAGAGGCTGCGCAAGGTGATAGCTACTTTTTCCGAAACCGCTGCCGACGAAGTGGCGGATCCCCAGGAGGCGGCCGGCCTGCCGGACCTGGAAGAGTTCGATGTTCCGACGCTTCCGCCACTGCCTTTCGACGGACTGGACGAGGCTCGCCATTCCGAACTGGTGGACGCACTCGGCGAGGATGTCTTCCGGGAACTCGTGGAATCGTTCTTCAACGACGCCGACGGGCTGATCGATGAGCTGATGCATGCGGTCGGCGAGGAGAATGCTGCCGAAATAGATCGTGTACTGCACACGATCAAGGGCGCGGCGATCAATGTCGGGCTGAGTGATCTTGCGGGCAAGGCGAACGCGCTTCGCGACCAGGAAACGACCATAACCGACGTCGAGATACTGACCGACGAAATCGAAACCCTGAAATTCAAACTGGTGGCCTGATGGCCATGGAGGCTGCGATGCGTATCCTGCTGGTGGACGACAACAACACCAATCTGAAGCTCCTGACGAAACTCGTCGGCAGGCTCGACAAGTGCGAGGCGATCCCTTTCGCCAGTCCCGATGCCGTCCTTTCCGCCTTGCCGGAACTCGATTTCGATATTGCGATCATCGACTATCAGATGCCGGTCTATAACGGCGTCGAACTCTATACGGAAATCGTCCGGTTTGAGAAATATGCCGAGGTGCCGGTCATTTTCGTCACCGCCGACAAGGACATGACGACCCGCATGGCAGCCTTGAATGCCGGGGCCATCGACTTCCTGACCAAACCGGTCAATCCAGTCGAGTTCCAGGCGCGCGTCCAGAATATCGTCAGCCTTGCGCGCGCCCGGCGCCAGCTCGCCGATCAGGCGGAGTGGCTGCGCCGCGAAGTCGACCGGGCAGTCGGCGAGCTTCGTCAGCGCGAACAGGAGATCATCCAGCGCCTGACGCTTGCCGCTGGCTACAAGGACCCGGACACGTCCCGCCACACCCGGCGCGTCGCGGCCTATTCCGAGGCGATCGCGGTCCAGCTAGGTCTCACGCCGCAGCGGTGCAATGACATCCGCCTGGCCGCACCCATGCATGACATCGGCAAGGCCGCCATGCCCGACAAGGTGCTTCTGAAACAGGGTCGCCTGACCGAAGCCGAGTATCGCCAGATGCAGGTGCATGCGCAGATCGGAAGCGACATCCTTGCGAATTCCCATTCCTCATTGCTGCGACTCGCATCGGAGATCGCCGCAAGCCACCACGAGCGCTGGGATGGCCAAGGCTATCCCAACCGGCTGGCGGGGGAGGATATTCCCGTTTCCGGACGTATCGTATGCATAGCCGACAGTTTTGACGCGCTGACCACGGAGCGGCCCTACAAGCCGGCCTGGTCCTTTGAACGAACGGTCGAGCACATTGTGAGCCGTGCCGGCACCCAGTTTGATCCGCAATGCGTCGCGGCCTTCGAACGCGCGCTCCCGAAGATCCGGGAGGTCATGGAGAATGACCGCAAGGAGCAGATGCAGGAATCGGCGATAAGGGCCGCTGCCTTCTAGGCCTCGCAGACAGAAAGCATTCATCGCCGAAAACGTGGTTTTGACTGCCGGACGGAACGTGCTATCGACGGCCCGTTGACACCCTGCCCGGAGGTTTTCCTGCCATGAAATCGCTCACAATTCGCCGCCCTGACGATTGGCATCTGCATCTGCGCGATGGCGCGATGCTCGCGGGCGTCATCGGCGATACGAGCCGCCATTTCGCCCGCGCGATCATCATGCCGAACCTGGTGCCGCCGGTGGTGACGACTGCCGATGCCCGCGCCTACCGCGACAGGATACTGGCTGTAGTTCCGATGGCCGATCGATTCGAGCCGCTGATGACCCTCTATCTGACGGAGCAGACCAGCCCGGACGATGTGGAGGAGGGAATGCGAAGCGGCCTCATCACCGCCGTCAAGCTCTATCCGGCCGGCGCGACGACCAATTCCAACAGCGGCGTGCGCGACATGGACAAGGCCATGCCGGTGCTGGAGCGCATGGCCGAGATCGGCCTTCCGCTCTGCGTGCATGGGGAAGTGACCACGCCCGATGTCGATATCTTCGATCGCGAAGCCGTGTTCATCGACACCGTGCTCGATCCCCTGCGTCGCCGGTTGCCGGAACTGAAGGTCACGATGGAGCATGTGACCACATCGAACGGCATCGATTATATCAAGTCGGCTGACAGCAACATCGCAGGTTCGATCACCACCCATCACCTGATCATCAACCGCAATGCAATCCTCGTCGGCGGTATCCGTCCGCACTACTACTGCCTGCCGGTCGCCAAGCGCGAGAGCCACCGTCTGGCCCTACGGGCCGCTGCAACCTCCGGCGATGCCCGCTTCTTCCTGGGCACGGATTCCGCGCCCCATGTCGATCCGCTCAAGGAATGCGCCTGCGGTTGCGCCGGGATCTATTCCTCGCCCAACACCATGAGCTGCATCGCCCATGTCTTCGAGCAGGAAGGGGCGCTCGACAGGCTGGAAGCCTTCGCCTCGCTCAACGGCCCCGCCTGGTATGGGCTGAAGCCCAATGACGAGACGATCACGCTGGTAAGGCGCGACGCGCCCGTCGAATTTCCGGGGAAGATCGAGACGGGCGCGGGTCCGGTGACTGTTTTCGATCCCATGTTCCCGCTCTATTGGGACGTTGCTTGACGGCGCAAGCATTGGCGGCAAGGTTCATGGAAAATTGTCGCCACTTTTGGGCGGGATACTTGTCTTGCGGTAGGATGGAATTTGTCTTAGGCATTTGATCCTTGGCATATTGAATTCTGCATAAGGGGGTTTGCATGACGTTCCAAGAATCCGTTTCTACTGTTCTTTCGAAATATATGGATTTCAATGGCCGCGCTGCGCGACCTGAATTTTGGTGGTTTGCGCTGTTCAGCTTCCTCGTCAATATCGTTGCCTCGGTGATCGATGACATGATTTTCGGAATGGGCATCCTGGAAACCCTTTCCACTTTGGCCCTTCTCCTGCCCAGCCTCGCTGTGGGTGCGCGTCGTCTTCATGACATTGATCGCTCCGGCTGGTGGTTGCTGCTGGCGCTCGTGCCGATCGTCGGCTGGATCGTCCTGATCTATTTCAATGTCCAGCCAGGGCAGCAGGGCGAAAACCAGTACGGGCCGTCGCCGGTCGCTTGACACCTTCGCTTTTGGATTCGGCCGGGTGACCGTTCCCGGCTGAATCTGTTGCTCACTGCGCGCATGCTGTTCGCATGCCGCGCGGCATCAAGGCAATCACCGCCCCGCGCGCACAAGCATCTGGAAAGGCGGGCAGCTTGCTGCTATTGGCGTCCATGTCCAGAGCAAGATGACAAGGAGCCTGCCATGATCCCGACGACATTCTCCGACCCCGCCGTGATGGCCGAACTCGTTGCGAAGATGCTCTGGGAAATCAAGGCGGTGCATTTCTCCGCCGACAAGCCCTACAAGCTGTCCTCCGGGATGATGAGCCCGGTCTATATCGACTGCCGCAAGCTGATCTCCTATCCGCGCATCCGCTCCGCGGTGATGGACTTCGCCGCCGCGACTATCCTGCGCGAGGCGGGCTTCGAGCAGTTCGATGTCGTCGCCGGCGGCGAGACGGCAGGTATTCCGTTTGCGGCCTTTCTGGCCGACCGGCTCGGCCTGCCGATGATCTATGTGCGCAAGGCCCCGAAGGGCCATGGCCGCAACGCTCAGATTGAGGGTCATATGCCGGAGGGTGCGCGGGTGCTGGTCATCGAGGATTTGACGACGGCCGGCGGCAGCATGTTCAAGTTCATCGATGCGGTTCGTGCGGCCGGTGGTGTGGTCGACCATGGCATTGCCCTCTTCTATTACGGCATTTTCCCTGAAGCCAAGGAACGTTTCGTCAACGGCAATGTCGTGCTGCACTACATCGCCACCTGGCGCGAAGTCCTCGCCGTCGCTCGCGCTCAGAAACTCTTTGATGAGAAGACACTTTCGGAGGTCGAGGCATTTCTCGACGCCCCACTCGCCTGGTCTGCGCGCAACGGAGGAGTTGCGGCTCTCGCCTGACGCGGGGCTGGCAATCCCAGGCGGATTGCCCTAAATCGATTGAAATCGCAAAAGCTACCGGGAGGCTCGAATGATCTTGTGCTGTGGTGAAGCTCTGATCGACATGCTGCCGCGCGAAACCACGCTGGGCGAGAAGGGCTTTGCCCCCTATGCCGGCGGTGCGATCTTCAACACGGCCATCGCACTGGGAAGGCTCGGGACGGCGACCGGTTTCTTCACCGGCCTTTCCGACGACATGATGGGCGACATCCTTCGCGAAACGTTGAAATCGAGCCACGTCGACCTTTCCTATTGCGCCACGCACTCGCGCCCGACCACGATAGCCTTCGTAAAGCTTGTCGAGGGCCAGGCGACCTATGCGTTCTACGACGAGAACACGGCGGGGCGAATGATCACCGAGAATGATCTTCCGGTGCTTGGCGAAGACTGTGAGGCGTTACATTTCGGTGCCATCAGCCTCATTCCCGAACCCTGCGGCTCCACCTATGAGGCGCTCATGAGGCGCGAGCATCACCGCCGCGTCATCTCGCTCGACCCGAATATCCGCCCAGGTTTCATCAAGGACAAGCCCGCGCACATGGCGCGCCTCAACCGCATGGCTGCGATGGCGGATATCGTCAAGTTTTCTGATGAGGACCTCGCCTGGTTCGGCATTGAAGGCGCACCGGGCGACCAGGCCCGTCATTGGCTCGATGTGGGCGCCAAGCTGGTCGTGATCACGCGTGGAGCGGATGGGGCGACCGGCTACACCAGAGATTTCAGCGTCTCCGTGCCGAGTGAGCGCGTGACGGTGGTCGATACGGTGGGCGCCGGCGACACATTCGACGCAGGTATTCTCGCATCGCTCAAGATGCAGGGGCTTCTGACCAAGGCCAAGGTTGCCGCGCTCGACGAGCAGTCAGTTCGTAATGCGCTAGCGCTCGGCGCCCGGGCGGCAGCCGTAACGGTGTCGCGGGCCGGGGCAAATCCGCCTTTCGCCCGTGAAATCGGGCTCTGAGGCGCGGGCATCCTGCCATATCGGCGAGGGGCCGATTGATGCCAGGGTGCTTCTGCCCTACTTTAGGAAAACCGCACCTGTCGTGCTTTCGTGTATGGAAGGTGCCGGGGCGTCTATGGCCGCGTGGGGCGCGCCTGTGAAGGTACAACCGATTTGCCACCAGAAGGAACGGACGGATGACCAAGGAATTCGAAGGTAAAGTTGCGCTGGTGACGGGTGCCGGTTCCGGTATTGGCGCTGCCTGCGCAAGTCAGCTTGCTGAGCAGGGCGCGAAGGTTGTCGCTGCCGACATGAACCTCGATGGCGCGCAGAAGGTCGTCGACGCGATCAACGCGGCCGGCGGCTCGGCGAGCGCCTTCAAGATCGATGTAAGTGATCCGGAAGCCGTCAAGGCGATGATCGACTTCACCGTGAAGACCTATGGCGCCCTTGATTGCGCGGTCAACAATGCCGGCATCGGCGGACCGCTGAAGCCCATCGCCGAATACGAAATCGACGAATGGAGG
The DNA here is from genome assembly GCA_041675415.1 of Rhizobium sp. Taxonomy (GTDB): domain Bacteria; phylum Pseudomonadota; class Alphaproteobacteria; order Rhizobiales; family Rhizobiaceae; genus Allorhizobium. Next base: position 2,409 of record JBAYTX010000057.1, on the reverse strand, counting down.
TACGTCATCGACGTCAACCAGAACTCGGTCTTCTATTGCATGAAGTACGAGATCGAGGCGATGCTCCAGAAGGGCAAAGGCTCGATCGTCAACATGTCGTCCATCTTGGGCACCAATGGCATCGGTGCCGCGCCCGCCTACGTTTCCGCCAAACACGCACTCGTTGGAATGACCAAGTCGGCGGCGATCGCCTATTCCGCACAGGGCGTGCGCGTCAACGCTGTCGGTCCAGGCTATATCCGCACGCCGCTAGTCGAAAACAGCCTGGATGAGGAAAGCATCGCTGGCCTGGTTGGCCTGCATCCGATCGGACGCCTTGGCACCTCGGAGGAAGTGGCGAACCTGACCCTCTTCCTTCTGTCCGACAAGGCTTCCTTCATCACCGGCAGCTATCATCTGGTCGATGGCGGTTATGCCGCGCAGTAGGCGGTGAGCCTCCACGGAAGGCCGCGCCGTCGCGGCCTTTTCTTGGGCCCCGGACCTATTTTCCTCTGGACAGGATTGTGGCGACCAATCCCGCCGTCGAACTGTCGTGTCCGGATGCGCCGATCTTTCCTTCCACGATGGGAAGCAATCCGGTGGCCAGCTCCTTGCCGAGTTCCACGCCCCACTGGTCGAATGAATTGATGCGGAAAAGGACACCTTCCACGAAAACGCGATGCTCGTAGAGCGCGATCAACCGGCCGAGCGCAAACGGGGTCAGTTGATCATAGACGAATGTGACCGAGGGGCGGTTGCCCGCGAAGACGCGATGCGGAGCGATGACGTCGGCCTGCTGGTCATCCATGCCCTTTGCCTTCAGTTGCTCCTTGGCTTCGGCAAGCGTGCGGCCTTTCATCAATGCCTCCGATTGCGCGAGGCAATTGGCGATCAGCAGCTCATGCTGGTGGCGAAGCTCGTGTTCGAAACCGCGCGCCGCGATCATGAACTCCACCGGTATGACGGTCGTGCCCTGGTGGATCAGCTGGTAGAATGCGTGCTGGCCGTTGGTTCCGGGCTCGCCCCAGACGACCGGCCCGGAGGAACCCACCACCGGCCTGCCGTCGATCGTCACGCTCTTGCCATTCGATTCCATGTCGAGCTGCTGGAGATAGGCGGGAAAACGTGAGAGCCGCTGGTCGTAGGGCAGGATCGCGCGGGACGGATAGCCCAGCACATTGCGGTGGTAAAAGCCGATCAGCCCGAGAAGCATCGGCAGGTTGCGGCGCGTCGGTGCCGCGCGGAAATGGTTGTCCATGGCATGCGCGCCGTCGAGAAAATAGCCGAAATTCTCGCGTCCGATGGCGATCATCAGTGACAGACCGATCGCCGACCAGATCGAATACCGGCCACCGACCCAATCCCAGAAGCCGAACATGCGATCGGCGGGGATACCGAAGGCCGCGACGGCGTCGAGTGCGGTGGAAACGGCGGCGAAATGCAGGCCGACGGCATCCTCTCCCAGCTCTCTGGCGATGAAGGTCCGTGCCGTATGCGCATTGGTCATCGTTTCGATGGTGGTGAACGTCTTCGACGCGACGATGAAAAGCGTGGTTTCCGCGCTGAGGAGCTTGAGGGTGTCGGCGATATGCGCGCTGTCGACATTGGAGACGAAGTGAAGGCGTGGTCCGTCATGGAAGGGCGCCAGTGCCAGGGTCGCCATTGCCGGCCCGAGATCCGAACCGCCGATGCCGATATTGACCACATCGGTGATCTTCTTGCCGGTGGCGCCCTTGACGCTTCCGTCGCGAATGCTCTCGGCGAAGGAGCCCATGCCGTCGAGTACCGCATTGATGTCCGGCATCACATCCTTGCCGTCCACGAGTACAGGCGTGTTGGCGCGGTTGCGCAGCGCCGTGTGGAGAACCGCGCGTCCCTCGGTGAAATTGATAGCTTCACCGGCAAACATGGCGTCGCGTTTCTCGTGGACGCCGGTCTCGTCGCAGAGCTGTTCGAGCAGCTCCATGATTTCCTCGTTCACCGCGCATTTGGAGTAATCCATCAGCAGGTCGTCCAGGCTCGCGCTGAAGCGGGAGAACCGGGCGTCATCCGCTGCAAAGGCCGCGCGAAGGTCCTCGGCTCTTGTGGCCGCTGCGGTGCTGGTCAGCTTGTCGATGATCGCCGGCATCTGTTCGTCCCTTGATTAGCGGATAAGGCCCGCGACACTAGTCTGCCGTCCAGCATCGATCAAGGCGCGATGCGTCGCTTCCGGAGCACGGTCACGGCACAGAATGGGGAGAAACAGGCGCAGCGGGGTGAACCGCAGCCAGGCGCCGCTGAGCTAGACCAGGGCGCGCTGGAGGTTATGTGCGCAATCGGCTCAGGAGCTCGGACGCAATTCGCGGCGCAGGATCTTGCCGACGTTGGATTTCGGCAACTCGTCGCGGAATTCGATAAAGCGCGGGCGCTTGTAGTTGGTCAGGTTGGCCG
>JBAYTX010000056.1:0-20539 GCA_041675415.1 Rhizobium sp. | reverse complement strand
GGCGAACATCACCCGTCAGCAATTCAACGTGTCGATACTCGTTAGACATAAGCCTGTCCTCAAGCCTGTGCTTGAGCCTTTCTGCTTATGCCGACTGTCCGGTCGAAATGGGGGGCAGTTCACTGACAAAGTCGCAGTTATAACAACAAGATAGGCAATCTGATATCGTGCCGAGGTGTAAACTGAAACGGGAACAACACCGAACCGAACACTGACGGAAGATATGCTGCGATTGTTGCAACGACGTTGCAACAATCGTGCTAACATGTGTGGCCCTTATTGTGGTCATCAATCGGGCCACACTTGCGGCCACAAACTGACCAAAATACCCCAACAATAAACACACGCTATAGGCGAGTAACGAACATACAAACTTGCGTAGAATTAAGTCTAAACCTTAGACTGCCGCCGCCCGAGGCGCGGCCTATGTGAGCCATCATTGGGGTTAAATTTGACCCTAAGCCATGCATGTGACGGGTCATCATTAGGGGCAGATTTGCCCCTAATTCATCCGCTCTTGGCATCAACCGCAAATCAGCGTATGAAGGTCAACGGAGCGTGACAACTCCTGCTGGTGGGATGCGCCACCAAGGCCGGTCTGATGGGAGTCTAAGCGTTAGACTCGCAATTGGTCCCAAGCCGAACGGCGCTTTTTTTATGCCCTGTCTCCGGGGCGCGGTCGCATATACAGGCGGCCGGGGAAATGGGGCTATGTCCAGGGCGAAAGCCTAAAGGCTTCATTGCCGTCCAGCACGGTTGTCACCCCCCGGCTCTGCGCCGACCGCAGATTTGACGCGCCGTGACAAGCGCTGCTGGAGACCAACATGAACACTTTCAACAGGACCGCCGTCCGTCCCATCGACCGTTTCAGCCGGACCATTCAGGCGATTGAAGCGATGAACGTCCTCGTCTGCAATACGCTCGAAACCGACGATGGCCACGCTTTCATCGCCAGCGGAATCTACGAGCTGTTCGAGCAGCAATGCGCCAACCTGCATGAGCTATATGCCCACTACCACCCGAACGAAGGGCGATCGAGCGAAGCCGCCGAAGATAGAACGTCCGCCATCGCACCACCCAAACCGGGTGCCGATTACTACAGCCGCACCATGGACGTGGTGGCCTCATTGATGGCGCATGACAAGACGCTGACGGAAATTGAGAAACTGACCGGCCTCGCATCCGATCAGATCATCTGCTTCATAGAGGCAATGCCGGAAGCGCAGAAGCTACGCGCCGTCGAGGCAGCAACCGCCGGCAAAGAACAGCTAGACCCTAAGGCACTGCGGGCAAAGTTCATCGCTGACAAGATCAGCGAGGGGATCGACGCCGGTGACATTGCGAACGCGCTCAACCTCAAAAAGGCGACGGTTGAGCGGGTGGTGCGGCAGTTGATGGCCGGTAGCGAACGGGCTGCATGATGCCAACGTGTCGAGCGGCCTTCGGGCCGCTCGAACGCTATTTGAAGCAGGGATCAAATCAGATTTGAGCGCCGCTATGATGCGAGCGCCGGGAGTTGTTGTGATGCGTAATTCCTTTGACCTGACGGTATCGGTGCCCGCCGACGAATGGGCTTACATGAAACGACGCGTCGTCTATCTTGAGGCGGCTCTTTTGCGGATCGTGCGCGACGGTGAAAAGATGCGCGAATGGTTCGCAGCGGCAGAGCTGGCGGGGCTTCTGCTTCCTGGCCTGCCGAGCAGCATAGACGGGGTGGCGCGGAAGGCCTCGAAAGAGGGATGGATGCGCCGCAAGACGAAGGCCGGTAGCCGGTGGATGCACGTCTATCATGTGACGGCGCTTCCCAAGCGGGCCTTCGACGCGTTGATTGCGCGCCTGTTGGACCTTCCCGACATAGACGAAACTGCACCGCTGGTGGACGTTCTGCCACCGCTGCCCGAGGTCAAGGCTCCGTTGGTCGTGGAAGGCAACACGGCCCCGCCGTGGGTGTTGCCGCTGATGCGGATCATGAAGACGGAGACAGCTGGAAACCTTGGCGAGGCGTGGCAGAAGCTGCCGGAGCGCCTGCCACCGGACGTGGCCCTGCCGAGCGTCGAGGAGGCGGCGGCGGTGCTCGTCCGATTCGGGATCTCCGGTGGGTGAGGCGACAGGGCGGCGCGTGGGTCTCGTTGCCACGCGCGCCGCGCTGACGTGCATGGAGTTGACAGGAGCGTCCCGCCTTGCTGCTATCGCGCATACGTACGCATGAGGGCAGGATGATCGACAGCGATGCTTTCGAGCAACGGGCAAGTGAGTTGTTCCGGCTCACCGTGCAGGAAGTGCGCGTGCATGTGAAGATCGCGGACGAACTGATGCCGGAGCTGCGGCGCGCGTTGAAAGGCACCGCAATCGAGAACGACGTCGAGGCCCTACTGGTGTTGACCAGGCTGAAACCTGAACAGCAAGAGGCCCTGGTCGTTCGCCTGCGTTGGTGCGGACTTGACCCGGAAAGTACGGTTGGGGCCGTTGCTGCTGGATTGCCGCTCCAGCTGATGTCCTGAGCTTCGATTTTGAAGCTGATTTGAAGCCCGTTGACGCGATTTTGGCCCATGGCGCGACTGACGGGCCATAGAGCCGCCCTTGAGGCCATTCTGACGGCCCCTGACCAATTTCCCCTCAAATGTCGAATTGCACCCTCCAAACGCTGCGGGTGACAGTTGTCATCCCTGACATTTGTCAGGGGCTTGCTAGTCAGAATGGGCAACGAAGTCATCAGCGTTGCCGGAGCGATCGTCAACGTTCCGAGTGCAGGCAGATCGCCAATCTGACAGCGGTTTCAAGCGTCTTCCGTTGTTCAGAAACTGCCTTGCAGGGATGGCGGAGGGTTTCCCTGGTCTTTCCTCCATCCCTATGGCGACCACCGCTCTTTTGGGAAGGCAAGACATGACAGACAGCGTTGCGATCAGTGCCAAGGTCCAGGTGCCGCAGAGCAAGACCGATCCGAGCGACGTGAAGGTCGAGGAGATCCCCTTGCCCCCGGTCGAAATGTGGGCCGAGCTGGACAACGCGAAGAGCCAGACGAACACCAATTCACCGCCGGAGCCGCAATCGCCTAAACCGAATGCGGGCCGGAAGGTGGAAAAGCTCACCTTCATCTCTCGCGATGTCGAGCGCACGATACCGCTCGAATTTCCCTTCGAACACGATCAGCTTGGATTGGTGGCGAGCATCACTGTGCGCCGCCTGACTGTCGGCGAGCTGGGCGGCATCATCGACGCGCGCGATCCGGACGCCACCGACAATTTCGACATCTACGCCGTTATGACCGGCGTTCCGTCCCCGGTCTTGCGCGGTTTGGTGGCGGATGACGGCGAGGAGGTGTCGCAGGTCTGCTTCGATTTTTTGCCCCGCATCTTCCGGCCACGGGCGAGCGCATCTCAATCGACCTCAGAAGCTGGCGCGAGGTAATCGCGCTCATGTCGGCACTTTCGCACACGCCGCTTCCGTCTTTGCTCGGGATGCCCTGGGACGAGGTGCTGCGCTGGTATCCTTCCATTCGCGCCGCCTGGTCGCAAACATGGGGCCTTAACCGATGAGCGATCTTGACGTTTCCCTTCGCCTTCGGCTGGTCAACCAGATCTCAAAGCCCGCAGAGGATGCCGAGCGCGACCTGAAGGAGCTGCGCAGCGCGGCCGACCGGCTGGGCAAATCCACCCCGAACAATCTCGGTCGTGAACTAGAAAGGCTGGGGATCTCGGCGACCGAAGCCAAAGGCAAGATCGGCGCGGTCGGTACGGAAGCCGATGAACTTCGCCGCCGTATCGGCCGGATCGATGACGGTGCATTTGCCGGACTGAAATCAGACGCGCTTGCTGCTGAGCAGGCTATCAATCGCGTTGGGCAAGCGGCAGGCGAGCTGCGGACGAAGCTTCGCGGCGCCTCAATGCCGCATGGGCCGTCTGTTCCGGGTGGCGTGGTGCCAGGCGCACCCTACCGGACAACGGGCGCAGTCGGTTCAGCGGTGGAAGGATTTGTCGACCGCCTGGGCGTGCCTGTCGCTATCGGTGCGGGTGCTGCGTATATGGCTGGCACACTGCCAGCCGCCGCACTGGTTGCCGGTGGTGCTGCCGTCAACGCGGCGGCCGGAGATGAGCAGCGCAGCGATGCCCTACGCGCGACGGGCGGCTATAGTGCAGAAGAGCAGCGGCGCTTTGATCAGATCATCGGCCGTGCTGGCGCACGTCATGGCGTAGGAACAGAGGCCGCGCAGGGCGTCTTTGGGGCTTTGCAGGCCGGTGGCCTTTCCAGCGCAGACGCTGCCGCCATGACCGACAGCGCAGTCAAATTTTCCGTAGGGACCAAGGCCGACCCGACCGACGCGGCCAACCTGACGATTGCGCTGCGCAGCCTCATGGGGATCGACGTTGGAAAGATGGGCTCGGCCTATGACGCCATCGCAACTGGCGGCAATAATGGCAAGTTCGAGATCAAGGATATGGCCCGCAACTTCCCTTCGATCTTCGCCCGTATGGCCGCCCGCGGTTCCGGCGGAATGCTGGGGGTTCGTACCGCCACTGCCATGAGCCAGCCGATCGCTGAAGTATCAGGTTCCAACGACGAAGCAGCAACCGCCTTCGAAGCGATGCTGGACGATCTTGGAGCCGCCGACGTTCGCGAGCGGGCCAAGAAATACGGCTTCGATCCGATGAAAGAAATGGACGCGGCCAAGGCGCGCGGCGAAGATCCGGTTCTTGGCGTGCTGAAGCGCATCCGCGAGGTCTTTGGCAATAATCGCGAAGCCTTTGCCGATGTGTTCCGCAACAACACTGCAGTTCCGGCCTATCGGGCGGTTATGGACAACATCGACCAGATCGATGCGTTGGTCAGCCAGATGGAGGGCGCCTCAGGCGTTGTTGATCAGTCCTATGGGGTTAACACCGACAACTTCAATTCGCAGAAGGATCGACTTCTGTCGATAATCGGCAAGCGGATCAAGGATGCAGCTTCACCGGCACTACCCTTCCTGACCGGCATTTCTAAAGCGGCCGCCGATGCGATGGAGCGCGAGGAAGACGCGCGAGCGGTTAAGGAGAACCAGGAGAAGCTATTCAAGGTTCTGTTCAGTGAACTGCCGAAGGCGGATACAGGTGGCCAAGGTGGTGACGCCCCATGGTGGCAGAAGATCCTGTTCGGCAAAGCCGCAGAACCCGGCTTCGATCTGAAAAAGCACCTGGGAATTGACCTTGGCCCGCAGGCGACGTCTGCCATGCAGGGCTATAACCAGGCATTGGCGGCCGAGGGCGAGAAGGCCACGCAAGAGGCGCAATCGATCGCCGAGCGGATCAAGGCCATGCTGGGCTTTACCGTGAGCCCCACGATCTCACCGGTTATTGTGCCGCCGACCGGTGTGCCCGCATCATCTGGCCCCCATCCGTCTGTCCAGCCGATGAGCAACAAGACCACCAACTACATCACGTCACCCAATCCGCAGCATGCCGCGCTGAAGGCTAGCCGAGCGCAGGCGAGAGCCATCCAGCAGGCGCAGGCACGGTCGCTCTATGACACGGGAATGAGGATCGTTTGAGAACGAAGAAGCCACTCATCGGCTTTGTCGGCGATGATGAAAATGGAGCCTCGGTCTTTACCCAGATCAGGGAGACCTTAGGAGACGAGGACGCCGAAGAGCTGGCGATGTATGTTGGTGGCCAGCGCATCGCATTGCCTCGTCCATCGAAGCTTTCCCCAGAACACCCGCTTTGCCAACGCATCGGATACCCGTTGGCCTGCCGGATCGTTGAGGCAGTCTCCCCGGAAGACGGCGGCGTACCCGCCTTCTATGTCCCATCCTTGATCGACCTGCGCATCACTCGGCTTCTCGAAGAGGACGGCCTAACGGCGCGAGAGATTGCGCAGCGTGCAGGCGTTTGTATGCGAACCGTCCATCGTTATCGCGCTCGGATGCTGAGAAAGGGACTGAGGGTCGGCAATCACAAGGCCCCTAGGACGCTCTACCGAACATATGAAGTTTCCAAGGGCGAGAAGGTCGTCCGAACTTTGCTCTTGGAAGGTCACAGCCCGTCGCAGATCCGCGACATTCTAGCCGTGCCTGGGGAAGTCGTTCTGACGATCCGGGCTGAACTCCTCAGAGAAGGAAAAATCAAGTGATCATCTCCCAACAGAACCTCGACCTTGTCTTCAAGGGCTTCAAGACGGTCTACGGCGAAAGTTTTGACGCCACCAAGAGCTACAAAGACACCATCGCCATGACCGTATCCAGCGTGGCCAGCGAGGAGGAATACGGATGGCTCGGCCAGTTTCCCGAACTGCGCGAATGGGTCGGCGACCGGCAGGTGAAATCGCTTTCCGCGCACGGCTTCAGCATCCGGAACAAGAAGTTCGAGAGCACTGTGAAGGTCAAGCGGGACGACATCTCGGATGACAAGGTAGGTCTGTATAAACCCCTGTTTCAGGACATGGGCCGGGTGACGAAGATCCATCCCGACAAGCTGATTTATGCACTCCTGTCTGCTGGTTTCGAAACGACCTGCTTCGACGGTCAGAACTTTTTCGATGGCGATCACCCTCACGCCCTGTCCGAGATGGAGACCGTATCGGTCTCGAATATGCAGACCGGCACCGCTTCGCCCTGGTTCCTTCTGGACCTTTCGAAGGCTATGAAACCGGTGATTTGGCAGGAACGCGAACTCTACGAATTTCAGTCGCTCACCAACCACAACGACACTTCCGTCTTCATGACCGACGATTACGTCTACGGCATCCGCGCCCGCGTGAACTGCGGTTTCGGGCTGTGGCAGCTCGCGTTCGGATCTAAGGCTGAATTGACGGCTGCGAACTACGCAGCCGCAAGACAGGCAATGTCGGAATTTGCCGGTGATCGCGGGCAGAAGCTCGGCATCACGCCGACGCATCTGGTGGTTCCCTCCAATCTGGAGACCGCCGCCCGGACGCTTCTTATGGCCGATCAGATCGCGGGTTCTTCCAACATCTGGAAGGGGACGGCCGAACTGATCATCACGCCCTGGCTGAACTAAGGGCGCTCAGATGCAGATCATTTCCGGGCTTGTGACCTTCGCCGCCGAACAAACGGAAAACGGCGCTCCTGAATGGATCAAGGTGGCCCCGAGGGGCCGCTTTACAGCGCGCGACGGCCGCGTGTTCGAGGTCTCTCCGGAGACGCTGATCGAACGCTTCAATGCCGATGGGATACCGATCCCTGTGGATATCAATCACGCGACGATTCGGAAGGCGGCAACGGGCGATGAGTCTCCCGCCTACGGCTGGATCGAAGAACTTCAGGCACGCGACGACGGTCTCTATGGACGCGTCAAGTGGCTCGATCGAGGAAGGTCGATCTTGGCCGAGAAGTCGCATCCCTTTCTGTCTCCGGCCTTTGGTTCGGCCGACAGCAAGGGGCGGGCAACGTGGCTGCACTCCGTAGCCCTGGTCGCCACTCCTGCCGTAGCGATGCCCGCTCTCGCTTCGGCTCAACCCAACGAAGAGGAAACGACAGCCATGGGAAACAAGAAAATCGCCGAGGCCCTGGGCCTTCCGACCGACACAGCAGAAGAGGATATCCTTGCGGCTATCGCTGCAATCAAGGCGAAGGCGAACGGCACGGCAGCGCTCGTCGATGGTGCGCAATCGGCGATGAAGACGCTTTCGGCAGAGGTCGGTAAAGCGCGGACCGAACGGATCGAGCGCCGTGTTGACGAGGCGATCCGCGCAGGGACCGCGACCCCGGCGCTGCGCGACTTCTGCCTGACGCTCGCCAACCTCGACGAACGCATGTTCGACCAGTTCTGCACGAAGATGGGGACCCCGTTCGCTTACCTGTCCTCGACGGCCATCACTGCCGAGCAGGAACTGAATGTCCACGCACAGAACCCTGATCGTCCGGTAACCTTGTCCACGGATGCACAGCGTCTTGCGGACCAGCTCGGCATTGCAGTGACGGCACTGTTCAAATGAGACGTTCGCAAGGGACATCCGAGATGAAGGAAGCGGCTTGCCCGAACGGATGTCCCTTGCGGCTTGCCGACGCGCCGCCTCTAGTCCTTATCCCGCTGGCGGACTATGTGTCTCTTATCAACACGAAGCTCAAGGCGGAGGTCAATTCTCTGAGCTTCAAGCAGCTCTCAAAGCCAGCTCGAAGCACCGTTGACCGCAACCAAGAGGTGTGCATGTTCATCACCATGCGGCTCGGCCTCAAAGCGGTGCGGGAAATCCACCTGGAGTGCAGGAAGCGATTTGGCTCCTCTCGGACGCCGTCTGCAAAGTCAATTTACCGGTATTGGGAACGGCTCCGAATAGCCGCCCGAAGCGGCTCATAATCTGTTGCCATCCGATCTTGCGCGATGCGCCAAGTGATTTTGCGCGCTACACCAGCCGAGGCAGAGAGACCGAAGTCGCGGATAAAAACAGCCGAACGGGGCGCCGCAGGGTGTCATATAAAACAACATAACGAGGCAGCTTGCGGCGCCCCGTCCGAACTTCCCCTCAAACCACGGCGGCAAAACCGCGCGTGAACGATACCGCGTGCCTCACGGCAAGAGAACGCCAAAGAAGCACGCATGGATGCGAACAAGGAGAGTGCCGATGCCGATGCCGACCGATCCGAAAGCCATCCTCGACTATACGCTGGCGCGGCGTAGCGCGGCCGTGCTGGACCTGCCGGAGCTCATCTGTCTGCACCGTGACTGCCGTCGCGCCCATGACTGCCGCTACCTCATTTCGGGCGATCCGCCGACCCCGGACTGCCTCGACCTGCTGACGCCCGAGGATCGCGCGCGTTTCGACGCCTTCTTGGCCGTCGTGCACGCCATGCTCCCCGACGGACCCGCGCAGATGCCGGACGGCCGCGAGGACCGCGAGATGCAACGGGCAGCATGCGACGTATTGCAGGCGGTCTTCACCCGTTACCCTGAAGACCGGCGCATGATCCGCCTCTGGCGGCGCCAGTTGGATCGGATTCTGCTAAAAAAAGAACACATACCCCCGAATTCTTAAGGGATTCAGGTGCTTGTCAAATCGGCGGAGGCGTTTTACGTTCACCTGCACTTGCCTTTCGTGGTGATTTATGTACGGATGTGCCGTTCGGGTATTGTTGATCCCGGAGACTGAACTGATGAATAAGACCGCTTTTGTGGTACTGGGGGCCTTCTCCCGATGGTAGACGTTCATTCCCGATATCGTGACTTCTCGACTGGCTCTTCCTTTTTGAAGGGCGAAACCGTCCCGCATCCGGGCTCCGGGCGCGGGAGACACTTATTGAACTAGGGAAAAGGACTTATCCCATGGCCACCAAAGGCACTGTAAAATTCTTCAACCAGGACAAGGGTTTTGGCTTCATCACCCCGGAAGGCGGCGCGAAGGACGTTTTCGTGCACATTTCCGCCCTGCAGGCTTCCGGCATCCAGTCGCTCCACGACGGTCAGGAAGTGACCTTCGACACCGAGCCGGATCGCATGGGCAAGGGCCCGAAGGCTGTCAACATCCGCGCCAACTGATCCCTTCGCGGGTTCTCAAGCGTTTTCCGGTTTGTTCCGGGACTGGCGGCGTCTCTTTCGAGGCGCCGTTTTTCGTTTGTTGCCTCTCCCGGGATCAGGCCTGGGGACCGGCCTCGATATCGACGGCGGCGAATGCGGCCGCGATCACCTCCGGCCCGGCGCCGGCCTTCGTCGCATCGGCCGAGAGAATCTGCCGGAAGCGCCGTGCCCCGGCATAACCCTGGAACAGGCCGACCATGTGGCGCGTGACATGGTTCAGCCGCCCGCCGGTGGCGATATGCCGCCCGGCATAGGCCATCATCACGTCGCGCACCGCATCCCAGTCCGTCGCCCGTACCGGCTCGCCGTAGATCCGGGCATCCACGCCGGTCAGCAGCGTCGCATTGTGATACGCCGCCCGTCCCAGCATCACCCCGTCCATGATCTTCAGGTGCTGTTGCGCCTCGTCCAGCGTGTGGATGCCGCCGTTGATTCCCAGGAAGACCGTCGGATTGTCCCGCTTCATCCGATGCACGAGATCGTGGTCGAGCGGCGGTACGTCGCGGTTCTCCTTGGGGCTTAGACCCTGCAGCCAGGCCTTGCGGGCGTGGATCCAGATCGCATCCGCCCCCGCTCCCGCCAATCGCGCCAGGAAGTCCGGCAGCACCGCCTCCGGCTCCTGGTCGTCGACCCCGATCCGGCATTTCACCGTCACCGGCACCCTCGCTGCGGCCTTCATCGCCGTCACGCATCGCTCCACCGTCTGCGGTTCGCGCATCAGGCAGGCCCCGAAGGTTCCCGATTGCACCCGGTCGGACGGGCAGCCGACATTCAGATTGATCTCGTCATAGCCATATTCGGCCGCGATCCTGACCGCCTCCGCGAGCTTGTCCGGATCCGATCCGCCAAGCTGCAATGCGACGGGATTCTCTGCCGAATCATAGCCCAGAAGCCTCTCGCGCTGTCCGTGGATGATGGCGTCGGCCACAACCATCTCGGTATAGAGCAGTGCCCTGGCCGTCAGCTGCCGGTGAAGGAAACGGCAGTGCCGGTCCGTCCAGTCGATCATCGGAGCGACTGCGAATATTTTTCTGTTTGTTTTCCGTGCTTTATCGTAGAAGGTCAATTGCTTACGGCCATTTCCTAGAGTCTGGTTCTATCCCGCTTTATCCGCGTTTGTCAGCTTGTTGCACCATTTTTCAATGAGGAGTACAACAATGTCGTACCTCAACAGAAGGATGTTGTACTTCCGATGGGCACCATTACCGCGCGGAAACGCAAGGACGGAAGCACGGGATATACCGCGCAAATCGTCAAGAAGCAAAACGGCAAGATCGTCTGGCGGGAGGCAAAGACCTTCAGCAAGGAACGGGAGGCGAAAGCCTGGGCAGCGTTTCGCGAAACCGAGATCAACCGCCCCGGCACACTCGACCAATTGAGGAAGCCAGAGTCCACGCTGGCCGATGCCATCGACCGATACGTGACCGAGAAGCCAGAGATCGGACGAACCAAGGCGCAATGCCTGCGCTCTATCAAGGACTACAGCATCGCCAGCATGGACTGCGCAAGCATCCGCTCCAGTGACATATCGGCATTTGCCCGCGAGCTTCTGACGGGCGGAAGGAAACCGCAGACGGTCGGCAACTACATTTCACACCTATCGGCCGTCTTTAGGGATGCGCGGGCATTGTGGGACATGCCGCTTGATCATGCGGAAATGCGAGCCGCGCAAGCCGCACTGTCACGGCAGGATACCATTGCCAAATCAGCACAGCGAGACCGGCGCCCTGCCCTTGAGGAACTTGATTTGCTCATGCAGCACTTCGAGGACCGGCAAGCGCGCGCGCCGAGTGTCGTACCAATGCAGAAGATCATTGCTTTCGCCATGTACTCAACGAGACGGCAAGAGGAAATAACGCGCATCAAATGGGAGGATCTGGACGAGCCTCACAGCCGTATTCTTGTCCGCGATATGAAGCATCCGGGCCAAAAGAAGGGCAACGATGTTTGGTGCGAACTTCCCCCTGAAGCGCTGACCATCATCAACTCCATGCCGCGCGCCAAACCAGAGATCTTCCCATTTGGAACAGACGCCATCAGTGCGGCTTTTACACGCGCGTGCAAGCTGCTCCAAATTCAAGACCTGCACTTTCACGACCTTCGCCATGAAGGCGTTTCACGGCTCTTCGAAATGGGCCGCACGATTCCGCTCGCCGCTTCCGTGTCGGGACACAAGTCATGGAACAGCCTCCAGCGCTATGCGCACCTTCGCGAGAAGGGCGACAAACTGGCCAACTGGCCGTGGCTTCCGAAGATATTAGGATGACACAAGCAGAAATCGCTTGACAAATGGTTTGTAAACCATTAGAAGCGGCAACCTTTTATTCCAAAAAAAAGGACAAAGGTCTCACTAGTTGAACTTCTACAGGAGGACTAAAATCGTGTCAAGCGAAAAAATGAACACAGCAGAAGCGGCAGCCTACATTTCCAAATCCGCCTCATGGCTCAACAAGACGCGCATGACCGGCAGCGGCCCGGTCTATCTGAAGATTGGTGGCGCGGTCCGGTACTTAAAGGTCGACCTCGATGCATGGCTTTCCGGCAAGCGGCGAACGGCAGTTTACGATTTCGCCAACGACAATGCCCGCGCACAGGTGGCGGCATGATTGCTCATAGAGTGAATCTGCGGATGAAAGAAAGCCCTGCCCGCATGCAGGCCTTCGACCGTCGCACAGCTGCTATTCACGAGGCCGGGCACGCACTCATGGCGCTGTACCTCGGATATGACGCGAACGCATGCATACGTCCCGCCAACACCTTCAAGCCGCTAGACGAAAAAACGTGGATTGGTCACATGACGATCCACCGGAAGCCGGTAGAGCCAAATCACCCGCACACCCGCATGGTTGCTGTAGCGGGGCTTGTCGCCGAAACCCTATGGCGGCATGGGCACGACGAGGAATATGCCGTGCCCGATGGATGGGAAGACTATCTGCGAGACGAGGACAGCATGTCCTACAGCGACTGGCGACTTTCCGGTTGCCTTCCGGGGGAGCCCGACGATGATCTTTACAACGTCGCGGCCCATGTCGCTGATCTTTTTATGGGCGACCTCTGGCCGGTTCTGGTCGACATATCTCGGACATTGATTGTGGGAGCAGGCAGCGTCCATAGCTTTCAGACTGAAGCGGTAGAGGCCGCCTAACACCACCACCACCAACACCAATTAACCGCCTGCCGGAACCAAGCCGGCGGGCCGCGCCATCGTGCGCCAAACGGAGAAACTATGCGAATTTTGTATTGCCATCCTTTGAAGAGCAGCAAGGACCGCGACGCAGTTGCGTTCGTCGACGTCGAACTAAACGAGCACGTCCGCCTCTACGGTTTGCGCCTGGTGCGCCAGCCAGACGGTCAGCATCGCTTATACGCGCCGCAGGCCGGACAGCGCCGAACAGCAACATTCAGCGAGCCGATGGCAGGACGATTGACTGCCCTTGCCGTCGAAGCGCTGGAGTCTGCGAATGAGCGGTAAACAGCGAGGCTATGCTTATGACGTGGACGCCTGGGTTCAATTCCATCTGTTGCGCTTGGCGTCGTTCCATCCCGATACCACGAAGGCGGATTTGGCCGTCTTGGCTGAAATCATCCAACGGTACTGGGGCAAGTATGGAAATGGCTGGGTCACACATGAGGCACTAGGCGACATGACAGGGACCAGTAAGGCCACCGTCATTAGGGCGAAGCGCAACCTTGAGCAACTCGGCTTCATCACCGTGGTGCAGGCTGGCCGCCGGGGGAGCGCCACCGTCTACAAACCAAATTTTGCGCTTATTCCGGAAAAGGGTGTCAAGGATGACACCGAAACAAAGGGTGTCACCGATGACACCGAAACGAATGCCATTGGTATCGCCAGTGACACCTCAACTGGTCAATTTGGTATCACGGATGACACCCCCTCCTATCTACAAGACCGGCCCACAAGGGCCGGGTCACAGATAGATAGAGAAGAACCCGCCCCGCCTACGGCGCCGCTTTCGGATGGCCTCACGGCCACCGGCGCGGTTGGTGCGGGAGGATTTGAAGAACTTTGGAAAGCGTATGGCCATCCTCACCGAAAATCTGACGCACGGAAGGCCTATGAGAAAGCTGCTCCCGACGGTGACCTGCACGGCAAGATGGTCGAAGCGGCTCACGCATGGCGTTCGGCATGGGCCGCACAAGGCAAGGCAGAGGCACCAAGGTTCACACTCGCGAAGTGGCTCGAGCGTGAAGAGTATGAGTGCGACCCGCCGTCTGGGTTCTCTCCGAAGGAGAGGAAACCCAAGCCCGCCAAAGCGGCAAAGGCTGAGCCGGTCGCGGATAATGACAACGAGCGGGGCGCACCGGTTTTGGACGTTGGTCCGTTCTCACCGATCGGCACATTTGACGTGACGATTGTTGGCGGCCATGTGCAAGCTGACATCAATGGCGAAAAAGTTACTCTGCTACTGAAGTTGTCTGACGGACATGGCTCCATGCACGACATAGAGCACGTCCTCTATGGCCAGCACTCGGATTCCAAGATCCAAGCGCGCGGACAGGCATTTCTGCGAACGCTGGCCGATTGCCTTGGCATTGATAGCTTGACAGACACCGAGCAGCTTAATGGGCACCGCGTTAACTGCACGGTCGACCAGCGATTTGCCATCTCTTACAGGAAGGCCGCCTGATGGAATACGCAGAGATCTACGAGGCAGTAAAGTGCGGATTCATCGACGCTATGGAAGAGATGAAGGCAAAGCCGCGCATGATGAAGATAGACCGGTTCGAAGCGGAAGACGATGCCGGCGAGCCCGTGACTGTTGTTGGTATAATCGACGACGACGAAGAATTTATAAAATTCATTGTCATCGAAGAATGGGAGGACGGCGAGCTGACTCCAATCGTTAGGCGCAATATCTACAAGAAAGGGACGGCCGCCAATACACAAACGTGACTATTTGTCAATAGCGCCATAATAAAACCGTATTCGGCTCTTATAAGCATCATCGCGCAACGCGCATATCAGGCCGCTAAGCGGTCAGCCCGCCGCACCGACGGCACGCGGCACAAGACCCCGACAACGGGGCGCCGCTTTTTTGATGTCGAGGGACACACATCAATGAAAATCTTGAACAGCGGCAGCGGTTTCCCGCGCCCGCTCTACGGCCAGCGTTTCTACAGCAATACGACCCTGTCTGCCTGGCTCGCCGGCAAGCCTCTTCCAGCCAAACCCGCCAAGCCTGTCGAACTGTCGCCCGAAGCGTTGCGCATGCCTTGGCTGACCGAAAAGCATCTTGAGCATCTGCTCGACAAGGAAGACTTGTCCACTGGCGGCCGGTATCTCGGCCTCACGGCACGCCTGCAGCGGTTCTTTGCAATCCGGACCGGCACTAACCTCCATCCCGTCTACCGGACAGTAAAGCGGGGCGCCGTCGTCTACTTCGAGAACGACGGGCCGACGGACTTCTGGCGAGCGTGGACGGCGCTTGTATGGGCAAACATGCTCCCCAACGATTCCGACATCTTCGGCCGGCCGGCTGATTCTGAGAGCCCAAAGCACAAGCACATGGCAGAATCCATGAAGCCGCTGCTGGCATACCGCAACATGTCGTCCCCCATCAGGTTCGGAGGAACGAACTGGATGCAACCCGATAACGACAACTATGAAGACGCAGAAGCACGTCCGGCAATCTATCCCGAGCGCCGTCTAAGGCTCACCGCCAAGAAGGGTGCTTTGGAAACCTACATCGACAAGGCAGGCCCAACCGTCGAATGGCGGCATGCAAAACTCAACGGCATTGGCGAAGTCGAGAACCGGCCAACCGATGTCACCCTGCAACTCGTCGTCGACAAGCGCGACGCTTCCGGCAGTGTCACCAAGAGCCATCGCACGATTGTCCGCGCCGGCAAGCTGCGCATTGCCAATGGGCAGACCACCGCATTTTGCCCGATAAAGGGTGACGACGTCCACGTCGACGAAGGGACCATCCTCTATCTCGACGACCGGTTTGGCGAGCTACTCGGCCCCGACCCAAAGCCGGTGGATGCGGAGCGCTCAGAATCTTATTGGCTGAAGTTGCTGTCAAACGAGGGCCGAAACGAACTGGCGCCGCTGGATTACAAGAAGACCGGCAAGATGCGCCGGAAAGAGATCATCACCGAGGAAGAACGGCGCGCACTGCTCGCCGGCCCACTGCCGCCTGTCACATACTACAAGCCAGGCATTGCCCACGGCACGCCTGATATCGGTTCGCAGTTTCTCGGCGGCTGGATTTCAAACCCCAAGGGCAAGCAACCGCCCGAACGTTGGCAGGACATTTCCGACGAGATTGCCCGCGAAGCGGAGTTTCAGCGTTGGGCTGATGCACTGCCGGAAGAGGAGCGAAAGGCGCTGCACCTAGCCACCACGGCCAGCACGTTCAAGGAGATTGGCCAGGCGTTCGGCAAGCAGGAAAAGAACGCCGAACGTCACGGCAAGAAGTTGCTCAAGGCCGCAAACGACAACCTCCGAAAAATAATGGCGGCTGCATAGTCCCCATTTCGCATCTCGGCGGCAATAAAGGTAGAGGGCGATGCAGGACGGGACTTGTCCCTAGATGCGAAGACCCTCCACCCCAATTCTGAATCGGCGGGTTCCTTCCCCGCTGGTCGAGCCGGTTGAGCGCTGATCTAATCGCGCGCCCGGCAAAGTTTCCGTGGTGTCCCTCACCACCCACCTGGCAGGCCTTCGGGCCTGCCTTTTTTTACGCCCGTTAGACCTCTTGGTCGCGGCAAACTTTAGAGGTCGCGCATGCGCATCCTACCTGAATATTGGGGCGAGCCGGCCTTTGATGCGGCCGCCGCAGCCAGAATTGCCGACGTCGAATACGACACATTCTTCGGATGGCAACGACTAGCCCGAGCGATGGGTTATGAATTTGGCACGCAACGGCGCCGATACTGGTCATTCCGCGCGGCCGATATCTACGCGCTCCTCATCATCGCAAAACTGTCCAAGCTCGGCATGCCAGTCGGGATGCCGCAACTCCGGGCTATCTTTCACTTTTGCTTCGGTGACGACGGCAAGCCCCGCGCTCCGCCCGGTCCATTCATTCAATTGTCCGCGTGCAAGCGCGCGTTCGTCCAAGTCGATGCCGTGAGCCTCTTCGAGGACGTAGTCGCCGGTTGCGAGGAAGGAGCTCGAATTGCTTCAGAGAATTAAAGGCTGGCTCACCGGCACCCGCAATTATCAAGCCGCACAAGGCGGCAGACGTGGTTCGTCGCTCAAGACGATGAACCACCCCCTTCAATCCATCGCGGCGGCTCGCGGCACGTTGGCGGCCCGCGCTCGCTATCTAGCAGCAAACAATCCGTTGGCTGCTAGTGGCGTCGAGGCGTGGGTGTCGGCTCTTGTCGGCACAGGAATCAAGGGACAAGCCAAAGCCGCTGCACCACTCCGCAACACCTTGAACGTCGCCTTCGAAAACTGGACCGATGAAGCCGACGCGGATGGCCTGACAGACTTCTACGGCCTGCAGGCGCTAATCGTCCGGCGCGTCGTCATCGACGGCGAGGCGCTTGCCGTGTTCGTTCAGGACGGCGACAAGATCAGCATCAGGGCGCTCGAGGCCGAGCAGCTTGACGGCAGCTACACGGCGAACCTGTCGAACGGCAACGTCGTGGTGCAAGGCGTGGAGCACGATAGCCAAGGCCGGCGTGTAGCATTCCATATTTTCGATAGACCGGCCGCAATGGACTTCGCCAGCATGCGGAAGCGCACCCGCTACCCCGCTTCGGAGATCCTGCACGTTTTCCGGCGGGAAGTGCCTGGACAGGTTCGCGGCATTTCTTGGTTCGCTCCGGTCATCGTTCGGCTTGCCGACCTCGACGGATGGCGGGACGCTCAAATGGTGCGGCAACGCATGGCTGCCATGCTCGCCGGCTTCATCACCAGCACGGACGGCACGGCATCGCCAATGGATGGAACGCAGGACGGTACCGCCGTTCTTGGCGGTCTTGAGCCGGGGCTGCTCCAATACCTTGCACCGGGTGAAGACATTCGTTTCTCCGACCCCGCTAAGATCGGCACCGAGGTTATCGACTTCGCCAAGATAACCGAGCGGGAAATCGCTGTTGGCCTTGGCCTTCCCGACTACCTCTTGAGCGGATCCCTGTCCGACGTCAACTACTCCAGCATTCGCGCCGGGATGGTCGAATTCAGACGGCGCGTGGAAGCCCTACAGCACTCGCTCATAGCTTTCCAGTTCCTCCGGCCAGTCTGGCGTCGGTGGGCAACCCTTGAGGTATTGTCGGGCCGCGTGTCCGCCACGGTCGATCAGGCCTTGCCCGTCTCATGGATCACCCCGCGTCAAAATTGGGTAGACCCGAGCAAGGACGTGACTGCCGAAATCGACGCCATTAATGCCGGCCTCATGTCGCGCAGAGAAGCCGTTGCGGCTCGCGGAATCGACATCGAACAGCTTGACGCCGAGATCGCCGCAGACAATGCCCGCGCCGAAAGCATGGGCTTGAACTTCACCCTGCCGCAACCGGCAAACGACAACCAGCCGGCCAGCCAAGCCGCGTAACTTTAGAGGTCATCGATGACTTTACCAAACGGCGTGCAACAGCGCGCCGCGCCTTTGCGCGCGTCTTCTTGGAACAAGGACGAATTGACGTTCGACCTTGTTCTTTCCACCGGCGCCGCTGTCGAGCGCGGCGGCTTCGTCGAGGTTCTGGACCTCGCCGGCGCAACCTGGCCGGACACCATCCCGCTGCTCGACTCCCATCGTCAGGGCTCGCTCGACGACAACATCGGCGACGTTTCGAACATCCGGCTTGACGGTTCCGAGATCATCGGCACGGCCAAGCTTTCGAAGCATTCCACCAAGGCCCAACGCATTGCCGCTGAACTAACCGACGGCCGGTCCTTTGCCGCCTCGATCGGCTACGACGTCGGCAAATGGGCCGAAACCACTGCCGGCGGCAAGCGCACGCTAACCGCCAAGACCTTCAAGATCCTAGAAGTCTCGCTCGTATCTGTCCCGGCTGATGCCGCGGCAGGCGTGCGTTCTCATCCTAACGAAAGGCCCACTATGAACCGCGCAGAAATCAACACCGAGATCCGTTCCATCGCCAAGGCCACCAGCCTGGACTCCGCATGGATCGACTCCCAGATCGATGCCGAAGCCACCGTCGAGCAGGCCCGCGCCGCAGCTATCGAGGCCATGAAGACCCGCGCCACCACCACGCCGTCTTCTGTCCAGATGGGCACCGACAACACTGACCCGGAACAGATCCGCGGCGCCATGGCCGACGCTCTTGCCCACCGCATTGCACCCGCCACAGTCAAGCTTGAAGGACGTGCCACCGAGTTTCGCGGCCACAGTGTTCTTGACCTTGTCGGCGATATGGCCGTTGCTCGCGGCGAGCGCGTCAATCTCCGCGACCGTGAGTCCTTGCTCCAGCGTGCCGTCGGCGCCCATAGCACCAGCGACTTTCCTCTTCTCCTGGCCGCTGCTGCCAACAAGGCGCTGCTTAGCCAGTATGAAATCGCCGCTCCGACCTATCGCAAGTGGGCAGCCCGCAAGCCGTTCTCGGATTTCAAGGCGCACCAGTTCTTGCGTGTTGGTGACGTTCCGGCATTCACCGAGATCAACGAATCCGGGGAAGTTAAGTACGGCACCATCAGCGAGAACGCCGAATCCGTTACCGCCAAAGAATACGGCACGGGCATTGCCATCGGTCGCCGCGCCTTGATCAACGATGACCTATCGGCCCTCAGCGACTTCTCGTCGGGCATCGCCATCCGCGCCGCCAACGATGAAAATCGCATGGCCTATACGGTCCTATCGACCAACGCCGCCCTGTCGGACACGAAGGCGCTGTTCCACGCCGACCACTTCAACCTGGCTGCTGCCGGTTCCGCCATTGACGCCACGTCGATCGGCGCTGCCGTTGCTGCCTTGCGCGCTCAGAAGAGCCTCGACGGCATGGTTCTGAACCTGCAGCCTGCTTATTTGGTCGTCGGTCCCGCATACGAAACAGCCGCGCGCCTGATCCTGGCGTCTGTTAACGCCACTAAGGCAACCGACGTCAACGTCTGGTCTGGCTTCGCCGAACTGGTCGTCGATGCGAACATCACCGGGAACGGCTGGTACTTGTTTGCAAGCCCGGCAGCCGCTCCGGTTGTGGTGTTTGGCTATGTCGGTGGCGCTGAAGGGCCACAGGTCCGCAGCGAACGAGACTTCGATACGCAGGCCGTCAAGGTCGCGGCCAGCCTCGACTTTGCCGTCGGCGCTATCGACTTCCGGGGCGCGTACAAGAACGCCGGCGCTGCATAAATGGACGAGCTTATTGCTCAAAGGGCGGCCCTCGTGGCCGCCCGTGGTTCCGGACAATTAGAAGTCGAATTTCACTCAGGTGGCACACGTCGCCGCGTGACTTACCGCAGCATGGCCGAAATCATAGACGCAATCGCGGCCATTGACCGCGACATCGCAGCCCTCAACGGCACGAAACCGCGCCGCTTTCTCCCTTCCTTTACAGATGGATTCTCCGAATGAAAAACTTTGTTCAAACTGGTGACGTTCTCACCGTGACCGCCCCATACGATGTCGCTTCCGGCGGCGGCGTCCTGGTCGGCAAGCTCTTCGGCATCGCGACCACCGATGCACTCTCTGGCGCTGCAGTTGAGATCGCCCGCAATGGTGTCTTCACCCATGCAAAGGTCAGTGCTCAGGCGTGGACGCAGGGCGCTGATATCTACTGGGACGATACCGCGAAGAACTTCACGACCGTCTTGACGTCCAACACGCTGGTTGCCAAGGCGGCTTTGGCTGCTGCCAATCCGACGGCAACCGGCCGCGTCGTGCTGAACGGCTGATGGACTGGAAACAGTTAGAGCGCGACGTCGACAGTATAGTCGGCGCCGCGTTCGGCGAGCTTGTCCGACACGCACCAATGACAAGTTCAGGAACCGTCGACACCACACGGCCCGCTGCGGACATTCGCGGCGTGCTGCACACCCCTGCGGCTGCCGGCGCGATCAGCCTCGGCGCCGGGATGATGACCACTCTCAGTGCCTCCGAAGG
>JBAYTX010000055.1:0-21672 GCA_041675415.1 Rhizobium sp. | reverse complement strand
GCTTCGGCAAGACCGAAGTGGCGCTGCGCGCCGCCTTCGTCGCCGCCATGAACGGCATTCAGGTCGCCGTGGTCGTGCCGACGACATTGCTTGCCCGCCAGCATTTCAAGACCTTTTCCGAGCGATTCCGGGGTCTGCCGATCCGCATCCAGCAGGCATCGCGTCTTGTCGGCGCCAAGGAACTCAACCTCGTCAAGAAGGAAGTGGCCGAAGGCAAGACCGACATCGTCGTCGGCACCCATGCGCTTCTCGGCGCGGGCATCAAATTCGCCAATCTCGGCCTTTTGATCATCGATGAGGAGCAGCATTTCGGCGTCAAGCACAAGGAACGCCTGAAGGAACTGAAGTCGGACGTCCACGTGCTGACGCTCTCGGCAACCCCGATCCCGCGAACCCTGCAACTGGCGATGACGGGCGTTCGCGAACTCTCTCTGATCACGACCCCTCCGGTCGACCGAATGGCAGTCCGTACCTTCATTTCGCCTTTCGACCCGCTGGTGATCCGCGAGACGCTGATGCGCGAGCATTTTCGCGGCGGTCAGAGCTTCTATGTCTGCCCGCGCCTGTCCGATCTCGCCGATATCCAGGCATTCCTGCAGTCGGACGTGCCCGAACTGAAGGTCGCGGTCGCCCACGGGCAGATGGCGGCCGGCGAACTCGAGGATATCATGAACGCCTTCTACGACGGGCGTTATGACGTGCTGCTTTCGACCACGATCGTTGAATCCGGCCTCGACGTTCCGACCGCCAATACCCTGATCGTTCATCGGGCGGATATGTTCGGGCTCGCCCAGCTCTACCAGTTGCGCGGTCGCGTCGGTCGCTCCAAGGTGCGCGCATTCGCTCTGCTGACGCTGCCGGTCAACAAGGTGCTGACCACGACGGCGGAGCGGCGCCTCAAGGTGTTGCAGTCGCTCGATACGCTCGGCGCCGGCTTCCAACTGGCCAGCCACGATCTCGACATTCGCGGCGCCGGCAACCTGCTCGGCGAGGAGCAGTCAGGCCACATCAAGGAAGTCGGTTTCGAACTCTACCAGCACATGCTGGAGGAGGCGGTCGCCGAGGTGAAGGGGATTGATGATTTCCAGGATACCGGCTGGTCGCCGCAGATCTCGGTCGGAACCTCGGTCATGATCCCCGATGAATATGTCCCGGACCTGCATCTGCGCCTTGGACTTTACCGCCGCCTTGGTGAACTGACCGAACTCGACGAAATCGATGGGTTCGGCGCCGAGATGATCGACCGTTTCGGGCCGATGCCGATAGAGGTGCAGCATCTCCTCAAGGTTGTCTACATCAAGGCCCTGTGCCGCAAGGCCAATGTCGAGAAACTCGAGGCCGGGCCGAAGGGCGTGGTCGTGCAGTTCCGCAACAAGGAATTTCCCAACCCGGCCGCCCTCGTCGGTTATATCGCCAAGCAGGGCAGCATGGCGAAAATCCGTCCTGACCAGAGCGTGTTTCTCACTCGCGACCTCCCGACGCCAGACAGGCGGCTGGCGGGTGCCGGGATGGTTATGACGCAGCTGGCGGAACTCGCGAAGGCTTGAGACGTCTCTGTGTCTCGTCCCGCCGTCAGTGGGCGAGGGTGTCGTCTTCCGGTTTGATCGCCAGCGCCGCCTCGTCCTTGCCGGCAACGGCCGGAGGCAGGGCGACGCCCCTGGTGCGTTCGCGGCTGATGGTCAAGAAACCTGAGCCGACGATCAGCACGATGCCGGCGACCATCGGCAGGTCGACGCGGTCGCCAAAGATCAGGTAACCGAACAGGATGCCCCATAGCATCTGGCTGTACTGGATCGGACCGACCACGGCGGCCGGCGCATAGAAGGCGGAATACATCAGGAGCACGTTGCCCAGCGCCCCAAGCAGGCCATAACCGGCGAGCAACAGCCATTCCTCGCCCGCCGGCCAGCGGAAATCCCCGAGCATCAGCACGCCGCAGATGACGAGACCGCCGAGCAGGCCTGCGCCATAGAGCGAGATGTTCTTCTCCGCCGGGCCGATGGCACGATAGATGACGATCGACAGCGCCCCGCCAAGGCCGGCAAAGACCGCGCCGACATGGCCGATCGACAGTTCGCGGAAGCCTGGCCTCAGCACCACCAGCACGCCGACGAATCCGATGATGACCGCGCCCCAGCGGCGGATGCCGACCGGCTCCTTGAGGAAGAGCACCGACATGATGGTGACGAAGGAGGGCAGCAGGAAGATCAGGCAGAAGGCTTCCGCCATCGACAAGTGGGTGAAGGCGGTGACGCTGCCGATGATGCCGGCGCCAGCGGAGAAAAACCGCAGCAGCCAGAGCCGGCGGTTGGTGGTGGTCAGGATATCCTGCCAGCGGTCGCCGCGCTTCATCAGGAAGGGCAGGGCGACGATTCCGAACACGGCGCCGAAAAAGCCGGATTCGAAGGGGCTGATGCGCCCCTCGATGAGTTTCACGCAGGCATCGGAAATCGCATAGGCGGCAAAGGCTGCGAAGGCAATGAGGATGCCTCGAAGAATGGGATCGGAGCGCACGGCGGATTGTCCTGGGAGGAAGGATATCAGCCGTGCTTACGAAGCTTCCCGCGGCGCGTCAATTGAGTTTTGCAAGCGCTTCGGCCTTCATCCGGGCAATGTCGCGCAGCGCGCCGACGAGCACATCCGGCGTCTGTGCGCCGCTCACAGCATATTGCTGGTCGAAGATCAGGAAGGGCACGCCGTTCACGCCCATCTGGCGGGCCGCATCGATTTCGCCCAGCACTTCGGCCTTGTCGGCATCGCCGCTCAGCAGCGCGTCGACGAGGGCACGGTCGAGGCCGGCGGCCTCGGCAATGTCGAGCAGCACCGCCGGATCGCCGACATTGCGGCCCTCCTCGAAATTGGCCTTGAAAAGGGCCGCCACGACCCTTTCCTGCACGTCGCGGCCTTCCGTTCCCGCCCACGCGATCAGCCGGTGGGCGTCGAGCGTATTGGGACCGATCTTGATGGCGCCGAAATCGAAGGCGATCCCGACTTCGGCCCCCAGTTGGCGCAGCTGTTCGTGGGCGCGGTCCATGTTGTCTTTCCCACCGAGCTTTTCGGCGAGCGCTTTCTGGTGGTCGACGCCTTCCGGCGGGTAGTCCGGATTGAGCTGGTAGGGCCGCCAGTTGACGTCGATACCGATCTCGTCCTGCACCTCGGCAATGGCGAGGTCGAGTCTGGCTTTTCCGAGGTAGCACCAGGGGCATACCACGTCCGAGACGATGTCGACGGTGATGCGTTCCATTATGCGGCCTTTTCGTTTTGATACGGACTGGCTGGTGACATAAGGCGTGCCGTCGCGCTGTCAACCGGGCAGGCGCGGAAACAATAGCCAGAGACCGGAGTTACTGGGCTCTGGCGTCCCACCAGACCGGCAACTGGTAACCGTAGAGCGGCACCTTGTCCGGCCGCGCAATGTGCTTCCAGTGCGCCACCCATTGCTCGCCGATGTGATAGAGCGGGACCACGTAGTGGCCAGCGACGAGCAGGCGGTCGTAGGCCCGGACGGCGGCCTGGAAGTCCTCCATGCTTCGGGCATTGACGAGCGCATCGATCATGCGGTCGATATCCGGATCGGCCGCGCCTGCATAGTTGAACGTGCCCTGGGCATCGCGCGACGACGAATCCCAGCGGTAGACCTGCTCGGCTCCCGGAGAGAGCGACGATGTATAGGCCTTGACGATCATGTCGTAGTCGTAGCTGTTCGACCGGCTCTGATATTGCGCGTCGTCGACCGTGCGGATCGTCATGTCGACGCCGATCAGCGAAAGCGCCCGCTGGTAGGCGATCGCCATCTTCTCCTGCCCCTCGTTCTGGGTCATGACCTCGAAGGAAAGCGGCTTGCCGGCGGCGTCCACCATCTTCCCGCCCTTGATCGTGAAACCGGCTTCGCCGAGCAGCGCAACGGATTGTTTCAGAACCTTGCGGTCGGCGCCCGAACCGTCCGTTACCGGCATCTTGTAGGTGCCTGCAAGAATTGCCGGGGAGAGCCTGTCCTTGGCCGGACCGAGCAGCGCAATCTCCCGGTCGTCGGCGGCGTTGCCGAAGGCGCCGAGCCGGGAGTTCTGCCAGAAGCTCTGGGTGCGTTTGAACGCTCCATCGTAAAGGGTCTTGTTCATCCACTCGAAATCGAAAGCGAGCGACAGGGCCTCGCGCACTTTCGGATCGGTGAAAATCGGCCGTCGCGTATTGAAGACAAAGCCGAGCATGCCGGAGGGCAGGCCGGGCTGGAAGGTTTCCTTGATCACGTCTCCGTTCGATGCGGCGGGAAAGTCATAGGCCCGCGCCCAATGGCTGGAATCGCCTTCCGGATAGACGTCGATGTCGCCCTTCTTAAAGGCCTCGAACAGCGTGCTGTCCTGCAGAAAATAGGTGACGGAGATCTCGTCGTAATTGTCGAAGCCGACCTTTGCCGGGATATCCTTGCCCCAGTAGTTTGGGTCCCGCTCGTAGACGATTCTTTCGCCCGGCCGGATCGACTTGATCTTGTACGGACCCGAACCGACAGGAATGTCGAGCGAGGTCTGCTCGAACGTGTCCGGGTTGGTGGCATGCTTCGGCAGTATCGGCGAGGACAGGGCGATGATCAGCGGCGTTTCGCGATTGGCTTTGTCGTTGAAGGTGAAGCGAACGCTGTGTTCGCCGACCTTCTCCATCTTGTCGACAACGTTGAGCCGCCGGTTATACGGCGGACGGCCTTTCTCCTGCAGAAGGTTGAAGGAGAAGATGACGTCGTCGGGAGTGACGGGCTGGCCGTCGTTCCAATGCGCCTTCGGGTTTAGATTGAACTGGATGAAGCTGCGCGCGTCGTCCCATTCGACGCTTTCGGCGAGAAGACCATAGAGAGAGAACGGCTCGTCGCTCGATCGGCTCATCAGTGATTCGTAGAACAGGTTGCCATATTCCGGATCCCAGATCCCGCGCGCCGTCGTGCGCATGCCCTTCAGAACGAAAGGGTTGAGGCTGTCGAAGGTTCCGACCACGCCATAGGCGATCTTGCCGCCTTTCTTGACCTGCGGATTGACGTAGGTGAAATGCTTGTAATCGGATGGGAGGGCCGCCTGCCCATGCATGGCGATGCCATGGAGCGGTTCGGCATGTGCCAGGCCGCAGAGGGGAAGGAAAAGGAGGCTGAGAACGAGACGGCGCACGTAGGATCCTTTCTGCGAATGCAAGATTCTCCGGGAAATTATCATGTACATCACAAAACCAACACAGGTGTCGGCGAAATTTGGACTTGGCCGCAACAAGCCCCAAAGAAAGGCTGGATATTCCCGGTTTTGCAATGTAACAGGTGTGACCGGGTAACCAAGGTCATGTATTTGCCTCATTTGAACGACAGGTGACTGGCAGCACGACCAAGCGGTATTGGATCGTAACCACGATTCGACATTGGTTTTCAGGAGACGGATTTCGTTATGATGTTCAAAGCAACCAAAGCTACGCGGACGGCACTGTCTGCGCTCGTTCTCACTATCGGCGCGGCTGCGGTGCCCGCGATCTCTTCCGCGCAGGAAGCCGCCGCGCCCAATCCCGCCGCGCCGAAGTGGTTCAAGACCTGCACCAAACAGGACGACGCTGACATCTGTGTGGTCCAGAACCAGCAATTGGCCCAGAATGGACAGCTTCTGACCGCAGTCGGCCTGATCTCCGTTGAGGGCAAGGTCAACCGCAAGATCTTGCAGGTTACCGTTCCTTCGGCGCGTCTCATTCCGCCGGGCATCATGATGCAGATCGACGGCGGCAAGGGCGTGAAGCTCGACTATGCCGTCTGCCTGCCCGACCGTTGCACGGCTGAGCTGCCGCTGACCGACGCGGTCGTTGCAAGCCTGAAGAAGGGTAAAGAGGTGGTGTTCACCTCCATCAACTTCCGCCGCTCGCCGAACCCGATCAAGATCGCACTCGATGGCTTTACCGGCGCCTATGACGGCGAGGCGATGTCCCAGTCCCAGGCCGAGGAACGTCAGCGTCTCCTGCAGGAAGTCATGCAGAAGAAGACCGACGAAAGCCGCAAGGCTATCGAAGATGCTCAGGACGCTGCCAAGTCGAACTGACCGGTAGTGGTAATAGCCAAAAGAAAAGGCCCGGGAGACCGGGCCTTTTTCAATTCTTGTTCTTGGAGAATATATTCTCGCTTGCCATCTGCTCAGTGGGAGAAATTGACCCTGGGCTTGTAACGGCCGGCCTGTTCCTCGACAAAGATCTGATGAACCTGCGGATTCCGCAGCGGTTCGTCACTGTTGTCATGTTCCAGGTTCTGTTCCGAGACATAGGCGACATATTCCGTTTCGGAATTCTCGGCGAGAAGGTGGTAGAAGGGCTGGTCCTTGCTGGGCCTTACCTCCGCGGGGATCGCGTTCCACCATTCTTCCGAGTTCGAAAACTCCGGATCAACATCAAAAACGACGCCCCGGAACGGAAAGAACTTGTGACGAACGACTTCTCCGATACCAAATTTTGCGTTGCTTTGTTTCATGGCGATCTTCCTTTCTCCAGTAATCTGGGGAGGCTGACGACCAAGATCAAGAGTTGACCCCCCGTTTCATCCCGGTCTGATCACGCAATGTTCTTCTTTTGCCGCGGCGCGGTGGCGAGCATGAGGCCACCCATGACCAGCACGATACCCGCCGCGTGATAGGCCTGGAAACGTTCTCCGAGGAAGAGAACGGCCATGATAATGGATATCGGCGGCATCAGATAGAGCGTGATGCCCGCCATGGCCGGCCCGAAGACCCGGACGGCATGCTGGAAGCAGTAGAAGGCGGCCAGCGAGGCAAACAGGATGATCCCCGCGAGTTTGGTCCAGTCGCTGGCCGTATCCGGCAGAAGACCGCCCGTTACGGCTTCGTAGAGAGCCGGTGGCAGAAGTACGAGCGCGCCGGACAGCGACAACAGCCCGAAGAGAGGGATCGGCGGCATAGCGGCGACCGCGGGATGTCGAAGAAGGAGAGAATAGAGGGCAAACGCGATCGCTGCGGCCAGTATGCCGAAATCGCCGATGTTGAACGTGAGGTGCCGCACGGCCGTCCAGTCTCCCTTGAGCACGATGACCACGACGCCGGCAAAAGCGATAATCATGCCGATCAGTTCGAGAAGGCTGATCTTGCGGCCCTGGAACATCCACTGGAAGAGGATGATGAAGAGCGACGACGTCGTGTATATCAGCGTTGCGTTGGAAGCCGTCGTGAGTGTCAGCGCCCAGTAAACGAAGCCGCCGCAGATCCCCATGCCTAGAAATCCGAGCAACAGCCAAAGACCCGTATTGGCCTTCACGAAGGCCATGCAGGTCCGGCGTTCGGCATAGACGAAAGGGAAGATGATCAGCGCCGACCCCATCCAGCGCAGGAAAGCGGTTGTGAAGGGAGCTATGTCGCCGGTAATGCCGCGCCCGAAGATCAGATTGCTGGAAAAGAAGACCGGCGCGAGGAAATAAAGAACCCAGTCGATCGATTTCGGCTGCGCACGGCTGTTGCTGTTGGTCATCGGGACCCCGATCGGGAAACACGCATCTGGAAATTGAAGGGCAAGCGGGACGTTTTGGGCCGTTGGCGAGCCTATATCCGGATCGCCCTTCTGAGAAGTCGTCGGAGCGCCGGGTGTCGATGTTTTCTGCGGTATGAATGAAATTCAAGTGAATACTTAAATAATCGGACCAGTGCATTGACTTAAAAGGAAGACATCCGAACAGCCACGACGGGAAAAGAAAACCGGCAGGACCATGAAAGATCTGCCGGTCTTCCGGATTCCAATTGGCCCGGCGCGCGGCCGGGCCAATCGATCGGTTGGATCAGACCGAGTAGTACATGTCGTATTCGACCGGATGCGGGGTCATTTCGAAACGCATGACTTCCTGCATCTTCAATTCGATGAAGCTGTCGATCTGGTCGTCGTCGAAGACGCCGCCGGCGGTCAGGAACTTGCGATCCTTGTCGAGGTTTTCCAGCGCTTCGCGCAGGGAGCCGCAAACGGTCGGGATCTTCTTGAGTTCCTTCGGCGGCAGATCGTAGAGATCCTTGTCCATGGCCTTGCCTGGATGGATCTTGTTCTTGATGCCGTCGAGGCCGGCCATCAGCATGGCGGCGAAGCCGAGATACGGGTTTGCTGCCGGATCCGGGAAGCGGACTTCGACGCGCTTTGCCTTCGGGTTGGAGCCGAAGGGAATGCGGCAGGATGCCGAACGGTTGCGGGCCGAATAGGCGAGCAGAACCGGAGCTTCGTAGCCCGGAACCAGACGCTTGTAGGAGTTGGTCGACGGGTTGGTGAAGGCGTTGATGGCCTTGGCGTGCCTGATGATGCCGCCGATGTAGTAGAGGCAGGTTTCCGACAGGCCGGCATATTCGTCACCGGCGAAGGTCGGCCTGCCGTCCTTCCAGATGGACTGGTGAACGTGCATCCCGGAGCCATTGTCGCCGAAGATCGGCTTGGGCATGAAGGTGGCCGTCTTGCCGTAGGCGTTGGCGACCTGATGGACGACATACTTGTAGATCTGCATCTTGTCGGCATTGCGGACCAGCGTGTCGAACTTGACGCCCAGCTCGTGCTGTGCGGAAGCCACTTCGTGGTGATGCTTCTCGACCACCACGCCCATCTCGGCGAGAACGGTCAGCATTTCGGAGCGCATGTCCTGGCAGCTGTCGACCGGCGGAACCGGGAAGTAGCCGCCCTTGACGCGCGGACGGTGGCCGAGGTTGCCGGTCTCGTAATCGGTGTCGTCGTTGGACGGAAGTTCGGTCGAGTCGAGCTTGAAGCCGGTGTTGTACGGATCGGCCTTGTACTTGACGTCGTCGAAGATGAAGAATTCAGGTTCCGGGCCGACGAAAATGGTGTCGCCGATGCCGGAGGCCTTCAGATAGGCTTCAGCCTTCTTGGCGGTGCCGCGCGGATCGCGGTTGTAGGCTTCACCGGAAACCGGGTCCAGAATGTCGCAGAGAATGACCATGGTCGACTGCGCGAAGAACGGATCCATGTGAACAGTTGCAGGGTCGGGCATGAGAACCATGTCGGACTCGTTGATCGCTTTCCAGCCGGCAATCGAGGAGCCGTCGAACATGACGCCATCGGCGAACATGTCCTCGTCGACGCAGACTACGTCCATCGTGACATGCTGCAGCTTGCCCTTCGGGTCGGTAAAGCGCAGGTCGACGAACTTGACGTCGTTTTCCTTGATTTGCTTGAGAATGTCATTTGCGGTCGTCATTTGACGTATTCCTTGAGTGAGATGACGATATGATAACCTGACCTTTTGGGAGGGCAGGTGGTTTAGATGGCGTCGACGCCAGTTTCACCGGTACGGATGCGGACAACTTCCTCCACATTGGAAACGAAGATTTTTCCGTCCCCGATCCGGCCAGTCTGGGCGGCGTTGCGGATGGCCTCGATGACGGCCTCCACGTTTTCGTCAGCCAATACGACCTCGACTTTGACCTTGGGCAGGAAATCGACAACGTATTCCGCGCCCCGGTAAAGCTCGGTGTGGCCTTTTTGCCGGCCAAAGCCCTTGGCTTCCGTGACGGTGATACCTTGCAGGCCGACTTCCTGAAGGGCTTCCTTCACTTCGTCGAGCTTGAAAGGCTTGATGATCGCTTCGATCTTTTTCATGAGAAAATTTCTCTCCGCTTCCCTCATTAAAGCAGGATGATCCCGCTCGCCGTCGTGTTATGCACGTAACGTGCCAGTTTCCGATCGGATTTTTGAGAAAATCCGAATTTTGTGGCGTTCCCGGTGCAAATCTCGCCGAATAGCGGGCAAAACACCAGCCGTAATGTCCAAAAAACAGCTTCGCGACGCGATATTTCTCGTTCTTGGTGCAAATATGTACGGCAGCGGATTGCCCGGACTGTGAATGATAGATGCCTATGAAATAGGCAAATGCATCGAAATGCGTCACGGGCGCCGGATTTCGTGCACCTGTTGTCTTTTGCCGGGATATGTTTCTATTAGGAATGGTTCGAAAACGCGCAGATTTGCTTTTGACTCCAGCCGCCATGGGGCAAGTGGATGCCGCTGCGGCGGCTTCCGGGATCGATTCCTTCGGCCTGATGGAAAAGGCGGGGCAGGCGGTCGCCGCCTCCGCCCTGCGGCTATATCCCGGTGCGCTGCGTTTCATCTTGCTGTGTGGTGCCGGCAACAACGGCGGTGATGGTTATGTGGCCGCAAGAGCGCTCGATGCGGCGGGCTGTGACACAGCCGTCTTCCGGCTCGGCGATCCGGCCGGGTTGAAGGGTGACGCGGCAACCGCCTGCTCCATGTGCCGGCTGCCCAGTGAGCCGCTGGAGACCTATCGGCCGCGCGCCGGCGACATTGTCATCGATGCCATGTTCGGCGCGGGGCTCGATCGCGAGGTTCCGGCGCCGGTTGCCGGACTGATCCGCGAAATCGACGAGGCGGGCCTGCCGGTGATCGCCGTCGATCTTCCCTCCGGCCTCGATGGGCGGACTGGACAGGTGCTCGGTGCAGCCTTCCGGGCTGTCCACACGGTCACCTTCATGACCCGCAAGCCCGGCCATCTGCTGATGCCGGGCCGCAAACTCTGCGGTGATGTCGAGGTCTGCGATATCGGAATTCCGTTTCGTATCGTGGCTACCCATGCGGGGCAACTCGCGGTCAACGCCCCGGAGGCATGGTCAGCGGCGTTGCCGGATACCACGGCCGACACCCACAAGTTCCACCGCGGTCACCTGACGGTCTTCTCCGGCGGCGCGAGCGCGACCGGCGCTGCCAGGCTGTCGGCCATGGCGGGGTTGAGGATCGGGGCAGGGATGGTCACGGTCGCCGCCCCAGGTGAGGCGCTCGCTGCCAACGCGGCGCACCTGACGGCGGTAATGCTGAAGCGGGTCGACACTGCCGATGACCTCATCGCCTACCTCTCCGACCAGCGCCGGAACGCCTTCGTTCTGGGCCCCGGTTTCGGGCTCGGAGCGAAGGCACGTGAATTCGCCCTGGCGCTGGAGGGCCGGGCGCTTGTTCTTGACGCCGACGGGATCACGGCGTTCGCCTCCGATCCGCAGCCGCTTTTCGGTGCCTTTTCCAAGGGCGCGCCGCATCTGGTGCTGACGCCCCACGAGGGCGAGTTTCCGAGACTTTTCCCCGATATTGCCGCCGACCGGAAGGCGAGCAAGGTCGAAAAGGCACAGATGGCGGCCGCGCGCGCTGGGGCCGTCATCGTCTATAAGGGTGCCGACACAGTGATCGCCGGCCCGGACGGCCGCGCGCTGATCAATGACAATGCCCCGCCCTGGCTTGCGACGGCCGGCTCCGGCGACGTGCTTGCCGGCGTGATTGGCGGCCTGCTAGCGCAGGGTATGCCGGCCTTCGAAGCCGCCGCGGCGGGCGTGTGGTTGCATGGAGAGGCGGGCAGTCGGGCGGGCGAGAGACTGACAGCGGACGATCTGCCGGATTTCATAGGTCCGTTTGTGAGATAGACCCGCGCCATTGGTGTAACCGCTACCAACGACATCCCTCGAGCGTCACTGGCAACAGCACGCACAACTGTAGGTACGCCGGCAAGTCGAAGCGATAGATGACGCAAATCGGGACTGCCTCTGCCCAATTGCATGTTTCGCACCGCACAGAGCACCCTGCTGCAATGCAAATAATATCGATTTAAATCTACAATAAAATATTGAAAATATTCAGATATCTAAATTTATTCATCTACGTCTTGTATTGGTTCGTGCGCTAATCAATAATATTTTATGGGAATGGACATTGGAAAATGTCCTTGGTGAGGAGGGCATTGGGAGATGCCCATAAAAACTGGGAGGAAAACATGCGGAAAATCCAGGATTCGACGGTTTCGCGCCGCTCATTTCTGAAGAAGGGTGTTTTGGCCGGTGGTGCAGCGACCGCCACCGCCTTGGCGGCCCCGGCGGTTCTGGCGCAAGCCCCGTTGGTCATGAAAATGCAGACGTCCTGGCCGGCATCGGATATCTGGATGGATTTCGCCCGCCAGTACACCGAACGCGTCGAGACGATGTCCGGCGGGCGTCTGAAGGTCGACCTCCTGCCGGCCGGCGCGATCGTTGGCGCTTTCCAGGTGCTTGACGCGTGCAGTGACGGGGTCCTTGACGCCGCGCATTCGGTTCCCGTCTACTGGTATGGCAAACACAAGGCGGCCTCGCTGTTCGGCACCGGGCCCGTCTTTGGTGGTTCGGCGACCACGATGCTGGCATGGTTCAATGCTGGCGGCGGCGCGGAGTTCTACCGCGAGCTGACACAGGACGTTCTTGGTCTGAATGTCGTCGGTTTCCTCGGCTTCCCGATGTTTGCGCAGCCGTTCGGGTGGTTCAAGAACGAAGTCAATTCTGTCGCTGACATTCAGGGCCTGAAATACCGCACCGTCGGTCTTGCCGCCGACCTCATGCAGTCGATGGGCATGTCGGTCGCCCAGCTTCCGGGCGGCGAGATCGTGCCGGCGATGGAGCGTGGCGTGATTGACGCTTTCGAGTTCAACAACCCGTCGTCCGACATGCGTTTCGGCGCACAGGACGTCGCCAAGAACTACTACCTGTCGTCCTATCATCAGGCTTCGGAATCGTTCGAGTTCCTGTTCAATAAGGACTTCTTCGACGATCTGGATCCGGACCTGCAGGCTATCCTGCGTTACGGCGTCGAGGCGGCTTCAACGTCCAACACCGCCATCGCCATGGACAACTACTCCGCCGATCTGCAGAAGCTGGAGAAGGACAGTGGCGTGAACGTGCGCCGCACTTCCAAGGATATCCTCGACGCACAGCTGAAGGCCTGGGACGCCTTGATCACCGAACTCGAGAAGGATGCCTTTATGAAGAAGGTTCTCGACAGCCAGCGCGCCTGGGTCGAGCGGGTCACCTACTACGAACTGATGAACTCGCCGGACTACGCACTCGCTTACGAGCACTACTTCCCCGGCAAGCTCGCCCTTTGAGTTGGTACTGATCAAGCCAATTGAGACCCCGGCAGCGCAGTGCTGCCGGGTTTGTCCGGTCAAGAGGGAAGTTCGACCCGATGGTTTCATTCATCCGCTTCGCCGACAATCTGTCGGCATGGTTCGGCAAGGCCTTTGCCTGGCTGATCATCCTGATGTCGTTCGGCACGGGATATGAAGTTTTCGTACGCTATGTCCTCAAGAGCCCGACCCCTTGGGCCCTTGACGTGTCCTTCATCATGTATGGCTCGCTTTTCATGATGGGTGGTGCCTATACGCTGTCGCGCGGCGGTCATGTGCGCGGCGACTTCGTCTATCGCCTCTGGCGGCCCCGTACCCAGGCCGTGGTCGATCTTGCCCTCTACCTGCTCTTTTTCTTCCCCGGCATCACTGCGCTCATTCTGGCGGGGTGGAAATACGCATCGCGCTCATGGGGCTACGGTGAGGTGAGTGTCAACAGTCCGGCCGGTATTCCGATCTACCAGTTCAAGTCCATCATCGTCGCCGCCGGCATCCTTCTGTTCATCCAGGGTATAGCCCAGGTGTTCCGCTGCATCATCTGCATACGCGACGGCTACTGGAGCGAGGCGGAGGAGGATATTCAGGAAACGGAAGACCTCTTGTTGAAGAAAGCAACCGAAGTCGAGACAGGAGGCCACATATGACCGATCCCCAAGTGGCCCTGATGATGTTGGGCCTGTTCATCTTTGTCGTCTTTCTCGGCTTTCCGATTGCCTATACGCTGATGGCCCTGGGCATCGGCTTCGGCTATTACGCCTATTTCGACGCGGGCCGGATGTGGCGCGCCTACGACCGCTTGGCAGAAGGGGCAGGTTGGTGGGACAGCACCACGCTCTGGCTCGAGGGGTTGTTCAACAACCGCATCTTCGACCTGTTCATCAACCAGACGTTCACGGTGATGTCCAACGAGGTGCTGACGGCGATCCCGCTCTTCCTGTTCATGGGCTATATCGTCGAACGCGCCAATATCGTCGACCGCCTGTTCTCGACGCTGAACATCGCGTCGAAAAACATGCCGGGCTCGATGGGCGTTGCCGCGCTGGTCACCTGCGCGCTGTTTGCAACGGCAACCGGAATCGTCGGAGCCGTGGTGACGCTGATGGGTCTGCTTGCCTTGCCGGCCATGTTGAAGGCCCGTTACGACAAGTCCTTTGCTGCCGGGATCATCTGTGCCGGCGGTACGCTCGGCATCCTCATCCCGCCATCCATCATGTTGATCGTCTATGCGGCCGCTTCGGGCGTATCGATCGTGCGGCTTTACGCCGGGGCGCTGTTGCCGGGGTTCACGCTGGTCGGGCTCTATCTGATCTATATCGTCGCCCGGTCGATCCTGCAGCCCAAGGTGGCCCCTCGACCGACAGCGGACGAAATTCCGGACGTGCCCTTCGGCCAGCTTCTCTTCATGATCGTCACCTCGTTTTTCCCGCTGGCCTTTCTTATCCTCGCGGTCCTCGGGTCGATCCTGTTTGGCCTGGCAACGCCGACAGAAGCCGCATCCATCGGGGCGCTTGGTGGCATGTTGCTGGCGGTCGTCTATCGGGCGATGACCTGGCAGCGGATGCGCGAGAGCGTCTATCTGACGGTGCGCACGACGGCGATGGTCTGCTGGCTGTTCGTGGGCTCCTACACCTTCTCGTCGGTGTTTTCCTATCTCGGCGGCGAGCAGGTCATCAGCGAATTTGTCCAGGGGCTGAACCTGACGCCATTGCAGTTCCTGCTGCTGGCGCAGCTGATTATCTTCCTGCTCGGCTGGCCGTTGGAATGGTCGGAGATCATCATCATCTTCGTTCCGATCTTCCTGCCGCTCTTGAAGCTGTTCGGTATCGATCCGCTGTTCTTCGGCATTCTCGTGGCGTTGAACTTGCAGACTTCGTTCCTGACACCGCCAATGGCCATGTCGGCCTATTATCTGAAGGGGATAGCGCCACCGGATGTCAAGCTGACGCACATCTTTGCCGGCGTCATGCCCTTCCTGGGCCTGGTCTTTATTTCCATGCTGCTGATGTACCTGTTCCCGCAGATCGTCTTCTACCTGCCGGATTTGTTCTATGGGAAGTGATGATACGCTGCTGTCACTTGATGCGGTCACCTTGCGTGACCGCATCGCGGGCGGGGCATTGAAGGCGCTCGATCTGGCCGAGGCCTGCATTGTCCGTGTCCAGGCGCTTGACAGCACGGTCCAGGCATGGACCTGGTTCGACGCCGAGTTCGTCCGCCATCAGGCCCGGACACTCGACAGCTTGAGGCTGTCCGGACGCCCGCTCGGTGCCTTGCATGGCATTCCGGTGGCGGTGAAGGACATCATCGATACTGCCCGGATACCAACGGAAAATGGCACCGCCCTCGACAGCGGGCGGGTGCCGGAGCAGGACGCTGCCGTGGTCCAGAAGCTGAAGGCGGCCGGCGCCATCATCATGGGCAAGACCGTGACGGCGGAACTGGCCTACCTGCATCCCGGCAAGACCCGCAATCCCGTCAATCCGGACCATACGCCGGGCGGTTCGTCATCGGGATCCGCTGCGGCGGTAGCTGCGGGGATGGTGCCTATTGCAGTCGGTACCCAGACCGGCGGATCGATTATCCGGCCGGCCGCGTTCTGTGGCACGATTGGCTACAAGGCGAGTTTCGGCGCGATACCGCGCACCGGTATCCTCACGCAGTCGCCAAGCCTCGATACCGTCGGTGTTTTTGCACGCTCCGTGGAGGATGCGGCTTTGCTGGCTGACGTGCTGTTCGGCCACGATCCGCTCGATCGGGACACTGTACCCGGACCTCATCCCCGGCTCTTGCATCTGGCTCGTAGCGATGCCCCGGTAAAACCGACCTTCGCCTTGTTGAAGACGCCATTCTGGGAGCGCGCCGATGGCCAGAGCCGCGCCGCCATCGAGGAACTGGCCGGCCTGCTGGGCGAGTACTGCTTTGAGGCAGTCCTGCCGAATGCCTTTGCCGATGCCCCGGCCATCCGCGAACGTATCAATCTGGCTGAAATGGCCAAATGCTTTTACCGCTACGAGCAGCGGGGCAGGTCCAGTCTCTCGCCGACCATTACCGGGGCCCTTGCCGCCGGCAATGCAATATCGGCGCGCGACTATCTCGCGGCGCTCGACTGGCGCGATGTACTTTATGCCGGTCTGGCGGAGATTTTCGACCGATGTGATGCTATCCTGACGCTCTCGGCGCCAGGTCCGGCTCCCGCCGGCCTGCAGAGTACCGGCGATTCGATTTTCAACGGCCTCTGGACGCTCTGCGGCACGCCGGCCATTACCCTGCCGGTCTTCGAAGCTGAGAACGGCCTGCCGATGGGTGTTCAACTGGTGGGGCGTCGAGGCGACGACGGGCGGTTGCTACGGACCGCCCGCTGGCTTTCCGACTATATTTCCACGTCCGGGGAGGACAACTGACCATGAACCGTTTCTTGTCCATCGTCGCATTTCTGGTGCTTGTCGCGTTTGTGAGCATCCTTCTGCTGAAGGTGCCGCGGGTGGATCTCGCCGCCATGATTTTGCTGACCGTCGGCATGGCCGGCTACGACTTCTTCTTCTACAAGCCACGCTCAGGCGATCATTGAGACGGTCGACCCGAACGCATCGCAAGCTCCCGGAAGACCCTTTCCGTGCCCGGCCCATCAGGGGGCCGGCGGACGCGCTCGCGAGGGAATGACAGCCGCA
Organism: Rhizobium sp.; assembly: GCA_041675415.1. Classification (GTDB taxonomy): domain Bacteria; phylum Pseudomonadota; class Alphaproteobacteria; order Rhizobiales; family Rhizobiaceae; genus Allorhizobium. The sequence goes on along the minus strand of JBAYTX010000055.1, from coordinate 5,079 downwards.
CCTCTCATCAAACATTTTGTTTGCTTACATCAAAACAATCCATTTCCCTTCCCGGTGCGGCACACGGTATCGGTACGTAAAATACTGCCGGAGATTCCCGTGAAACCGCTTCATATACTTATGCTAGTCCTTGTCGCCGCGCTCTGGGGCTTCAATTTCGTCGTCATCAAGCTTGGGCTCGACAATTTTCCGCCTCTGCTCTTCTCCGCCCTGCGTTTCTTCTTTGCCGCCGTGCCGCTCGTCTTCTTCATTCCGAAGCCCGACGTGCCATGGCGGATCATCATCGGCATCGGCATCATGCTGGGCGTGGTGAAGTTCTCCTTCCTGTTCATCGGCATGAATGTGGGCGTTCCCCCGGGGCTGGCTTCGCTTTTGTTGCAGTCGCAGGCCTTCTTCACGGTACTGCTCGCCTTCCTCGTTTTCGGAGCAAAACCGAGACCACTGCAACTGGCCGGCATGGCGGTCGCCTTTACCGGCATCGCGCTCATCGCCTCGTCCATCGATGGCGATTTCACCGTGACCGGTCTGGCGCTCGCCATCGCCGCGGCAATCGCCTGGGCCTGCTCGAACATGCTGATGAAGAAAGCCGGCAACGTCCAGATGCTGAACCTGATGGTCTGGGTCAGCCTGATCCCGCCGATCCCGCTTCTGGTCATTTCGGCGCTGTTCGAGGGGATCGACCGCGATCTCGCCGCGATCGCCAACATCAACCTGGCAGGCGCCGGCGCGGTCCTGTTTGTGGCCTACGTGGCGACAATCTTCGGCTTTGCCATCTGGGGTGGCATGATCAGCCGCTATGGCGTTTCGACCGTCGCTCCGTTCTCGCTGCTCGTGCCGGTGTTCGGCATGTCCTCAGCGGCACTCCTGCTCGGTGAAGCCTTCGGTCCGTTGAGGATTTTCGCGGCCGTATTGATCGTCGTCGGATTGGTCATGAACGTCTTCAATCCGCAATGGCTGGGCCGCAAGGCTGTCACGGCCTGACGCTTCACCTCACAGCAACCGGCTGCGCCGCAGCATGCCTTCGTCTTCGAGGAGCGGATAACCGATCGAAACCACCAGCGAGTTGATCTCCTTCAGATCGCGCATGGTATCGATATGCAGTGAACTGGATTCGAAACTCGCGATGTTGCCGTCGCGAAGGCGCTGCAGATGCTGCTCTTCGCTCAGGCGAACGAGATTGCGCACCGCCTCCTTGCGGGCGACGAGCTGGCGGGCGTGTTCCACGTCGCGGTTGATCAGCAGATTGAAGGCGAGGCGGGCGTTCTGCACGACCTCGCGATGCATGGCTGTCAGCTCGTTCCAGCCCTCGTCGGAAAAGGCGGTATTGCGGTCATGTTTCTTGCGGGCCCGCGTCAGCATGTTCTGCGAGATGATGTCCGCCGCCTGTTCGATCTTGATCGTCGTGCTGAGAAGGTCCTGGCACTCGGCCGCTGCGGCCTCGTCGAGCACGCTTTGCGAGATCCGCGCCAGGTAGAACTTGATATCGCGGTGGATCTGGTCGATTTCGTCATCGAGCGCCGAGATCCGCTGCATCTTCTTCGCATCCCAGGTCTCGTAGAGCTCGAAGATCCAGTTCAGCATCACCTCGGTCTTCTCACAGACCGTCAGCACCTCGCGCGTGGCATTGCTGATCGCCTGTTTCGGATTGGCAAGATCGGCCCGGGCAAGCGCTGAAAGGCGAAGTTCGATTTCCGTACCGGATGAGGGTTCAGGCCTGGCCAACAGTAATTCCAGCCATTTCGCGACCAGACCGCAGAACGGCAGGCCGAGCACCAGCACCGCCGCATTGATCGCCAGATGAACCATGACCACGGCATCGCCCGCGCCCACGGCAAAGAAGTCGGGTGACAGGTTGAACGAAAATTGCAGGCCGAGGGCGACAAGCGTTCCCAGGCCACGGATGGTGACATTGCCGAGCGGTACGATCCTGGCTGCGTTTACGGCGTTCTTGGTCAGCATGGCGCCGATCACCGCCGCGCCGAAATTGGCGCCGAGGACGAGAGGGATGATCAGCACGGGCGGCAACAGGCCACGGTCGGCAAGGGACGCGAAAAGCAGGATCGTGGCAACGCTTGAATGGAATGCCCAGGCAAGGAGGGCGGAGAGCAGGAAGGCGGTGATCCAGTCCTTGGAGAGATAGTTGATGATCAGCGGTAGGATCTGGCTCGAGCGCAGCGGATCGGAAGCCTCGCCGATCAGGCGGAGCGACAGGAGCAGCAAGCCGAGGCCGAAGAAAATACGGCCTGCCTGCCGCCACCCGCGCGTTTCAGACGCCCGAAACGCGATCGTTCCGATCAGGAGCAGAATCGGGATCAAGAGCGACAGGTCGTGCCGCAGGATCCGCACGACGAAAGCCGAGCCGAAATCGGCGCCAAGCAGGGTGGCAATCCCGATAGCCGATGACACATATCCGCCCGCCACGAAGGAGGCGATAATCAGCGCGACGGCGGTCGCACTCTGGAGCGCGACGGCGAAGAAGAAACCGGCGATGGACGCGGTAATCCGGTTTCCGACCGCGAGCCGCAGCTTTTCCTTCAACACGTTGCCGTAGGCACGCTCGATCCCGGTACGTACCATCCGGGTTGCCCAGAGCAGCAGCGCAACAGCGCCTGCGAGATTGATGAATACAACGATGCCCGACATGAAAATTCCGGAAAGGTGAGGTGACGGAGCTTGGAGCCATCCCCGCGTTTCAATCGCGGAAATCGTCCGGCAATTCCGACCGCGATGCGGTTAGCGGCGCGACTCAGGATATCCCAGAATCGCCATTGTCACAATTTGATGACCCCCGGTTGCGCCGCCCGGAAGGGTGAGCCTATCCGAGCGCCTTGTGGAGCGCTTGGGCGCCTGCCGGTGCATTGACCTTGCCGCCGGTGATGAAGAAGGCGAAGACGTCGCGCGGCTTTTTCTCCACGGTCGCCTCCTCCGCAATCTTCGGCAGATCGTCGGGCATCGCGCCTGCGGCATAGGCCTTCAGACGGTTCGCCCAGGTGTTGATATCCTCGGCCGGATAGCAGGTCGGGATCTCGTCCTCGCCCTTCTGCAGCCGGGCATAGACGAAATCGGTCGTCGGGTCGGCGAACATCGGATAGTCGTGATGATCGGCGCAGACCGCCGCCACCCCGTATTTCGCCAAGAGGGCGACGAATTCCGGTACCTGGAAGGATGGGTGGCGCGGCTCGACCACGTGGCGAAGGGCGATGCCGTCCTGGCTCTTCGGCAGCAGGGCAAGGAAGGCCTCGAAATCCTCCGGCTCGAACTTCTTCGTGCCCATGAACTGCCAGAGGATCGGCCCAAGATGCGCGCCGAGTTCGGTGATGCCCTGGGTCAGGAATTTCTCGATCGACGGACCGGCCTCAGCGAGCACCTTGCGGTTGGTGCAGAAACGGCTCGCCTTCAGCGAAAAGACGAAATTCTCCGGCACTTCCGACGCCCACTTGGCGAAGGTCTCCGGTTTCTGGCTGGAGTAATAGGTGCCGTTGACCTCGATTGCCGTCAGCTGGCGGCTCGCATGTTCGAGCTGCCGCCTCTTGGGCAGAGCATCGGGATAGAAGGTGCCTTCCCATGGATCGAAGGTCCAGCCGCCGATGCCGGTGCGGATTGTGCCTGACTGGGTCATTTGTCCAGATCGCTTTGCTTGCTTTCGCCGAAACCCAGGTTTCGGTGCGCAGAGATTTCGGCTTCCTGCGGCACGAGCTTGAAGACCTTTGCATCCTTTGCCGCAGCGTCGACGTCGCGCGCGAGCAATGCGGCGCGCACCTGATCGAGTTTGCGGATGTCTTCAAGTCCGATCGTGGGGCCCCACTCGTCGCCGTCGTCAAGCAAATCGACAGATACTTCCGCGGCGTAATCTCCCTCGCGGATGAACTGCACTGCCTTCCGTGTCATTTGAGTAGCCTCCTCGTGAAAGTTTTGTCCCAGCGATCTGGATCCGGCCGGTAGCCCGTTACGAGAACAGCTGGCTCTTGCTTGCCCGATGGTATTCCCCAGAGCAGATGAATGGGTCTGTCGGCACTATCGAACTGAAGGACGAGTACGCACGGCCCTTTGTGATAAGTCCGGATATTCCTCCACCACCTGGCATTTGTCTATGCCGTCGATCAGAGGCTCGACAAAGAGGCCGTCGTTGACCAATTCCTGAACGGCGTGAAGCGAGACTCTCACCTTTCCCGAAGCGATTAACCTGCTCACTTTGGAAACGATGCTGGTCATTGTCTCCGCTTACTCCGCCGCCTGCACCTTCCTCATCGGCCGCCGCTCCAGCAAATCCTTGAGGAATTGCCCGGTATAGGAGCGCTCTTCCTTGACAATGTCCTCCGGCGTGCCGGTGGCGACGATCTCGCCGCCGCCGTCGCCGCCCTCGGGTCCGAAATCAATCACCCAGTCCGCCGTCTTGATCACTTCGAGATTGTGCTCGATGACCACTACGGAATTGCCCTGGTTGACGAGTTCCTGCAGCATCTCCAGAAGCTTGGCGACGTCGTGGAAGTGCAGGCCGGTGGTCGGCTCGTCGAGGATGTAGAGCGTGCGCCCGGTGGAGCGTTTCGACAGTTCCTTGGCGAGCTTGACGCGCTGCGCCTCGCCACCGGAGAGCGTGTTCGCCTGCTGGCCGACCTTGATATAGCCGAGGCCCACCTCAAACAGCGATTGCAGTTTGTCGCGCACAGCGGGCACCGCCGAGAAGAACTCGACGCCTTCCTCGACCGTCATGTCGAGAACGTCGGCGATCGATTTGCCCTTGAAGGTAACGTCGAGCGTTTCGCGATTGTAGCGCTTGCCGTGACAGACGTCGCAGGTGACATAGACGTCCGGCAGGAAGTGCATCTCGATCTTGATCACCCCATCGCCCTGGCAGGCCTCGCAGCGTCCGCCCTTGACGTTGAAGGAGAAGCGGCCCGGCTGGTAGCCGCGTGCCTTGGCTTCGGGCAGGCCGGCATACCAGTCGCGGATCGGCGTGAATGCGCCGGTATAGGTCGCCGGGTTGGAACGCGGCGTGCGGCCGATCGGGGACTGGTCGATGTCGATCACCTTGTCGATGAATTCGAAGCCGTCGATCCGGTCGTGATCGGCCGGGTTTTC
>JBAYTX010000054.1:0-22969 GCA_041675415.1 Rhizobium sp. | reverse complement strand
ATATCTCCTCGAGTCTCATGCCAGAGTGGAGAGAGATGAGAGGCAGCCAGTGCAAGGCGCTGGATTCCGATGCGTCGCGATATTCGCGGGAGGTGAAGAGGCGTTGCAGGTCTTCGCGTGACCAGTCGTCGCGAGCGGATTTCTTCGCCTTCGTTCCCGGAAACGAATGATCGGAAAACGGTTGAGCAGTTACGGGAGCATGCTTCTTGTGAACGAGCCATTTCCAGATGGAGTTCATACCGGAAAAGTGTCGCTTCGCCGTCTTCATCGTGACACGGGGCAACGTCTTGTCTGCCTTGGCGCGAGCAAGCTCTTTTTTCGGCGATGCCGTCGCGCCTTTGCCGTGGGAGGCAGGCATCTGAAGTACAAGCTCTCGAAACTCAGCGGCCGTGTCGAAGGTGATCTTTCCTACAGGAAGGTCGCCCATCAAGGCGATGAACATCTGCACGGTCTTGAGGTACTGATCCGTCGTCTCTTCGCCGAGACCCTTGTTGTGATTGTACCCGGCGGTGATGTCCGTCTGCCAATCCTTGATGTAGCTGGAGAGCTTCGTCATGTTCACGGCTGGTTCCGGGGGCGCCGCAGCAGCTACGGCCTGCACCGTGGCAGTGGCAACCGTTTCCTGTCCGAAGACGGCTTCCATTCGACGATCGACATATTCGCGTAGTTTGTCCTGAAGCGCTGCCGCCGTCCTGCGGAGACGTTCGCCACTTTTGATGTCGTGGTATTCCGAGTGTTCTAAGGCCCAGTGCGCTTCCTCGCTGATGGCCGCGCTGTACCGCGTGCCTTCGTCTGTGTTCATCATTACGAGCGTTTCCGGCAGCGTTTCGTACGATAACCTCAAGCGTCCAGGTGGCATCTCGTCCACCATCCGGAGTCGTTGCGGCCACGGCGGTGTGTTGAGCCATAGGCGGAGGGCAGCCCGGATGTCGTCGTCAGTGAGCGGGAACTCATCGTCTTCTTCTTCCAGCATCCGGAATAGCCTCTCCGTGGCAATGAACAGGTGCGCGGCTCGCGCTCTGGCTGTTCTTCGCACGCTGGTCTTTAAGGACCGGTATATCTCGGCCCGTCCGAGGCGACCCTGGAGCGGGGCGGGGACACGCCGCCGGAAGAAGAAGGAATCGGCTTCGCGCCGGAGGAAGTTTGACATCGCCAAAGGCACCTTGTGGGGGTGCAGCGTGGGGGTATTCCCGGCGCTGGCGACATGAGGCTAAGTTGTTGAATTGTAACAAGGAAAGTGGCTGGGGAACCTGGATTCGAACCAAGATTAACGGAGTCAGAGTCCGTCGTTCTACCGTTGAACTATTCCCCAAGAGAACTGCAAGGGCGTTGGATAACGCCTGCCGGTGAGGCGGGCTTATAAACAAAAAGATCGGCACTTGCAAATACCCGTTTTCAAAAAATCTTCAGGAAAGCAGAGATGCCCGGCACCTGCTCGTTTTCTTCGTTTCTCCGAGGTGTCTCGCGACAATCCGCAGCCGGAAAAACAGTTTGGCTAAAACGCCAGGCGCTGATATTATTGCTGCAACGAAAATCGAATATGGCGCCAGCGGCATGCCCTTCGGCCTTGCGCGGTGCAACGGATTAGGCAAGTGACAGACCCCGATCGCGGCTCGACGCCGCCAAGCGAGGGGGCGTCGGCGGAAAGCCGCAAGGGGGGCAAGTCCCGCCGTCGCGGCAAGACCAGGGCGAATGCGCCGAGACTTCCGGGCGCGGGCGCTTCGGTCGTTGAGGGGCAGGCTGTCGTGTCTGGTCCGGCTGGACGTTCCGATCTCAACGAGGCTCAATCGCCGCTTCGCAAGCGAAAGCGCCGGCGGCGAAATCGTTCAGGCCAAGACCATGCGGTGTCGGCTCAGACGGCAGCAACGGGTACAAGGTCCCCGATAGCCGACGCGGATGCCGAAACTTCCCCATCTCTGAAATCGGGAAAGAAACGCCGGCGACACCGAAATCGCCGCAGCCTACAGGGGCGCCCGCTGCTACCCGGCAAAACACAGCAGCTGCCCGTTCCGCCAGCAGCAGCAGTGGCCCGGGGCCCCGCGCCGGCCGCGGCGAATGGAGCAAAGCCGCAGACCCCCGCGCCCGCGGACCGGCAGAGACCTTCGGGCACGCCCGTTCCCTGGTCGAATGATCTCTATGCTGCACTTGATCTCGGCACCAACAATTGCCGGTTGCTGATTGCCCAGCCGACCCGCCCTGGTCAGTTCCGGGTGGTAGATGCATTTTCGCGCATCGTCCGGCTTGGCGAGGGGCTTGCCGCGAGCGGCCGGCTGTCGCCGGAGGCCATGGATCGCGCCGTCGAGGCGCTGCATGTCTGTGCGGCCAAACTTTCGGCGCGTGAGATCCGGCGCATGCGGCTGATTGCGACGGAGGCCTGCCGTTCGGCTGAAAACGGCGAGGAATTCCTTGAGCGCGTCACCATCGAGACCGGCCTCGAACTTGAGATCATCAATCGCGAAACCGAGGCGCGGCTCGCCGTTTCCGGCTGCTCGTCGCTGGTCGGGCGCGAGGCGCGCTCGGTCGTGCTGTTCGATATCGGCGGCGGTTCGTCGGAAATCGCGGTCATTCGCATCGGCGACAATCGTTCCAGCCGCCTCGCCAACCACATCACGCACTGGACCTCGTTGCCGGTCGGCGTGGTAACGCTTTCCGAGCGTCATGGCGGACGCGACGTGACGCCGGACGTCTTCGAGGCGATGACGGTCGAGGTCGAGGGCATGCTAGCCCGCTTCGAATGCCCGGCCCCGGGCGATCTGGGGCTGGGGGGGAATCCCGAGGATTTCCACCTTATAGGCACCTCCGGAACGGTCACGACGCTTGCCGGCGTTCATCTCGACCTGCCGCGCTACGACCGCCGCAAGGTCGACGGCTTGTGGCTCTCCGATGACGAGGTCAGTGCCATGCAGGCAAAGCTTCTGTCGTGGGATTACAGCGGACGTGCCGCCAATCCCTGCATCGGGCCGGACAGGGCCGACCTGGTGCTTGCCGGCTGCGCCATCCTGGAAGCGATCCGCCGGCGCTGGCCGTCGACGCGCATGCGTGTCGCCGACCGGGGCTTGAGGGAAGGTCTCCTGACGGACATGATGGCCGACGATGGCGTCTGGCGGCGCGGCCGGACCCGACGTCCCTGGCGCGCGCGGGAGAGCTGAACATGAGGTACCAGAGATGACCAAGGCACCGATTGCGGGAAACCGGACCGGCCGCAAGCTCGGACAGAAGGTCAAGAAGGGCAAGCTGAAGGCCTCTTCGCGGCGCTGGCTCGAGCGGCATATCAACGATCCTTACGTCCAGCGGGCAAAGCTCGAAGGCTACCGTGCGCGTGCAGCCTTCAAGCTGCTCGAGATCGATGAGAAGCATCATATCCTGAAGGGGGCGAAGCGCATCATCGATCTGGGGGCGGCCCCTGGCAGCTGGTCGCAGATCGCCGCCAATGTCACCGGTTCGACCGACGACGACGTCCGTGTCGCCGCGATCGACTTCCTCGAGATGACGCAACTTCCGGGCGTTCATATCCTGCAGCTCGATTTTCTCGATCCGGAAGCGCCGGAGAAGCTGATCGCGGCGGTCGGTGGTGCCCCGGATGTGGTCATTTCCGACATGGCGGCACCAACGACCGGCCACCAGAAGACCGACCACCTGCGCACAATGCACCTGTGTGAAGTGGCGGCCCATTTCGCGATCGAAGTGTTGGCCGAGGGGGGGCATTTCCTTGCCAAGACCTTCCAGGGCGGCACGGAAAGGGATCTCCTGAACCTGCTGAAGAAGAATTTCAGACAGGTGGTCCATGTCAAGCCGAGCGCCTCGCGGTCGGAATCGGTGGAGATGTTCCTGCTCGCCAAGGGATTCAAGGGACGCCACACGTCAGGCGAGGCGTCCCGGCAGGAAGAGCGGGCCTGAAGGTTCCGCTGCCTTCGATCGGGTAATCTGCGCCGCAAATGTGGTTTCGCCACGCTATTTGACGGCGATGCCCTCGCGCCTGCCATGGCCCGAGACATTCGCTCCCGCGTCGCGAGCGAGGCTCAGAAACGGGGTGACGGCCAGCAATGACAAGCCGGCCACCACGGCAAAGGCAAGGTGGAAATCCTGCAACTGAAGCGCTCCGCCCCTGATCGAGGTGCTGGCCTCCAGGATGAAGGCGGCGACCGCCACCCCGAGCGCAAGGCTCACCTGCTGCAATGCCGAGCTCATGGACGTTGCCTGGCTCGCCTCGGCATCGCCGATATCGGCGTAGCTCAGCGCATTGATGCCGGTAAAGAAGAACGAGCGGCAGAAACCGGCAAGAAGCAGGATGCCGGTAATGACAAGATAGGGTGTTTCGGGCGTGAAGAACGCATTCGCCGCCGTCGTCGCAGCCCCGCTCACCGAGGCTATGATCAGCGTGGTGCGGAAGCCGGTTGCCGCAAAGACGCGTCTTGCCAAGACTTTCGTGGTGATCGCACCGATTGCGCCGACGAATGTGGTCAGCCCGGATTCGAACGGCGTCATGCCGAAGCCGAGTTGCAGCATCAACGGCATCAGGAATGGAATGGCGCCGGCGGCGATGCGAAAAACCGTTCCGCCGATGGAGGCGGCGCGGAACGCGGTGTTGCGGAATATTCTCAGATCGAGCAGCGGCGCGGGATGCCGTCTGGAGTGGGCGACATAGAGAATGCCGCTGATCACGCCGACGATTGCGGCGCCGACCCCGGCGATTGGTGGTAGCGCCGGCAGGCTGACGACCGAAAGGCCGAAGACGATGCCGGAGGCGGCAATCGCGCTCAGGATGAAGCCCAGGGTATCGATCGGACGGGTCTCGACCGGCGGTATGTCCGGCAGGTGGATCGTCGCGAGCCACACGCCGATAACGCCGATCGGCACATTGATGAGGAAGATCCAGTGCCAGCTGAAATAGGTGGTGATGAAGCCGCCGATCGGCGGGCCGCTGAGCGGTCCGATAAGGCCCGGGATCGTCAACAGCGCCATCGCCGAGACGAGTTCGCTGCGCTTCGTGGTTCGCAGCAGCACCAGCCGCCCGACCGGTGTCATCATCGCTCCGCCCATGCCCTGCAGGAAGCGTGCGCCGACAAATGCCAGCAGCGAGCCCGAGATGGCGCAAAGGACGGAGCCGACGACGAAGACCAGGATCGCGACGCGGAAGATCTTCTTTGCCCCGAAACGGTCGGCCATCCAGCCGCTGACCGGAATGAAGATCGCGAGCGCCACCATATAGGAGGTCAGAGCCAGCTTGAGCGTGATCGGCCCGACGCCAAGGTCGGCGGCAATCGCCGGTAGCGCGGTCGCAATCACGGTCGAATCCATTTGTTCCATGAAAAGCGCGACAGCAAGGATCAGCGGAACGATACGATTCATCGGAGGAAGGCTCTGGGATGAGAAGGACACGGCGTGGAGCACGCGGACTCCTTCTACCGACGCTGCCATCGAATGCCAATGCTGGAATGGCAAACCCATCGGCTTTCGTTGAAGTCTGCCGGAGGCCGATTTCCAAAGGGCCTTCGGCCACTGCTTCATCCCGGGGCTTGGCGGCTCGGCATCCGGGAGCAGGAACCGGACAGGTCACGCAACACCCGGGAGCGATTCCGGTTTTTTCTATTCCCTTCCTGTCATAGACGTGTTACGAGCCCTCGCCAACTTCCAAGCTATCTTGCAGGAGCGCCCGGGTGGATGATTCGTCCCGGAGAGCCGCTGCATTTTTCAAAATGAAGGAAATTGGCAATGGCACGTATCGTTCTATCGGCTACAGGAGCGGAAGCGCTCACTTTTGACGACGTCCTCCTGCAGCCGGGGCATTCCGAGATCATGCCGGGGCAGACCAGCATCGCGACGCGGATTGCCAGGGACATCGATCTCAGCCTGCCCATCCTCTCCTCCGCCATGGACACGGTCACCGAAAGCCGGCTTGCCATTGCCATGGCCCAGGCCGGTGGTATCGGCGTCATCCACCGCAACTTGACGCCTGCCGAACAGGCCGAGGAAGTTCGCCAGGTGAAGAAGTTCGAAAGCGGCATGGTCGTCAATCCCGTGACGATCGGCCCCGATGCGACGCTCGCCGAAGCGCTGGCGCTCATGAAGGCCCATGGCATTTCCGGCATTCCGGTGGTCGAGAATGGCGGGCAGACGGGCCGTCCGGGTCGTCTCGTCGGGATCCTGACCAATCGCGACGTACGTTTCGCCTCCGACCCCACACAGAAGATCCATGAGCTGATGACCAAGGAGAACCTGGTCACGGTCAAGGAAAGCGTCGACCAGCAGGAGGCCAAAAGGCTTTTGCACTCCCATCGCATCGAAAAGCTGCTGGTGGTCGACGGCGACGGCCGCTGCGTCGGCTTGATCACGGTCAAGGACATCGAGAAGTCGCAGCTCAACCCCAATGCCGCCAAGGATGCGCAGGGCCGCCTTCGCGCCGGCGCGGCGATCTCGGTCGGCGATGACGGGTTCGAGCGTGCCGAACGGCTGATTGAGGCGGGCATCGATCTGATTGTCGTCGATACCGCTCACGGCCATTCGCAGCGTGTTCTCGACGCGGTGGCGCGGGTGAAGAAGCTTTCCAATTCCGTCCGCATCATGGCCGGCAACGTGGCGACCGCCGAAGGGACCCGCGCTCTGATTGATGCCGGCGCGGATGCCGTGAAGGTCGGTATCGGCCCCGGCTCGATCTGCACCACCCGCATTGTCGCCGGGGTCGGTGTGCCGCAACTGGCCGCGATCATGGCTGCCGTCGAGGAAGCGCAGAAGCATGGTATCCCGGTGATCGCAGATGGCGGCATCAAGTTTTCGGGCGATCTTGCCAAGGCGATTGCCGCCGGCGCGTCCGCCTGCATGATCGGTTCGCTGCTCGCCGGCACGGACGAAAGCCCGGGCGAGGTCTATCTCTACCAGGGCCGCTCCTTCAAGGCCTATCGCGGCATGGGCTCGGTGGGCGCCATGGCTCGCGGCTCGGCCGATCGCTACTTCCAGGCGGAAGTGCGCGACACGCTCAAGCTGGTTCCGGAAGGCATCGAGGGTCAGGTTCCCTACAAGGGCCAGGTCTCCGGTGTTCTTCATCAGCTCGCCGGTGGCCTCAGGGCCGCCATGGGCTATGTCGGCGGCCGTGACATCAAGGATTTCCAGGAGAAGGCAACTTTCGTGCGCATCTCCAATGCGGGTCTTCGCGAAAGCCATACCCATGACGTGACGATCACCCGTGAAAGTCCGAACTATCCCGGCGGAAACTGAGGGTAAACCGATGCAGGGGAGCGGCAAGTGGGCTCCGGTAAGGTGATCGGCTTGCTGCTCGCCCTTTGCGCGGGACTTCTGGCATGGATGTACTTCGGCCTCGATCCGGAGTTCCAGCGCCTGAGTGGAGCAGGGGGCTTTCTCGATGCCCGGCTTGGCGGCTATGACGCCGAGGCGGTCCTCGCCATGGGCACGGCGCTTGCCGATCCGGCGCGGACGGAGGCGCGTGAACTCGCGCGGTTCATGTATCTCGGTCCCGATCTCGTCCTGCCGCTCGCCGCAACACTCGCCTTGTGCCTGCTCTTGCGTGGCTTTGCCCCAGGCGCTGTACTCTATGGCCGCCGCCTTGAGGCCCGCCACGCCCGGCTTCTCTGCCTTTTGCCGCTCGCCTATGGCGTCGTGGACTATGCTGAGAATGCCGGCTTTCTCCTCTATTTTCCTCCGGCAACGCCGGGCGCGTGGCTCGTCTTGAACCTGCCGGACATCCTGCCATGGATCTCGCGCATCAAGTTCACGCTTCTTGCTGTGTCAATCCTGCTCGTTCTGAGGCTGGCCGTTTTCGGCAAGATTGCCCCCAAGCGGTAACGAACTTGTGTCCTCCGACAGACCGTAGGCTGGCGTATCCTGCGGACCGGCGGCCGCCGCATTCGGGGCCGCCGCCGTGTTTTCCCAAAGTGGAGGTGCATCATGGAAACGCCCAAGATAACCCAGGCGATGATCGACGCCTATGACGAATACACGCATCTGACGCTCGACCGCCGCCGGTTCATGGAAAGGCTCACTCTGCTTGCAGGCTCCGGGGCAGCCGCCGCGCTGATTGCCCCCATGCTGGCCGCCAGCAAGGCTAGCGCCGCAATGGTAGAGGAAAACGATGGCCGCCTTGCCGCCGGGGATGTGACTTATCCGGGCGGCGCGGGTGAGATGAAAGGCTATCTTGTTCAGCCAAAGGACGCGGCTGGGCCTCTGCCGGGCGGCATCGTCATTCATGAAAACCGTGGGCTCAACCCGCATATACGCGATGTCGCGCGCCGTCTGGCGCTCGAAGGTTTTATCGTACTTGCCCCGGACTTCCTGTCGCCGCTCGGCGGCACGCCGGAGGACGAGGACAAGGCCCGCGACCTATTCTCGACGCTGGATTTGACAGCCGCGGTCAACAATGCAGAGGCGAGCCGCGTCTATCTCGCCGGTTACGAACAGGCAAATGGTCAGGTCGGAGCGGTCGGCTTTTGCTGGGGCGGCGGCCTGGTCAACCGACTGGCCGTGGCCTCGCCGGCGCTCGGGGCAGCAGTTGCCTATTACGGCGCCCAGCCACCGGCCGATCAGGTGTCGTCCATCGAGGCGCCGCTCCTGTTGCACTATGCGGGGTTGGACGAGCGCATCAATGCAGGAATCGAAGCCTACAAGGCTGCCTTGGAGGGAGCTGGCAAGACCTTCGAAATCCACATGTACGAAGGCGTGAACCATGCCTTCAACAACGACACATCGGAAGCGCGCTATGACAAGAAGGCCGCCGACCTTGCCTGGTCGAGGACGATCGCCTTCCTGAAGAAGAATCTGGTCTGATCCGGTCGGTGGCTGGCCGGCTGCGGCCTCACGTTCTGTTGCGGCCTTCGCGATTGTTAGTGGCCGCCGGTTCGCCGGCGGCCTTTTTGATGTGCGCTGCCCAATCCAATATGGATGAAGTTTAATCCGGGAGCATCGGAACCGCGCTCGATTGACCGGCGTTCCTTCCCATATATGTTGCAGTGCCACATATGGAGGAGCCGACCGGTGTCCCGCCATCCATTGAAGAACGTGCTTGTCTTGCAGGGCGGAGGTGCTTTGGGCGCCTATCAGGCGGGTGCTTTCGAGGCGCTGCATGGTCATGGGATCGAGCCGGAATGGTTTGCCGGCATTTCCATCGGCGCCATCAATTCTGCCATAATTGCCGGAAGCCCGAGGGACAGGAAGGTCGAGAATCTTCGCAGGTTCTGGGATCTTGCCTCGTCCGGGCCGAACTTCGGCTACGCGCCACACGAACCGGTAGCGCGGCGGTTCTTCAATGAAGGTTCAGCGCTGATGGCGGCCCTGTTCGGCGTTCCGGGCTTCTTCTCTCCGCGTCTCTTTACCCCCTATCAGTTGGCCTTCAATCCTGAGAGTCTCATCAGTTTCTACGATACCGGGCCTCTGCTCGACACGCTGGAATCCCTCATCGATTTCGAATTGTTGAACAGGGGCGACATCCGCATCAGCCTTGGCGCGGTCAATGTAGTGACCGGAAATTTCGCGTATTTCGACAATCGCGATACGACGATAACGGCCCGCCATGTCGCTGCCTCGGGGGCGCTGCCGCCGGGTTTCCCGCCGATCGAGATCGATAACTGCCACTATTGGGATGGCGGCCTCGTCTCCAACACGCCCCTACAGTATGTACTTGCTGCCACGGGCATAGAAACCGATTTGTGCATATTCCAGGTCGATCTGTTCAGCGCGCGCGGCACCATGCCCCGCGATCATTTCGAGGTCGAGAGCAGAGCCAAGGAAATCCGCTATTCAAGCCGCACGCGCATGAACACCGACGAGTTTGCGCGTAAGCAGATCGTACGGCGCGCTGCCCGGCGGTTGATCGAGAAGCTGCCGCCGGAACTGGCTCAGGACGCGGACGCTGAACTGCTGCGCTCGATCGGGATCGAATATGATGTGACCATTGTCCACCTGATCCATCGGCGGGCCGCCTATGCCTTTCATGCCATGGACGCCGAGTTCTCGCGCGCTTCCGTCGAGGAGCACTGGAAGGCCGGATACGACGATGTCATGGCGACACTCAATCACGAACGCTGGAAAAAACGTGGCCGTCCCCGCGACGGAATCCAGATATTCGACCTCGCCAATGACGGGGATCTGCAACGGTAACCGCCAGGCGGGACGCCCGCGCTGGACGCTTGTCGCCCCGCAACGCCGCCCCACCTGGCCCAACAAGGAGCAGGACAATGAAACTTGAAGGACAAGTCTGCGTGATCACCGGAGCCGCCAGCGGCATCGGCGCTGCCATGGCCAAACGTTTTGTCGAGGAGGGGGCAAGGGTCGTCAGCGCCGATCTGAAACTCGATGCCGCCGGGGCCAAGGCCGACGAATTGACGGCGATGGGGCCGGGCGAGGCAATCGGTATCGACATGGACGTGACCAGTGAGGATGCCGTAAATGCCGGTGTCGCGAAGACCATCGAAACATGGGGTCGCGTCGACGTGCTTGTCTCCAATGCCGGCATCCAGATTGTCCACAGGCTGGAGGACTTCCCTTTCGCCGACTGGAAGAAGCTGCTGGCGATCCATCTGGACGGCGCTTTTCTCACCACGAAGGCCTGCATCCCGCACATGAAGAGGCAGGGCGGCGGTTCGGTGATCTACATGGGCTCGGTTCACTCACACGAGGCATCGCCCCTGAAATCCGCCTATGTCACCGCCAAACACGGCTTGCTGGGGCTTGCGCGAGTCGTCGCGAAGGAGGGCGGCTCATACGGCGTGCGCGCCAATGTCATTTGCCCCGGGTTCGTGCGGACACCGCTGGTCGAGAAGCAGATCCCGGAGCAGGCGAAGGAACTCGGCATTTCCGAGAATGAAGTAGTCAAGAAGGTGATGCTCGGCGAAACGGTCGATACCGAATTCACAAGCGTCGAGGATGTCGCCGAGGTCGCGCTGATGTTTGCGGATTTCAAGACCAATGCGCTGACAGGGCAGTCATTGCTCGTCAGCCACGGTTGGCATATGAACTGACGACCGTTTGCCGGCCGACGCTTCGGCACCCCGGCTGGCGGTCCCACATAGGCCGCGAGCACTTTCGCGGATCACTGCACCCAGCGCTTCCATATCCGAACGCCGTTTGCTCGAACGGCGCCACACCAGGCCGATTTCCCGCGTTGGGGCGGGATCGGCGAAGGGCACGATCCGGATCGCGGTTCGCGCCGTTTCCGTTTCGATTGCCATTTCAGGGATCAGCGTCATGCCCATGTCGTGCGAGACCATCTGCAGCAGCGTTGTCATCGAGGTGGCGCCGAAATTGATGAGACTGCGCTTGCTCGCCGCCTTGCAGACGGCGAGCGCCTGGTCACGCAGGCAATGACCTTCCTCGAGCAGCAGCAGCCGGTCGCTGTCGACCTCCGTTTCGGTCAGCGGCGACAAGAGAACATCCTCGTCGTTGTAGGCCACCGCCATGAAGAACCGGTCGGTGAAGAGCGGCAGGTGCTCCAGGTTGTCGTCCTCTATCGGGAGCGCCGCGATCACGGCGTCCAGTCGTCCCTCGACAAGATCGGATTTCAGCCGATCCGTGACCGCTTCCTTCAGTTCGATCTCGATCAGCGGATGCTCGCGCCGCAGGTGGGGCACCATCCGCGGCACCAGATAGGGCGCCACCGTTGGGATGATGCCGATCCGGACGAGGCCCTCGAGCATGCCGCTCTTGCGCCGCGCCGCCTCTTCGAGACGGTCCACACCGGCAAGGACCGTGCGCACATGCGCGAGGATCTCCTGCCCCTTGGCCGTCAGCAGGGTGTTGCCGCGCGTTCGTTCGATCAGGGTGGTGCCGAGATGCTTTTCCATCTCCATGATCTGCGCCGAAAGCGCGGGCTGGCTGACATGCACCATTTCGGCCGCGCGGCCAAAATGCAGGGTTGTAGCGAGGGCATCGAAATAGCGCAGTTGACGAATGGTAATCATGATAAGAAAGTCTTATCAAAAAATACACCAAATACAATTGGAAATTATGGAACATTTCGCCGATGGTGGCTGCAGAATAATCGTTATGCACACGAAGTAGGAGGCGAATATGAACGAGAACGCGAAAATAACCGGCAAATGTCCGGTCATGCATGGCGCCATCACCGCCATGGGGGCGTCGAACATGGATTGGTGGCCGAACGCCCTCAACCTCGACATCCTGCATCAGCACGACACGAAGACCAACCCGATGGGCAAGGGCTTCAGCTATCTTGATGAACTGAAGAAGCTCGATGTCGATGCGCTCAAGAAGGATCTGCACGCGCTGATGACCGACAGCCAGGAGTGGTGGCCGGCGGACTGGGGCCACTACGGCGGCCTGATGATCCGTATGGCCTGGCACTCGGCCGGCTCCTATCGCCTGGCCGACGGCCGCGGCGGCGGTGGCACGGGCAACCAGCGCTTCGCACCGCTGAACTCCTGGCCGGACAATGCCAGCCTCGACAAGGCGCGCCGCCTGCTGTGGCCGATCAAGAAGAAATACGGCAACAAGATCAGCTGGGCGGACCTGATCATCCTCGCGGGTACCGTTGCCTACGAGTCTATGGGCCTTAAGAGCTTCGGTTTCGGCTTTGGCCGCGAGGACATCTGGCATCCCGAAAAGGACACCTACTGGGGCGCCGAGAAGGAATGGCTGGCTCCCAGCGACGGTCGATATGAAAATCTCGAAGATCCCTCGACGATGGAAAATCCGCTCGCCGCCGTGCAAATGGGCCTGATCTACGTCAATCCGGAAGGCGTAAACGGCAAGCCGGATCCAATGAAAACTGCCGCACAGGTGCGGGAAACCTTTGCACGCATGGCGATGAACGACGAAGAAACCGCCGCGCTGACCGCGGGCGGTCATACCGTCGGCAAGACCCACGGCAACGGCGATGCCGCATTGCTCGGCCCCGCGCCGGAGGCCGCCGATATCTGCGAGCAGGGTATGGGCTGGACCAACCCCAACCAGAACGGGCTGGCAAGCCGCGCCGTGACTTCGGGTCTCGAAGGTGCATGGACGACCCATCCCACGAAGTTCGACATGGGCTTTTTCGACATGCTCTTCGGCCATGACTGGGAGCTGCGGAAGTCCCCGGCCGGCGCTTGGCAATGGGAACCGGTGACCATCAGGGAAGAGGACAAGCCCCTCGATGCCAGCGACCCTTCGATCCGCCACAACCCGATGATGACGGACGCCGACATGGCGATGAAGGTGGATCCGATCTACAACGCGATCTGCCAGAAGTTCATGGCCGATCCGGAGTATTTCAAGGACACCTTCGCCCGCGCCTGGTTCAAGCTGACCCACCGCGACATGGGTCCCAAGGCACGCTATTTTGGCCCGGACGTTCCGGCCGAAGACCTGATATGGCAGGATCCGGTTCCGGCAGGCCGTACCGATTTCGACGTCGTTGCCGCCAAGGCCAAGATAATGAATAGCGGCCTGACCATCAGCGAGATGGTCGCCACAGCCTGGGATAGCGCCCGCACCTTCCGCGGTTCTGACATGCGCGGCGGTGCAAACGGTGCCCGCATCCGTCTCGCCCCGCAGAAGGACTGGGAAGGCAACGAGCCTCAGCGCCTCGCCAAGGTTCTGGCGGTGCTCGAAGGCATTGCCGCCGAGACCGGCGCAAGCGTCGCCGATATCATCGTTCTTGCCGGCAATGTCGGCGTCGAGCTGGCGGCGAAGGCCGCAGGATGCGACGTCGAGGTTCCGTTCGCTCCGGGTCGTGGCGATGCGACCGATGCGATGACCGACGCGGCGTCTTTCGACGTGCTGGAACCGATCCATGACGGCTACCGCAACTGGCTCAAGAAGGACTATGTCGTCAGCCCGGAAGAACTGATGCTCGACCGCACCCAGCTCATGGGCCTGACCGCTCCTGAGATGACGGCGCTGGTGGGCGGCATGCGCGTCCTGGGCACCAATCATGGCGGCACCCGGCATGGCGTGTTCACGGATCGCGTAGGGGCCCTGACCACCGACTTCTTCGTAAACCTCACCGATATGGGCAATACGTGGAATCCGGCAGGCAACGGCGTCTATGAAATCCGCGACCGCAAGAGCGGTGAGCTGAAGTGGACGGCGACGCGCATCGACCTGGTCTTCGGTTCGAACTCGGTTCTGCGTTCTTACGCCGAAGTCTATGCCCAGGATGACAACAAGGAGAAGTTCGTGAAGGACTTCGTTGCGGCCTGGACCAAGGTTATGAACGCAGACCGCTTCGATCTGGCCTGATCTGGCTGAACGTCTTCCTTCGGGGCCGCGCCGACACAGTGCGGCCTGAAGCTAGGGCCCGGGGCTATGGTATCGCCGCCGGACAGGCGAAGAAGGCTTGGAATTAAACGCGAACCGGGATTCATGCCCCGGTTCGCGCATTTTTACCGTTATCGAAAAGTCGATCAATTTCCTTCAGGAAAAGGTGCATTGAGTTCGGTTATGACGTCCTCAGCGAGTTCCCGGTCTGCCGGGGGCGATTACCCACGCTTGTGGCATGGAACCGGAAATGACGAAGCCTGGAGATCCCGCGCGCATCAAGCTGCGCAAGAAACCTCAGCAGGAACGGAGTATCCAGCGGCTCGACGCTATCCTTGAAGCGGCGACCGATCTCATCGTCGAGCGCGGTATCGTCGACATGAGAATGACCGATCTCGCGGCGCGCGCGGGCGTTCCGATCGGATCGCTCTACCAGTTCTTTCCGGAAAAGGCCGCTGTCGTGCGCGCGATCTTCGACCGGCGGACGCAAGCCACGCGAGCGCGGCTCACCGAGCTCTTCGCGGCTGTCTCCTCCATAGAGGAGATGCTCGAGGCCATTTTCCATACGATCGATTGGCACTTCGCGGTGTACCGCCAGGATCCTGTCTGGACGGCGCTCTGGGCTGCGAGCATGATCGATCGAGATCTCATGGAGCTCCAGCGCAAGCACAGTGAAGGGCTCGCCGCGATTTTCCGCGCGGCGGCGGCGCCACTGATAACGCAGGGCACTGCCGAGCGCATGGAGGCGCGCTCCATCCTCTTTATGCATCTGTCCGGAGCAATGCTGCGGCTTGCAGCACAGCACGACGAGAAAACAGCGCTCCAGATGCTGGACGAATGGAAATCCGTCATCCGCGAGCACCTCTTCAAGTAACCGCAAACGCCAGCGAGCCTCGGAGCAGGGGGTGAGATCCTCCCGCCGGTCCGATTTACCAGCCCGGGATCATATGCCCGGCCCGCAGGCGGGGATAGTAGCGCGGATAGGATTTCACATCGCCATCGAGGCCGTCATCGACCACGGCAGGCGTGATGTTGTCGAGGCAGGCGGTAATGTGATCGGTGATCGCATTCGTCAGCGACGTGGACAGGCCAGGGCGCTTCATGATGCCGATCTGCACGGGCGGCAGAGGAGGAAAGCCGTCATTTTGGGTCAATACTTTCATGCCGGTGCGTAGCGCCGATTCCGGCAGGACTGAAACAGCCATTCCGGCGAGTACAGCGGCGGCGACCACGGTCGATGACCAGCTGGTGAACAGGATCTGATAATCGCGCCCGTCCGCGTCCAGCGCCGAACATGCGAGCTGGCGCCAGTTGCAGTCCCGGCGCCCGACCGCGAGCGGCACCGGTGCGTCGTCACGCAGCGGATGGTTCGCCGAGGCGACCCAGCACAGCGGCTCCGTGCGCACCACGTCGGAGCTGCGCGCGCGCGGATTGTGGGTCACAAGCGCGATGTCGAGCTCGCCGCGCGCCATCTTTTCAGCGAGATCGACCGAGGGTTCACAGACGATATAGAGCTCGACATTGGGATGTGTCTTGGCGAATCGCCCTATGATTTCAGGCATGTATCGATCGGCGTAGTCGTCCGGCGTGCCGATCCTCAGCGTGCCTTCCAGTCGATTGTCGTCGAAGGCAGCGATCGCCTCGCTGTTGAGCCGGATAATCCGTCGCGCGTAGTTCAGGAGCTTGTCTCCTTCGGCGGTCAGCCGGTTTCCGCGGCCGTCCTTGATGAAAAGCTGCTTGCCGATCCTCTCCTCAAGCCGCCGCATCTGCATGGAAACGGCAGATTGGGTTTTGAATACGCGGGCCGCAGCTTTCGTGAAACTCCCGGTGTCCACGATCGCAATGAAGGTCTGCAACTGGTCGATATCAAGAGGCGCCGACATGAGAAACATCCATAAGGTCGATTGATGATAACAATTAGAAACATTCGTTGGACTGATCAATAGATATTCAGCATTGTGGCCTCGTAAATCAGTAATGCCGGAGGAGCCGGCGATCTAGTCTCTTTAGTTCCTGGTAGAACCCGTCCGCACTGGCGGAACGGGGTGCATTTTCTCGTGCCGAAATTGAAAGGATTTTCCGCCATGCGCACGACCCAACGGATGCTCGAACTTGATATCGCAGTCCCCCGGCCGACGCTGACCGCACGTCTTCTTGCCGCCTGGACTGCGGGAGAATCCGTCTGGCGCGCGATGCGAAACCGACGGGCTGCGAACCGCCTTGCTGACCTCGATGATTTTCAGCTGAACGATATTGGCCTCTCTCGATCCGATATCGACGGCATCCTCAGGATTTCAGGCATTGCGGACGATCCTTCGCAGCTTCTGGCGCGCACGGCGCGCATTCGTTCTTTGCGTGCGCTGGGCGGTGAAAAGTCCGACTAGTGTCCCCATCCCCGCAGGGTGATTGCCAATTAGCCCTGCCGCTTGCCCGGCGACGGTCCGCCTGTCGCCGGGCTTTTTCATTGTGATTGTGCCGGCACCTTCTCCGTAGCGGTCTGGCAGGTGGTTTTCCCGTGTGAACGCAAAGCCCGCAGGCAGCGGATGCTCCGGAGAACAAAAACGGAGCAGCCAGGAGGAATTCCACTGCGGTTGATGCAATGCTCCGAAGCGGTTCCAGAGGCGTCGGGAGCGTCCCTGCGGTCGCCTCAGGCCTCTCTGTCGCCGGACGGTGTTTCGTCTTCCGTACCTGGCTTTGAGGCGGATTTTTTCGCGGATGCATCCAGATAGCTGTCGAAGATCTGCTCCATGCTCTTCTGATAGCTCTTCTGCACTTCCAGTCCGCTGTCGAACATGGAGTTCATCATGGCGGCAAGGCCGGGAACGGCCTCTTCGCCGGATCCCGGTTTCGCTGTGTCTTTCTGGGCAGACGACGAGGGCGCGTTGGACGAGCCGCCATAATTTCCGCTCATCATCTCCTGAAATGCCTTGGCGAAGGGATTGTCGAGGAACGGATTATCGCTGCCCGGCGCTGGCTTGGGCTTTTGCGCGCCGAACATCTGCTGCATGGCCTGCGTGAACGGATTGTCGAACAGATTGACCTGTTCCTTCGGTCTGGCCTTCGGCGCAAACCCGGTATTTTCCAGCCATTGTTGCGTCATGGAGCCCATCGGCGTGTTGGCGAAGGGGTTTGCCGCATCGCTGAACTGGCCGGTGGTCTGTTTGAACAAGCCGCCCATGATCGTATCGGCCAAGGCCGGAAGCATTTGCTTGAGGATATCCTGGCCGATACCGGTCAGCTGGGCAGCCTGAGCCGCAACTGCGCGGGAAACATCCTTGGATCCGAAAAGCTGTTCGAGCACCGAATTGCCGTCGGCGATCCCTTGCGGCGTGAACGCTTTGCTCATGTCCTCGAAATACTTCGCGTAGTTTCCCGATGTCATGGCGTTGATCAACGCCGAAAAATCATAAGGATTGGCCGTGCTGCGCTTCAGGCCCGAGGAAAAGGCCGGGGTCAGCGCCGCCATCGCCTGCGCCACCTGTTCTTGCGCGAGGTTGAATTGCTTCGCCATGGCATCCATGGCCATGCCGTTCTGCGCCCGCAACATCATGTCAAAAAGTGGTAGCATCCGCAGCCCTCTCCTGTTGCGTGCAGTATATACTGAACGCACTATATCCGGAAAAAGCCGAGCGCAAACCGGTTTTTGCGCAGCCGCACTGGCCGGGGATCGCTCGGCGGAACGCGGCTCAGTACTGGTATTCTTCGAAGACCCGGTCGATCTCGCCATTCCAGCGGCCGTTGAAGAGCACCAGCAAATCATCGGCGAGCGTCGCCTTTTTGGCGAGGATTTCGTCGAGAGATGTCAGGAAGATGCTCTCGTCCTGACCGTCGCTGTTGAGCCGGGCGCGGGCCTTGAGGCCGCCGCGCGACAGATCGACGATTTCGCGGGAAAGGTCGAGCAGACCGCGTCCAGCAATCTCGGCCTTCAGACCCTTCACCGGAACCGCGTCGCGCATGGCCTCGACATCGGCCGGGCTCCATGCGCGGGTCAGTTCGTCGGCGGCCGAAAGCGCTGCATCGTCATAGAGCAACCCTACCCAGAAGGCGGGCAAAGCACAGATGCGCCGCCAGGGACCGCCGTCCGCGCCGCGCATTTCCAGAAATCGCTTCAACCGCACATCCGGGAAAAGTGTCGACAAATGGTTCGTCCAGTCGCCAAGCGTCGGCTCCCAGTCGGCGATCTCGCCCTTCAGCGCGCCATTCATGAACTGGCGGAACGTCACATGGGTGCAATCGTGATAGCGCCCGTCGCGGACGACGAAATACATCGGCACGTCGAGCGCCCATTCGACGTAGTCGGCAAAGCCGAAATCGTCGTTGAAGGTGAACGGCAATACTCCGGCGCGTGCATTGTCGGTATCGCGCCAGATGTCGCCGCGCCAGGAGAGAAGACCGTTCGGTTTACCCTCGGTGAAGGGTGAAGAGGCAAAGAGCGCGGTTGCGACTGATTGCAGTTTCATCGACACGCGCATCTTGCGGCGCATATCCTCCTCGGAGGAAAAGTCGAGATTCACCTGGATGGTGCAGGTCCGGTACATCATGTCCAGACCCTTGCTTCCCACCTTTGGCATGTAGCGCGTCATGATCTCGTAGCGCGACTTCGGCATGCGCGGCGTATCTGCCAGGGTCCATTTCGGGCTGCCGCCGATACCGAGAAACCGGATGCCCATGGGTTCGGCGATCTCGCGCAGCGCGGCAAGGTGCTGGTTGGATTCGCGGCACGTCTCGTGCAGCGTTTCGAGCGCCGCGCCCGAAAGCTCGAACTGGCCGCCTGGTTCGATCGAAATGGCGCCCTCGCCATGGGACCCGGCGAGTCCGATGATGTTTTCGCCGTCCATGATCGGGTCCCAGCCGAGCTTGGACTGCATGCCCTTCAGGAGAGCGGAGATGCTGGCCTCGCCGAAATAGGGGACCGGGCTATTGTCCGCCTTGAAGAAAGCGAACTTTTCGTGCTCGGTTCCGATCCGGAAATCGTCCCTTGGCTTGCATCCCGCAGCCAGGTAATCGACCATTTCCTGCACTGATGTGAGAGGTGTGTGATCGGTCGTGTCGCGAGCCATGGAATAGACCTTGTTGGGGTGCCGGCCGGCCCGGGAACCGGACCTTGTGGAAGGGTGATTGGACCGGATTTAGCTGGTGCGCAAGTGAAATTCTTTCAAGTCTCGGTCAAAAAATCGGAAGGGCGCGGGGGCCCCGCAGGTCCGCGTTTTTCTATCGCCAGTCGCCGATTGCCGCCTGAACGACCGCGAGCGCGGCAACGGCTGCCGTATCGGCGCGCAGAATGCGCGGTCCGAGCGGTATGGCGGTCACAAAATCGAGGCCGCGCAGCAGCGTGCGCTCCTCCTCGGAGAAGCCGCCTTCGGGGCCGACGAGCAGGGCGAGCGATCGCTCGCTGATCTTGCCGAGTGCCGGCAGCGGATTCTGCGTCGCGCTGTCCTCGTCGCAGAAGATGATCCGCCGCGTCTTGGGCCATCTGTCGAGCAGATCCCGTAATTTCGCGACTGGCGCAATGGTTGGAATGGAGAGGATGCCGCATTGCTCCGCCGCCTCGATCGCGTTGACCTGTAGTCGCTCGAGGCTGGTAACCTTGCCCTGCACGTGCTGCGTCATCACCGGCTGCAGTAGTCCAGCGCCCATCTCGACGGCTTTTTGCACCAGATAGTCCATGCGCCCGACCTTCAGCGGAGCGAAGAGGAAGTGGAGGTCGGCCGGTTCGGGCTGCGGGCGCGTCTGCTCCGTGGCGGTCATGACGATCCGCTTGCGGGTCGGAAAGGAGAGGGTAGCCTTCCATTCACCGTCGCGGCCGTTGAAGAGGAGGAGTTCGGAGCCTTCCGCCATCCGCAACACGTTGGCAAGATAGTTGAATTGCTCCGGGTTGGCTTCGACACTCCCGTCTGCCGAAAGTCCTGCGGCGACGAACAGCCTTTGCATCTGGTAATTGGCGCGCATGATCATTCCCTTGCTCAGACGAAGAGCAGGAACATAACCCAGTAGAGACCGGCCGCAAGCCCGGCAGCGGCCGGCACGGTGATAATCCAGGCGGCTACGATGGTCATGAAATGCGAACGGCGCACGAGATAGCGTCGGCGCATTTCATCGGAATTGCGGTCTGCCACTTTCTCGACGACCCAGCGGTCCGACTTGGCGCGGATGTAGTCGATCCGCCGCTTTGAATTACGGGTATACCACTCGCGGAAGAAGCCGACGCCGAAGACCGCGCCGACGGCGATGTGCGTGGAACTGACCGGAAAGCCGAGCCAGGAGGCGACGATGACCGTGACTGCCGCCGACAGCGAGACGCAATAGGCGCGCATCGGGTTGAGCTTGGTGATCTGCTCGCCGACCAGGCGGATGAGCTTCGGGCCGAAGAGGAAGAGGCCGAGCGAAATGCCGGTCGCGCCGATCACCATCACCCAGATCGGAATCTCGACCTTGGCGGCGATCTCGTTGGCGCGCACGGCATGGACGATGGCCGAGAGGGGGCCGATGGCGTTTGCCACGTCGTTCGCCCCGTGGGCAAAGGAGAGAAGTGCCGCCGCGAAGATGAGCGGTAGGCGGAAGAGCTTGCGGAGCGATTGGTTGCGGTTCTCCAGCCCTACGGACTGGCGCCGGATGAGGGGCACGCTGAGGACCCAGCCGATCGTACCTGTAACCAGGCCCACCAGCACGGCGGTGAGAAGGCTGACATGCATGATCTGCTTCAGGCCCTTGAGCGTAAGATAGGCGCAGAAGGTTCCGACCATCAGCGCGATCAGGATGGGTACCCAACGACGGGCGGCGGCAATCTTGTCGTGTCGGTAGATGATGAATTCTTTGATGAAGGCCAGGAACAGGGCGGCGATGACGCCGCCGAGCAGCGGCGAGATCACCCAGCTCGCGGCTATTCCGATCATCGACTCCCAGTTGACCGCCCCGATGCCCGCGGCGGCAATTCCCGAGCCCATGACGCCGCCGACCACGGCATGGGTCGTGGAGACAGGCGCACCGATCCAGGTCGCGAGGTTGACCCAGAGGGCGGAGGAAAGGAGGGCGGCCATCATCGCCCAGGCGAAGACTTCGGCGTTCGGCACCTGTGCCGGGTCAACGATCCCCTTGGAGATGGTCGAGACCACATCGCCACCGGCAATCAGGGCGCCGGCGGATTCGAAGATAACCGCGATGACGAGCGCGGTCATCATGGTCATGGCCCGCGATCCGACGGCCGGGCCGACATTGTTGGTGACGTCGTTGGCGCCGATGTTCATCGCCATGTAGGCGCCGATGGCGGACGCCGCGACGACCATGACGGCGCCCGCCTGGTTGATCACATAGGCTCCGGCGAAGATCATCGTCGTCACGAGGAAGATCAGGCCTATGCCGATCGGCGCGTAGCCGCGGGAAATGTGCTGGGCTGCCTCCTCGACGTATGCAAACTTGTCCAGGTCCTTGTCGAGGGTGGGCTTGACGAGGTTGGGTGGTGACTTGGCCATGACGATACTGCCTTCCTGAGGGGCGATCCTTCGAGGTCGCTCTTCCACGGATTCCTGTAGATGATGATGAAACGCCGCTGAGACCGTCTGGTTCTGCGCGAGGTTCCGAACTCGCCATTTGCCCTAGTGGCAAAGGCGCGCGGGCGCAATATGACAGTTTTGTGACAGCCCGATTTTACGAGGCTTTGACAGAATTCTTGGGCTTGGCGAGCGCATTGGCCGTTTTTTCGGCAAACTGATGCAGCAGCACCTTCAGTTCCGGCTCCCGGACGCGGGCGGCCGCTTCCTCGGGGCTCACCCATTCAAGCCGGCGCATTCCCTTCTCGGGGAAGTCTTTGGTCATCTCCTTGACCTCGAGCGCATGGACCTGCACCTTGCACGCAACCTTGAGACCGCCTTCCAGACCCTTGGCGTAGCTGTAATAGCCAATCGGCTCGCGGGAGACCTTACCCTTGACGCCGGCTTCCTCATAGGCCTCGCGTTCCGCAACTGCGTGGGACTTCTTGCCGGGCATTGGCCACCCTTTCGGGATCACCCATCGGCCGGTGTCGCGGCTCGTCAGCAGGAGAATCTCGAGACCCCCTTGCTTCTTGCGCGGCCGATAGCACAGGGCGGCATATTGCTGCCGCGGCGGCCGCCGCAACATCAAATGCACGTCGGAAGCTATCCGGCTCATGATGGTCAAATCCCGCTGTCTCCTCTGTTCAAGCTTAGGCTGTGGTTGTGTTCGTTTGGTGATATCTATCGTCTGACGAGGCGAATCACCTGTACAACCGTTTGACCGTTGATGTTGGATCAACCACACGCTAGGTCAAGTGGTCTTGCCGGCCACTTTTGGGCTATGCAGCGATACGCGGCCTACGAGGGCCTGCCAGTGTCGCAGCCCATCTATGACGCCGTCGGCGCGGGCGCGATCGGCAAGGAAGACGTTGTCGCGTTCCTCGGCGAGCCGGCGCAGTTCGGAATACGCGTTGCCCGGGATGATGCCCCGCACGCCTTCGAGCATGAACATGCCGCGGTCGTTGTCTGTATCCCCGGCGACGACCACTTCGTGTAGGGCGATGCCGAGCCGGTCGCAAAGCCAGGCAAGGGCCTTGCCCTTGTCGGCATTGCCGGGCAGCACATCGAGATCCCGCCCGCTCGAATAGACGAGTCGCACGGACAATCCGCTCGCCTTCAGTTCCTTTTCGATCTGTTCTATGTGATCGAGGGACGCGTCGTGGAAATACCAGCTCGACTTGTGCGCATGCTGGTAGCGCTCCGGCTGACGGACGAGCTCCGGCCGGGCATCGAGCAGT